>CALXCA010000049.1 GCA_944386685.1 uncultured Clostridia bacterium | reverse complement strand
GGAATATCAATACCAGCAGGCCCTCATCTATATCAACAATGAGGAAAACCTGAACCTCACTGAATTTAACGATGACTTCATCAGAAGGATCATCGAACAAGTGACTGTGCTCTCTGCTTTCCAAATAAGAATCCGGTTTGTCGGAGGGTATGAACTGGATGCTACCCTGCCACTGCAAAAATAGGTTGCCTGCAAAAAAATAGCACCGATGTCTTCACAAGCGAGGCATCGGTGCTATTTTTTTGTGGGTAACTTGTCTGTTGAAACGAGATGCATCTAATTGAGATTTTTTCTCAATTAGATGTTGATTATGCTCAAAATTTGTGTTACAATAGGTTTGGGAGGGAGAAAAATGCTGACCAAGTTTATTTTTCGCAATTTTAAGTCCTTTCGAGATGATACAACGCTGAATCTATCCGCTGCCAAAATCACTGAGTATGCTGATCACTTGTTTGATACTGGCATCGAAAAGGTTGTGCCAGTTATAGCCATATACGGTGCAAACGCAAGTGGAAAATCTAATGTTTATCAGGCTTTTGAATATATGAGCCAGTATGTTGCAAACTCCTTCAAATTTGGTGGGGACGAGGATTCAAACCAAAAGTCAGACTTCGAATATATGAAGCCTACCCCCTTTTTATTTGATACCAAGAGCAAAGATCAAGAATCTTCATTTGAGGTATATTTTATAGATACAAGCAGCGACTCCATGAAATCATATCAATATGGCTTCGCTGTAAATTCACAAGGTGTTACACGAGAATGGTTGAATCGAAAGGCCAAGACCGCAAGAGCATACAAACGGATTTTCTATCGTGATAGTGAAACATTGGATTTAGTCGGGATTCCAGCGAAATATCGTGAAAATATAGAGATTTCTTTGGAAAGAGAAGTTTTGATTTCTTCTTTAGGCGCCAAGCTAAAAATTCCTAAACTCAAATTCATTAGGGATTGGTTTTTACAAAATGAATTTGCGGATTTCGGAGATCCAGTTGAGAGCTTCTATATGTCTCGGTTTTTGCCTACGGGTTTTGTGGATAGTCAAGAGGTGCAGGATAATGTTGTGAAATTCTTTTCTGCTTTTGATGATTCCATTAAAGGTTTTCGTGTAGAAAAAGTTTCTTCCCCTGATTCAGAACGAAAAGAAGAACATTATACAATAGATGCTATTCACTCCATGATTGATTCTGATGAAACTGCTTCAATTCCCTTGCGCTATGAGTCAGATGGAACACTAAAAATGTTTGCTTTATACCCGATTCTACAAATGGTTTTAGAGCGAGGCAGTGTGTTATTTGTGGATGAACTTAATGCGCGCCTTCATCCTTTGTTGGTACGAAACTTCATTTATATCTTTTTGAACCCAAACTCCAATCCCCATAGAGCACAGTTGGTTTTCACGACTCATGATACATGGCAACTATCCACTGATATTCTCAGACGTGATGAAATCTACTTTACTCAAAAAGACAAACAGGGCATTTCACATTTATATTCTCTGGATGATTGCGTTGATGAAGATGGAGTTAAAATCCGGAAGGACGAAAATTTTGAAAAAAATTATTTAAGCGGAAAATATAATGGAATACCAATTATCGAACCATTTCAGATTTTATCCCAGCAAAGGAATGATGAATAAATCGTGGCAACTCAAAATAATAAAAATCGAAATTCAGGAAATAAACAAGGCCGTGGCCCTAATCCGACGCCATTAACCATTCACATGCTCTGTGCACATGCTGCAGGACGATGTGAGTTTGAAGGATGTGGTCGCCTCTTATTTACAGACTCTATAACACTGGATGATTTTAATAATACAAATGTTGCCCATATTGTGGCTTCAAGTCCCACTGGCCCTCGTGGGGATAAAAATCGTTCGCACAAATTATCTCAAGATATTGATAATCTAATGCTTATGTGTATGGATCATCATAAGTTGATTGACAGTTATCCAGAAATATACACTGAAGATATTTTACTTAAAATGAAAAAGAGACACGAGCAATCTGTCCAGGAACTTTGTGCAGCCATTAATGCAGAATCAACAGAAATAATTATGCTAACTTCTCCCGTAAAGGGGAAGATTGATGCAAATATTGATTTTCGGCAAACTATTGAAGCAATCAGATTCCAGAGAAAACCTGCATCTAATCATGGTATCTTAATAAATGTTGAAGCATCCGCAGATTATAAATCTCGTACATATTGGGACGAAGTTCAGAAACAGCTGGAGAGAAAATTTGATTATATGGTGAGAAGTATATTAAGCATGCAACCAGACATGCATTTTTCTGTTTTCCCGATTGCGCCAATTCCTTTAATTGCAAAGTTGGGCTTTCTTATGGAGGATAAAATTCAAGCCAATATTTATCAAAAGTCGCGCTCTCCAGATACATGGTGTTGGCAATCAACAGACAAGACCAATGAGTTTCTAATATCCAAAGAGATTATTCGTCCTGGCAATAGAGTTGCGCTTGCTTTATGTCTAACAGCTAACATTGCTCCTGAACGAATAATAGATGTATTTGATGCGGATGTAATTTATAAAATACATCCTACGCGGTATGGTGTTGATTGCATTTTAAGTATAGCTGATTTATCCTGCTTTTGGCATCAATATCAGGTAATATTAGATGAAATTCGAAACACTTATTTAGATGTTAAAGATATTGGAGTATTTCCGGCCATCCCAATATCAGCGGCTTTTGAAATTGGACGTAGATATATGCCGGGAATATATCCTTCTTTAAGAATATATGACGATGATAATGGCTTTTTTGAAGCACTCACATTAGGAGGTTAAATATGCTTAATGATCGAGAAGTAGCATTGGGAAATTTATTAAGTCAGATAGCGGACGAATTAAATATTACTCCAACTATGCAGGATAAAGCTATACGCAGTTATGAAGCTGTCGGGAAATGGATTGGAGATGGGGTAGACTATGATGTGAAAATAATGCCACAAGGCTCTATGAATTTAGGAACAGTTATACGTCCAATCGATGATTCCGATGATTATGACATGGATCTCGTTTGCTTACTAAAAAACGGTTCTTATTTGTCGCTATCTGAAATCAAAAACTTGGTTGGCGACCGGCTAAAAGAAAATGCTGTATACAAAGAAAAATTGGAACCGGAAGGAAAACGCTGTTGGACAATGCAGTATGATGAATTTCATATGGATATTCTTCCTTGTGTGCCTAAAAATCAGTATTTTGTAGAGCCGCACTTGACAGCTATAAAACTTACTGATAAAAGGACTGATGGAACCTATCAAGAACGATATAGCAATCCATATGCTTATCATAACTGGTTTGAAAATCAAATGAAAGATATTTTGCTTATTGAAAAGCGCGCTTTTGCCACTCAAAATAAAACGGAAATTAGCAAAGTTCCTACATACAGGATGAGAACTCCTCTCCAAAAAACGATTCAACTGTTAAAACGGCATCGTGATATTTGCTTTCAATCGGATGATAAGAATAAGCCAATTTCCATTATTATAACTACTCTTGCAGCTCTGGCATACAATGGAGAAAACAATGTATATGAAGCTCTTTGCAATA
>CALXCA010000048.1 GCA_944386685.1 uncultured Clostridia bacterium | reverse complement strand
AATCTTACAATAGCTATTAAAATACAATTAAAATCTATTTACTTTTATTTGAATAGAATTTACTTTTTTAATTTACTAATTTAAATAAAATAAAAAAATAGGGCATAATGCACTTGTCAAAAGTAGAAAAATAGTTTATAATATATTTTCAAGAAAAAAATCGAAAAATGTTTTATAAAAGTTTCATTCTAAAGGGGAAAATAGGAATGTTAGTAGATGACAAAGTAAAAGAAGAATTATTTGAAGATGCTGGAGAAACAAGAGTACAAAAAGCAAGATTATATATGAAAACTGGAAAAGCAGAAATAATAAAAATGGACTTTAAGAACAAAAATAATTTTGAAATTACAGGAAAAGTATTAGGACAAGAAATATATAGAACAAATATATCTGTAGAAAATGGAGAAATAAGTGATATTACATGTGAATGTATAGATTATAGAGAAAGATATGCAGCATGTAAACATATAATAGCAACAATAATGGAATTTGACGAAAATCCAAAATATAAAAATTTATTATTAAGAGAAAATAAAGTAGACATAAATAAAAAATTAAGACTAAATCAAAAATATGGAAGTTTTACGCAAATAGTTAATGAATTATATGAAGAAGAAATGCACGAAACAGAAGAAAAGAAATTAGAAGCAGAAAACCATGGTACAATCAAAATAGAACCTAAAATAATATATAATAAATATTATAATTCTCTAAAAATTGACTTTAAAATTGGTGACAAAAGAATGTATAAAATAAAAAACCTAGTAGAGTTTTATGATAGAATGCAAAAATCAGAAAAATATAAATATGGAAATAATTTAGAATTTATACATAATAAAGAAATGTTTACAGAAAAAGATCAAAAATTATTAGAATTCATATTAAAAAATGCAGAAATAATAAATACAGTTAATTCAAATTCAAACTCAAATTATAGATATTATGGAAAAGCATTAGATGAAAGTAGTATAGTAATAAATAAAACCATATTAGATGAATTGTTTGAAATATTAAAAGACAGAACAATTTTAATGCAAACAGAAAATGAAGATATTATTATTAGTTTTTCAGAAAATGACCCTGATTTACACTTTAAAATTAAGAAAATTAATGATAAAGAATATAAACTTTTATTAAATGATAATATTGATATTATAAAAGATATCAAAATATTTTCAGGAAAAGAACACACATATATATTATGTAGAAATATTTTTTATAAATGTAGTAAACAGTTTGAAAATACAGTTATAAAATTATTAAAGTTATTTAAAGAAAATTATTTAACAGAAATTATTTTTGGAAAAGAACAATTACCAGAATTATTTTCTGTTATAATTCCTTGCCTAAAAAATAATATAGAAACAGATGAAATAAACGAAAAAGAAATAGAACAATATAAACCAAAAGCATTAGGAGTAAAAATGTTTTTAGACTTTGACGAACATGACAGAATTTTAGCAGAAATAAAATTTTGTTATGGAGATGTAGAGTTTAATCCATTAGAACCTAAAATAGATACAAAATATCCAAGAGATATGATTGCAGAAAATAAAGCAGTAAATATGATTAGAAAAACAGGATTTATGTTTTATGAAGCAAAAAAATGTTTTATCTTACCAAATGAAGAAAAAATATATGAATTTTTATCTGATGATATATATAAATATATGCAAGCATTTGAAGTAATGGTAACAGATCAATTTAAATCAAAGCAAATAAAACAACCAAAAATTGGAAGCATTGGAGTAAAAGTAGAAAATAATTTATTAACAATAGATTTACAAAGCTTAAATATTGATAGTAAAGAATTAGAAGAAATCATAGAAAAATATGAATTAAAGAAAAAATATCACAAATTAAAAGATGGAAGTTTTATCAGTTTAGAAGAAAATCAGGATATAGAATTTTTAGATAAATTAGTAAAAGGAATGGATATAAGTTACAAAGAGCTAGAAAAAGGAACTATAAAATTACCAGTAAATAGAACTTTATATTTAAATCAATTATTAAAAACAATAAATGATACTCAAATCATAAAAAACGCAGAATACAGAAAAATGATAAATGGACTAGATAAGGAAAATGGAGAAGAAGATATACAAATTCCATCAATTTTAGACAATACTTTAAGATATTATCAAAAAACTGGATATAAATGGCTTAAAACATTAGATAATTATAAATTTGGTGGAATTCTTGCAGATGACATGGGACTTGGAAAAACAATTCAAATGTTATCAATTATAGTTGGTTATGTTGAAGAAGAAAAACAAAGAAAAACATCAATTGTAATATGTCCTAGTTCATTAACACTAAATTGGCAAAATGAAGCACAAAAATTTTCAACAAATTTAAAAACATTAGTTATAAAAGGAAGTGCTGAAGAAAGAAAGAAACAAATTTCTGAAATACAAAAATATGATTTAGTAATAACATCATATGATTTATTAAAAAGAGATATAGAAGAATACAAAGAAAAGAAATATGAATTTAAATATGCAATTGCAGATGAAGCGCAATATTTAAAAAATAGTAATACACAAAATGCAAAAGCAGTTAAAGAAATAACTGCAGAAACAAAATATGCTTTAACAGGAACTCCAATAGAAAATTCTTTAGCAGAATTATGGTCAATTTTCGATTTTATAATGCCAGGATATTTATTTGGATATAAAAAATTCAAAACAGAATTCGAAACACCAATTATAAAAGACAATAGTACTTCAGCAATGAAAAAATTAAAAATGTTAATTGAACCATTTGTTTTAAGAAGAACAAAAAAACAAGTACTAACAGAACTTCCTGAAAAAACAATAACAGTTTTAAACAATCAAATGAAAGAAGAACAAGAAAAAATCTATTTAACATATTTAGCACAAGCTAAAAAAGATGTTAAAGAAACAATTCAAATAAATGGATTAGAAAGAAGTCATATTCAAGTATTAGCAGCACTTACAAGATTAAGGCAAATTTGTTGCCATCCTAGTTTGTTTATTAAAAATTATAAATCTGGAAGTAGTAAACTAGAACAATGTATAGAAATTATAAAAGATGCAGTAGAAGCAGAACATAAAATATTATTATTTTCTGGTTATACATCAATGTTTGAATTAATAGAAGAAGAATTAAATCAAAATGGAATAAAATATTTTAAATTAACAGGAGCAACAAAAGTTGATGAAAGAATTAGAATGGTAGATGAATTTAATGAAAATAAAGACATCAAAGTTTTTTTAATTTCTTTAAAAGCAGGAGGAACAGGATTAAATCTAACAGGTGCAGATATGATAATACATTATGACCCATGGTGGAATGCATCAGCTGAAAATCAAGCAACAGATAGAGCTTATAGGATTGGACAAAAAAATAATGTTCAAGTATATAAATTAATAACAAAAAATTCTATTGAAGAAAAAATATATGAATTACAACAAAGAAAGTCTCAATTAATAGATAATGTGCTAGATACTAAAGTTTCTTTCATTAGTAGATTGTCAAAAGAAGATATTTTAAAACTATTTGATTAAGTAAAAAAATGCTACAGTTCAGTGAGAAATTTTAATATATTAATAATTGCATAAATTTTTCGACTCAATACGGAAATATAAGAATTT
>CALXCA010000047.1 GCA_944386685.1 uncultured Clostridia bacterium | reverse complement strand
TTTAAGAAATTCTAAATTTCCTCCAATCGTATTCAAAATTTATTTATTATTAATATATCAAAATTTCTCACTGAACTCTAATATTAATGGCTATAAAATTCCACTTGTTGGAATATAAGAATTATCTGGAATTGGTACAAATGGCTCTTCTGGTTCTTCAGTTTCTTTTAATTCTTCTACTTGTATTATTGGAATTTCTTCATTATGATATTTTCCTTTTTCTATTGTTCCAACAATTTCTACCCATGTTCCAGTTTCAATATCTTTTATTTTGTGGTAATTACACAAAAATCCAACTATAACAGTTTGTGTTCCCTCATCATTTATTACCATATCTCTAGCTAAAACAAATTGTTCCTCATCAAAATCTATTATTCTATATACATACCCTGTAAATTTTATTTTCAATCCTATATATGAATCTATATTCTCATGAACTGCTTGCAATATATTTGTGTAATTGTCCGAATCTATTTCTGTAACTTCTCTTGCTTTAACTTTGTCTTTTACAAAAAATTTTCCACTTGTAAAAAAAATTCTATAAACACTAAATGCAAAAACAATCAGCATAAATAATGATAATAAAAAAATTATAATTTTTAATGCTAAACCTCCATTTATTTTTATATTATATACACGCATAGATAAGTCCTCCATTTAATTTATTTATTAAAATTTATGAACTTATCTAATAAAAAAGAACTTATTTTATATATGAAAAATTAAAGATTTTTCTTTAGTTTGTTCTTGACTTATATAAAAAATTTATTATAAATATCTTTATCAATATCTTTTGAAAAAAGACTTTTTAAAATAATTAAAACAATTGGTCCAACTAACATACCCATAATTCCAATTAATTTAAAACCTGTATACATTGCAATTAAAGTAAATATTGGATGAATTCCAATTTTTCCACTAACAATTTTTGGTTCTAAAAATTGTCTAATAATTGACATTATTATCCACAAAGCAACAATAGAAATTCCTAATTTAATATCTCCATTTAATGCACATATAACAGACCATGGAATCATAATTGTTCCTGACCCTAAAATTGGTAAAGCATCAACAAATCCAATAACTATTGCCATTAATAATGGGTATTTTACATTCATTCCAACCAATTTAAAAATATATAAACCAATTATTGAAATTACAAAAGAAATTAAAATTAATATAATCTCAGCTTTTAAATATCCTCCTAAATTTGTTGCAATTTCTCTAACATATTTACCTATTTTTTGCACCCATTTTGGAGGAACGTGTTGTTCTAAAAAATCTAGCATATAAATTTTATCTGTGCACATAAAATATAACGACATTATTGTTATTGCAATATATATCGAAACAGTTGGTAATGATGTTATAATATTTATAAATTTTGTTAAAAAATTTGTTATCCAATTTGAAATTTTTATTAATATATCTTGTGACGAATTTTTAAATAAATCTATTATATCTTGTGAAATATTTAATCTCTCAACATTAATTTTACTTATACTTTCTTGTATTTGTGTATATGCTTTATTTATGTACAAATTTAACATTTCTAATAAATTTGTTGCTTCAGAAACAAATGTTACTATTCCTAATACTGTAATTCCAATTATAAAAGAAAAAATTGAAATAAATATAATAATAGAACTTATTTTTCTGTTAAATCTCATTTTCTTCATAAAAAATTTAATAATTGGTTCTATTATCAAATAAATAAAAAATGCAATTAAAAAAGGCATAAAAAATACAGATAATTTTATTCCTAAATATAACCCTAATATTAATAATGTTATATTTATTGTTTTTCTTAATATTCTACAAATATAATTAAAATCTTCTGTCATTTTTTATTTTCCTTTCATTACATTTATATAAATTCTATACAAGAACAATAGCGGGCTTTTTTGACATTTTATATGTTTATAACATTTTAAAGCCCGCGCCATTGTTCGTGCGCCAATTTTACGCAGTAAAATTGTGTGCATCCATTTGAGCAAAACTCTTTTCTTATTTTTATATTATATAAATATTTAATTAATTAAAATTTATTAATAATTATTTTTAGTTTGTCCATTGCAATTGCATATATTTTCAACTGTATCACAGAAATTTTCTTCTCCTATTTCTTCATTATATCTAGCTAAATCTCCTAATGTTAATATTCCAATTACCTTATTATTATCTACAACAGGTATTCTTCTTACTTGATTTTCTGCCATTTTTTTCTCTACTTTTTGAATTTCATCATTTTCATTACATGTGCATATATTACATGTCATAATTTCACTTGCTGGTGTTGTATTTGTATTTTTACCACATGCAACTCCTCTTAAAATAATGTCTCTATCTGTTATTAAACCTACTAAATAATTTGAATTATCACATACAGGAACACATCCTATATGATTTTTTTCCATTATTTTTGCTACATCTGTTAAATTTGTTTCAGGTTTTACACAATAAACATCTCCACACATACAATCTTTAACTTTCATTTTTATCACTTTCCTTTCAACTTTTTTATGTTTTAAAATATTTTTATTTACCAATCTTCAATTGAAACTAAAAGTTTTTAAATAACAAATTTTAGTTTTACATTGTGTTGCTAAATAAAAAAGTTATACATTATTTTTTCTGTAAAAATTATAAATTTTTATTTTAAAACATATTTACATATTTAATAAAAAATATTAAACATGCTTTTATATATTTTAGTCAAAATTAAAAAAGATTATTCTTTTTTGAATAATCTTTTTTAATAATCTTACTTTAAACATTTAATATATTTATAAAATTAAAATCTCACATTATTGTTTGTGTATCAGTTTATTTAGTAAATTTTAAATATTCTTTTTTTAATAATCTTGTTCATATAAGTCTCTATTATATATTGGTCTTCCGAATCCTGGTCTTTGTGGAGGTGGCATTGGTGGTCTTGGCTGATTCTGTCCAGGTGGAAATGGTGGTCTTGGAGGTGGAGGCATTGGTGGTCTTGGTCTAAAACCAGGTCTATTAAGAAATTCTCTTAAAATTAAGATTCTAATTAAATCACTTAGTCCCTGATTTCTTACTCTTTGTCTATTTTCTTCTTTTCTATTTTCTATACTTCTATTATTTTGTGTACTTACTGTATTTTTATTATCTGTTTTTTGGTTTATCGTTGAACGATTTTCTATATTTGTCATATTATTTATTTTTTCTTGCTCAATTCCTCTATTTAAATTATCATCTTCTATTGAAAAATAAATTTCATTTGTCATTTCATCAATTAATTCTCTTGTTACATTTCTTGTATTTTGCATACATCTTTTTTGAACCATTGGATAAACTAGTTTATATATATCAGGATAACACTGTTCTAAATCATTATTTGCAGTTTGAGGATTTGTTTGTTGCATTATTGAATAATTTGTATAATCTATGTCTCCATAATAGTCTTGTTCATATGTATTTCTGTAATTAAAATTTACTGGCTCATATCCTAAAACACTTCTCATATAGTTTTCATATACAGAGTTCATTTTATATTATTCCTTTCTTAAGGCTTATGCCTAAAATTTTAATATATTATATGATATTAAAGTGTTTTTGATACAATATTCTAATTTAAAAATTCAATTATATTTTAATAAAAAGTATATATATTAATAATAAATAAATTTTGAATACGATTGGAGGAAATTTAGAATTTCTTAAATTAATTTTATGGAAAATG
>CALXCA010000046.1 GCA_944386685.1 uncultured Clostridia bacterium | reverse complement strand
ATTATTTTAGAAATTCTTATATTTCCGTATTGAGTCGAAAAATTTATGCAATTATTAATATATTAAAATTTCTCACTAAACTGTTCAAAGAAGCCCGCTATTGTTCTTTAGATTTTAAATATTTGTATTTTAAATAAGCAAAAGCTAGTATAAGAAAACTAATACCAAATATTAAAATAAAGAAACTAAATTTCAAAGCACTTTGCACAAACAAAGTTGATACAGCATAAGTTTTTTGCCAACCAGAAGCTAAGAACAGTAAAACACCTAAAATAATAACAAAAATAGAATCTGTTTTAAATAAACTTAATTTTTTTAAAATATTGGCAGAAAATTTTAAAGTAATTCCTAAATAGCTTACAAAACTCATAATCCAAATTAATAAAAATATTGAATTCATTTTTTGAAAAAATGAACCATAATCGATGTATCTAACTGCAGAATATAGAGGTAGTAACTCATCTACTTCAACAAGACCATTAAATGTAAACAATACTGTAGCTACAGTTAACAATATAAATAAAGAGGATATTACTATAGAAGTTATTGTTATTTTTTTTATTTCAGATGGATTTTTCATTATTGGTGGCAAGAAAAAAATATATGCTAAAGTTTGGAAGATTAATAAATTACTTAGGCCACTCACAAAAGTAGAAAATATACCATATCCTAACATTGGATAAACATTTTCTACATCAAAAAATTGAATATCAGAAATAAATAAAAATAATGTACTAATAATTAAAATAGAAAATAACACAAAAGTACTTCTATATATTGCATTATTTTTAAGTAAGCATATAATAATAGTTCCAATTACAAGAAAAAGTCTTATAAAAACAAGTAATGTTACTGGAAAATAAATAATTTGTAAACAAGTAGAAAATAAATGCAATAAATTTCCCGAAAACAATAAAAAATACACAATATATAATAATCCAACACTCCACTTTAAAAAATTTCCACCTAAATAACCAGAAATATCTATTAAATCAAATGCAGGAAATTTATTTAAAAAAAAGCAAATTACACAATCAAATATAATAACTATAATACTAATAAAAAGTATATTTAAAAGAGATGATGAAGCTGTAGTATTTAATATTGCCTTAGAACCATTTATAATTAATTGGTTAAATGTAATAGTCACTAAAAGAGCTATAGCTTCTTTATTACCGATTTTCGTATTTTCCATTTAAAATATCCTTATAAATATATTTGGGTTTTAGAAAAGGAATAACCCATAACCTAAAAAAATATTAATAAATATGTGTTTTTAGAAAGTATTTACAAAAAATAGAAAATTATTCATTTGACATAGATTTTAAAATATGTTATAATATTAATCGTGTTGTAAAGAGATTAAAAAATACAATAATAATATAATAAGAATTTTAAATAGCTAAAATTTTTTAATAATTTAAGAATTAAAGAAAATTTGTATATTTTTCTTATCTATTATTGTATTAAAAGAAAAAAATAGTAAATAATTAAAAGAGATAATTAAATAAAGAGAAATAAATATAGATAAAAATTAATTGTATAAATAAATACACTTTTTATTTATGGAATAAAATTTAAAATATTAAAATTTTATATTCAAACAATAGAAAAATTATATTTCTATAGATATTTTTTTAATACTAAACCATAAATATTTAATGTTACTTATATTAAATATAATTATAAAATTATTTATGAGAATAATACAACAAATAATATAAAAAAGGAGAGGAGAAAATAAAAATGACAAATGAAAATAAAATTGTAGAAGAAAATACTAAAAATGATACAGTTGAGAAAATAAGAAAAAATAAAAGAAATTATCATAAAAAAAATGAATTTAAAAATGAAGAAAGTACAAGAACAAAAAGAAACTATAATAGAAAGAAAACAAAAATTATAAAAGAAGTAGAAATAGAAAATTCAGAAAGGACAATAGCAGAAGAAAAGAAAAGCATTTTCAAAAAACCAAATTTAAAAATTATACCATTAGGTGGTTTACACGAAATAGGAAAAAATATAACTATTTTTGAATATGAAGACGAAATGATTGTTGTAGATTGCGGACTTTCATTTCCAGAAGATGATATGTTAGGAATAGATTTAGTTATTCCAGATATAACATATGTATTAAAAAATAAAGAAAAATTAAAAGGTTTAGTAATAACACATGGACATGAAGATCATATAGGAGGAATTCCATATTTCTTAAAACAAGTAAATACTCCAATTTATGCTACAAGGTTAGCTGCAGGACTAATAAGTAATAAATTAGAAGAACATAAATTATTAAGAAGTACAGAAATGCATATTGTAAATCAAGGAGACACAATAAAATTAGGAAAATACTTTAAAGTAGAATTTATACGTAGTTCTCATAGTATTCCAGATTCTGTAATGTTAGCAATAACAACACCTGTAGGAACAATTTTACATACAGGAGATTTTAAGGTAGATTATACACCAATAGATGGTCAATTAATGGATTTTGGTAGAATTGCAGAATTAGGAAATCAAGGAATATTAGCACTAATGTCTGACAGCACAAACTCAGAAAGAAAAGGATTTACAATGTCAGAAAGTTCTGTAGGAGAAATGTTTGATACAGTATTTCAAAACTGTCATAAAAGAATTGTAGTAGCAACATTTGCTTCAAATGTACACAGAATACAACAAATAGTTAATTCTGCAGTAAAATATGGAAGAAAAATTGCAGTATGTGGAAGAAGTATGATAAATATTATAAATACATCAATGGAATTAGGATATATAAAATGTCCAGATAATTTGTTTATAGATATAGACATGATGGGAACATATACTGATGAACAATTGGTTATAATTACAACAGGAAGCCAAGGAGAACCAATGTCTGCATTAACAAGAATGGCTGCAGGAGATCACAGAAAAATAACAATAACTCAAAATGACTTAATAATAATCTCAGCAACACCAATACCAGGAAATGAAAAATATGTATCAAAAGTAATAGACGATTTAATGCAACTAGGAGCAGAAGTTGTATATAGTGCATTAGCAAATGTACATGTTTCAGGACATGCATGCCAAGAGGAACAAAAATTGATTTTAGCATTAGCAAAACCAAAATATTTTATACCTGTTCATGGTGAATATAGACAACTAAGAGCACATGCAGATACAGCACAATTAATGGGTATAAAAGAAGACAACATATTTATGTTAGTAAATGGACGAGTTCTTGAAATGAACGAAAATGAATGTAAATATAATGGAACAGTTCCAAGTGGACGAGTTTTAGTTGATGGACTTGGAGTTGGAGATGTTGGAAACATAGTACTAAGAGATAGGCAACATCTAGCTCAAGATGGACTAATAGTAATTGTATTAACAATGGATTCTCAAACAGGAGAAGTTGTTGCAGGTCCAGATGTTATTTCTAGAGGATTTGTTTATGTAAGAGAATCAGAAAACTTAATGGAAGAAGTAAAAACAGTTGTAAAACACGAAGTTTCTAAATGTGAAGAAAGAGGAATTCGTGATTGGTCAACAATCAAAACATCTGTAAAAGACAATTTAAGAGATTACTTATCAATTAAAACAAAAAGAAATCCTATGATAATACCAATTATCATGGAAGTTTAATAAAAGCATTACAGTTCAGCAAGAAATTTTTATATATTAATAATAAATAAATTTTGAATACGATTGGAGGAAATTTAGAATTTCTTAAATTAATTTT
>CALXCA010000045.1 GCA_944386685.1 uncultured Clostridia bacterium | reverse complement strand
GTTTCTTTTTGTTTATAATAATTATAAATATCTCCATAAGTATTTATTGTAGTTTCTATATTGGCATGTCCCATTAATTTTTGTAATACTGGTAAATCTACACCTGCCTCAATACATCTAGTCGCAAATGTATGTCTTAACATGTGTGTATTTACAGGTTTTGTAATTCCTGCATTTTTACATATTCTCTTAAATGCTGAATTAATTGTATTATCTACATATAATTGCCCATTTTCTTGGCAGTATAGAATTTTATTTTTATTCTCTATTTTATTATTAATGGAATCTTTTATAATATCTTCTGTTAATTCATTTATTTCAATATTTCTTTTGCCACTTTTGGTTTTAGTTGGACCAATAACTGTTTTCTTATTCCTATCTTTTGTTAATGTCTTTGTTATTTTTATCATTTTATTTTCTAAATCTATATCATCTGTATAATTTAATGCTAATACTTCTCCTATTCTCATTCCAGTATATAAACACAGTAGTATAATGTTTTTATACCTTGATGAATGAGTTTCTAAATAATCTTCTAATTTGTTTTGTTCTGTAATTGTTAATGCAACTACATCTTTATCTTCTTTCAGACTTTTTGGTCTTTCTATTGCATTTATTCCTTCAAAAAAGTTGTTTATAATATGCATTCTATGACTTGCATATTCATATACATATTTCAACATTCTGTAATCTTTCTTTATTGTAGAATTTGACTTTACTCTTTCTTCTTGTAAAAAATCTTCAATTTGTTTTCTTGTTACTCTATCTATTGGAATATTTGCAAACTTGTATTTTTTTATTCTTGCAAGTGTTGACATATTTGTATTATAAGCATTTGCTTTTGTTTTACCCATCCTGTATTTTGAGTCTTCTATTTCTTGTGCTAAATTTGCTATTGTTTTTTCTGTTTTCTTAAATTCAATAGTATTTCCTGATTTTTTCATTTCCAGTTTGTATTTATACATTTTATCTAATGCTTCTTCTTCCGTACTTCCTGTGAATGTTTTCCTTATTGATGCACCTGTGGTTGCATCTTTGGCTATTGTTAAAGTTGCTTTGTGTTGTTCGTTAATATAAAACTTATCACATTTTTCGCTATCTTTACAATTTTTACATTTCTCACATTTATTCATTTCTTTTTTACTTTTTCTATTACTACAAATAGATCTATCTTTACACTTCTTACATATAGGACACATTGGCAAGTCAGAGTTCTTTTTCTCCGATTTTATAATATATGTGCCTACAGTATAACCTTTTGAACTCATACGATTTCCTCCATTTCATATTTTTTTGAGGAAATACCTTGCTCTATTTTTATTTTGGTAGTATAATAATTTTACAAACTATTTGAACAGGGCATTTCCTGTTTAGCATAGAAGATTTAAATGTTGCAGATTTAAGTCTTCTTATTTTTTACTCTGCCATAATTCTTTTATGGCTTAAAAATTCATTCAAGCAGTCTGCTTTTACCCAAAATTTTCTACCTATTTTGATACTTGGAAATTCATCAGAATGGAATAATTGTAAACATTTCTGTTTTCCAATATGCAATAATTTGCATACATCATCAGTAGAATATAATTTAATCTCAAATTCTTCAATATTCTGCATATTTTTGACCTCCTTTCCTTGACAATCTTTAACTAATATAGTATAAATATATTGTGAAAGATTTATCAGAACTTTTTAAAATTGTAAATTGATTATATAATCTTATTTTATATTTGTCAACATATTTATAAAATAAATTTAAAATATTTCACATTTAGTTTTAGGGGGAACAAAAAATGCGAAAATTACCTCAATTTAATTTTAGTGAAGGTTTTTATATATGGTTTAATCCAGAGGCAAAAGAAGAATACTATTCAACACCTATGTATCTATATAAAACTGACACTTACAATGATATGGATAATCATAGAAGAAAAATCATACAAGAAAGTGATTTTTATAAGCATAAACCTAGTAAAAAGGAATCTGCACCAAAACACCCTACTTCAATATATGTTCCATATTATGAACAGTTTGGCTTGTTTTTAATAAGTTTATTAAATGCTGATTTTTCTAGTTTTGATAGTGCTTATGATACATTTTTCTATTTATATGGATTTGAATTGCTAAAGGAATATGTACCATATAAAGAATTAGAAAAAACATATTCTTCTGAAGATGCACTTGTAAAAATAATGAAACGAGTTTATGAAGATAGTTTAGAAGAACTAATAGAAGTGCAACATAATTTTAAAGAATTTGTAGATTTTATATATAACCTAAACGGAAATGGAAAATTAAAAGAATCTAAAATAAATTCTAAATTTGTATCATTTTTAATTACTCATCAAAATGATGTATATACCTATTCTAGTGATATTGAAGTTATATTAGATACTTATTCAAATAAACACGAAGAATATTATAAGTATTCACTAGAAGAATTAACAAAACAACTTGATGAAAACGATTCTTTAATTAAAATGACAAATGTATATACAAGTGAAAAGTTAAGTAATATTGCTTTTGTCGTTTTAGAACAGATTGTTAAGAATTATAATTTGCCAATAAAAACATGCCAGTATTGTGGTAGATATTTTATTCCGTCTATAAGACAAGATGAATTATATTGTGATTTACCTAACAGAGATGGAAAAAGTTGTAGAGAAAAAGGAGCAAAACAAACATATAGAAAAAATTTAGAAAAAATACCTGCTTTATTAGAATATAGAAAAGCATATCAGAAGAAGTTTATGGAAGTTGCTAGAAGTGATAACAATAAAAAATTGAAAAAGGATTTTGATAGTTGGAAAAAACTTGAACAAAGTAAGATAAGAGATTATAAGCAAGGTAAAGTTACAGAAGATGAGTTGTATAAGTGGATGATAGAAAGCAAATAGGAGGTGTTGTATATGATAAATTACGAAAATATTAATAATATATATTGCGATGAAAGTTGTCATTTGGAACATGACAATATCCCAGTTATGGTTTTAGGTGCAATATCTTGCGAAAAGAAACATAGAAAAAAAGTGTTTAAAGAAATTGGAGAAATCAAGATTAAACATAATATAGGAAAAAATTCAGAAATTAAATGGTCAAGAATATCTATGAATAAAATTAATTTTTATAAAGAAATTATAGATTACTTTTTTAAAGATGAATATTTATCATTTAGAGGTCTAGTTGTTAGGAATAAAAATTTATTAAATCATGAAGAATATAATCAAACTCACGATGAATGGTATTACAAAATGTATTTTCAATTATTATCTAGAATAATAAATAATACTATGAAAAATGAAATATATTTAGATATAAAAGATACTAAAGGTAGTAGTAGAAGACATAAATTACAAGAAGTTTTATCTAATAATATATATGATTTTAACAAGGATATTGTACATAATATACAAGCTATAGACTCTAGAGAAAGCTCAATATTGCAAATAGTTGATTTATTTATTGGAGCACTAGGATATATAAATAGAGGCTTAAAAACAAGTGAGGCTAAGTTAGAAGTAATACGATATATTAAAGAAAAGACAGGTTATTCTTTAATAAAATCTACAATACCTGCAGAAAATAAATTTAACATTTTTATTCTACCTCTTGATAAGAAGGAACATTTAAGTTATGAATAGTTGCAAGTGGTTACCAGATATAATAGAATGCTCAAATTTAAGTGAATGGAAAATATATGAAGATAAATTATATGAATTATTTGTAAATACATTCATAAAGAATCATCCTACATTTAATAACAAGCCTGTCCATATTAAAAAATATCCACTTGATGGTAATAGAGAACATGCATTTACACATTTAACGTGTAAGACAGAATCAGATAATCCTAAAGATGTAAATGATAGATTACCAGATTTAAGGAGAGCAGAAAGAATAACTTGGATAAAACCTGTCATTGAAAATTATCCTTGCTTGGAAAATTGTTTAAATTGTAATAAAATTAAATATTGGGAAGAAATATATAGAAATAAACTTAGAATAAATTTATTTTTCGAAGATTTTAGGTATATTGTTGTTTTAGAAGATAGAGAAAATTATTATTTGCTAATAACAGCATATTATATACATTATGATAAAGTACTAGAAAAAAAGAAAAATAAATACATACAATATTGTAAACAGAAAAAGCCATTGATTTAGTTTCAAATGGCTTTTTCGCAAACTCCTTCTACTACTAGGTAGATGAGTAAATAAAATATATTAATTTAATAATATATACTAATATTATATACAATAAATATAAAAAAATTCATTGCTATAAATGATTATAACAGATTTTTAATGTTTTGTCAATTATGTAAACAGTAAGTTTTAGAATTCTTTACCATGGTTATTATATTACAAAATTTTTTAAATGTATATATTTTTTTGAAATTTTTTATTATTTTTTATTATTTTTTATTTTAATTTATTATTATAATTTATACATTTAAACTATATAAAAAGCCATTCATATGAATAGCTTTTGCGACGCTCTGCGTCTACACGGGTTTGGTCCTTGTGAGACCAATATATATAATATTATAACTTATTTATTAAAATAATACACTAGATTTTGAAAGATGTACAATTCTTTCTAAAAATTTCTACTGTTTTTCTAGCCATTCATAATATTTTATTAAATATTCCCAACAGCCTTCTTTATCAGTTATTCCGTTATAATTATCTTTAATTTTTTCTATAATCTCATTTTTATCTATCCATCTTACTTCTGCAACTTCTTCCTCTTGTAATTTTAATTTAGTTTCATCTATTTCTTTATTTGCTACATAATATTCATTAAAATGATTATTTACAATATTACCTTTTATATTAGTTGATATCCCTGCACCTATGAAAGTTATATCATTTTTATTCAGTTTAATTCCTAATTCTTCTTCACATTCTCTAAGTATAGATTGAAAGCCAAATTCTCCAGCTAATACATGTCCTCCTGCTGTTACATCCCATGTATTAGGCCACATTTTTTTATTTGCACATCTTTTTTGTAACAATACTTGACCTTTTGAGTTTATTATAAAAACAACAACTGCTTTGTGCCATAATCCTTCTCTATGACATTTTTCTCTAGTCTCTATTTTTCCTGTGTATTCGCCTTTCTCATTTAAAACATCAAAATATTCTTCCATCTATATTTCTCCTTTATCCAAAATTCCATAAACCATTGCTATATCCGTTGGCACAATATATTTTGCACCTATTTCTTCTGCAACTACTAATACAAAAGCACACATTGCTCTTGTGGCATACCACCAATCTGGATCATTTACTCTGTCTCTTATTTCATCTAAAGATATTGATTTATAATATCTTTCTGTTTCACTTTTTCTTGTTTCTATATCCATCATAATTGGTGAAGCTTCATCTTTATATAATGTGTTTTTTTCAAATTTTATTCCAGAATATCTTGCAAATTTTTCATGTCCTCCACCAGCTAATATTAATATATCTGCTTTTTCTTTTGGTAAATTTAATCTTTCTTTGATAAATTCTTTTACTG
>CALXCA010000044.1 GCA_944386685.1 uncultured Clostridia bacterium | reverse complement strand
GAAAAGCAGATAGCAGTAGAAGAAGTCTATGAATTGGAAAATACTGAAGAACAAATTAGGTTTGAGTTATTTAAAGTTATTCAGAACAACTTTACTATAAACAAATGTGAAAATTGTGGTAGATTGTTTATACCCACTACTACTAGTAATAATCCAAATCAAAAAGGAAGAAACGATCAAAAATATTGCAATAACTTATATTTAAATACTGGAAAAACCTGCAAAGAAATTGGAGCATTTAATAAGCAAAAACAAAAAGTTCAAAATAGTGCAATTTTAAAAGAATATAATAGAGAGTATAAAAGAATGCATGGTTTACACTATAATCATACGAAAAAATTTAAAGAAAAACAATTCAAAGAATGGTCTGAAAAAGCAAGAGAATTAAGAGATACTTATACTAATGAACAAATAGAAGATTTTAAAATAGAATTGAAGAAATTAAGTGATTTGTATTGGAAATAGAAAAGTATACATATATTCAATTTTTCAATTTACTAATACATATACTTTTATAATTCATATTTACTTAAAATTACTTTTAAGAAGGAATAGACTTCCTTTAATATCTAATACCTATACTGTATATATTCCATAAAATATATAATCTGACTTAATATTAGAGC
The DNA here is from genome assembly GCA_944386685.1 of uncultured Clostridia bacterium. GTDB lineage: Bacteria > Bacillota > Clostridia > TANB77 > CAG-508 > CAG-269. The sequence goes on along the minus strand of CALXCA010000044.1, from coordinate 5,193 downwards.
GTGGCACGAAAATCAGTGTTGTTATAGTTGTTATTAGGATTGTTGTAATTGCGATAGGCGACAGGATAATTGTTTCCATTATTGTTGTAATTGCCACCGCGAATAACACGATACGAATGCCTTTTTAAAGTCTATCCCTCTATATAAAACATACTTTTTCTTAAATTATAAGAATCTGCATGTTTAACATAGCCTAGCCAACCTGCTATACTTCTTTGTATTTCAGGTAATGTTATTTTTCCTTCCTTTAATTGTTTTGTATATCTTTTTAGCTTTCTTTTCATTCTACATTTACTTGTATGCCTTATTTTTAGTCTTTTTTCATTAATCTTATATCCACAAAAATTAACTCCCTGTATATCTTTAAAAATTCTTGTTTTTGAGTTTAAAGTTAATTTTAAATTTTCTTTTAAAAATTTAGTTATATTATTTAAGCTATCTTTTGCAATTTCTTTATTTTCGCACATTATAACCATGTCATCCATATATCTATAATAATATTTGCATTTTAATTTTTGTTTAACATACTGATCTAATTCATTTAAATATATATTAGCAAACATTTGAGATGTGTAATTACCTAAAGGAAGTCCTACCATGCCTTCTGTAGATAATAAAATTTCTCTAGTTAACCATAGTAACTTTTTATCCTTCATTTTTCTTTTTAATATTTTCCAAAGTATTCTTTTGTCTACATTTTGAAAATACTTTGTAATATCCATTTTTAATATGTAATAATTCTTCCATTTAGATTTTGCACTTCTCATTGCTTTTTGGACATCTTTAGATGCTTTATGCATTCCTCTTCCTTCTATTCCAGCATATGATGTACTAATAAATTGTGGTACAAAGTATGGCTTTATAAATTTTTCGACATACCATTGATGTACTACTCTATCCTTATATTCTGATGCCATAATTATTCTTTCTTTTGGCTCATATATTTTAAATTTTGTGTAACCACCATGTTTGTATGTACCATTTTTTAATTGTTTTTCTAATTCTAATAATTCTTGTTCTAGTTTTAACTCAAACAATATTATTTTTTTCTTTTCTCTTTTTCCACATCTTGCTTTTTTATGTGCTTTTAGTAAATTTTCAAACGATACTGAATTATCATATATATTTTTAATTGTTTTAGGCATATTTCTTCACCTCTAGAGATTTAATAAGTCCTCCTAAAATTTTTCCAATTTCAGCTAGTAACTCGTTGCTATGTTTGTATTTCTTTTCATCTATCCATTTTTGATTATACATCATTCTTATACAAATTCTTTGATAATATATATTACTATCAACGATATTATAAATTTGTAGTCTTTTACTTTTATCTATTTTACTTGCTAAAAGAATATTTTTTAGCATTTCATACATACTTGTCTTTACTTCTGTTCCTATACTAAATTTTTCTGTTCTTGGAAGTTTAAGTAATATTGTAAGCATATATTCAATATACTTTTCTATTTTTACTATTATTACCAATCTGTTATCTTTGTTTTTTTCCATCTCATATATCCCCTTTCAAAAAAAGAAGAAGAGACTCTGAAATTTCAAAGTTCTCTCCTTCTGTCTGTGCTTGGATACAATTAAAGAATTTTACAGTGGTCAGTGCTACTTAATATAAAGCGTGGCACGAAAACCAGTGTTATTATAGTTGCTAAAAGGATTGTCGAAATTACGACAGGCGACAGGATAACAGTTCCCATACTTGCCGCAACCGCCACCACGGATAACACGATACGAACTTTCGTTCCATTCTTGTGTCCATTCATCCACATTACCTGCAAAGTCGTAGATGTTATTAGCACACCATTCTTCTCTGCTTCCTGTTTCAACTACTTTCCTCGGAGAATTCTCTGTATTCCAATGATTGCCCCATTCAGTAGAGTCCTCTGCAATTTCAGCAAGAGCTCTAACTCCTGTTTTGATAAACCATTCCAATACCGAATCATATTCTGCACCAAAAGTCAGATGACTCTTAACTGCTTCATTATCTTCGATAGTGGATGCAACCTTCTTGGCATCATCAAAATTGATGTTTACCCACGGCATAACGCCTTTTACCGACTGTGGTTTTCCTTCTCTTTTGGAAATGTTATAACGAGAAATATAAAATCCCCCATATTTCTTAACACTTTCAAGTTGTTCAAGCAGTTCATCATTTAAAGCTTCATTGAATTCATCATCCGAAAATTCATTGTTCATATAATTCCGTCTGCCGAATTTCTCCGAAAAATGTTCTCCATCAAGTGTTCCATTAGAGTCGAGACTTCCAACAGGAATCCATACAAACTGGCTTCCATCAGAACATCTTTCAATTACAAATCCATTGTTCCATTCTCCACAGACATGCTTATATCCTTCTGGAATTGGAGGATTTACATAGTTTGTAGAGTTGACATTGGCTGTAGCAATGTTCAGAGCTCTGATAATTAACTCTCCTCTTGTTCCCTCTGAGACTTCAAAGGTTATACCCTTTTCTGCCTCAAGCACAAATTTTTCATACCGTTTCATAGTTTATACCTCCTTAAGTGATAATTTTATAACGGTTTCAACATGGCTATTGCCATTATGTTAATAATACCACATTTTCTTGCATTTTGCAAATTTTGTAAACTTTGAATTTATTTAATTTATATATTTAATTCTTTTTATTGAATTTATGTCTAATAAATTCATCAATCACCCATAAATTTGTTTGCTCTTATATTTCCAAATCCCATTCTTTTTCTCTTTCTTCTTTTTTTAGTTGTTTCTCTGGATCAATATACATATTAGTTTCTTTTTCAAATTCTCTAACTAATTCTTTAGATTCTCCAATACCAAATTTTTGACAAATCCAATCTATAAATTTTTCTACTGTCTCATAAAACTTATCTACCACCCTATGCAAATGATTATTTTCTTTTTCTAAACCTTTAATCTTGCTTTTATATTTCCATTCTATATTAAATTCTTTTTCCTTATATTCTGTTTTAATACTCTCTACTTGCTTATGCATTTCTTCATTATCAGCTATTATATTATCTCTTTCTTTTTGGTATTTTTCTGCCTCTTCTATAACCTGTGCTTGTCTTGATAATTGCCTATGTAAATTTATATTATCTTGATATAAATTTTGAATTACATTATCCTTTGGTTTTATAATTTCTTCTAAAATTTTTTCATCCCTTTTCTTTGATAATCTGTTTATATTAATATCGCTAATATCTGGAACATCTGGTATCTCTAATTTCATATCCTTTAAAATTTCTTTTGTCTGTTTAAAATTCGTTATTTTTTTATATTCTTCAACAGAATAATGTTGTCTATTAGTTTCTTCTTTTGGGACCCCTCTTTGTAAGTCAAATCCATTTTTCACCATATATTTATAAAAAGTATCTTGTAATTGTCTATAACTATCTTTTGCTTTCCAAAATTCGCTACAAGCCAGTTTATCAATAGGATTTCCTTTTTTATCAGTAGTATGAACTACTGGCAAAAAAATTAAATGCATATGAGGTGTTTGTTCATCTCTATGCACTTTGGCAGATATTATATATTGTTCTCCTAAATTTTTGTATTCAGATACAAATTTTTTTCCCCACACCCCATTTTTCAAAAAAATATTTCATAATATTTTTTTGATTTATCCTAAATTTGCTTTATTGCAATTTTAGGATAAAAAATCAGCTCCAAAGTAGTTTTCTACTCTAGTAGCTGATTTTATATATGCAAATGTTGTTATTGTAAAAAAGCATCCGCATTTGCATATAATTTAGTAAAGTCAAAGCCAGTATAATCTCGCTGTTCAAAGTTAGCTTTATTAATCTTTTTAATTGGTGATTCCTTATTATAATTATTTTTATTTTTTATATTATTTATTATATCTTTGTCGTTTTCACCTATAGGGTGTAGTTCTTTTTGACCACCTGAATAGTTATTTTTATCTATACCCTCTAGGTATTTTTCACTATACCTATTAGTCCTTTCTAAAATAGGTATAATTTGTCTTTCTTCAATTTCTTTAGTATCTATTTTATATTTTAAATTAACATCTACATATCCTTTTTCTTTTAATGAACTTACTATTTTTGAAACTCTGTCGGAGGTTACATTTACAATACTTGCTATATATTTATTGCTTGCAAAACAACTTCCTGTTTCATCACTTAAATATAAAATCATTGATAATATTATTTTTTCTTTGTCTGATAAATCATTGTTTAATAAAATTTCAGCTGGAATCCATAATCCTTTTAATTTTTGTTTGCGCATATAACTCTCCTTTCTTCTATTTTTTATTCTTCTTATAATCAATTCTGTGGCTTTTTTATTTACTTTTAATATAAATTTAAGGCAAAAAAATAAACCCTAAGATTTTTCTCTTAAGGTTTATCTCAAATGTGAGACTTTTTTATAATTTTTATATGATTTTGTTTCACATTTTAATATTTACTTATATTCCAATTCATTTTGTTTGCACCAATCAATTGCTATTTCTTTATATCTTTCATCTCTAAATTTATACCAGTCTTGAATTATATCCATTTCAAAACAATAATCTTTAAATCTTCTAAATGCTCCTTTACCCTGTATTAATTTTTGTAAATTATTCTTTATTTCTAGATTTTCTATTGTGTCTATAAAATCAACCATCATTTGATATTCATTTATTTCATATTGTGTAGGTAGTATTATTGATTCTTCAAATAATTCATCAATTTCATCTTCTGTTAAATCTCCATCTTCTCCTATATTTGATAAAAAAACTTCATCTTTTTCTGGATTGTAATAACAATCAACAATATCATCTACCATTTCTAATCCATCTATTATTTTAGATAATGTAACCATATTTTACTCCTTTTCAACTTATTTTCTATGCACATATTCATTCCATTTTTTATCATATTCCTTTGATTTTTCCTTATCTCCTAATTTATCATATATACTTTCTAATCTTTCGTATACTGCATCCATATCTTCTATATCTTTAATTTGTTCTGTTTTTAAAAGAATATTTTTGGCTTTTTCTAAGTTATAGTGTTCTTCATCTCTCTTATTGTCATACCAATCTGCCATTTCAATATATCCCCATACCCAATTTTCTTTTTCATTTAAATATTCTTCAATTATTTTTTATTGGACAATCTTTTCCAAAACACATTGTTATATCTAATCCCCAAAAATTATAATTCATATACATCTCCT
>CALXCA010000043.1 GCA_944386685.1 uncultured Clostridia bacterium | reverse complement strand
ATTAATTTAAGAAATTCTAAATTTCCTCCAATCGTATTCAAAATTTATTTATTATTAATATATCAAAATTTCTTACTGAATTGTACAAAATTAATATGTTAAAATGTTAAAATTTTATTAAATTGTAGCAGAATTAATTGAAATTTACTAAAAATATGTTATACTTTTATAGAAATTCAAATTATGAAAGAACAAATTAAAGGAATTAGAATAAAAATGAGGAAGAAACAAATAATAAAAATATTTAAGATAATTTTATTAATTATTGTGCTTATTGCAATAATAGGACTAACTATATATTTATTTCCAGTAGTAATGAATTTATCTAGTAAAGAGGGACAAATAGAATTTAAAGAAAAAGTAGACAATTTAGGAATATTAAGTGTTTTACTAATATTTGGATTACAAATAGCACAAATTTTTTTATTTGTAATACCAGGAGAACCAATAGAAATTTTATCTGGTATGTGTTTTGGAACTTTATGGGGAACAATATTTATAATGATATCCACATTAATAATATCTTCTGCTGTTTTTTTGTTAGTAAGAAAATATGGAAAAAAATTTATTTATAGTTTTTGTAAAGATGAAAGAATTGAAAAAATAGAAAATAGTAAATTGTTTAAAAATCCGAAAAGAGTAGAAATAGTTATGTTTATACTATTTTTTATACCAGGAACTCCAAAAGATTTACTAGTATATATTTCTGGATTATTACCATTAAAACCATTAAGATTTTTGGTAATTTCTACAATTGCAAGATTTCCATCAATAATATCTTCGACATTAGCAGGAGCAAATTTAGTTGTAGGGGATTGGAGATATAGTTTAATTGCATATGGAATTATTTTTGCAATAGTTGGAATAATTATAATTTTGCTAAATATATTTGATAAGCATCATACAACAAAACATATTTTTAAAACATTGTCAAAAGACTAAAGAGTTTAAATTGTAATATTATAATCATCTGTAATAAGAAATAATATGAAACTTTAAATTACTTAGTCTGAAAGAGAAAATAAAATTTTAAATATAAAAAGTAAAAATATTAAGATGAAATTAAGAAAGACGTATATTTTGACAATATTTGTCAAAATATACGTCTCTATTAATATTTTTTATTTGTTTTTATACAAATGTAAATGTTTATTTTTTAAAGTTACTTTACATATAATTCTAATTAATATAATTGTAAATATAATTGCCATAAGTATGAATATAATTAAAGTTATATTACTATTATTTTCACCATATGGAGGTGTAATAACAACTGGTATAGATTCCATTGTTGCCATTCCAGCTTCTGAATCATTATTTAATCTAAATACTGTAGAATGTTCAAATTTAGATTCTTCTGCTGGAGATAATAGTTTAGAATATATTATTTTCTTTTTATATGTTTCACCAGCTTTTATAACTGCTGTAGAATCTTCTTGTTCTCCTCCAGCTTGCCCATCAGTACTAATTAATATTATACCATCATTTTCATCTGTTGGAGGAGTAGGAATATATTCTGGACTATCAGGATTTGTTGGTGTGTCAGGATTTTCAACTGGTGGATTATCTGGGGTATTATCTGGTGTAGATGTAGAAGAGTTTTCATAAACTCCTATAACTAGTTTATCATCATTTGTATATAATCTTGGCTCAACTGCTGGATTCCATCCATAATCTGAGTTTATTTTATTTTCTTCTGATAATAAACTTGAATTTCCATCATAAACAAGGTTTCCATTAGTTAAGTCTTCTACTTCAACAGAATTTATGTCCATTGTTGATTTTATATTAACTACATACTCAAGGTCTAATCTAGCACCTTGCATTAATTCACTGTCTAAAGTTATAAATATTCCATTATCCAGAACTATACAGTTTTCTGGCTCATTAGAAAATTCAAATTCGGTTACAACATTTTCAACTAACTCGCTAAATATTTCGTCAAATATTTGATTATATATATCTAAAAGTTCTTGATTACTTATATTTACATATAAATTACCTATTGTTTTTCCACCTTGACTAAATGCTTCAGTGTAATTAGATTCTAGTAAAATTCCGTAAAGTCCTATTTCATTATTGTCCATATTTTGTAATGTTTGATAACATGATTCAGGATTTTGAGTAGCACCATCTGTTAATATTACACAATATTGATGTAAATCTGGCTTATCTAATACGTTTCCATCTTCATCTGTAGGGGGTTCTTGAGCTTCATAATTTTCTTTTCCATTTTCAAGTAAATCTGTAGCTAAGTCTAAAGCAGGGGACATAACTGTACCACCATATGCATCAAGACCATCAATTGCATTAATAACTTCATCTTTTGATGTAGTTAAACCTGTTAATCGTTGAGCATCTGAAGAGAAACTTATTACACCTACTTGAGTTCCTTCGTTTAATCCATATAAATTTTCTACTAGAGTTTTAGCAGAGTTTTTTGCTTTTTCTATTTTTGTTCCGGTCATACTACCAGATACGTCTATAATTAATACAACTTGTACATTTGCACTTGTTGTTGTTACAATTTGCTGTGAGTCACCACTTACTGTTGCAGAAACTATTACAGCTCCATTACCTAAAGTTAATTTGAATGCACTTAGTTCGGAATAAGCAATTACTTTTCCATCATAAAGTTCTACTGTAGTTGGAGTAAAACTTGCTAAAGACATTGGTGCTAAAATAGTGAAAATGAATATTGTAATTACGATAAACACAATCATTCTTTTTAGCATATTTACCATCTCCTTTTTATTCAACAAAATGTATTTTTAACCATACTACTTTAATTATATTACAAATTTTGCCAATAGTCAATAAATATGTCGAGAAATTATGTAAAATATGCTTTAATACAGTACTTTTGACCTAAAAAAGTTACTAGTTTTTTAGTTTTCATAGTAGATAATGGTCTTAAATAAAATAGAATAAAGAAACGATGATATTATAATATTTTAAAGCTTCGACGCTTGATTGAAATGAAAATTAGAATTCATTTGGCTTTTGCATGAGGAATGTTCACGGTACTCGAGTTTACGAGAGGGTCGGAGTGAAAGAGGCTCATGAAAAAGCCTTATGAATTCTTTTTGAATGGAATGAACAGGAGAACTTTAAAATATTATAATATCATCGTTTTTAATAAAACAAATTAAAAGACCTTTATATAGTAACTTAAAAAATGCAAAACTTTAATCAATACTTGATTTTATAGGCAAATTGTAATATAATACGTATGTATTAAGAGGAAATAAGAAAAAAGTAAAAAAACTTTTCATAAATATAATACCTCAAAAATAAAAGTAATATATTTAAAAATATTGTTTTCAAAATATATTAATTTTAATAAAAATTAGAAAGGAATGAATTTTAATATGCAAGAAAATGAAAATAATCAAAATGTAGAACTAGATGAAAATCATTTAATACAAATAAGAAAAGACAAATTAAAAGAATTACAAGAACAAGGAAAAAATCCATATGAAATAACAAAATACAACAGAACAAACTCTGCAGGAGAAATAAAAGCAAATTACGAAAAATTTGAACAAAAAGATGTATCTGTTGCAGGAAGAATAATAGCAAAAAGAATAATGGGAAAAGCATCATTTTGCACTATATTAGATAGTGATGAAAAAATTCAAAGTTATGTAAGTATTAATGATTTAGGAGAAGAAGCATACAAAGAATTCAAAACATGGGATATAGGAGATATAATAGGAATAACAGGATTTGTATTTAAAACAAGAACAGAAGAAATATCTGTACATGCTAAAGAAGTAAAACTATTATCAAAATCATTAAGACCACTTCCAGAAAAATTCCATGGACTAAAAGATGTAGATTTAAGATATAGACAAAGATATGTAGATTTAATAATGAATCCAGAAGTAAAAGAAACATTTAAAAAAAGAAGTCAAATTATAAGTGAAATAAGAAAAATATTAGATGAAAAAGGATATTTAGAAGTTGAAACACCTGTACTAAATACAATATCTGGAGGAGCAACAGCAAGACCATTTATAACACACCACAACACACTAGATATTGACATGTATTTAAGAATAGCATTAGAATTAAACTTAAAAAGACTAATAGTAGGTGGTTATGACAAAGTATATGAAATAGGAAGAGTATTTAGAAATGAAGGGATGGACATCAGACACAATCCAGAATTTACAGAACTAGAATTATATGCTGCATATGAAGATTTTAATGATATGATGGATATCACAGAAGAACTATTTCAAAAATGTGCAATGAAAGTATGTGGAACAACAAAAATAAACTATCAAGGAACAGAAATTGAATTGGGTGGAAAATGGAAAAGAATAACAATGATAGACTCAATTAAAGATGTTTGTGGAGTTGATTTTAATACAATAAAAACAGACGAAGAAGCTGTAGCATTAGCAAAAGAAAGAAATATTGAAATTCCAGCCGGAAAAGAAACAAGAGGAAATATAATAAGCTTATTCTTTGATGAATATGTTGAAGAAACATTAGTACAACCAACATTTATATATGAATACCCAATAGAAATATCACCACTTGCTAAAAAATCAACAAAAGACCCAAGAATGGTAGAAAGATTCGAAGCATTTATTGGAGGAAGAGAATATGGAAATGCATTCTCAGAATTAAATGACCCAATTGACCAATATGAAAGATTTAAAGAAGAAATAAAGGCAAGAGAAAATGGTGATGATGAAGCTGGAATGATGGACGAAGATTATGTTAATGCATTAGAATATGGTATGCCTCCAACAGGTGGTCTTGGAATTGGAATAGATAGATTTATAATGCTACTTACAGATAATGCTTCAATTAGAGATGTTTTATTATTTCCAACTATGAAACCACTATCTAATAATGCTTAATAAATGTTAATTGCAATTTAAAATCTAAAAATATTAACATTAATGGATTAAAAAAAGGTTAAGAACGTGAAAATTTTATAAAAATCCACTGATTTTCATCAAAATAAGGCTGGTAGCAGTAAAATTGCAGTATATTATTTGTGATAAAGAAGGAGTAAAAAATATGAATGAAGAAACAATAAAGGAAATGGATAAATATATAGAGGATTTAAAACAGTTATATAAAACAAATCCTGAATTAGCTAAGAAAAGAGCTAGAGAAGACTTACAAAGGACAGGTATTCTTGATAAAAATGGAGAATTAGCATTACCATATAATGGAAAAAAAGTAAATGAAAACGATTTTACAAGAGGTCCAAGAGCAATGAAAAATTTAGATCAAGAAGAAAGATAGACACCTATATTGTAAGATGAAATAGATAGAACTATTGATGAAACTTAATAAGTTCTAAAAAATTTAATCTCATAGCAGTTTTTTTACATTAAAAAAAACATAAAACTATTGATAAGTTAGAAGTAAAGCATATTACAAAGAATTTATAAAATTGTTCAATGAAACCATTAAACTAACATAGGATATGAAGAATGTAATGGAAGAATAGGAAGAGTTATTATACTTAGGCAATGTTTAGAGAATAATGTTGATTTAATAGCAATTGATGATGAATATAACAAAGAATATAGAGAGGCTTTATATAAGGCACAAACGATAGGAATTTTAGACCAATTAGTCCAAGTATTTGAAAAGTGTCAAAAAAGACTAGACGAAAAATTACAAAGTTACAGATCAACAATAGATCAAGCATCAGAGGAAGTGGATTAATTTATTAAAATTAATAAAAATAAAAGAATTCTATAAAAAATAATTGGTTATAGATACTAAATATCAAAAAGCGTTTATAACAAGTTAAATATTATTTAACTTGTTATAATAGATTCAATCTGGTGTATAATTGCAAAATATGGAACAAACCACAATTTTTTTACAAAATATTCACAAAATAAAATTTTTTTTGATATAATTTTAAAGTAAAATATAACTAAGAAAATATGAATCAAATAAAAAGATAGAGTAAAAGAGCTAAGAAGTTTGCATTTATTATTTGACTTTGGTATAAATATAAAATTGTAGTATAATAAATATACTAATAGAGTAATATACAAAATATTACAAGAGGAAATCCCTAGCCATTCGCTATTAATAGCATAAAATAGGGTATTTAAAAGAGTAGGGGCGAAAGTTCCTACTCAATATTTTTTAGGAGAAATCTGCAATGAATAAGTTAAAAAAAGAATATAAATAGTAAAATATTGTTTTAATGTATCTAAAATAGGAAACATGTTGACCATGGATATAATTAAAAGTATGCAAATAATAATTTTTAAATATATAGTTTCAAAATAGTGAATAAACCACAATTCCAAAAGTGGCAACTCCAATTAGTACAATGTAAATATTATGTGAAAAAGTTGAAATTATTATTAAATATATGTTATAATAACAACATAATTAAAAAGAAATCGATCCCAACAAGAAAAGGGAAAAAAGAGAACCGGCACAAAATTATCCAACAAGAAAAGGAAAAAAAGAGAACCGGTACAAAATTATCAAATAATTAAAAAGATAGGAGATTTTATGTTTGGATTTGGTATAGATAAAAAAACATTATATATTATTATAGGAATATTAGTAGTAATATCATTATTAAGTTATGGAACAGATGGAATAATTAGTTTATTACTATCAATTCCAGCTGTATTAATAGCTATAACAGTACATGAATTTGGTCATGCATTTACAGCATATAAATTAGGAGATGACACACCACTTAGACAAGGAAGATTAAGCCTTAATCCATTAGACCATGTTGACCCATTAGGACTTGCAATGTTATTATTTGCACATATAGGATGGGGTAAACCAGTACAAATAGATCCAAGAAATTATAACAGAAATATTAGTGTAGAAAAAGCTGATGCAATTGTTTCATTTGCTGGACCATTAATGAACTTTATAACTGCAATAATTTTTACATTAATATATTGTTGTATTATAAAATTTGCAAATGTATCATTTTATCTTTCAACTTTTGGAACAATAATAATGACTATAATTGCATCTACTATAACGATGAATATTGGACTAGGTGTATTTAACTTAATACCATTACCACCATTAGATGGTTCAAAAATATTTTTGCCAATATTACCATATAATGCAAAACAATGGTTTATAGAAAGAGAGCAAATGTTTTATATAATATTTTTAATTATATGGATAACTGGAATTGCAGGAAGATTAATTTCTCCTATAATAGGTTCAATGACAGACGCAATTTTAAAATTAGGAATGTCAATTTTCGGTCTATAATGATATAAAATTAATTTGTTTTCGCCAGATTTGAATTTTGAACTGTAAGGAGAAAATCTTATAAAATATAATATTTTGAGATAATGAAAGGGATGCTTAATTTGAAAGATATACTTGTATTAGGAATAGAATCAAGTTGTGACGAAACCTCTGTAGCCGTTGTAAAAAATGGTAGAGAGGTTTTATCCAATATTATAGATACACAAATAAAAATACATGAACAATTTGGAGGAGTAGTACCAGAAATAGCTTCTAGAAATCATATAGAAGCTATTTCTAGAGTTACAAAATTAGCTTTAGAAAAAGCAAAGGTAACATTAAATGATATAGATGTAATAGCACCAACATATGGACCAGGACTAGTAGGAGCACTATTAGTAGGTGTTTCTTATGGAAGAGGACTTGCATTTGCATTAAACAAGCCATTAGTAGGAGTAAATCACTTAGAAGGACATATATCAGCAAATTACATAACATATCCAGATTTAAAACCACCATTTTTATGTATGTTAACATCTGGAGGAAATACACAAATAGTACATGTAAAAGACTATTGTGATATGGAAGTTATAGGTAAAACACGTGATGATGCTATAGGAGAAGCATTTGATAAAGTTGCCAGAGTAATAGGACTAACATATCCAGGAGGACCTAAAATAGATAAATTAGCACAACAAGGGAAAGCAACAATAGAATTTCCAAAAACACATTTTGAAAATTTAGATTTTAGTTTTAGTGGAATAAAAACAGCAGTATTAAACTATCTACATAAAAATCCAGAAGTTTCAAAACCAGATTTGTGTATGAGTTTTGAAAAGGCAGTTACAGAAGTTTTAACAGAAAATGTAACAAAAGCAATAAAACAAACAAAATTAGATAAAGTAGTGCTAGCAGGAGGAGTATCTGCAAACACACATATTAGAGAAGAGTTTCAAAAATTAGGAAAAGAATTAAATATAAAGATTTATGAACCAGATTTAAAATTATGTACAGACAATGCTGCAATGATAGCATCTGCTGGATATTATAGATATATTAATGGAGATTTATCAGAAAATACATTAAATGCAGTGCCAAATTTAAAAATTGGAGAGTAAAAAATAGAATTGGCACTTTTTTTCGAACAATAATGCGGGTTTTGAGATAGTATAAACATATAAAATGTATAATAAAGTACTCTATTATTCTCAGCAAAATGAAAAAACAAAACTGGTACAAAATCAATAAAAAGAAAGGAAAAATAATATGTCAATATTTGTAATAGCAGATTTGCATTTATCTTTTAAAAATCCAAAACCAATGGATATTTTTGGAGATAATTGGGAAAATCATGCAGAAAAGGTAAAAGAAGACTGGAAGAAAAAAGTAACAGAAAACGATGTAGTTGTTTTACCTGGAGATTTTTCTTGGGAAACATATTTAAAAGATACAATTCAAGATTTTACATATTTAAATAATCTTCCAGGCAAAAAAATATTATTAAAAGGAAATCATGATTATTGGTGGACAACAGTTACCAGTATGAGAAAATTTTTACAAGAAAATCAATTTACAAATATTGATTTTTTATTTAATAATAGTTATGAATTTGAAAATAAAATATTATGTGGAACTAGAGGCTGGAGCGAAAATGAGGAGGAGGACAATCAGAAAATAATAAATAGAGAATTAGGAAGATTAGAGTTATCATTACAAGATGGCATAAAGAAAATGGCAGACGAAGAAGATAGAAAAGAAATAATCGTATTTATGCATTATCCACCAATAACTAAAAATCATCTGTATCAACAAAAAGAATCAGAATTTATAAATTTAATGAAAAAATATAATGTAAAAAAATGTTATTATGGTCATTTACATGGAAATTCAATAAAAGAAGCGGTAGAAGGAAATATAGAAGGAATCGAATTTAAATTAGTAAGTGCAGATAAACTAGACTTTAAATTAATAAAATTATAAGAATTAATTCACATTAAAAACACATAAAAAAAATACTTTGGTAACAAATCATATATAAAATCATATCATAATAAATATCTAAAATATAAATAATGTAATAAAAATAATTTTAGCAAATCAACAATATTTTAATTGAGTATTTTGGAAAAGAAGAATGTTTGAAAATATTTGAACAATAATGTGGCCTTTGAAATGTTATAAACATATAAAAGTAGAAAACCGATTTTTTCTTAGAAATACAATAGGTTTATAGGTAGAACCTTTATTAAAACCTAAATATATTATATAAGGAATGATTTTAGTTTGAAAGAATTGACTTTTATTACTATGTGTGCCTTTAAAACGAAGAAAGAAAGGAATGGATTTTAATATGAGAGAAAATGAACTAATGATTATAGAAAATTTTTTAGAAAACAAAGAGGAAAAAGTAGATGTAGATGATGAACTGTATAGTAAACTGATGTTTTTTTATAAATCTGCATTAAAACAATTAGAAGTACAATTAGATATAATAAAAGATGAATTTAAAATAATTTATAATTATGATTTAATAGACCATATAGAAACCAGAATAAAAGAACCAAAAAGTATTTTAAAGAAAATGGAAAAGAAAAAATATAGTAAAACATATGTAAATTTAATAGAAAAGATTAATGATGTTGCAGGAATAAGAATAGTATGCACATTAAAAGATGATATATTTTTTATTAGAGATCTAATAAAAAATATGCCCAATATACATATTGTTAAAGAAAAAGATTATGTTACAAATCCAAAGAAAAGTGGATATTCAAGTTACCATATGATTGTAGAAGTACCTGTATATCTTACGCAAAAAACAATATATGTAAAATGTGAAATACAAATAAGAACACTAGCAATGGATTTTTGGGCAAGTTTTGAACATAAGGTAAAATATAAATCAGAAAAAGGTGTTACTAAAAAAATGTCTAAAGAGTTAGTAAATTGTGCAAAAATGGTAAGTAAGTTTGATAGCAAAATGATTGAACTAAAAACATAATTGTTATTGGGGTCGGTCCTTTTCTTTGTTGGGGTCGGTCCTTTTCTTTGTTGGGGTCGGTCCTTTTCTTTGTTGGGGTCGGTCCCTTTTTGGGCTAGTGGTTGTTGTTAGGGTCGGTCTCTTTTTTGTCTGGTGCCGGTACTAAAATCAAACCCAATATATAAATTGTTTTTTATACCTTGTGTGTCGCAACCTACAAAAGAATTTCAATATGTAGGTTGCTCCAAATCGC
>CALXCA010000042.1 GCA_944386685.1 uncultured Clostridia bacterium | reverse complement strand
ATTTTCCATAAAATTAATTTAAGAAATTCTAAATTTCCTCCAATCGTATTCAAAATTTATTTATTATTAATATATCACAATTTTTACTGAACGTTAGCATATAAAATTCGATTAGAGAAAAATTGCAATAAAAATGAATAAAAGCACTGTATATTACTAATAATGGTAATATATGGTGTTTTTTCTTGTATAGGAAAATCAAGTTTTCCTATACAAGAAAAGAGCTTCGCTCAAACAAATATAGGCACAAGGAAGGATTAAATATGAATGAAAATATTAAAAATTCAATTTTATCCATAATAGGAACAATAATAGGTGCTGGAATTATAGGCTTTGGAACAGGTTCATTTTTATTACCAAGTCAATTATCAACAGGAGGATTTTCTGGAATTGCAACAATAACATATTACTTATTTCAAATTCCAATGGGAACAATGAATATTTTATTAAACATACCAATGTTTATATTTTCAGGATTTAGAATTGGAAAAAACTTTTTTATAAAAACAATTATAGGAACTGTTAGTTTATCAGTATTTATAGATTTTTTTGATAAATACCCTCCAATAACAACAGATAGATTTTTAGCCTCAATATATGGAGGACTAATAATAGGCCTTGGCACAGCAATAATATTAAAATCAGGCTCTTCAACAGGTGGAAGCGAATTAATTGCTAATTTAATAAAATCTTATATACCCAATATTACAATAAGTAAATATTTAACTTTGATTGATGCAATTATTGTACTTGCAAATGTTATAGTATTTAAACATATAGAAATAGGCTTATATTCAGCAATTGCAATATATTTATATGGAAAAATGATAGATATAATATTTGAGGGAATTTATTATACAAAACTAGTATTTATTATTTCAGATAAAAGTGAGCAGATTTCAAAAGAAATAGAAAATAAAGTAAAAAGAGGTGTTACAGGGCTTTATGGAAAAGGTATGTACAGTGGAGAAGATAAATTAGTTTTAATTTGTGCTGCAAGCAGAGGAGATATAGGAAAAATAAAATCAGTAGCAAAAGATATAGATAAAAAATGTTTTATAGTTGTAGCAAATGCAAGAGAAGTATTAGGAGAAGGCTTCAAATCATACTAAATTATTTGAATTCTTGCACAAAGTTAAATAAATATTCTATGTATTAACAAAAAATAATTTATTTAAATAAAAAACTAAAATAATAGAAAAAGTTATATATAGAATTGTTTTAAGTTTGACGCTTGAGTGGAAAGAAAAATAGAATTCCTTGGCTTTCGAATGAGGAATGCTCACGGTACTCGAGTTTACGAGAGGGTCTGAGTGAGAGAGGCTCATGAGAAAGCCATAGGAATTCTTTTTGAATGAAACGAACAGGAGAACTTAAACAAATTCTATATATAACTTTTTTTATTCTAGTACTTTAATTGAGTTTAAAGATGTATAAAATCTAGCAAAAATGTAAATACTAGTTGAAAAATGCAAGGAGTGGATTTTGGTGAAAAATTATGAAAATTTAAAAATAGATGGAGTATTGTTAGATGAAGAACATCTAAAGAAACATTTAGAAAAAATAGCAATACAACATTTAATAACAAAAAAATCAAGTAAAACAACATATCCAATACCACAAATGATAGATAATTATTATATAATAAAAAATGTATATCAATTATTAAATGAACATATAAAATTAGGAATTCATATACATCCAGCAGGAGAATGGATATTAGATAATTTCTATATAATAGAAGAATCAGTACAACAAATAGAAAAAGAATTAACCATAAAAAAATATACAAATTTTGCAGGAATACAAAGTGGAAGATATGCAGGATTTGCCAGAATATATTTATTAGCATCAGAAATTGTAGCATATACAGACAATAGAATAACAGGAGAAAATTTAGAAATATATTTACAAGCATATCAAACAAAAAAGAACTTAAATATGGATGAAATATGGAATATAGGAGTTTTTCTACAAATAGCAATTATACAAAATATAGCAGATATCTGTAAAAAAATATATAATAGTCAAATTCAAAAATATAAAGTCAAAAATATTATAGAAAGATTAGTAGAAAAAAAAGATAAAAATGAACTAAAATTTAATCAATCAATAGGAATTAAACTAAAAAATAATGAATTTAAAACTCTTAAATTTCCATTTATAGAATATATGTCATATTCGCTAAAAAAATATGGAAAAAAGTCATATGGATATTTAAATATTTTAGAAGAAGAAGTTGAAAAAACAGGGATAACTTTACAAGAGGCAATTCAAAAAGAGCATTTTGATATAGCATTATGCAAAATTTCAATTGCAAATTGTATAACAAGTATAAAAAAAATCCAAAGAATTAATTTTTTAGAAATATTTGAAAAAATAAATGGAGTAGAAGAAATTTTAAATCAAGATCCAGCAGGAATATATGATAAAATGGAATATAAAACAAAAGAAAATTATAGAAATTGTATAAAAGAATTAGCACAAAAAACAAATATTTCTGAAATATATATATCAAAAAAAATTATAGAATTATGCCAAAGGCAAGATTTAAAGGAAAAAGAAAAACATATTGGTTATTACTTAATAGATGATGGAAAAAAAGAATTAACACAAAAGCTAGGGATTAAAAAGGAAAAATTAAATTCAGATTTAAAAGTACAAATTTATATATTAACAATTATAATTATTACACTTTCAATATCTATATTTTTATCTTCAATCTTTAGCCAAAAAAATTTAGTAAAATTTATATTAACAATAATCTTATTTTTAATACCAATTTCGGAATTTGTAATACAAACAATTCAATATATTTTAAATAAAAATGTTAAACCAAAATCACTTCCTAAAATGGATTTATTAAAGGGAATTAGTAAAGAAAATGCAACATTTGTAGTTATACCTACAATTATAAAAACAAAAGAAAAAGTAAGAGAATTATTTAAAAAATTAGAAGTATTTTATCTTGCAAATGAATCAAAAAATTTATATTTTTCGCTTTTAGGAGATTGCTCAGAAAGTGATAAAAAAGAAGAAAAATTTGATAAAGAAGTTATAGAAGAAGGATTAAACCAAGTAAAAAGATTAAATAAAAAGTACAGTAATGATTTGGAATTTCCTATTTTTCATTTTATATATAGAGAAAGAGAATTTAACAATTCAGAAGGAAAATATTTAGGATGGGAAAGAAAAAGAGGCTTATTAACACAATTTAATGAATATATTCTAAAACATGAAAAAAACAAGTTTAGAATAAATACAATAAATCAAGAGTTATTACCTAAAATAAAATATGTAATTACATTAGATGCAGATACAGAATTAACATTAAATACTGCTTTTGATTTAATAGGGACAATGTCACATATTTTAAATAAACCAGAATTAGATGAAAATAAAAATATAGTAATAAAAGGACATGCACTTATACAACCACGTATAGGAGTTAATTTAGATAACAGTAATAAAAATTTATTCGCAAAAATATTTGCAGGTTCAGGAGGGATAGATAGTTATACAAATGCAATATCAGATTTATATCAAGACAATTTTGGAGAAGGAATTTTTACTGGAAAAGGAATTTATGATTTAGAAATTTTTTCAAAAGTTTTAAAAGATGAAATACCAGAAAATACTGTATTAAGTCATGATTTATTAGAAGGGTGTTATTTAAGATGTGGACTTGCAACAGATATTATGCTAATTGATGGATATCCAACAAAATATTTAAGTTTTATGAATAGATTATCTCGTTGGATTAGAGGAGACTGGCAAATTAAATCTTGGTTAAAAAGTAAATTAAATACTTTGTCTAAATTTAAAATATTAGATAATTTAAGAAGAAGTTTGCTAGAAATATCTATAATAATATTATTTATTTGGAATTTTTTATTTTTAAAATCAAATGCAATATATTATTTAGGAATTGGGATACTAATTTATCCGTTTTTATTAGATATTTTTACTAGAGCATTTTCTATTAAAGAAGGAGAGAAAAAACAACAAACATATAATCCGCAAATAGACGGATTTAAAGGTGTTTTTATTAGAGCAATATTAACATTAGGATGTTTACCATATAAAGCTTATATATCAATAATTGCAATAATAAAAACATTATATAGATTAAAAATTAGTCATAAAAATTTATTAGAATGGATGACTTCAGAAGAAGCGGAAAAACAATCTAAAACCTCTATAGATATTTATTATAAAACAATGTATATAAATGTTGTTTTGGGAATTATTACAATTATTTTATCATATTTTACTAATCAAATATTATTAACAATTGTTGGAGTTTTGTGGATTATTATACCATATATAATGTACAAAATAAGCCTAATTAAAGAAAATGAACAAATTGAAATAAAAAAAGAGGACAAAGAATATTTAATAGATATTGCAAAAAAAACATGGCAATTTTTTAAAGATTATTTAACACAAGAAAATAATTATTTAATGCCAGATAATTACCAAGAAGATAGAAAACCTGTTGTAGTTTCCAGAACATCATCAACAAATATAGGACTTTCTCTATTAGCAGTTATATCAAGTTATGATTTAAAATTTGAGAACTTAGAAGATACATTAAATTTGTTAGAAAAGATTATAAATACAGTATATGAATTACCAAAATGGAATGGACATCTATATAATTGGTATAATATAAAAACAAAAGAACCATTATATCCAAGATATGTATCAACAGTTGATAGTGGAAACTTAGTTGGATATATGTATACAACAAAAACTTTTTTAGAAAATATTTTAGAAAAAGATAATGATAATACAATAATACAAGAATTAATTCAAAAGTTAAATAAAATGATAAAAGACACAGATTTTAAAATATTATATAGTGAAGAACAACGAGTATTTTCAATAGGATTTAATGTAGAAGAAAATAAACTAACAGATTCTTATTATGATTTATTAGCATCAGAAGCAAGACAAGCAAGTTTAGTTGCAATAGCAAAAAAAGATGTATCACCAAAACACTGGAACAATTTAAGCAGAACATTAACAGTACTAAAAAAATATAAAGGACTAATATCATGGTCTGGAACATCATTTGAATATTTAATGCCTAATATAAATATAAAAAGATATAAAGGAAGCTTGCTAGATGAATCAAGCAAATTTGCAATAATGAACCAAATAGAATATAGTAAAAAATTAGGTATTCCATGGGGCATGTCTGAGGCTGCATTTAATTTAAAAGACTTACACTCAAATTATCAATATAAAGCATTTGGAATTCCTTGGTTAGGTTTAAAAAGAGGATTAGAAGATGAAATGGTAATTGCAAGTTATGGAAGTATACTTGCAATTACAGATGCACCAAATGAAGTTATAGAAAATTTAAAACAATTAGAAAAACAAGAAATGAAAAACAAATATGGTTTTTATGAATCAATAGACTATACACCAGAAAGACTATCAAAAGGAAAAACATATGAACCAATAAAAACTTATATGGCACATCATCAAGCATTAATATTACTTTCTATAAATAATTTTTTTAATAATCAAATATTACAAAAAAGATTTATGGAAAATCCAGAAATAGAAGCAGTAAGTATATTATTACAAGAAAGAATGCCAGAAACATTTATAGTAACAAAAGAAAATAAACAAAAACCAGAAAAAATAAAATATCAAGACTACGAAAATTATTGTGTAAGAGAATATACAAAAATTGATGAAAGAATTAGTAGAGGAAATATTATTGGAAATGAGAAATATGTTATTGCAATTAATCAAAAAGGAGAAGGAATTAGCAAATTTGAAAATATTTATATAAATAGATATAAAAAAACAGATGATTATCCACAAGGAATATTTATGTGTGTTAAAGATATAAAAACAAATGAAATTGGATATGTTACAGGAGAAGATAATTGTGAAAAAATGCTAATAAGATTTACACCAGATAAAGATGAATTCAGAAAAGAAAAAGAAGATATTAAAACCAAATTTTCTATTATAACAGATGCAAATGAACCTGTGGAAATAAGAAGATTGCAAATAGAAAATTTATCAGAAGAAGAAAAAGTTTATGAAGTAACAAGTTATTTTGAACCAGTACTATCAACTAAAGAGCAAGACTATGCACATATGGCATTTAATAATTTATTTCTTTTATTTGACTATGATGAAACAGAAAATGAAATGATTATAAAAAGAAATCAAAGAGAAAAAAATCAAAAAGAAATATATTTAATTGCAAAAATGCAAACAAATGCAGAAAAAGTTGGAGAAACAGAATATGAAATAAATAAAGAAAAATTTATAGGAAGAAATAATTTAGATATTCCAAATGCAATAAAAAATTCAACACCATTATCTAAAAAAATTGGACTAGTAACAGAAGGTATTGTTGCAATAAGAAACACCATTAAAATTCCACCAAAATCTAAAAATTATGTTGATTTTATAATATCTACTGAATATAGCAAAGAATTAGCTCAAAAAAATATAGAAAAATATAAAATTACAGAAAATGTATCTAGAGAATTTGAAATTGTAAAAGCAAAAACAGATGCAGAATCAAGATATATTGAAGTAAAAGGAAAAGATATAGAAATATATCAAACTATAGCATCATATTTATTATTTGATAATCCATTAAATTCTAAGAAAAATAATCAAAATGAAGAATTTAAACAATCAGATTTATGGAAATATGGAATTTCTGGAGACTTACCAATAATAACAGTTACAATAAAATATTTAAATGATATATATGTAATAAAACAAGTATTAAAAATGTATGAATATTTAAGAATGAGAAATTTAAAAACAGAATTAGTAATTATAGATGAAGAAAATTATAGTTATGAAAATTATATTAAAAATGAAATAGAAGGAGCTGTTTTAAATAGTCAATTAGCATATTTAAAAAATACATTTGGAGGAATATTTATATTATCTAAAAGTGAAATGGACAGCAAAGATGTAAGATTAATAAAATTTGCTTCAAGTTTAATTATAGATAGCCATTTAGGAAATTTAGAAAATATTATAAAAGATATGGAAGATGAAGTAATAGATAATTATAGAGTTACAGAAATGATTGATATTCCTAAATTGGAAGATGATAATTCAAATGAAATAGATATGTTAGAAAATCATGAAAAATTAAAATATTATAATGAATATGGAGCATTTTCTGAAAATGGAAAAGAATATTGGATAAAAATTAATAAAAACCAAAAAACTCCAACTACATGGAGCCATGTTTTAGCAAATTCTAAGTTTGGAACAGTTGTAACAGAGTCAAATGGTGGATATACATGGTATAAAAATAGTAGACTAAATAGAATTACAAGTTGGCATAATAGTTCTACAATTAATATACCATCAGAAGTAATTTATTTAAAAGATGAGGAAAATGGAAAAGTTTGGACACCAACTGCAATGCCAATGCAAGATAATAAAAATTATCATGCAGTATTTGGATATGGTTATGCAAAATTTATTCATTCTAGTGATGATATTATCCAAGAATTAGAGGTATTTGTGCCAAATGAAGATTCTGTAAAAGTAAATATATTAACACTAAAAAATAATGCACCAAAAAAGAAGAAAATAAAAATATATTATTATATAAAACCAGTTTTAGGAGAAGATGAAATAAAAACAGATGGTTATATAAAAGTACAATATGAAGAAAATCCAAATATAATTATAGCAAAAAAATTGTATAATAAAGATGTATTAAATAATTTAATATATGTATCAAGTAGTGAAAAAATTAAATCATTTACAGGAAATAAAGCAAAATTTCTTGGAAAAGGAGGAATATCATTTCCAGATGGACTAAAACAAGTAAGATTAGATGGTGATAATGGAATAGGCAAAAAAACATGTATAGCAATGGAATTAGAAGTAGAAATTGAAAGTTTTTCTGAGAAAAAAGTGTCTATTATTTTGGGAGCAGAAGAAAATCGTGTTTCTGCCAAAGATATTGCCTATAAATATTCTAATGTTCAAAATTGTAATTCAGAACTTGTAAAAGTTAAAAATAAGTGGAATGACATTTTAGGTAAAGTTCAGGTAAATACACCATATGAATCATTAAATATTATGCTTAATGGTTGGATAATGTATCAAACTCTTGCAAGTAGATTATTAGGTAGAACAGGATTTTACCAATCTGGTGGAGCTTTTGGTTTTAGAGATCAATTACAAGACACATTTTCTACAAAATTTATTGATACAAATTTATTATACAATCAAATTATTAAACACAGTAAACATCAATTTATTGAAGGAGATGTAGAACATTGGTGGCATGATGAAAATGATAGAGGAATTAGAACAAAATTTTCTGATGATTTATTATGGCTACCATATGCTGTTATTAAATATATTAATTTTACAGGAGATAAAACAATTTTAGATGTAAAAACACCATATTTACAAGGTGAAGAATTAAAAGAAAATGAAAAAGAAAAATATGATAAATATGTTCAGAGTGATGTAGAAGAAACTATTTTTGAACATTGTATAAGAGCAATAGAAAAAGCATGCAAATTTGGAGAACATGGTCTTCCTAAGATTGGAATAGGAGATTGGAATGATGGATTTAGTAATATTGGTCCAGAAGGAAAAGGTGAAAGTGTTTGGTTAGGATTCTTTTTATATATCATTTTAGTCAAGTTTGCAGAATATGCAAAAAGTTATGAAAATGATGATAAAATAGATGAATTAAAAATAAGTAGTAAATATTTAGGAATAGCAGAAAAATTAAAAGAAAATCTAAACAAAAATGCATGGGATGGAAGATGGTATAAAAGAGCCTTTGCAGATAATGGTGATGTTTATGGAAGTATGGAAAATGAAGAATGTAAAATAGATAGTATAGCACAAAGTTGGAGCGTAATATCAACTGTTGGTGAACCTGAAAAAATAAAATTAGCAATGGAAAGTTTAGAAAATCATTTAGTTGATAGAGAACATGGATTAATAAAATTATTAGACCCTCCATTTGAAAAAAGTAAATTAGAACCAGGTTATATTAAAGCATATTTACCACGGAGTAAGAGAAAATGGAGGACAATATACACATGTGTGTTGTTGTTAATGCCAGTTTTTGAAAAATATTGATACTCTTAAAATTTGTATATCAAAATACTTAAAAAATGTATATTGATATAGAAGAATACATATTGAATAAATTTATAAAATTTTGATAACATTTGACAAATGGATAAAAAAATGCTAAAATATTACTAGAATATGAACAAAATATAAAAATAATCATAAAATAGTAATAAAGAGGTGAGAAAAATGAATTGCTATAATATGGTGTTAGAATATATAAATAAGAATGAAAAAGGAATACCAATTTTTATTGAAGAAATCAAAGAATACATTATTAAATTCTATAATGAAAAAGACAAAGAAAAAGTTTTCAATAATGTTAAAGCAATTTTAAATAGAATGAATAAAGAAGGCATAATAGAAACAGCATATAAAGGAATTTATTATATTCCTAATGAAAACATATTTGGAAAGATGTTGTTAGGAAATAGAAAAATCATTCAATATAAATATATAATGGACAAAGATGGAAATATTAAAGGATATGTCACTGGAGCAAAGCTTTTTAATGAGGCACATTTAACTACACAAGTTCCAAACATTATAGACATTGCAACAAATGAATGTAAGAACTTTAATAAATATGAAAACAAGAACTTAAATGTTATAATTAGAAAACCAAAAATAGAGATAAACAATGAGAATTATAAGTATTTGCAGTTATTTGACTTAATAGAGAATAAAGACAATATAGGAATTGAAGTAGATAATCCAGATGAAATAATTTATAATTTCATTGAAGAGAATGATTTAGATTTTGAAAAGATAATTAAATATGCTATGGATACAAAAAGTAGAACAGTCATAAACAAAATACTTGTCCTAGCAAGATAGGAGATGAAAATGAATTTACATTTAAACAAAGAACTATTTAGAGAGTTTATAGATAACTTAAATACAAGAACTGGTATTGATTCTGATATTATTGAAAAAGATTATTATGTATGTACAATATTGAAAGAATTATCAAAAAATCAAGATGAGTTGCAGGCATACTTTAAAGGTGGAACAGCAGTTTATAAAATATTAGATACAATGAATAGATTTTCAGAAGATATAGACTTAACAGTAAAAGTTCTTCCTGAACAATCAAATACCAAAAATAAAAATAGACTAAAAGAGTCAGCTCTAGGTTATAAAATTGAAGGACTAAAATTATCAAAAGAAGAGTGTATTGATAATAAAGGCAGTGTTACAGGAATATACAGATACAATTCTATTTATGATACTAGCAAAGATCCACTACATAGAGCAGGAATTATACAAGTAGAAGCAACATCTTTTACTGTTAGTGAGCCATATAAAAGATATAATATTGAGCCACTTATATATAAACTAGCCAATGAAAATGAAAGAAAAATATTAAAAGAGCAATTTGGAATATCAAATTTTGATATAAACATTATTAAGCTAGAAAGAATGTTTATAGATAAAGTTTTTGCAGCAGAGTTTTATTATATTAGAAATATGTATAAAGATACATCAAAGCATTTATATGATATTACAATACTAGCAAAAACAAAAGAAATCAAAGAATTGTTACAAAATAAAGAAGAATTAAAACAGTTAATTTCATATAAAAGACAAGAAGAAAGCATTAGAAAAGGTGGAATTGATGCTAATATAAAAATAAAAGATTTTACATATTTGAACCAAGACTTTAATGAGGAATTATTAAAGGAATTTGAAAATATGCAAAACAAATATGTATTAAATGATAAATACAAAATAGAAATCAGTGAAGTAAAGAATACTTTAAATGAAATAATAAACAATAAAAATATTGTATAGACGAAATAAAAGAAGGAGATGTATATGAATTATAATTTTTGGGGATTAGATATAACAATGTGTTTTGGAAAAGATTGTCCAATAAAAAAT
>CALXCA010000041.1 GCA_944386685.1 uncultured Clostridia bacterium | reverse complement strand
TATATATGCTTTTTGTATATTTGGCAATTTATTTTCACTTTGAGTTGCGTGACTTAAAGTTTCATATTGTTTCCTATTCAAGAAAAGAGCTTCGCTCAAACGGATGCACACAAATTTTACTAACGTAAAATTTGGCGCGCGAACAATAACGCGGACTTTAAAATGTTATAAACATACAAAAGTCTAAAAATGTCCGCTATTGTTCTTGAAAACGGAATTAAGACTTCCTATGCAATTTTTACAATTGCCAGAAAGCCTTAATTCCATTTTTATTTTATGATGTTACCTGTCTTTTGTTTGTTAGATATATTTTGATATTTAACAAAAATTATTAAGCCGGTAATAACACATTCCCAAATTTCTGCTTAACCAACCAAATGAAATCTTCTTTTGCATTTGGGGTATTGAAAATAACAGTAAAACTTAATCTTTTTCTTGCGGTAAAATTAGTTGTTACAGAAATATTTTCAATAGAACCCTTTGTTTTCTGGATAGAGTGCATGGTGTAAAGTGCGTTAGATAACAGTTTGAATTTGTCAGAGTACTTTGGGAATTTCTTAATGTTCTTAGAAAAAAACTTAGACCATTCAGAAATACTCTTTTTTTCTAACAATTCGGGTTCAATGTCGAAGTCAGAGGCAGGAATATTAATTTCCAATGCCATTGCTCCTACATTAAAGATATAGGGGTATGTGCTCATAAGTTTAAAACCTCCTAATGAAAATAATTATTTTTACATCAGAGGTTTTGAAGCCTCCGATGTTTTTTCGAAAGCATTCAAAATTACATACAATTTATTTTACTACAATAAAACTATAAAGTCAATCAATTTTTAATAATTGCGTTGACATTTATGTATTACAAACTCTGTAAGATTTTGTGGATAACTATTTTTATTTAGTCTGAATTGTAACTGTGCGTGTTAATGATGTGAAACAAATTTTAATATAATAATGTTTTGGTAATATTAGTATATAAAATTTCATAATAATTAATAGAGGTGATTAAAATAAAAATATTTTATATAGAGAAGATGGATAAGCACAAGAGATTTGGTAAAAAAATAGAAATTCAAAATGACAATATAAAAATTTACTATAATTTAGAAATTGAAAAAAATATAAAAAAAATAATCAAAAACTTATTGAAACATGAAATTTACAATGTTGTATTAGATAAAAGTTTATGGAATAATGATAAATTTAAAAATTATTTATATTCAAATAATATAAATATAATTGATGGAAAGTGGTTAAAAAAGTACATGACATTAGATATATTGAATTATATTATTACAAAAAAACAGATACACAAAGAAGAAACAGAAATTGCAATAACATTAAATGAAATAACAGAAATATCAATAGAAATAATAAAAAATCTTGCAAAACAATATAAAAAATTAGTGGTTGTAACAAATCATATTGAAAAATTAAGAAAAATAGAAAAAGAAATACAAGAAAAAGAAGGAATTTTAATTGTTGTTACCAATAATAAAAACAAAAGTTTATTAAAGTCACAAATTATTATAAATATGGATTTTAATAAAGAAGTTTTAAACCAATATAAAATATATGATGAAGCAATTATCCTAAATATTGAAGAAAATATAAAAATAGATTCTATACGTTTTAATGGAGTTATTATCAATGACTTTGAAGTTGAAACAGGCAGAATAGAATTAATTTGGAGAGAAAATTATGAAAAGTATAGAGTAAAAGATTTATTAGAAGCTAATTTATATGCAAGAGATACATTTAAAAATATAAGAAAAAAGCTTCAAAAAAGTAGCATAAGTATAAAAAGTTTATATGGTAACAATGGAATTATTAATTTATAAAAAAGTAAATATAATTTTTACCAATAACACAAAATTTGAAAAATTTGCAAAAAATCCTTGACAATAAAAATAATAGTGTGATAAAATAAACTTTGTCAAGTAAATAAATATATTGAATTGCGGATGTGGCGGAACTGGCAGACGCGCTGGTCTTAGGAACCAGTGCCAACGGCGTGCAGGTTCGATTCCTGTCATCCGCACCAATGACGTATCTGTTCGAACTAATTGAATAGATAGATACAAAAATCAATCGGAAAATAAAATCTGGTTGATTTTTTGTTGCTTAAAAACAATATAAAATCATACAAATGAAACTAACTGAAGCTAATCATCAAGCTAAAATACTTGATAACAAAAGTAATGATGTAACTAAAATATTAGATAATTTAAAACCTACTAAGCTAAACAAAAATAATATGGTTATTTCAAATGAGAATGTCCAGAAATTGAAAAATTATACAGAAGATGTAAAAGAATATTACACAAACAGTAAGAAGTGTAAATGACTTAAATATGGCAATTAGTGATTTTGAAAATAGTACTTTTGAAATAGCAAAAGAGAAACGCTCACTTAAATATCAAATAGAGTTAAAGGAGGATGAAATTAGTAATCTTAAAAGTGAATTATCTACTTACGAAAAATTTGATAATATGCTAAAAAGTATAGATGAAGAATATAGAACTACACTTATAAATTTTGGAAAATATAAACTTGTAATATTGCAATGGCTAAACTTATGTAGATGGAAACGACAGAACAAAATAAAGTTACATTATATTTGTTTAATATTATAAAAAACAATTGTTTTTATAATAATGCTTAAATAATTAAAAATAAAATATTACGAAATGGAGATAATATTATTGAGTGATATAGATAATACTAATAAATCATTTGAAGATATAAAACATATTGATGAAAATGGTGTTGTATTTTGTTATGCTAGAGAACTTATGCCTTTTCTACAATATTCAAATTGGCAACATTTTGAAAAGATAATTCATAAAGCTAAAATGTCGTGCAAAAATAGTGATATTAGTATATTAGACCATTTTATTGACGTCAGTAAAATGGTGAAAATCGGCTCAGGAGCATATAGATAAGATGACGATATTGAAATAGGTTATTCAAAATATGTCAATGATTTTTGAAAATGTCCCCAAAATTTTAAAAAATCATTGACAAAACTAAAGATGATGAATACATAACAATAGGGAAAGCAATAAAAATTAATTTAAAAGATAGAAAAATAAATTTTAATTTTAAAGGAACTTTATCAGATAGGATAAAAGATATCCAATTTAAATAAGAATATATGATTAAGTTCATTTATTCTTATTTTTTTTAATTGTAAAATATGAAGATGTTTACTTGAAAAATGTAAAAATTTATTGTATAGTATAAAGCATAGGAAATGAGAATAAGCAGTGTGGGTGCTACCACTTTACATACACAGTTTATCTGTGAGAATGGAGGTGGTGCTATGGAAACATTATTAATTCAATTAATATACCTATTATTCTTTGCATTAATAGGAGTTACTATCATAGCAGTTGCCTTAATCATAACTTTGGTTATTTTTTTGAGCAAATAAAAAAGCACCACATTACGCTTTGCCGAGCTATGTGGTGTTTACTATAAATATATGGTAGCACACATTTCTGTGGCTTTCATTTCCTATTTTTATTATACACATTTATCTTATACTTGTCAAATGAAAAATAGAAATTCTTTTAAATTAACTTATCTAAAAAAATAATAAAAAGGATTAAGTTTTTCTTGATTTTACATAATAGATTATGATATACTAAATAAATAGAAAAATAATATAAAAAGTAAATAATAATAAAAAATAATAAAGAAGGAAAACATATGAAAAAAAGAAAGAAAACAACAGTTAAAATCATTGGAATAATAATCACAACACTATTATTATTTTTAGGATTTAATTTTGAAAAATATGAAAGTAATATTCAAAATATAATAAATATAATAAATCAACAATCAAAAATTAATTCAGAGACAATTTACAATCTACAAGACATTCCACAATACTCAAATAGCCCATACATAGAAATAAATAATAATATTCCTAATTTTAAAGAAGAAGATTACACAACAAAGAGTTTTGAAAAATATTCAGAATTAGATGTATTAGGAAGATGTGGAGTTGCGTTTGCCAATATAAGTAGAGAAACAATGCCAAAAGAGCGGAGAAGAAAGAGAAGAAATAAATAGTATTACTCCAACAGGATGGAAACAAAAGAAATATAATGGAACATATTTATATAATAGATGTCATTTAATTGGATATCAATTATCTGCAGAAAATGCAAATGAAAAAAATCTTATTACAGGTACAAGATATTTTAATGTAGAAGGAATGTTACCTTTTGAAAATCAAGTTGCAGAATATATAAAAAATCAGAAAGAAAACGAGGATAAACATGTATTATATAGGGTAACACCAATTTATTATGAAAATAATTTAGTTGCAAGTGGAGTTCAAATGGAAGCATATTCTGTAGAAGATAAAGGGAAAGGTATTTGTTTTAATGTTTTTATTTATAATGTTCAACCTGGAATAAATATAAACTATAAGACAGGGGAAAGTCAATTAACAGAGCAATAAAAAATAAATCAGAAAGGAGTATAGTTATTGAATTTAGACATATTAGACAATTTAATAAATAATCTAAAAGAAAATGATTTTATAAAAAAATTTGGAGAAGAATTAAACAATTATTTAGATGATAAAATTGAATCTCAAAATGGAAAAATAGATATAAACCAAGAATCAATTTTAGAAGAGATACAAAATGAAAATAAAATTACAACAGAATGTAGAGATAAAATGTTAATTGCAAGAAGCTCTTTGCTACAAGAATATGCTAAAGACACATCAGATAAAGGAACTATGTATTATATATATGATTATTCAGAAGATATATTTTTATTAACAATTTGTGAAAAAGAAAAAAGTAATAAAGTAATAAAAATTCCAAAAGAAGAATTGCCAAAAGAAGCCAAAATTGACTGTATTTTAAGGATAAAAAACGGAAAATACGAGTTAGACAAGGAAGCAACAGAAATAATAAAAAATAAAATGAGCGAGGAATTTAACAGATTAATAGAAGAACAAACTAAAATAATGGAAGAACGCAGAATAGAAGGGCATATTTATGAATTTGTAGAAAGAATATCTGACAGAATTTTTTTAATTGATAACACAAAAAATGATGGAAATGTATTTGAAGAATTTAAGTTTTTAGAAGAAACATTCAAAGATGCAAATGAAGGAGACTTGTTTGAATACACAAACGGAAAATATAGCAAATTAAGATAATGGTTATAGGTAATCCAATTAAAAAAACCTAAATAAATTAGGAGAACTCGAATAATAAATAAATGAATATACAAAAAAATCAAGAATATGTAGTAGATATTA
This sequence comes from uncultured Clostridia bacterium, assembly GCA_944386685.1. GTDB lineage: Bacteria > Bacillota > Clostridia > TANB77 > CAG-508 > CAG-269. Next base: position 6,291 of record CALXCA010000041.1, on the reverse strand, counting down.
TAGATAATGGTTTTGATGGTGAAGGAATAGCAAAAATAGATAATTTTACAATATTTATACCAGGAGCAATAAAAGGTGAAAAGATAAAAATTTTAATTGTAAAAGTTTTATCTTCACATGCTTTTGGAAAAATAGTAGAAATTATAAAAGAATCAAAATACAGACAAAAAGCAGATTGCACAACATATAAAAGATGTGGTGGGTGTAATTTAAGACATGTTAAATATGAAGAAACTTTAAAAATGAAACAAAATGCTGTTCAAAGTTTAGTAAATAAAACATTAAAAAATAAAATAAATGTACAAGAAACAATTGGAATGGAAAATCCATTTCATTATAGAAATAAAGCACAATATCCTTTAGGAAGAAGTAAAGATGGAAAACCAATTATAGGAGTTTTTGCTAACAGAACACATGAAGTTATACCAATGGAAAAATGCTATATTCAAAATCCAAATTCAGAAAAAATTGCAAAATTTATTTTAGAATTTATAAAGAAAAATAATGTAAGCATCTATGATGAAATATCTAGAAAAGGTTTATTTAGACACATAGTTATAAAAGTTGGGGTAAAAACTAATGAAATAATGTGTGTATTAGTTATAAATGGAAAAGCAATTCCAAAAGAAAAAGAATTAATAAAAGAACTTGCACAGAGATTTCCGAACATAAAAACAATTGTAAAAAATATAAATACTAAAAATACAAATGTAATTTTAGGACAAGAAAATATAAATATTTATGGAGATGGCTATATAAAAGATATTTTAGGAGAATACACATTTAAAATATCACCATTGTCATTTTACCAAGTAAACCCTATACAAGCAGAAAAACTATATAATTTAGGAGTTGAGCAAGCTCAAATAACTAAAAATGATATTGTATTTGACTTATATTGTGGAATAGGAACAATTTCGATTTTTATGTCAAAATATGCTAAAAAAGTTTATGGTGTAGAGATTGTAAAAGATGCAGTAAAAGATGCAATAGAAAATGCGGAAATTAATAATGTTACAAATACAGAATTTTATGCAGGGGATGTGGAAATTATTTTAGATGAACTTATAAACAAGAAAAATATTGTACCTAATGTCGTTATGGTTGATCCTCCAAGAAAAGGTCTTGATAAAAATAGTGTAAATAATATTATGAAAATAAAACCTAGAAAAATTGTGTATATTAGCTGTAATCCTGCTACTTTAATAAGAGATTTATCTTGCTTTGAGGAATTGTATGATATAAAAACTATTACGCCTGTTGATATGTTTCCTTTTACAAGCAATGTGGAGTGTTGTGCGTTGCTAGAGTTAAAGAAAAGTTTGTGAAATGGATATATGTAGTGTATGCAATAAACTAGATATAGACTTATATAAAGCTTTAAAAGAAAAAGAGCAAGAAAATGTAAATAGGACTTGGAAAAAAGAAAATAACTAGAAAGGCGAGGCAATATATGATATACCTAAAACATTTAAGTTAAGTGAAATGAATTTGAAAAATGAGTTAAAAGAAAAAATATAGAGGTTGAAGAATATGGATTTTGAAGATGAAGAATTTATCAAAAGAGAACAATCAGACGACTTATTATTTGAGGCATATGATGAACCAGTAAAAACAAAAGCAATAAAATTAGCAAAGCAGGCATTAGAAATAAATCCGGACAATATAGACGCAGAGAATTTTATTACGAAATTTGAAAGTAATACAATAAAAAAGTTACAGAAATACGGAGAAACATTAAATAAAGAAAAGGCTAATTTAGAAAAACAGGACTTTTTCAATGAAGAAAATATAGGAATTTTTTGGGGCTTAATAGAAACAAGACCATTTATGAGAACAAAACATAGCTATATGTTAACATTAATGGAATTAGGAAGATATACGGAAGCAATAAAACAAGGTGAAGAACTATTAAAATTATGTGAAAGTGATAATTTAGGCATAAGATATTTGATGATGGGCTTGTATACTGTACTAGAAAAATTCGACAAAGCTGAAGAAATATATAATAAATATTCATATGATTCAGCTTTTATGCTATTTCCTTTATCTATAATGTATTATAAAAAGGGAGATTATAGAAAGTGCAAAAAAATACTTAAAGAAATACAAGAAAGTAATGAATATTTACTAAATTATGTAACAGGAAGAAAGAAATTTACAAAAGCGAAAGAGGATGAAATTGAACTAAACGGTACATATTCATGGGGCTCAGAAGCAGAAGCTTATCTTGTAGTTAAAGATAATAAATATTTATTAGGCACAGTACCAACATTTATAGAATTTGTAGAAAGAGAGATTTAAAAATGGAAGAACAAATAAAGGAATTAACATTTGAAGATATGTGGATTAAGTATAAAAAGAAAAGGCTAGAGCAATTTGAAAAAAAAAGAAATAGATGTGTTTGTAATTGAGGAAGATAAAAAGGTCATTGGAGAAATAACAGTTAGTTATAAAAATGATGAATTGGAAACACAAACAATACCAAATAAACGAGTATATTTGCAGGCATTTAGAGTTGACAAAAAATATCAAGAACAAAGTTTGGGACAAAAGTTAATAAAGTATTGTATAGATTATTTGACCAATATAGGTTATACTGAATTTACAATAGGCGTAGAAGAAGATAATGAGATAGCAAGACATATATTTAAGTTTGGATTTAATAAGGTTATCGATAAAGGGCAGGGAGATAAATTTGATCCTAGTGAATATATACTTTATATTTAAAAACTATTTAGGGATAAACATACAGAAAGAAAATATTTTAGGTGTAAATTATAAATTGGAGGAATAATAAGTGAGTGAAATAACAGAAAAAATCAAACAAGAATTATTAATTAGATGTGAAAAGTCAAAAGAAAAAGATGGATATGACTTTTGGAATGAACATATAAAATATGTTGTAGAGAATGGAATAGAATTAGCAAAAAAATATGGAGCAGATATAGAAATAGTGGAATTAGGAGCATTATTGCACGACATAGCAATGCCATCAGAGTATGGAGAAAGAGAGCAACATCATATTTATGGAGCAGAAATTGCAGAACAATTATTAATAGAATTAAATTATCCAAAGGAAAGAATAGAACAAGTAAAAAATTGTGTATTAAATCATAGAGGTAGTAAAGATAGACCACGAAATACTATTGAGGAGCAATGTGTTGCAGATGCAGATGTAATTGCACACTTTGATTGCATACCATCATTATTTTCTTTAGTTTATAAGGAAATGAATTTATCTATATCAGATGGAAAAGAATATGTAAGAAGAAAATTAGAAAGAGATTATAATAAGTTAAGCCCAAGAACTAGAGAATTATTAAAAGATAGGTATAAGAATATAGTCGATGTATTATTTGTTAATTAGAACATATAGATAAAAAATTAGAAAATTACAATAATGTTAAAAGAATATATAGTATGGAAATTTAATAAGATTCATGCTATATATTTTTTTAACACTATATTAAATAAATTTTTTATAAATTTTGTTAGAAAGATTGAATATATTTAAGAAACATGATACAATACAAATGTTCGCAAGATACAACTGAAAGTCAGAAGGAGGAATATATGAATAAATTGCAAGTATTAGAATATGAAATCAATACAAAAGTTATAAATGAAGAAGATTATGTGTCTCTAACAGATATTGCTAAAAAGGTTAATGGAGACGAGCCTAGATTTGTGATTCAAAACTGGATGAGAAATAAAGATACAATTGATTATTTAGGACTATGGGAAAAAATATATAATCCAAATTTTAACCGTGTGGGATTCGAGGCGGTTAAAAATGAAGCAGGAAGAAACAGATTCACAATGTCTCCATCAAAATGGATAAAATCTGTTGATGCAATTGGAATAATTTCAAAATCTGGAAAATATGAAGGAGGAACCTATGCACATTTTGATATTGCAATGGAATTTGCTAGTTGGATAAGTCCTGAATTTAAACTATACATAGTAACAGAATTTAAAAGATTGAAAGAAAAAGAACAAAGAGGACAGGGCTGGAATTTAAAGAGAACTTTATCAAAAATAAACTATAATATTCATACAGACGCAATAAAAAATAATTTAATACCAGAAGAAGTAACTCAAAGACAGATTAATATGATTTATGCAGATGAAGCGGATATCATTAATGTTGCATTGTTTGGAATGACTGCAAAAGAATGGAGAGAACAAAATTCTGATAAACAAGGAAATATTAGAGATTATGCAAATGTTGCAGAATTAGTATGTTTAGTTAATCTAGAAAATTTAAATTCGGTGTACATAAATGAAGGGATAGAACAAGGAGATAGGTTAGTAAAGCTAAATAATATAGCAATACACCAAATGACTTTATTAACAGAAGATAATAGAATAAAGAAATTAGAAAATATTACAAAAGATAATAGATTCTATTTAAAAGGATAAGGAATATGGAGGGAAAATTATGTCATTATCAAGTTTATATAGTTCAAATGTAAGAAGAAAGAAGGAAGAGTTAGCTAGGTTAAAAAAAGATAGAGTAAAATATGTTAGTGATATAAGTTCAGCAAGTCAAAAAATTACTAGATTATCAAGTCAAATTAAAAATACAAAATCTTTATCTACAATAAAAAGTAAAATGAATGAAGTTAGTAGAGAAGAAAAAAAGAAAAGTGATGCAGAAAAGAAAGTAGCGGATTATGATAAGAAAATAGCTATTAAGGAAAAAGAATTGTGTAATGAAGAATTAAAATTACAAAAAGAACAAGAAAAAGAAAATAGAAATATGGAAAATAGGAGAAGTAGCGAAATTAATAATATTAATGATGAGGTTGAATGTCAAAGACTGAAACAAATACAATTAGACAATGAAATAAGAAAATTGAAGGCAAGTAAGGAAAAAATCAATATATTATTTATTGCTTCTAATCCAGATATAATTTTCACCGATGAACAGGGAAAATTAAGAGAACAACAGAAATTAAGTTTGGATAAGGAAGCAAGAGATATTGAAGAAGCAATACAAAAATCTCCGGATAGAGATTCAATTAGTTTTGTTACAAAATGGGCAACTAGAACAGAAGATTTATTTCAATATATTAACGAAGTGAATCCAACTATAATTCATTTTACTGGTCATGGCACTGAAGATGGAAAACTAGTTTTTCATGATAAAAACGATAATCCAAAATTTGTTGGAATTGATGCTATAATTCAAATGATTAATGCAATAACTGATGACTTAAGATTAGTAGTATTTAGCAATTGTTTTTCTTCAAAAATTGCAGAGAAAGCTGTAGAACATGTGGAGGCAACTATAGGTATGAATACATCTGTTAGAGAAGATGTTGCTACAATATTTGCAGCACAACTATATTCTTCAATAGGTTTTGGATATTCATTAGATAAGTCTTTTAAACAAGCAATGGCAAGATTAAGTATAGAGGGGATAGAAAGACAAGATGCTGATATTCCAGAATTATATGTGAGAAGTGGAATTGATGCTAATGAAATATATCTTGTAAAAGAGAAAAAATAATTAATTGAACTTTGAAAAAAATGAGGTTGAAGAGGAATTAGAAGACAAAGAGAAACTTACAAGAGAAGATATAAATAAGTTGACAGACAAAATATTGAAAAAAGATGTTGTTAATATATAATTTTTAAATTTAATAATGTGATAAATTAGTTAGTAAAGGAGGCAACATATATGAAGTTAGAAGAATACAAATCAGGCAATTATATAAAAATGAATGATTACAAAGCATTTATTCCTAGTAAAATAAACTATAACTGGGGATGGGATGATACTAAATTGGACAAACTATTAGCAGAAGCCAACAGACAAATTGGAGAGTTAAATGCATATTCATTATTAATACCAAATGTAGATTTATATATTAAAATGCATGTAAAAATTGAAGCTAATAAATCAAGTAGAATTGAAGGGACAAGAACGACCGTAGAAGAAGATTTATTAGATGTAGCAGATATTAACCCAGAAAAAAGAGATGATTGGGAAGAAGTACAAAACTATGTAAAAGCTACGAATTATGGCGTACAAAGAATAAAAGATGGATTTCCAGTATGTACTAGATTAATAAGGGAACTACATAAAATATTAATGCAAGGAGTTCGTGGTGAGTATAAAACACCTGGAGAATTTAGAACATCACAAAACTGGATTGGAGGAAGTATGCCGAGTAATGCAGTATATGTTCCACCACCACATACTGAAATTGCAGAATGTTTAACAGATTTTGAAAAATTTATAAATAATGAAGAAATAGATACACCAGACTTAATAAAAAT
>CALXCA010000040.1 GCA_944386685.1 uncultured Clostridia bacterium | reverse complement strand
TGGTCTTTTGGCTCTATAAACAGTTATAAAATATGGCAAATAATTAAATTCTTTTACTTCTGATGGTTTCATAATGCATTTTTGCCTTTGTCCTCTATCCGATGAAAATAATTTTTTCCATAATTCAATATCAGAAAATCCAGTATAACTGACCCATAAAGTAGATAATAAAAACCAATATCCATAATTCGTTAATTTCTCACAATGTTCGCTAAAATACTTTATTGCTTCTGGTGTTCCTTCTCTTTTAATTATTTCTTGTGCCATAAACTTATCATTAAAATTAAATCTAAAATATGGTGATATATCTGCCATTTTATTTTCTCCTTTCCTCTTCTTCACATTCTCTTGCAACTTGTAATATACACATTAAGGCTATTCCTACAAATACACCTATTGCAAATATTAGACATCCTATAAAAATATTCATCTTTTAATCCTCCTATAATTTCATTTGTGTTCCGTCTATTCCTAAAACTTTATGAATCTGTTTTATTGATTCCTGCACTTTTGGATTAATTAAAAGGAGATAATTTTCGCATTGTTGCTTACCTTTAAAGTTAACATCTTCTAGTAAATTACAACCTGCACATGTAGGACATTTTCCAACTAACATTGGATACTTGTTATACATTTTTCTTATCTCCTTTCCTTATTATTTTGTTTTTTCTTTCATTTGATATATATATACAGTTTCTCTTAAACTATCTAATTCAATTGCTTGGTTTATTATTTTATCTTCTTTTTCTTTAATAACTTTTTGTGATTCGTAATTGCTAATAAAATAACCTAAACAGAAACCGAATAAGAATATAAATAGGATAATAAATATTGTTTTTATCGCTTCTGATTTCTTATATATTTCTTTATCATAAATTTTCATCTATTTTTCCTCCTTTGAATATTTATAAAATTCTGTATCTATCATTGAAATACAATAAATAGAATATTGCTTTCGTGGTTGATATATCCTAATACAATTATCTCTTTTCTCTATTCCTATTACATCAAAACCGCCTATTTTTGATCCTACTATTTCATAATACTTGGATAAGATTTCATATACTTTATCTATATACTCAGGAAACCTTTTAAATTTCATTAAACTTTGTGCTATTTGACTTATTGTTAATGTTCTGCCAAATATTATTTTTTTATAATGACTATCTATTAAATATTGATTAGCTAAATTAGTTAATTCTTCTATTAGTCCCTTTTTTCTTTGTGGTTTTTGATTTTGAATTTGTAAATCAAATATTGATAATTGTTTCTCCATTATTTTCTGCATTTTGTTCCCCTTTCATTTGAGAGGTCTTATATCCTAATTCTTGATATGTATAACTAATCTTTACTTTCGTTTTTGGATCTTCAAATAATATAAAATTAGGATACCTTTTTACTTCATTTAATAATCTTCCTCTATATTTTGGTATTATTATCATTACTGATTCCTCCTTCTATTTTTCTTTTGCTGCATAATATTTCCAATATCTATTTGAAACATAAATGTCATAACCATTTTGAGTACATCTATAATGCACATCTTCTTTAAATTGTTTATTTATTAGTTCTCTTCTCGATATTACTTGGCAATTGTATTCTGTTGTCTTGTTTGATAATCTATTGTATATTTTAAATGTTTTTATTAACATTTAATCTCCTCCTCATCATCTTCAATTTTTACAGCTATTAATTTATTTGAATCTTCTTTTTTTCCTCTTTTTCTCGCTGTTGGACTTGCTAAAAAACTAATATATTTTTCTGTCACACCAAATCTTTTTGCTAAATATTTCCTTGTACCTAAATCTATAAATTTATCTCCTTTATAGATTGCATATTCTTTTTTTTCTTTCATATTGCCTACACTTCCTTAATTTTTAAATTAAATTTATCTTCAAATACTTTCTTTTTTGCAATATATTCTTTTGTTTTAAAACCTTTTACATCTACAATTTCACTACTTCCATCATTGTTAAAAATTATAAAATCTGCTTTATAAGAAAGTCCAGAAGCTAATATAAAAGTAGGCTGCAAACAAAAACCTCTAATGTCTTTCGCTTGTAGCCTTATTTTCAATTCATTATAATAATTTGCTTCTTTTTGGCTATCAAAAACATGTCCATCAATTCTAGTCTTTTTTGCCCCATATTTACTTCTTCTTTTATTTTTTTGATATTCCCTATATTGCTCTAAATTCCAATATTCTTGATTACTCATATTCTTTTATTTCCTCTTCTAATATTTTTTCAATAAAATCTAACCAATCTACTGTTTCCTCTTTGATTCTTACTTCACTTGGATTGCTTGGAATAAATAGTTTCATATTTTCAATTCTATCTTTTGTTATTAGCAATGCTTTTTCTATATTCATATAAATCTCTCCTATTCACAACTTCCATTCGTGTTTGTTTCTGTATTTTTAAAATAAAATTTATAGAAGTTTTAATATTTACCTGTATCATTGCCATAATTACCTTTTGTTTTTTGTATGAATTCTTCCATAGCTTTTACTACATCATCTCTATTAGCATTTGATACATACATCATCTGCGCTGTATCTGGTTTTGCATTGAACTTAAATGTTAATACTATGAAGCCAAAATCTTCTGGTAATTCATTATCTACTTTTCTTGCAATTTCTTGCAATTTACTTTTCACTATCTCTTCTTGATTCATTTTTTCACACCTGCCTTTCTATCAATTTCTCTTAACAGTTGTGTAACAAATGTTATTTGTTTGTTACATTCTGTTACTTTATCTCTTTCAGAGCAAAATATTTTACAACAATTTTTACATACTTTTTCCATTTGTTATATTCTCCTCTTTTTCAAAATCTTTTCTTAAAATTTTTATAAAATAATTAATAAAATCTGTTAATTTGTCCTCATTATCAATTAAAATATATTTTTTTGTTTGCAAATATTTTAATAAAAACTTTGTTCTTGTTAATGAGTTTAAATATATTTTATACGGACTAAAATATATTTCTTTTATGGTCCAGTATTGTAATTCATAATCTAGCTGTTGTTCATCAGTTAAATACTTTAAAAGTTCTATATCAGAAAAATATAATTCTAAATTCTGTAAACAAGTTATTAAAGCTGTTCTGTCAATGTCCGAAATGTTTTCATCATTTTTTTGACCATTTATTATATATATAAATAAATTATTTAATTTAGTTTTGTTTAATTTAGTTTTAATATTATTATTTAATTTATTTTCTTTTATTTTATTTTCTTTTATTTTGTTATTTTTTGTTATGCTTTTTCTTAACATACCTATAACATTGTTATTATTTTTTGTAACATTTGTTATAAATTTTGTAACACTTGTTATATTTTTGCTATTTTTGTCGAAATATGGTCTTTTAATTATTCGTTTTTTTTTCTCTTTTTTTCCCCATCTCTTTTCGGCACTTTTCTTTCCCGCTTCACTTCTTTTTTCTCTTACACTTTCCATTTTTGACATTCTATTTAGTAAACTTTCTGACCAAAAATAAGTACCATCTGTATTAAATAATCCGTTACCTTGTGAACTTTCTTTATATTCGTTGATACAATCTTGAATATATTTCTCTACATTTATTTTTGTATGTGTTTGCATTTGTATTGCTCTATATGTTGTTTTATCTAATGATAGTTTATATGTAGATTCATTTCTTAACATTTCTATAATTGCCCAATATAAACCGTAACCTTCCAATTGATAATCACATCTCATTGACAATATTTTAGGATCAGAGAGTGCATTAGAATCGTGACTAAAATAATATGTATCTTTACTTCTTGTTTTATTATCTTTCATTTATCACACTCTCCTTTCCTTAAAATATCATCTATGGTAATTTGCCTTTTTTTATAGAAATCTAGTAGCAATTTTTTTTCACAAGTTGGTCCTATTTGTTTTTCTTTACTTTTTTTACTTTTTAATTTTCTCCCACATCTTTTGCATACTATAACTTCCATATTCATATCCTCACTTTAAGATATTAATCGAAGAAATCATCATCAAAGTTATTATTATCTGTATTATTAGAATCTTTTACTTCGTTCTGCTCTATTTGTTCATTATTTTGTATATTATCTTCCTGTTTTTCTTCACTAATATTAGTTTCTACTACTTCATGATTAGTAGTTTCTATATCTTGACTTTCTATATAATCATAATCTCCATTTTCTTTTATTTCTGCCATATCTTTTGTATATGCTTCCTGCATTTCAATTGACATTATTCCCCATTTAGAAATTAATTGTCGTAACATTGTTTTAAATGCCATTCCATCGAAATCTTTATACCAAAAACTGCTATATTTCCACATATCTTTTTGAGGTATTTTACCATCTAATATTTTTTGATATATTTCTTTACTAAATGCTTGACTATATTTATCAGCATGTGATAGCATCTTCTTTTTAGTCCAATACATTGTTTTTCTAAATCCATTTAGATACTCAAACATTGCATAGTAACCAATTGTTGGTGTTTGCTCTCTTATATCATCATCCTCAATAAGATTTACCTCGATTGTTTCATTTAAAGGATCATATTTAATTAGTTCTCCTTCTTTTATTGCCATTACATTAATTGTTCTATATGAACCTGTCCTTTCTGCTAATTGAATATAACCTTTATATCCTAATTGAAATTGTGCTACTTTTATTTTAATTTCTTTTCCATTTGCATCATAAGATTTTTTATTAAAGGGCACCATGTAATACTGTCCTAATTGAGGACTAGGACTTAACTTTAATGCTTCGCCTAAAAATGCTGCTGATATAATTGAACTATGTTCACATTCCTGTAATGCTGGATTTGTACTAACAGCACTTAATATGCTTGTGATAAATCTTTGACCATTTGCACCTCCTACTGTTTCATTGATTTTTCTCCTTATTGCATCTCCCATTAAGAAATTACTAAATGTTTTTTGATTATTTGACTTTGTCAAACTATTATTTACTGCCATTTTAATTTTCTCCTTTCTTATTTTTAAATTCTTCATCTTTATTAACTATCTCTGAAATCACTTCTAATATCGTTTTTTTATCTGTTCCTGTTCCTTTTTCAATAATATTTATTATTGCTGCAATACCTAAAATTAAATCCCAAGGATCTGTAATGTTTTTATTTGTAAGTGTTGCATTTACTTTTTCTTTTGATTTTCTTAATATTAAAAACTCTTCCAATTTTATCCCTCCCAACTATTAATATGCTTAAAAAAGCGAATATAAAATTCTGTTCTTCTTCTTTGTATTTCATAATCTGTTGAATGATTTTGAATATTATTTAGCCAATTTACTTTTTCCTTTCCACATTCATAATCATAAGCTTCATTTAATATTGGTATAAGAATAATTTTTTCATCTTTTTTCAATTCTTTTAAACACTTATCACATATTGATTTTTCTAAACAATTATATTCTGTTAATTCGTGTAAATTTATAATAAAATAATCTATGTTATTTGATTTATTCTTATATAATTTTGCCATTTATAATCCTCCATTAATTATTTTTAGGTACTGGTTCAAATTTAATATTGTTTGATTTTAAAAATTCTTTTAATGCAAATTTTTGTCTTTGTGTTACATGTACTCTAAAATCTAATGTTTGTAATTCTTCATCTTCTGGTGAATTTCCTAAACTTTGTGTTATATTTTCTGTACTATTTGTTATTTTTTCTTCATTTTTTGTTATATTTTGTGAACTTTCTTCTTTTTGTTTTAACATTTCTAATTTTTTATTATTTTCAATAATAGTATTACCTTTTAAAATTGCCATTGTTAATACCGAAGGATTAGCAATATTATTAAAATATTCCATCTTCACTTGCTTATTTATATCTTCTTCTTTAAATTGACTATCAATAACAGCCATATCTGTTTTTGTTTTTGCTAAAGTATGTAAAATATCTTTTTCTATTTGCTCCATTTTGTAAGTTACATTTAACCATCTTTCATTGTATATGTCATCAAAATTAATCAGGTCAGCATAATCTCCTACATTTTCTAAAAAGAAATTCATTATTTGTTTTAATTTTTCATCTTTTATTTGTTGTTCATAATTTTTTATTTGTGTATCTGCATTAGCACTAGCTTCTTTAACTAAATCAATTAATTCATTACATTGTTTTTCAAATGGTAAATATGGCTCTAATACTATATTTTTCACTCTAATTTTTTCATCGTTTAATGCTTTTGCTAATTTATTAAAATTTGCTCTATCTGTTTTGGCTTCTTTTATATTATCTTCTGAATATACTATGTGTTTATAATTTTCTACTTTTGTAGTTATTTCTTGTTTTAATTGTTCAAAATTAAATTTTATAGGCTCCAATGCCTTAATCTCACTTACTTCTAATTGCATATATAATTCCTCCAATTCTTTTTAATTTCATTTACTATTTTCATATCTTTTTCACTATTAGGATTAAATTTAGGGCTTTCATAAGTTAATATACATCTTTTATACCATTCAATAGCTTTTTGCATTTCTTCTTTTATATTAGCTTTTTCTATTGGATATATTCTTATATCTCTATCATCTATTGGAATATTGTTTGGATTCTCATAATCTTCATTTTCTATATATGCTACCCCAAATAATATATCTTTTAGTTTTGCTAATTCACAATAAAGCTGTGCTTGATACCAATATTCAATAGGTATATTTCTATCCCAATACTTCTTATTTTTTACATTAGTTGTTTTGATTTCTATAAGTGTTTTCTTTTCTTCATCAATTCCATCTACCATTCCGCCAAAAATAGGATTATCTTTAAAATTGTCAAACTTGATTTCATTTTTATCAAATGTTTTAATATTGAAGTCATACATATCCTCAATTTCTTTAATAATTGGTTTTTCTAAAACTTGTCCTACTTTTAAGTATTTATCTGGAATTACTGGTTTATATAATCCTGTCATTTCTGCCCATGCACTAAAAGGACTATTGAATTTATTTAATCCTAAAATCGTGGCCAACCTCGTGCCTGTAATTTTCTTTTGTTTTAATTGTTCCTTTCCTTCAAGAACTTTAATTGTTGTTTTATTTACTTGAATTTTCATTTGTTCCTCCTTTATTAATTTTTTTATTTTTAGTTTTTCTTAATAAAATTTCTAATAATGCTTTTATTCCTCTTGGCTTTTGTATCTGTCCAACAATAGATATTTTCCCTGTAAAAGCATAATATTCAATTAATTGGTTATCATATTTTGTTCTTGTATGAAAATGTCCTGTATTAGGATTTTTTAATACATAATTAATATTATTTGCTTGTAACTTTTTTTCTACTTCTTCTAGTAATTTCTTGCTTTTTTTTCTTAATTGTTGTTTCTTAACTTCTTGTTCTTCAAATTGTATACAATCTTCACAAGTTCTAGGAAATCCCGGTTCATCTCCATCTATATATGCTCCACAAACTTGACAACATAAACCATCCGCAACATAATCATCAAAATAACTCATTAATTTATCCCCCTTTTTATAAATATTGTGAATATTTTTCACTAATAGATTTTATCCATTCTTTATCAACTCTATCTAAATATGTGCTCCATGCCTTTTTGTGAGAATTCCACCACCATTTTCTACTTTTCAATGCAACTATTAATTGTCTTTGAATTTTCATAACAAACTGTATGTAGGCTCTATCTCCTTCAATATAAGCTGTTAAATTTTCATCTTCAAAAAATATTTCTTTTTTTATTTCTTTTACTTCTCCATTAAGAGATGCAATATATAATTTATAAATATTACTATTTTTTCTCCATTTATATTTTGGTTGTAATTGTTCATATATTTCTATAAATTTTTTATTATCAATAGTTGCTAAACACATAATATCTTTTGTTGGATCTAAATTTAATTCTATGAGTCTTTTTATTCCTTGAATAACATATTTTACTTTATCCTCTTTTGAATCTTCTTTTTTAGATTCTTTTATTTGTTCTCTTAAATCATCAAACCACTCATAAAATTCATGAGATTTTTGTAATATTGCTTCGCCTTTATCTAATTTTTTTGAATTATAGTTAGCTGGTCCTACAACCATAACAGAAACATGCTGTGCTTCTAATTCTAAAATTTGTGTATATTTTTTATAGGTTTGATCTAATAATTTTTGTTTTTTTACATCTGATATATTCCAACCTAAAATTTCTTCTATATATGATTTATAAGATTGTGCTGATAAATCTCCCCTATTTCCATTAAAACTATTACTATTTGCTCTACTAACTAGGTTTGAATCTAATTGATGTATTTCCATTTTTTTAATCCTTTCCAGCATCTAATGCTTTTCTTATTTTTGTTCTTTCTATTCCTTATATCTCTGGCAATAATAATGGTGGTCGAATATCTTTAATAACATATTCATTCCAAAATTTAATTTCTTCTTGCTCCAGATATTGAATATCTTTTTCTACTTCACTTCTTAAAATAGTATAGGTTTTTCTTATTTGATAATCAGCTGAGTATTTTAATTCTGCAACTAACTTCGCAAATGTAAATCCTGTAACATTCAAATAATGTAATACTTGGCAATAATAAGCATCTGGTATATTTTCGTCCTTCCAATTCTCATATTGCATACTTCTTACTATTTCTGTTGTTTTAACTTCTAATATTCCTTTTTCTCCCGTTTCTTTATTAATTAATATTCCATCTAAACTAGCAAACAGAAATGGATATTTAGAATGTTTTATTATTGTATTTTCTTCATGCAAAACTTCATATTCCGGATTATTTAATGCAAACATTTGCCTTATATGGTCTTCTGCTTGTATTCCATATTGAACATAAGGTTTATCTGATATATCTGGTGTTTCAATTCTTCCTGTTTTTTCTTCCCATAATTGAACATTATTTTTCCATTTACTTTTACCTATTACAACTGCTGCATCACTACCACCAATTCCTTTTTTTCTTTCTTGTAACCATTCTTCTCTACTTTTAGATTGATTCTTTTTATTCATTTTTATCTCCTCCCTTTATTCCAGTAACACCCTTGGCAATTAGAATTAGGGCAATCACATCCATTAGGGCAACTACACATCTATCCCTCCTCCTTTCGACATGAATTTATTATTTTTTGTGCATCTTCCATTGCTTCTTTAAAACCACATTCTGTGCATATATCTGTTTTATTATCTCTACGACTTAATGCTGGTCTATCTCCCAATGGTCCTCCACATTTAGGGCATTTCTTCTTCATTAATGGATACCCCCTTTATTTCTTGGTAACATTTTTTACATATCTTTTGTCCTTTAAATTCAATTATTCCTTTTTGTTTTCCACAAAAGACACATTCTTGTTGATATTTTCTTAAAATGATATTTGTCCCTTCTGTTAGAAATAAAATTTTATCTTTTTCTTTTATTCCTAATTGATTTCTTATTTCAATTGGAATAACTACTCTGCCTAAATTATCAACAGGTCTTGTAATTCCTGTATTATTCATTTCATTTCTCCTTCCTTGCAACTGCTTATATTATGTGATATACTATAAACAGAAACACATAAAAATTTGTTTTTAAATAGAGTTATCTAATTTGTTTGGCGACGGTTGGGTAACTCTATTACAATATCGCCATCACTATCATTAGGAATATATAAATATTCATCTTCATAAATTCTCATATCTTCCTTTATAATAGACTTGGCTTTTTCAATGTTTTCTTCATTTAATGCAACTAATATTTTTTTACATAAATCATATCTATCTTTTGCTGCATTTTCTGTATCTAACATTCTTCTTGTTTCATCTGACATATTTTTCATTCTCCTTTCATATAATTTAATCCATATATATAATTATTGGATCCTTTTTAATTGTTGTAATTTTAATTTCATTATTTGCAATGTTTCTTTCATCTTGTTTAACCTTTCATAATCAATTCGTAAATATTCACATTCATCTAATAATGTTTCATAATATTCCATTAATCATTACCTCCAAAAAATTTCACAAACTTAATTATTCCTTTTCGTAAAGCTTGAATTTCTTTTTCTAATTTAGAATTTTTAGACCTCAACTCTAAATTTTCTTCTCGTATACTTTGTCTTAATCTAAATTGTTCATTATCCTTTTCTGTTAAATACTCAATTTTTTTCTTCATTGCTTCGTATTCTACAATACTTATAACCATCTCATCTGGTCCTACTCCTTGAAATACATTTGATCCTTCCATTATTTTCTATCTCCTTTTTTCATTCTTTTAGGTTCTTCATAATTCCAATATTTTTTTGATGTATGATAAAACATAAGTAATCCATAAAATCCATAAAATATAGCTTGTCCAAATGTAATATCTCCACCTTCTAATTGTGCTACTATTACAAAAACGAATATAAAACTAATTATACATAACATTTTATTTTACCTCCTTCAATTCTTTTACATTTGTTAAATCTGTTAAATCTTGTCCTTCGTATTTTTCTAAAAATTCTAATAATGCTGATTTTCTTATTTTAAAACTTCCTAATTTTAATGCTGGTAAATATCCTTTTTTTATCAATTCATAAACATAATTAGAATTTGTTTTTATTAGTTTCGCTACTTCTGAAACTGTATATAAAACATCTTCCATTCAAATTCTCCTTTCTTGTGTGTTGTGCCGCATTTTTTAAATTTTTTTTCATCTTTACTTCCTTTCTTTTTGTTAATTTTTTTAACATTTTAAGACAAAATAATATACTTTCTAAAATCTAAACCGTTAAGCTCGCAGAATTTTATAATTCCATTACATACTTTATCGCTATTCCCCTCCACTTTATTATTTAAAATTCTACTTACATAGGCTGGTGCTACACTTATTTCTTCTGCAAACCATGTTTGATTTCCCCTAAAATGTTCATTTATTAATTCTTGAACTGCTGCTACATTTACTTTCACTGCATTTTTTCCTCCTTTCTTTTTTTGTTAATTTTTTTAACAAATTCATTATATACATCCTTTTAAAAAATGTCAATACTTTTGTTAAATTTTTTAACATTTTTATTGATTTTTTTTAAAACTTGTGTTATTCTATGTCTAGGAGGTTTTTTATATGTTTAATAAAGTAGATTTTGCAAATATTTTAAAAAAAATTAATTCATTATATGAAAATCAAACACAATTTGCTAACGCCTCTGGGGTTAATAGAACATATTTATCACAATATATGAACTTAAAATTAGATACCCCTCCATCTCCTAAAATTTTAAAAGGTATTGCAAATGCTTCAAAAGGATTAACAACCTATGATGATTTGATGAAAATATGTGATTATATAGATATTATTGATAACTTTTTTGAAGATTCTATTCATCAACAAGGTAATTCTATTCCTATTATAGATAATATAATTTTTGAAAATGGAATATTTATGGCTAATCATAATGGTAAGTATATTAATTTAGAGGATAAGCTAAATCCTTCAAAAGAATATTTTGCTTATAAAGTATCTGACAATTCTATGTTACCACTATTAGATGTTGGAGATTTAGCCATTGTATGTAAACAAAATAACTATGAAAATGGAAAAACTTATTTGCTTATGATAGACGATAATATAGTTTGTATTAGGAAAATAATAATAATACAAGATATTATTGAACTACATGCAATGAATCCATATTATCCTATTCAAAAATTATCAAATACAGATTTTAAAATAATTGGTAGAGTTATTAAAGCAGAAAATAAAAGTGCTTTTAAATAGAATAAAACGAAGGGGGTGAAATGAATGTTAATGAATTCTAACGGAAGAATTACAGGTGTTATTCCTGGATTAATTTTAATAATTTTTCTGATTATATTTTTCATCTTTATAAATTCTACTACTAATAAATCAGAAGAAAATTATTCCGTATTAAAAGACTTTATGGAAGCGGAAGAAATAAAAAATTCTTTAAGTATATTAACTGAATGCGGTTTTACTAATTATTCTTTATCTCGTGATGATTCTCTTGACAATTTAGATGGAGAAAATACACTAGGTTTTAGAATAAAAACAGATAATTACAACGCGATTCTTTATTTAAAAGATGGTGTTATTAAATCTATTAGATTTGCAGATAATTATTTATATAATGAAGGAAACTATATTAGTACAATGCAAAATTATATAAAATAAAAGGATAATGTGTTTTGAGTTTTGCGGCACAACACACATTATCCAGAGCATAGACACTTTGAAAAGTGACTACATTTGTATTATATCTAAATATACCTTATTTTTCAAGTGTTTATGGAAATAAATATTAGAAAAATGGAGGTTTTTTTATGTCACAAATTAATGTTAGAAAAAGAGGTCAAAAATGGCAGTATCAATTTGAAGCTGCAAAAATTGAAGGAAAAAGAAAACAAATTACAAAATCTGGTTTCAATACGAAAAAGGAAGCACTTGATGCAGGTGTGAAAGCTCTAGCAGAATATAATAACTCTGGACTACATTTTGAGCCATCAGAAATATCAATGTCAGATTATCTTGATTACTGGTTAGAAAATTATGTAGAATTGAATTTAAGAACAAATACTATTACTAACTACAAGGGTATTGTAGAAAATTATTTAAAACCATCATTGGGTATATATAAATTAAAGTCATTAACACCAAGTATTCTACAAAATTATATAAATAAAAAATATATAAATGGATCTTCCAAAAGTATGTTAAAAAGAATATCTAGTGTACTAAATTTATCATTAAAATATGCTGTCCACCCATGTAAGTTTATTAAAGAAAATCCTATGCAATATATTTCTATGCCTAAATATGAAAAGAAAAATACGGAAGAAGTAAAAACCATAACCTTAGAAGAATTTAATACTATAATAGATAGATTTCCAGAAACTACAGATTATTATTTACCACTAATGATTGGTTTCTATACTGGTTGCAGAATAGGCGAAGTTTTGTCTTTAACATGGGATGATATAGATTTTAAAAATAAAACAATATCAATCAATAAATCCTTAATTTTTAATGATGATAATAAGCAATGGTATTTTGGACCTACTAAAACATTTACAAGCAATAGAACTATTAAAATAGGAGATACTCTAATTAACATACTAAAAAAATTCAAAAAGAAACAAATGGAAAATAAACTTAAATATGGAGAATATTATAAAATAATATATTCAAAAGAAGAATTGGTAAATAATAAGAAATTAAAAAGATTATATGTTTTATATGCTAGTATTCCTAGTGGAGATTTAAAACAAGAATCTCTTATATGTTCAAGAATAGATGGAAATTTACTTACAACTAATGGAATGAAATATGTATCAAAAGTTGTAAATTATGAACTTAATATAGATTTTAAATTTCATAGTTTAAGACATACTCATGCTACTTTATTGATACAAAATGGAGCAAATATAAAAGATGTTCAAACAAGATTAGGTCATGCAAGTATTGAAACTACATTAGATACCTATACTCATCCAACAGAAAATAGTTCAAAAAACACAGTTAATTTATTTGAACAAATTTCAAAAGCAAAATAGAAGAGGAGATTTTTTCTCCTCTATATTTTTTGTCAACGGAAGAATTTTTTGGTTGACAAATCGTTGACAAAACAACGCATTTTAATTTCTAATCATTGATATTTAGCCCATCTGCTACTTTATATTCTATATCTTCCATAAAAGGAAAAATTTCTTTAACTCTTTTTAATGTTAACATTGTAGTTCTTGGTTGTG
>CALXCA010000039.1 GCA_944386685.1 uncultured Clostridia bacterium | reverse complement strand
GCGAACATTTTCCATAAAATTAATTTAAGAAATTCTAAATTTCCTCCAATCGTATTCAAAATTTATTTATTATTAATTTATCAAAATTTCTCAATGAACTGTAATACTTGTTTATTATAAAAGTTGTCAAAATCTCCTTATCCTATGTCAACCATTAATGACCCAAAAAAAACGTGTCAAGCACCATTTTTCCCTTGACTTTTTTCCAATTTGAGTGTATTATATAAAAAGAAAAAAAGGTACAAAAAACATATAAACAGATCCTAAGGAGGAAAAATATGGGAGAAGTTATAGTAATAACATCGGGAAAAGGTGGAGTAGGAAAAACAACAACAACAGCAAATTTAGGCTCAAGCTTAGCACTAGAGGGAAAAAAAGTTGCATTAATAGATACAGACATAGGACTAAGAAACTTAGATGTAGTAATGGGGCTAGAAAATAGAATTGTATATGACATTGTAGATGTTGTTGAAGGAAAATGTAAATTAAGACAAGCCTTAATAAAAGATAAAAGATTTAAAGAATTATACTTATTACCTGCTGCACAAACACGAGATAAAAGTGCAGTAAATGAAGAACAAATGAGAGATTTAGTTGGAAAACTAAAAGAAGAATTTGATTATATATTAATAGATTGTCCTGCCGGTATAGAGCAAGGTTTTAAAAATGCTATAGCAGGGGCAAACAGAGCTATAGTTGTAACAACTGCAGAAATTTCTTCTATAAGAGATGCAGATAGAATTATTGGCTTATTAGAAGCTTCTGAAATTAAAAATCCAGAATTAGTAATAAATAGAATAAGACCCAATATGGTAAAAAAAGGTGAAATGATGGATGTAGATGATATAGTAGATTTATTATCTATAGATTTAATAGGGGTAGTACCAGATGATGAATATATTATTACTCAAACAAACAAAGGTGAGCCTGTTATACAAAACAGAAAAGCTCCATCTGGAAAAGCATATTTAGAAATTGCAAAAAGAGTTTTGGGTGAAAATATAGAAGTAACAATACCTGGGCGAGAAAAAGGCTTTTTAGAAAAGATAAAAAATATGTTTAAAAAATAAAATACATTGGAGGAGAAAGGATAATGTTTGAAAGCATAATGAACAAGATAAAAAAAATTACAAAAAAAGAAGATCAAACATTAAAATCTAAAGATGCTGCAAAAGAAAGATTACACTTAGTATTAATGCAAGATAGAGCAAATGTATCTGCTGATTTTTTGGATTTGATGAAACAAGAAATAATAGAAGTTATAAAAAAATATATAGATATAGATGAAAAAGCAATAGATGTAAGACTAACAAATAAAGAAAATAGTGATGGAACAAATGGAGCACCAGCACTATATGCAAATATACCAATCTTAAATATTAAAGAAGAAGCAAGACAAACAGTAAAAATAGAATCAAATAAAATAAAAAATAATAATACTATTACTGAAAACAAATACAGATACGAAGATAACAACAATAAAATAGAAAATAACAATAATATAGAAAATAGTTATGAAAGTGACAATTCAATAAAAAGTTTTGAAAGCGAAAATACTAGTAAAAAAGAATACAATACTTTTAATAATAATGATATTGAAACTGAAAAAGAAAATATTAGTATAGTAGAAAAAGAAATTACAAATAATGAAGAAATACAAAATGAAGAAATAAAAAAAGAAGAAATTAAAACTGAAAATAATTTATACAAAAAAACAAATAATAATTTTCAACATCAAAATAACAGAAACTTTCAAAAACATAATAAAAACTCAAAAAAACATAAACATAGAAAATAAAAAAGTTAAAGAGTGGTAAGATGAATATTAGAAGATTAAGAAAAATAGAATGGTTAATTCCATTATTTGCATTAATATTATGTGCGATAGGACTTGTTGCTCTATTTTCTGCTTCATATGATTCTGGACTAGAAGAATTTAAAAAACAGGTTGTTTGGATAAGTGTAAGTGTAATATTAATGTTAATAGTAATGCTAATAGATTATAAATTTTTAGTAAAAATTTCTCCAATATTATATGGAATTTCTATTATAGCATTAATTGCAGTATTATTTACAGAGCCTATTAGTGGAGCAAGTAGTTGGTTTACAATAGGAGATGACTTATTTTCATTACAACCTGCAGAATTTGCAAAAATATGTATAATTTTATTTATTTCATATATTATTTCCTTAATTCAAATACAAAAAGGAAGAAATGAAATAAATAAAATAACAAAACTATTATTAATATTATTAGCAATAGCTGTACCAATAGGATTAATTGTGTTAGAGCCAGATTATGGAACTGCAGCAGCATATATTACAGCATTTTTGCTAATAATATTTGTTGCTGGAATAGATAAAAAATATATTTTTCTTGCAATAGCATTAGTTGCTATAATATTGCCATTATTATATTTTTTTGTATTGCCAGATCATGCAAAAACAAGAATAGACACATATTTGCATCCAGAATCAGATCCTAGAGGAGCAGGATATAATATTTTGCAATCAAAATTAGCTATAGGTTCTGGACAAATAACTGGAATGGGAATATTAGAAGGAAACCAAACACAATTAGGATATTTATATCCAAAAACAACAGACTTTATTTTTGCAGTAATAAGTGAAGAAATGGGATTTATTGTAGCAGGTGCAGTTATATTATTAAATGTAATGATTATAATAAAAGCAATTCAAGTAGCAAAAGGAATAAAAGACCAAGCAGGAGCATATGTTGCGATAGGAATTGCAGGAATATTTTTATTCCATACATTAGAAAATATAGGAATGACGATGGGATTATTACCAATAACAGGGGTTCCATTATTATTTGTAAGTTATGGTGGAAGTTCAATGATGACAAGTTTTATTGCAATAGGAATATTATTAAATATTAGTAGTCAAAGAAAAAGTGGATTATTTAATAAATAGGAGTAGATATGTATTTAAACAAACTAAAAATTGGAAATGTAGAATTAGAAAATAATTTAATATTAGCTCCAATGGCAGGCGTTACAGACCTGCCTTTTAGAATTGTTGTAGAAAAATTTAATCCAGGGTTAGTATGTACAGAAATGATAAGTTCAAAAGCTATATTTTTTGGAGATGAAAAAACAAAAAAATTATTAAAAACAGATGGAGAAAAAAGGCCTATAAGTATGCAAATATTTGGAAGCGACCCAGAAACAATGGGATATGCCTCAAAATATATTAGTAGTTTTGCAGATATAGTAGATATAAATATGGGATGTCCAGCTCCAAAAGTAGTAAAAAATGGAGATGGAAGTAAACTATTATTAGATTTAGAAAAAGCAGAAAAAGTAATAAAATCTGTTGTAGAGAACTCAAATAAGCCTGTAACTTTAAAAATAAGAAAAGGATGGGATAATTCCCATATTGTAGCTTGTGAAATTGCACAAATAGCAGAAAAGTGTGGAATTTCTGCAATAATAGTACATGGAAGAACAAGAGAAGAATATTATTCTGGAAATGTAGATTTAGATATTATAAAAAAAGTAAAACAATCTGTAAAAATTCCAGTTATAGGTAATGGAAATATAATAGATGAAGAAAGTGCTAAATATATGTTTGAATATACAGGAGTTGATGGAATTATGATAGGTAGAGGAGCAATTGGAAATCCATGGATATTTGAACAAATAAAACATTATTTAAAAACAGGTAAAAAGTTAGAAAAGCCATCTTCAAAACAAAAATATGAAATTCTTAAAGAACATATTGATATAAGTATAAAAGAAAAAGGAGAAAAAACAGCAATTAATGAGATAAGAAAATATATTTCTGCATATTCTAAAGATATGCCTGGAGCATCAAAATTTAGAGATGAGATAAATCACATTAATTCATATAATGATTTTATAACTAAAATAAAAGAGTTCTTTATAAATGAACCAAAATTTATACTTACATAATATTGAAATTTTAGATAAAGAATAGTAAAATATATTAAGTTAAGAAAAAACATAACAATTGAGGCAATAGGTTTATAGGTAAAACCTTTATTAAAAACCTAAATATATTATACAAGGAGAATCTAGTTTTGGAAAAAAGTAAATTACCACGAGAAATAGAAAAAAAACTAGAATACATAGGGTTAAATTTAGAAGAAATTCCAGAAACACTAAAATATGTTGAGACATTAAACTTTAAACCAAATATAGGAATAGAAGAAAATAAATACAGACAATATAGATTTGTTTCTCCAAAAGAGCTAGAAATTCTAATATCGCCATGTAATAGATTAGAAGACACAAAAACTAAATATTCTAAAGCAAGACCATTAGTATCATATTTAGAGCCAAAAACAGAAGAAGAAATGAAATTACATGCAATATTTTTAGAAATGTTAAGAGAAGTAAGAATAGAAGATATAGAAAAAATAGAAGAGCAACAACAAATATTAAACAAAAAAATTCCATTTAAAGTTAGATATGGCGGAAATTATTTGTGGCAAATATATTATTCAGAAACAGATAATAAATACTTTATGATTGTAACACTAGAAGATAAAGATTATTCAACATTTTTTTATGTTTTAAAAAAGCAATTAGAGAAAAAAAAAGCTGGAAAAATATTTGTACCAATTACAAATATTAATTATTCTAAAGAATTATTAACTCCAACAGAATTACAAAGTTTAGAAAATTATATATGGTCTATAACAAATAATTGGCCAAGCATATATGAAGTATTTGATAAAACAGATAAAGATTCAATTCAGATTGTTGGACAAACACAAGTATTGGGAAAAATTGAATCAGAATATAAAGTAAAATTAAGTACAAAAATTGAAGCAGATAAATTCTTTAAATTAGTAAAAATTTTATTTATTTTACAATCAGAAATTTCATCATATTATAAATTTAATACACAAATAGATAAACAAGGAAAATTAGAGTTTTATTATAAAGGGCAATTACTTGAATATGATGAAATAGGAGAATGGATAAATTCCCAATATAAACAATTAATAGAGATAGAAAAATTAGCATCTATACAAAATATTGAGTATAGTAATAAATTAGAAAAATTAAAAAAAGAATCACAAGATTTAGAAGTTGAATATTTAGCAAAGGAAAAACAAATATCTACATTTTTAGAATGCAAAAAAACATTTTTTGGAAAAGTTAAATATTTTTTCAAATATAGTGGAAAAAAATCTAAGAAAAAGGATGAAAAAAAATTAGATTCAAAAGAAGATAAAAAAACAAATGAAAAAGATAAAAAAGAAGAAATAGAAAAATCTGAAAATTCCAATGAAAAGTCTCAATATACATTAGATGATTTATTAGAAATAGGAAAAAAAGCTGTAGAACAAGAAAATAATTTAAAAAATACAAAAATGGATATTAATGCAATAAAACTAAAAAATGTAAATTTAACTAAAAAAATAGAAAATGCAACAGCTTTTATAGAAGAAATAGATAGTCATAAAAAAAGTATATTTGAATTTTGGAAATATAGTAATAAAGACGAAGTTCAAAGTTTAGCAGAAGGCGAAGAAGAAGTTGTAAATGTAAAAACATATTCTAAAATTTTAGACTTTGATGAAGAATTTGAAGAATATGGAACAACAATGGATAAATTACAATCAACAAAATTAAATAAAGTAGAATTAAATGCTTTATATCTAACAACAACTAACCAGTTAGATGCAATTAATAAAGTAAAAACAAATTCATTAGAACCTAAAGAACTAGATAAATATCTTAAAGAATTAAAAACAGAACTTAAAAATGAAAAAGATGATGGAGAACTAGACATTTTTGGAACATTAGAAGAAGATACAAGAAAAATTAAAAAACTTGCAAATAAAACACATAGAGAAAATCCAAAAAATAAATTTTTAATTTTAGGCATCACAAAACAAACTAAACTTGTTGATTATAAAGTTAATTTAAGCCAAACAATATGGAGAATTAATGAAGCACTAGACAAAATAACTACAAGTCAAGATTTGCTAGCATATATGTGGACAGAAGAGGATGAAAATATTGACGCAAATAAATTTAATGTTTTTAATTTAGATGTAAAAGATGAAATATTAAAAGCAATTGAAAAATCAAAAGGAAATAAAGTAAATTTATATAAAATGAATATAAAAAAAGGTATAAATATACTTGCATTTACTAATTGTGTATATTATGATAATCAAAATAAAACTTTACCAGTAGGAATGGATAAAGATACTAGGGCTATAATAAAACTAAAAGATACAGATATAACTTTAGATTCAAAAAATACAGTAAGAATTGGCATATTAGAAGAAGATGATAATTCATCAAAACTATCTATAAAAACAATTAATGTATTAGAATATACTGTTAATCCAATTGAACAAGAATAAATAAAATTACAGTTTAGTGAAAGTTTTAATATATTAATAAGTGCATAAATTTTTCTATTTAAAACTTTCACTTAAATAAAAAAATTAGTAATATTTATAAGAAAAAGAGGAAGAAATAGATTATGCAAGAATTTAAATCAGGTTTTGTAGCGATTATAGGCAGAACAAATGTAGGAAAATCAACATTATTAAATCTACTTGTAGGAGAAAAAGTATCTGCTACAGCAAACAAAGTTCAAACAACAAGAACTGCAATAAAAGGAATTGTAAATAGAGAAAATTCTCAAATAATATTTATAGATACTCCAGGAATACATAAACCAAAAACAAAATTAAATGAAGTAATGATAGAAACATCATTTGGAGTATTAAATGATATTGATGTAATTTTATTTGTAATAGAAGCAACAAGCCAAGACATTGGTAGAGGTGATATGAAAATATTAGAAAAAATAAAAGAAGCAAATAAAAAAACAATTCTTATTATTAATAAAATAGATTTAATAAAAAAAGAAAATTTATTAAATTTAATAGATATATATCAAAAAGAATATCATTTTGAAGCAGTAATACCTGTTTCTTCAATAAAGCCAAAATATAAAGACATAATATTAGACGAAATAGAAAAAAATTTACAAATAGGACCAGCATATTATGATACAGAAGAATATACAGACCAAACATTAAGACAGTTAGCAGAAGAAACAATTAGAGAAAAAGCACTTATGTTTTTGCAAGATGAAGTACCACATGGAATTTATGTAGAAGTAGAAAAAATGAAAGAAAAAAAGACTAAAAATAATCAAGAAATGTATGACATAGAAGCAACAATATATTGTTTAAGAGAATCTCATAAAGGCATAATTATTGGAAAAAATGGAGAAATGCTAAAAAAGATTGGACAATCTGCTAGAATTGATATGGAAAGAAACTTTGGAGTAAAAATAAATTTAAAAACATGGGTAAAAGTAAAAAAAGATTGGCAGGATGATAATTCAATTGTTAACAAATACAAATTAACATAAAAAGATTCACCAAAATGAATAAAAATTAATAAAATGCAAAAGATATTATTAAAGGATGTGAGCTTATGATTAAAAAAATTGCATGGGAAACTTTTAAGAATACTGGAGATGTGAATACTTTTTTAGAATTCAAGCAATTTCAAATTTTAGAAGAAGAACTAAAAAATAAAGAAAATATAAGTAACAATTTAGAGCAAATACAAAAGGTGGAACAATATGGGGACAATAAAAATGAGTGGAATCATAATTTCTGAAAGTAATTTAGGAGATTATGATAAAATGTTAACAATGTTAACTCCAGGATTAGGTAAAATATCTTGTGTAGCAAAAGGTGCAAGGAGGCCTAAAAGTGCCTTACTTGCAGGTACACAATTATTTTGCTTTGGGGAATATTTAATGTATAAAGGTGCAAATACATATAATATAAATTCTTGTGAGACAATAGAAGTTTTTTATAATTTAAGAACAGATTTAGACAAATTAAATACAGCAATTGAAATTACAAAAATAATTAGAAATGTAACAGATGAAAACGAAAATTGTTACAGAATTTTACAATTATATTTAAATACACTATATACATTGTCTGAAACAGATAAAAATTTAGAGCTAGTTGATTCTATATTTAAATTAAAAATATTGTGTCTTTTGGGATTTGCTCCAAGAATTAATGAATGTGTTAATTGTAAAGATAAAGAAAATATAAAATATTTTAGTATAAAAGATAATGGATTTAAATGTGAAAATTGTGGTAAATTAGACAAAGGAGCAATATCTGTATCAGAAAGTACAATTTCTGCAATAAAATATATTGTTTTAGCACCACCAAAAAAACTTTATTCATTTAATTTAAAAGATGAATCTTTAGAAGAATTAAAAATGATAACTAAATTATATTTTGAAGAAAAAATAAGTTTTATGTAATAACAAAAAATTTAAAAATTATTGTTACTATTTAGTATAAAAAATTTAGAAATTATTGTTATTAATAATATAAAAATAATTATTTTTTAAGAGCCCCAGTTCTGTGAGGAACTGAGGCTCTCTTGTATCTCACTCAAACTTTAAGTGAGAGGGGGATTAGAGGCTTTATTAGCGCTTTTTCCGCTCCGGAAAAATGCTAGGGACCGGCTTCCAGGGGTTGCGAGCAATCCCCAACAAGCCCTGTTCGCGACAGAGTGTCTCGTAATAACCTACTCCTACCTTTTTGGTAGGAACAGAGGTGGAATTATTTACCACCTTAACAACGAACTTAGGAAGCGGCTTCTTCTGAAACTCTTCTTTAGGTTCGATGGGAGCTTTTTCAAGCTCGCGAGAAAACACATCTGTCAACATCTCATTGCCGTACGCCATAAACTTTCAACCTCTTTTTTTAAAATTTACCATTTACATAATGGTATCTAAATTAATAATAACATTTTTTAATAAAATTGTCAAATTTGCTTGACACAGAAAAAAAGATATGGTAGAATAAAATTGTTCTAAAATCTTTAATATATATTAAAAACTTGGGACTTTGATATATAAACTAAAAAATAAATTTTTAAGGAAATATTAGGAAACACTTAGCATCTATAATAAGTCTAAAAATTTATGAAATTAATTTATATATCAAAGTCCCAAGTTTTATAATAAAATAAAACGAAAGGCAAAAAATGGAGGATTTAGTCGATGTATTAGTTGCAACATACAATACAGATGCAACATATTTAAAAAAACAAATACAAAGTATATTAAAACAAACATACAAAAATTTACATATATACATAAGTGATGATTGTTCAACAAAACCAGAAATAAAAGAAATATTAAAAGAATTTGCTCAAAAAGATAAAAGAATAAAACTTTTTTTACAATCACAAAATTTAGGATACAACAAAAATTTTGAATTCTTATTAAATCAATCAACAGCAGAATATATAACATTTTCAGACCATGATGACATATGGTATTTAGACAAAATAGAAAAAAGTTTACAAAAATTAAAAAACGAAAAAGTAGATATGGTTTATTGTAATTGTAGACAAATAAATGAAAAAGGAATTGTTTTAAAAGAAAACTATTTTAAATATAAAAATATACCATTAATAAATAAAACAGGAAAATTAGCAATATCAAGATGTGCTGGAAATGGATGTTCACAGATGATAACAAAAGATGTAAAACAAAAGATGTTACCATTTAAAGAACAAGTAATAGCACATGACTGGCTAGCAGGTTTTATAGCCAATGAGGGAAAGGGAATTGCATATATAAAAGAGCCACTATTTGATTATAGATTACACAATACAAATGTTTTTGGAGGACGAAATTTATCTCAAAATTTAAACAGATGGAAAGAAAAAAATGGGAAAACATATAAAGCATTTTTAGAATATAGAAAAGATGCCATTCAAAAAGCATATGAAAGTGGAATAAAAATGTGTTTAGAATATTCTGCAAAAAAAGAAAACCAAGATTTTTGTAAAGAAGCAGAAAAATATTATGAAAAAATATACAAAACAAAAATAATTAATTTAACTAACATAAAAGAATATTTTAAAATATTAAATGGAAAAAATGTAGGAAAAAAGAAAATAAGAGAAATTGCTTTATTCCATTTTCCATTAATTGCATATTTTAAATTTATAATTACATAAAACTTTATAAAAAAAAACAGTAAAATTAATATCAAAAAATTAATTAAAATTTTATAAAAAATTGAAACTTTTTTTATAATAAAATGTATCTAATAATAGAGAAGAAAAACATAAGAAAATGTACCAAATTTTAAAATGCTACAATCGCTAGCTATTTGAGATTTTCTCCTTGCAGCCCTAAAACTCAAATCTGGCGATAACAAATTAAAGAAAAACCAAAGATTTTCTTATTTGTTAATTTGGACATTGGAAAGGAATAAAGATAAAATGAAAAAAATTAACAAAAAAATTCTATTTATATTAACTGCAATAGTAGTTATATCATTTTTTTGCGTTTTAATTGTAAATGCAGAAACCTCAAACTCAGCATATGTTGCAAAAACATATATAGACTATCCAACAAATAGTGCTATTGGAGGAAATATAACAGTAGAAGGCTGGGTAATGACAAATGATAGTAATTCTAAAATAAAAGCATATATAGATGATAAAGAAGTAGAAATACTATCAACAACAAGAAGTAATAGACCAGATGTTTTAACACAAATAAAAGGATATGGAACAGAAGAACAAAATAAACAACCAGGAATAAAACTAACATTAAATTGTAATAATTTATCAACAGGAACACACAAAGTAAGTATAAAAGTAATATCTAGAGAAAATAAAGTAATATCAGAATTTCATGAAAACTTTATATATGAAAATGAAAAATCATTAATTTGGGTAGATACTCAATTAGATACAAATACCCCTATAAGTGGTAATTATAAAATAAGTGGTTGGATAATGTCAAATGATGCAAAATCTAATGTAAAAATATATATTAATAATCAAGAACAATCTCAAAATTCAATCACAAGAAAAGAAAGAAATGATGTTATACAACAAATAAAAGGATATGGAAGTAAAAAAGAAAATCCTAAGCCAGGATTTGAATATACAATAAATTGTTCAAATTATACAGATGGAACATATCAATTTAAAATGGTTGTTCTATCAGAAGATGGAAAAACAATTGGACAATATGTAAAAGATTTTACAATACAAAAATATAAAGCAAAAACATGGGTAGATTATCCTGCTAATAATTATGTTGGAGGAAATATAACATTAGAAGGCTGGGTAATGACAAATGACACAGAGTCAAAAATAAAAGCATATATAGACAATAAAGAAGTAGAAATATTATCAACAACAAGAAGTAATAGACCAGATGTTTTAACACAAGTAAAAGGATATGGAACAGAAGAACAAAACAAGCAACCAGGAATAAAATTAATTTTAAATTGTGCAAATTTATCTAAAGGAACTCATAAAATAAGTTTAAAAGTAATATCAAGAGAAAATAAAGTTATTGCAGAAAATCAACAATCATTTACATATCAAGAAGAAATTGCACAAATATATGTAGACTCACCATTAGACACAAATAACATTATAAGCAATAATTATAAATTAGAAGGTTGGGTTATGGCAAATGTTCCAGATACACAAATTAAAGTTCTTATAGATAATCAAGAACAAAGCCAAAATCAATTAAAAAGAGTAGATAGAAAAGATGTACTTGAAAAAGTTACAGACTGTGGAAGCAAAATAGAGAATCCACAACCAGGATTTTATTATATAATAAATAATACAAACATAAAAGATGGAACACATACTTTAAAAATACAAGTCCTTTCAAAAGAAGGAAAAATTTTAACAGAATACACAAAAAATATTGTAGTAGAAAAATATAAAGGAAAAACATGGATAGATTATCCTGTTAATTCATTAGCAGGAGTTTTTGAACTAGAAGGCTGGTTGGTTTCTAATGATGAAAAATCTACTTATAAAATATATATAGATAATGTTGAGCAAAAAAACTTAGAATTTACTAGAAATAAGAGAGATGATGTACTAACTGCATACAAAGAATATAATACAGAATTTAACAAACAGCCAGGAATAAAATGTAAAATAGATGGAAATAATTTAAGCAATGGAAAACATAACATAACACTAAAAGTATTTTCTAGAGAAGGAAAAGAAATAGCATCAAATACATCAAGTTTTATTATAGAAGACAGTAAAGCTAGTATTTATATAGATGCTCCATCAGAAAATTTTGATACATTAAAAAAAGATTTAAAAGCAGAAGGATGGATAATGTCAAATGATAAAAACATATCTATAAAAACATATATTGATGGAATAGAGCAAAACATTACAAATTTAACAAGAATAGAAAGAACAGATGTATTAGAAAAAGTAGAGGATTATGGAAGTAAGAATGAAACTCCAAAACCAGGTTTTATGTTTAACTTAGATATGACAAAAATTCCAAACGGAGAACATACAATAAGAATAGATGTATTATCTAGTGAAGGAAAAGTAATAACATCACAAAGTAGAAGATTTTTTTTAGATAGATATGAAACATTAGTTACTATAGATAAACCAATACCAAACCAAGAAATTTCAACATCATTTAAATTAAGTGGATGGGTAATGTCTACAGGTACAAACTCTAGTGTAAAAGTTTACATTGATGATAAATTAATGGAAGATGTTAAAATTACAAGAAAAGAAAGACCAGATGTAATATTAGCAATAAAAGATTATGGAACAATGAAAGAAAATCCAACACCAGGATTTGAGGCTGAAATAGAAACAACTAAGATTACAGATGGAAAACATACATTAAAAATAAAAGCATTTATAAATAATGAAGAAACAAAAGCAATAGCAACAACAACTATTAATATAAAAAAATATAAAACAAGTACATATATAGATAAACCAGATTGTTCTTCAACAAGAGATAATTCATTAACAATTAGTGGATGGGTAATGTCAGAATTAGCTAACAAAAAAGTTTTAGTAAAAATAGATGGAAAAGATGTTGGAAATGTACAATATAATCCAAGACCAGATGTTATAGAAGAAATTAAAGGATATGGAACAATAAAAGAAAATCCAACACCAGGATTTAGCACTACAGTAGATTTAAATAATTATGGAAAAGGAACACATAAAATAACAATTCAAGTATATTCAAATGATACAAATGAAGTAATATATGAACAAAGCCAAAACATTGTTTATTTAGGAAAAATAGAAAGAGAAACTATAACATATGGTTATAGTGGAGCTTATTTACATGGTGTAAGTGGTGGATCAGAATTAATTTGTTATAAATATGGTGATGGACCAAATGTATTATTTGCAACATTTTGTGTACATGGATTTGAAGACTCTTGGGACAGAGATGGAGAAATATTAGTAAAAACTGCAAACGATTTTTATGATAGATTAATACAAGACCAAGACTATTCACTAGCTGAAAAATGGACTATTTATATATTCCCAGAAGTAAATCCAGATGGAAGAAGACTAGGAACAACAAAAAATGGACCTGGAAGAACAACTTTATATAGTATGGTAGGAAAAGGAATAGATATAAATAGATCATGGCAAACCGGAAGTAGTTACGAAAGATTTACATCAGACAGAAATTATAATGGAACAGAAGGTTTCCAAGCTTATGAAGCTAGATATTTAAGAGACTTTATATTATCACATAAAACAAATAATGGACAAAATGTGTTAATAGACTTCCATGGTTGGGAAAATCAATTAATTGGAGATGAAAGTATTTGTAAATATTACAAAGAACAGTACCCATCTTGTAGAACAACAGGATATGGAAGATATGGATCTCAATATATAATTTCTTGGGCAAGACTAAATATAGGTGCAAAAGTTGCATTGGTAGAATTACCACTTGCAAATAGTATGGCAGAAGCACTAAGCATGAAATTACCAGAAAAATATATAACAGCAACATTAAATTATTTAAGAGCGTTTTAATAAAAAATAACAAGTAACATTAAATTATTTAAGAGCGTTTTAATAAAAAATAACAAGTAACATTAAATTATTTTAATAAAATAATAAAAAGTAATACCATTACGATATTTAAAGAATTTTAATAAATAAGTAATATTAAATAATATAATACTTAAATACTAAAAATATAAAAGGAAATTAATTTAGAATGAAAAATCTTATAATAAAAATTATATTAATAATTATAATAACTATTTTTATAGTTTGTGGAATTATATATTTAGTTAAAAAGCAAAATCCTCAAGCAGAATTAGAAGAAAATTATAATAAATTTAAACAGGAATCGCCAATGTATGATGAGGATGCTGATATAGAAGATCTAAAAGAGGAATATAACATTGAGGGTAATTCTGAATTATATGAAATACAAACAGAATATGATGGCAGAAAAGTCTTAGCAATAAAAGCAAGTGAAAATTATAAAGTTGCATTTGCAGGATTAATAAAAAAATCAAAACCTACATTTGAAGAAACAACAAAAATTTTTGAAGAACAATATCCAAAACAAGCAGGAATATGGATAGAGCCAGAAAGCAGACAAATAATATTAAATTATCTAAACAACAATCTAAATTCTAGTTACGAGATTGAAGAAAACGGATTTATAAAAATTTTAGAATATATAGAAAGTGAAAATGATAAAATTTTAAATCAGATTATCAATGGCGAAAAACAGTATATTTTAGGAATAAGTGGAATTACATATTATATAGATACACTAACTGGAGAAATAATTGATAATCCATATGAAGAATTTGATAGTTCACAAACATATTCATATTTTCAAGATGAAAACAAAATGATAATATATATTCCAGAAAACAAAGATAATCATATTAATAAAGATGAAATATTTAATAGTATATTAAAATTAGTACAAATATAAGATTGTTAAAATAAGAATAAAAAACAAAATTTGACATATAATAAAATATATGCTATTATAATTATAGCAATTGCAAACAAGTCAAAAATTGAACCAAAAAAAGACTAGGTGTCGCTAAACAAATCCTAGTCTTTTTCTTATTGTATAGGAAACAATATGAAACTTTAAGTCACGCAACTCAAAGTGAAAATAAATTGCCAAATATACAAAAAGCATATATA
>CALXCA010000038.1 GCA_944386685.1 uncultured Clostridia bacterium | reverse complement strand
TTAAAATATTCTCAACAATCTCATCAAAATAAATATGATGTTTTTTATCTTCTTCAGTAAGACTACCAAAAACCTCCTGTTCTCTATAATCTAACCACTCTTTTAAAATATCGTTATCATTTACTTCTCTAAAATTAACCATTTTTATATCCTCCTATACATATATAACTTCATTTAATACAATTTCTTCAGCTCTATTTTTAATATTATTCATAGCTTGAACCCATTCCATCTGATGATGTTCTTTTAAGTATTCATTAACATTTTCAGATTCAGCAAATTGCTTTATAAGCACATGTACTTTCTCATTAGCACATTCATCTATATCTAATAAATGTTGTTTTAAAGTACCATCTATAAGTAATTCAGTGTATAGACCTTTATTAAAATTTTTTAAGTAATTTAATCTTAATCTACCATATTTTCCAATTTGCTTTTTAGGTTGTATAGGAAAAGACAAATTAGGTATAAAATAATCTCCTTCTTTACGATAAGTAATTTTATTATTCATAACTGAAAACCTCCTAAATAAATTTTAGGTTTCCCATTAATATTAAATTTTTGTACGAACAAATGTATATAAGAAATTGGGGAAAAGTTGGGGAAGAAATCCTCAAAAATTGTCACCAAAATGCACAAATGTTCAAATTTTATAAATCTTTGAAACTAGTATAAAATCAACAAAAACAACAAATTTAACAAATTCACAATTACCAGAAATTTACAACTCATAACCCGAAGGTATACAAAAAAAATTCTCTGTACATCCAAAACACATAAAAAATTAAAAACAAAAATCAATAACAAAACATAATCATAATTTAGAATAATAACAACCTAATTAGTTTAAAATTATTGAGAAAAAAAGAAATATATGATATAAAAAAATAAAGCAACTAAAGAAGAAAAGCACAACCAATAAAAATAAAAAAATACAAAAATTCAAAAAAGCAAGAAAGGATAAAATTATGATTTACATTACAGGAGACACCCACTCAGATTTCACAAGATTTTCAACTGACAAATTTCCAATACAAAAAGAAATGACCAAAGAAGACTATGTCATTATTTGTGGTGACTTTGGGGGAGTATGGACATTCGAACAAGAAAGCAATCAAGAAAAATACTGGTTAGACTGGTTAAACAGCAAAAATTTTACAACATTATTTGTAGACGGAAATCATGAAAACTTCACAAGATTGTATAATTATCCAGCTGTGGAATGGCATGGAGGCAAAGTTCATAAAATAAGAGATTCAGTACTACACTTAATGCGTGGTGAGATATTTGATATAGATAATAAAAAATTCTTTACATTTGGAGGAGCCAAGTCACATGACATACAAGATGGAATATTAAATTTAGATGAAGAAGAGAAAATATATTTATATAGAAAAAGAGGAGCAACATTTAGAATAAGAGACTATTCATGGTGGGATTTAGAACTTCCAACTAAAGATGAAATGAAGAATGGAATCAATAATTTAGAAAAAGTAAATTATAAAGTAGACTATATTATAACTCATTGTTGTCCTACAAGTGTACAAGCTATGCTTAGTAAAGGAACATACAAGAGAGATTATCTTACAGATTATTTCCAAGAGATATCAGAAAAATGCGAATTCAAAAAATGGTATTTTGGGCATTATCATGATACTAGACAAATTAATTCACAATATGTCTTACTTTATGAAGATATTGTGCCGTTGGAGTTTCAAAGCATGTTTTAGTTTAAAAATATTACTTTATATTTAAATATTAAATAATGTAATTTTGCCACAAATAACAACTAATGCTGATGATTTTAAACAATTAGATAATATAGATTTGATTGAACTTAAATTGGTTAGTGGTGTGAAAGTGCAGTTTCTTAGAGAATCTAATAATCAAGAAGTATATTTAAAAGATTGATAAAAGTTATACTAAAATAAGGAGTAAAAAATGGATGATGGTATTATAAATTTAATAAAAAATGAAGTTCCTAATGACTACTGTAAATTATTATGTGTTCAAGTAATAGAAAATGAAAATCAAAATATAGATAATTATTATATATTTCAATTGATGAGTTATTGCATATTTTATGATTTTTCATATTTTGTAGAATACTTGTATAAAAACAAACAAGAAAAAGACTTCTTTGATTATTATAAATTAATTGATTTTTTATATTTATATTATCTAAAGGAAAATAAAAAGGAAAACATAGAGTTGACAAATAAAATAATTGAAAATTATAAAAAAAGAAAAAAAAAGCTCATTAAGGAGATAAAAACATTAAAAATAATTAATTTTGGTAGAATAATTATAAAACATGATTATAGAAAAAAGAAGAAAAATATTGTTGTTAGAAAAAGTTTAGAATTAGATCAAAGATTACTTATTATTGCTGAGTGCATACAATATAAATTTTTAATTGATAATCTTGGTTTAGAAGATAATAAAAAAATTGATAGAATGTTGAATTGGAATATATATTTATTAAAGAAAATTAACACTATAGAAGATAAAATTTGGTTAATATGAAAATGCATAGTAAGAAAACATTTAAATAAGTTTAATAATTTAGATTAATTATTTTGAAAATAATCATATTCAAATTTGGAATATAATTAGGTATACATAAAAAAGAACAGAATAGTGGAGACTCTATAGGCAAATTACATACATATAAGAGAGTACATAAGTTGATTTAAAATATGTATCAAGAGTAAAAAATGAATTAAAAGGAATGATAGAAAGTATATAGCAATAAATATAGGAGGAAAACCAAATGAACACATTAAATATTGAAAAAAAAGAAAAATATGCAGAGTTAATGATAAAACTAAATAAAGCAACAAATGAAGAATATTATTATGAAGCAATTTTTATTGAATATGCTATTATAGAAGATAGATTAGAAGCTTTATTAAGATATGCAGGATTAAAATATAAGCAAGACAATGGAACTAATATAGACATACAGAAAAAAATAAATAAAATTCAAAATGATGCAAAGTTTCAGGATTCTTATATAAAAAAGCATATTACTCCTAAAATATTAAATGAAATACAATTATGGAAAAATGAAAGAAATAGATTAATACATAATTTAGTTAATGCAAAATATGACAATCAAGAAATAAAGAATATTGCATTACAAGGAGAATGTTTGGCTAAAAAAATATCAAATAAATCAACACTAATAAAAAGATATTTCCAAAAATTATCAGAAAAATAAAAACAAATATTGCCAAATATAACAAAATATGTTATAGTGTTATTGGTTTTGATATTTTTTGACATATTTTGACTGATTTAAATTAATTTAATCAACATAATTAATATAAATTCTCAGAAAATAATCTTACCAAAT
This sequence comes from uncultured Clostridia bacterium, assembly GCA_944386685.1. GTDB lineage: Bacteria > Bacillota > Clostridia > TANB77 > CAG-508 > CAG-269. Next base: position 12,858 of record CALXCA010000038.1, on the reverse strand, counting down.
TAATTTAAGTAGGAGGAAAAAATGAGACTAAAGCTAAACTTTGACTTAGAAAATGAATTTTTACCAATACAATACCGTAAAAGTGTAATCAGCTTTATAAAACAATCATTATCAGAATACAATACAGAATATTACAAAAAGTTTTACAATGATAAAGACACAACTATAAAGCCAATAACTTTTGCGGTATTTTTTCATAACCCAAAATTTGAAGAAGACAAAATTTATATAGAAGAAAAAAGAATTGAACTAAATATTTCAATTGCAGATTATGAAACATCAATTATTTTCTATAATGCATTCAATCATCAAAAAAACAAAAAGTTCTCATTAGATAAAAACTCATGGACTTTAAAGAACATTAATATGTTATTAGAAAAAGCAATTGATTCAGAAGAAATTACAATAAAATTCATGTCTCCATTAGTTGTAAGAAATCATACTCGAGACAATGATTATTATTATTCATTTAATGATAAAGAATTCAAAAATATATTAAAAGTAAACATAAAACAAGAACTGAAAATTACAAATATTCCAGAAGAACTTGTAGATAATTTAGAAATAAATGCAATAAAAGCTAAGAAAGTAATCATAAAATTTTATGAAAAGAAAATAGAAACATCTACAGGAACTTTCAAAATCTCTGGAGATAAGCAATTACTTAAATATTTATATGACGCTGGAATAGGAAGTAAACGTAGTAGTGGCTTTGGAATGTTCCAAATTATGTAAAATATAAATGCGTTTAATATACAAGAAAATAGATTTTATGAATTATTGCATGAGGAGGTGCAAGATTGAGAACAACAATTTACTTAAATGATTGGTTTTATAATAGTGGAATAGTAGGATTTTTAAGGATATTAGACTATAATAATGATAATTTTGCAGAAATAAAAGATAATTATATCACATTTGAAACAAGAAAATTAGAGAATTTTCATAAATATTATTTCAAATATTTTTTCGATAAATATAATATAGGACTTAAAACTACAGAGAGAATAGAAAATTCTTTTGAAAAAATTATAAATTATTTAAAAGGAGATTCTCAAGATAAACAAGTAATAAAAGAAACTCAGGAAAAATTAAAAACAGAAAAAAAGTATGTAAAAGATATTATAAAAAAACAATTAGATAAAATAAAAAAATATGATGAATCTACGTATTCAAATATTTTAATAGAATATAACAAAATTGACAAGATTAAAACTCAAGAAAATATTGATGAATTAAATAATATAAGAGAAATTATTACAAAGGAATTACAAAAAGAGGATATTAATAAAAGACTAACTTTAAATTTATTTAAAAGTATTTTAAGCAAAAATTATTTTGGGCAAATTAGTTTTCTTAATGTAGTAAAAAATGCATTAACATTTGAAGAACAAGAAAAAATTATGTATAAAGATTATATTAGCAATATTATTGAAATTGACTTTATTGATGAAATTTTACATGATAAATATAAAATTGAAGAGTTAAAGATACTTATAAAAGATAAATTAGATAATCAAGAAATTTCAAAAGAAGTTATACAAATTTACACAAATATACAAAAAAGATTTATAGACAAGGAAAAAAGTTTAGATGAAATTAAAGATTATATACAAAAAAATGTATTTGCACATTGCTATATGTGTGAAAATGATAAATCTTTAACTAGTAATTATTCTGAAGGAAATTTCATACCACTAGCAGTAAGTAGTGATAACATGAAAAACTTTTTTTGGAATCAAAATGCAGAATTTCCGATATGTGATGTTTGTAAACTAATATTATTTTGTATACCTGCAGGAATTTCTAGTGTTAAAAAAACAACAAAAGAAAATGTTAATGGACAAGTAGTATATAGAGAAAAAGAAGTAAATGGTTTTGTTAATTATGATACAAGCGTAGATGATTTGCTAAAAATGAATAATTATTTGAGTCAAACATCAAAAGTAGATAAATCAATTTATAATCCTTATGAAGAATTAATTTTAAATATAGTTGAACAACAAAAAAATTTGCAAGAATGGCAATTAGAAAATATATTCATTGTTGAATTTGAAACTGAATATTTGGCATTTAGCAGAATTGAATATTTTAATATAAAAAGATATATAGCAAAATTTTTTGTTGAATATTCACAAAATACATTAAATATAATGAAAGATTATAGATATAAAATACAAATAATGGATTACATATTAAAAAATAAAGATTTAAAATACATAATTAATTCAAGATTAAGAGAAGAATTATCTAAAGAAACTCAAAACGGATTTAATTCATTTATAGCAACAAGAATTAGATTAATATTAAATTTACTAAAAAAGGAGGATATGGAAATGGATGAAAGAGTTAAGAAAAATAATGCAAAATTATCTGTATTGTATAATTTAGGGGTATCAATACATGAAGAATTAAAAGCAAAAAAAGAAGATAACAAACTTGATGGATATACATATAAGATGTTAAATAGTATAAAATCTGGAAATAAAAAAGAATTTATGGATGTTATAATTAGAATTCATATGTCAATGGGAAAAGATATATCACCAATATTTTTAGAAGTAATGCAAGATACAGACTTAGATTTTGAATCAATAGGGCATAGCTTTATTTCAGGATTAATATCAAATAAATTTGAGAAAAAAGATGAATAAGGAGGAATTTATAATGGAAAATGTAAAAAGAGGACTAACAATTACAATGATATTTAAGGCTCAAAGCTTAAATTATGGAGAAGGAATAGGAAATATATCAGAATTAAAAAAATTATCTAGAGGAGATGGAAGTACATACACATTTGCTTCAAGACAAGCATTAAGATATGATATTGTAAGACTTGGAAATAAAATGTTTGGATGGAATTTAGAAGTTGTTGATAAATCAAAAGGAACAATTCAATTTAAAGATGATTTAACAATAAAAGATTCTCAGGAAATGGATCTTTTCGGATATATGAAAACAGCTAAAAAGACAGAAAATGAAGATGGTGGCTCAAATATTAGAAGTGCAGCTGTTAGATTAAGTCATGCAATTTCATTAGAAGAATATAAGAGTGATATGGAATTTTTAAATAACAAGGGATTAGCTGATAGAATATCTGATTTTCCTAATTTAGCAAATATAGAACAACATTTAAGTTATTATTCATATACTGTTACTATAGATTTAGAAAAAATTGGAATTGATGGAGATATAAATTTAGAAAATTCTATGAAAGCTCAAAGAGTAAAAGAACTATTAGAAATTATAAAAGTTTTAAATAGAGAAATCAGAGGAAGAGAAGAAAATTTAAGTCCAATATTTATTATTGGAGGAATATATAAGTTAAATTCACCATTTTTCTTAGGAAGAATTAAATTAATTGGAAAAGATGGGGAATTTAGTATAGATACTGAAATGTTAAAAGATACAACAACATTAAAATTAGGTGATGATATTATAGAGAAAGATACATATGTTGGAATTGTAAAAAATAGTTTTAAAAATGAAGAAGAAATTAAAGATAATTTTACTACAATGAATATTCAAGAATTTTTTGAAAACTTGGAGAACAAAGTAGATGAATATTACTCAAATAAATAAAATTAAAGTAAGTTTGGCTATTCGAAGAAAGGAAAAAATTATAATGAAAATTTTAAAACTAAAATTATTTCAAGAAACAGCATGTTATAAAAAGCCATTTGCATTTAAAGTTGCAGAAACCTATCCTTTGCCACCATATTCTACAGTTATTGGAATGTTTCATAAAATTCTAAAAGCAAAACCAGGAGAATATTTTCCAATGAATATATCTATTCAAGGAAATTATGAGAGTATATTTAGTAATTATCAAACTTTGAGAATGTTTAAAGGAGACAAAGTAACATCTATGCCAAGGAATGTACATTTACTTTTAAATGTCGATTTATTAATTCATGTTAAAGCTGATGATGAAATTATAAATAAAATATATGAAAATATAGTGAATGGAGAAGAAACATTTACATTAGGAAGAAATGAAGACTTAGTTAGAGTAGATGAAATTAAGTTTGTAGAAAATGTAATTAATGAAAGTGGATATATTAATAAATATAATGCATTTATTCCATCAAACATATATGATGAAGATGACGTGCAAGGGATAAATTATAGGCTAAACACAACATATGTTATAGAAAATAATTTAAGAAAATGGAATAAAGTTGATGTAAAATTTGTAGAAAAACATACAAATACAGGTTTAGAAAATATAGACAAAGATGAAGATGGTGATTATATGTTTTTTTACATAAAATAAATGTAAAAAGAGGTAGATTATGTATTACGCAAAATCAAATCCAATAGAAACAATAGAAGAACATACAAGTAAATTGTTAGAAAATATGTTATTATTAAAAAATTTATATGGAGAACAAATATTAAAAGAAGCGGATTTTGATAAAAATAGATTTTGGACTTTACTAGAAATTGTTTGTAAATATCATGATTTAGGAAAAGTATATACACCTTTTCAAAATATGATAAGAGAAAAATTAAAAGAGCCATTATTAAATACAAAATTTAATTATGATGTAATTAAACATGAACAATTATCACCAATGTTTATACCTGTTGAAAAATATAGTCTATCAAAAGACGAAAAAAAGTTGATATATCAAGCTATTTATTATCATCATGAAAGAGATAGTAAAGATATAAATAATCTATATGTACAAGAAATTATAGAAAAAGACATAAAACCACAAATTAAGCAAATAAAAAAAGAAATTCCATATGAAATTGAAGAAAATATCAATTGTATGTATATTAAATATGTGCAAAGTAGAAATAGAATAAAAGAAAATGACCAATTATATATAGAGTATTGTTTATTAAAAGGAATTTTACATAGATTAGATCATTGCAGTTCTGCAGGAATAGAAGTTGAAGAAAATACATTGGAGAACATAGCTAATTATGTAGATAAATTTATGAAAGAAAAAAACTTTCAAAAAAATGATTTACAAGAATTTTGTACACAAAATTCTTGTAACAATTTACTTGTAATAGGTTCAACAGGAATGGGAAAAACAGAAGCATCTTTGTTTTGGAGTAATGGAGCTAAAACTTTTTTTACTTTACCTATAAGGACAAGTATAAATGCAATTTATGATAGAATAAAAGAAGATATAGGATATCAATACACAGGTTTATTACATTCAACCGCATTAGATTATTTAGAAGAAAAGGATGAATTTAGTAATCAAGAAGAAATCTATAATCAATCACAAAATTTATACAAGAAAATTACAACATGTACTATAGATCAAATATTCCCTTTTGTATTTAAATATAAAGGATATGAAAAAATGTATGCAACATTAAGTTATTCTAAAGTTATAATAGATGAAATACAAGCATATTCACCAGAAATAGTAGCTATTATTTTAAAAGGATTAGAAATGATATATAAAATTGGTGGAAAATTTATGGTGATGACAGCTACTTTGCCACAAATATATAGAAAAGAATTAGAAAAATTAGGAATTGAGTTTAAATTTAATGAATTTATAAAGCAGACTCAAAGACATAAGATTAAATTAGAAGATAAAGACATTACAGAAGATATAAAAATTATAAAGGAAAAAGCTAAAAATAATAAGGTACTGATTATTGCTAATACAGTAAATAAAGCAATTGAATTATATTTAAAATTAATTGAAGAAAAAGCAAATAATGTACAATTATTGCATTCTAGATTTACATATAATGATAGAAGCAAAAAAGAAGAAAAAATAAAGAAATTTTCACATCAAAAAGGAGAGTATGGAATTTGGATTACAACACAAATTGTAGAAGCATCAATAGATATTGACTTTGATTATCTGTATACAGAAATGTCAACTTTAGATAGTTTATTTCAAAGACTTGGAAGATGTTATAGAAGTAGGCAATATGATAGACAAGATGAGAATGTTCATATATATACTAAAAATATGAGTGGTATAAAATACATATATGATGAAGAAATTAACGAAAAAAGTATACAATTGTTAAAAAAATATGATGGGATGATATTAGAAGAAAAAGACAAAGTTAAGCTAGTAGATACATTATATTCAGAAGAAATGTTAAAAGATTCAAAATTTTTAAAAAATTTTAGAAGCGGAATGAATGTATTAAACAATTTATTAGATTATCAAACAGGAAAAAGAGAAGCTCAAAAATTATTAAGAAATATAGAGAACATTAATGTTATTCCAAAGAATATTTATGAAGAAAATATAATTTTGTTTGAAAATTATGTAAAAGAAAAAAATTATAAAGAGCGTCATAATATAAAAAGAAAAATTGATAGACTAACAATTGCTATATCACAAAGTCAACAAAGAAAATTATTGGACAGATTAACTAAAAATCCTTATATAGATGAAATATGGATTGCAGATTTAAAATATGATGATAATGTAGGACTGTTATTAAAAAAAGATGAAGAATATGAAGAGGATGAGAAATTTTTGTAATATAATAAAAAATATAAATTTATAAAAATTGATTAAAAATAAAAATGGTTTATAAGTAAATCCTTTATAAAAACTTAAATATATTATGCAAGGAATTGTATTTATGCAAATTACAGGTATAATGATTTATTATTATTTTGTATGCAAAAGGAAATTATGGTATTTTATAAATCAAATAAATATGGAACAAAATAGTGAATTAGTTGCAATGGGAAAAATTTTAGATGAAACATCATATAAAAATGAGAAAAAAGGTATTCTTATAGATAATACAATAAATATAGATTTTATAGAGAATAAAGCAAAATTACATGAAGTAAAAAAGACAAAATCAATAGAAGAGGCTGGAATTTGGCAGATAAAATATTATATGTATTATTTAGAAGAAAAGGGAGTAAAAAATATTACAGCAGAAATAGATTATCCTCTTTTAAAAAAGACAGAACAAGTTTTTTTAGATAAAGAAGATAGAGAAAAGCTAAAAGAAATCATACATGAAATTGAAGAAATGTATGAAAAAGATGATATTCCAAAGAAAATAGATTCAAAAATATGTAAAAAATGTGCATATTATGATTTGTGTTATATATAGTACAAGGTCTTAAAATAATTAGTTTGTTTAAAATTTGACTTATGTAATAAGCAAAGAAAGAGGTAAAAAATGAAACAATCATATTATTTATACAAAAGTGGTAGACTGCAACGAAAAGATAATACATTAGAAATAATATATAAAGATAACTCTAAAAAAGTTATACCTGTTGAAAGAGTAGAAGATATTTATGTAATGACAGAATTTGACTTTAATACAGCATTATTAAACTTTTTATCTCAATATGGAATAAAAGTACATTTTTTTAATTATTATGGTTTTTATACAGGAACATATTATCCAAAAGAAACATTAGTTTCTGGTAAGTTGCTAATAAAACAGGTAGAACATTATACTGATAATGAAAAAAGGGTAAAAATAGCAAAAGCATTTATAGATTCAGCATCATACAATATCCATAGAAATCTTGTTTATTATAAAAATAGAGGAAAAGATTTAGAAGAATATATCAAAGAAATAGAATATTTTAGAAATCAGATAGATAGTTGTAAAGATGTGAATGAACTAATGGGAATAGAAGGAAATATCAGAAAAGTATATTATAGTAGTTGGAATGAAATCATAAATCAAGATATTAAATTTGAAAAAAGAGTAAAAAATCCACCAGATAATGCAATTAATTCATTGATTTCATATGTTAATACAATTATTTATACAAGAGTACTAAGCGAAATCTATAAAACGCAATTAAATCCAACTATAAGCTATTTACATGAGCCATCAGAAAGAAGATTTTCACTTTGTTTAGACATTGCAGAAATATTTAAACCACTAATTGGAGATAGACTCATATTTTCAATGTTAAATAAAAAACAAATAACAGAAAAAGATTTTGAAAAAGGGTTAAATTTTTTATATATAAAAGATAAACCAAGAATGGAAATAACAAAAGAAATTGATAAACGATTACAAACAACAATAAAACATAAAAAATTAGATAGAGAAGTAAGCTATGAATATTTGATAAGATTAGAAGTGTATAAGTTAATTAAATATTTATTAGGTGATGAAGAAATTTATGAAGGTTTTAAAATTTGGTGGTAATTATGTATGTTATATTAGTATATGATATAAATTTGGAAGATAAAAAGGGTCAAAAAGTTTTAAGAAATGTATATAAAACTTGTAAGAAGTATTTAGTACATATACAAAACTCTGTTTTTGAGGGAGAACTTTTGGAATCGCAATTATTAAAGTTGAAAGCTGAATTGAAACTATATATTAGAGATGATAAAGATAGTGTTATTGTTTTTAAAAATAGAAATCAAAAGTGGATGGAAAAAATGTTTTTTGGTAAAGTAGAAGATGATGCTACAGATAATTTTTTGTAATCTGTCGATATGCAATAAAAATATATTTGTGGAGTATTGACAGTTGCACTATTTAACATATTTTGATATACTTTTTAATAATTAATTAAATTATTTTTATTAATTTTTTTATTTAAGATTTTTGTTTTGACAGAATGAATCTTTGAAACTATTGAACAGCAAGTGTTTTTTCAGCACCTGTTTTAATATAAATATTGTAGAATGTAAATAACACAATAAAATTATACATTTTTGTTACTTCTTGTTTTAATATAAATATTGTAGAATGTAAATCCACTTCTTTCATATTGTTTTAAATCTAATCTAATTGTTTTAATATAAATATTGTAGAATGTAAATTCTGATAATACTAATGATATTACAAGTACTGGTTTGTTTTAATATAAATATTGTAGAATGTAAATTAACTAAACCATGAAAATGAAAAGCTCCATTTTTGTTTTAATATAAATATTGTAGAATGTAAATTGGTGGAGTAATTGCTCTTGTTGGAGGTGTTATGTTTGCGTTTTAATATAAATATTGTAGAATGTAAATTATAATCTTTAGCATAATTAAAACAGCCTTTTAAGTTTTAATATAAATATTGTAGAATGTAAATGCGAGCATTATAGCCGTCATTTATTCTATTAATCAAAAGTTTTAATATAAATATTGTAGAATGTAAATTTTTCAGTAATATCATTAGTAGAACTTTCTGGAAGTTTTAATATAAATATTGTAGAATGTAAATATGGAAATTTAGATTTTTTCTTTGTTATAGGAATAGGTTTTAATATAAATATTGTAGAATGTAAATAAAAATGGTTAAATATTTTTTGCAGAACGTTGACAAGTTTTAATATAAATATTGTAGAATGTAAATGAAGAATATCATTTTGTTCAATTCAATAATAATTATATAGGTTTTAATATAAATATTGTAGAATGTAAATATATTTCTAATTCTGTCATTTAAAACACCTCTTTCAGTTTTAATATAAATATTGTAGAATGTAAATGTCGTATTATATTTTATAGCATGTTGTTTATTATATGTTTTAATATAAATATTGTAGAATGTAAATAAAGATGTGTTCGGTGAATCACATATGTTAGGTATATGTTTTAATATAAATATTGTAGAATGTAAATTAGATACTTTTTATATTTTCTTGAAATTCTTTATAGTTTTAATATAAATATTGTAGAATGTAAATGGATTAGGAACTATTAAGAAAGTCAAAGGTCTTAGAGTTTTAATATAAATATTGTAGAATGTAAATATAACTAAAACTTAAAAATGCATCAGATTTTTCTGTTTTAATATAAATATTGTAGAATGTAAATAGACCAGTACCCCATACACATATATCACCTTTTTGGTTTTAATATAAATATTGTAGAATGTAAATTTTAATAAATGTGCAAATTTTTCATTTATTTTTTCTGTTTTAATATAAATATTGTAGAATGTAAATAATATTGGTGATATTATTATATGGTCAACCGCAGTTGGTTTTAATATAAATATTGTAGAATGTAAATATGATAGAAGATTTTGTACCCATAATGGAACAACAGGTTTTAATATAAATATTGTAGAATGTAAATATTAAATATATTTTTTTATATATACTAGCATTTTGTTTTAATATAAATATTGTAGAATGTAAATAACGGTTGGGGAACTTATGAAACAACATTTAAATCGGTTTTAATATAAATATTGTAGAATGTAAATCTTTATGCAAGAGCAACTAAATATAATGGTAAAGGTTTTAATATAAATATTGTAGAATGTAAATCAGAAAAAACAACAAAAAGTGGAAAGTAACAATGGAAGTTTTAATATAAATATTGTAGAATGTAAATATTTTAGCATATATTCTTATTATTTCCAACTGTTTGTTTTAATATAAATATTGTAGAATGTAAATAAAGATAGAATATTTTTAATTAACCTAATTAACTTAATTAAATTTCAAATTAAACCTAAACAAAACCTATTGAAAACAATCAAACAAAATGATATAATGCAAGCCAGAAAGGTAAGGAAAAAATGGACAAAAAGCAAGCGAAAAAAAGAATAGAAGAACTAAGAGAAAAAACAGAATATTACGCAAAAAAATACTATGACGAAGACAACCCAGAAATAACAGACTACGAATATGACATGATGATGTTAGAACTAAGAAATCTAGAAAAAGAAAATCCTGAATTTATAAGCAAAAACTCACTAACACAAAAAGTAGGAGGACATGTAAAGGAGGGATTCCAAAAAATTGAACATGAAGTACCACTACAAAGTTTACAAGATGTATTCAATTTCGGGGAAATAGAAGCATTTGATGAAAGAGTAAAAAAAGTAGCAATAGAAAACGGAATAAAAGAAGTAAAATATGTAGTAGAAACTAAAATAGATGGACTATCATCAGCACTAGAATATAAAGATGGAAAACTTGTAAGAGGGGCAACAAGAGGAAATGGACTAGTAGGAGAAGATGTAACAGAAAATTTAAAAACAATAAAAACAATCCCACAAGAATTGCCAGAGAAGATAAATATTACTGTAAGAGGAGAAGTATTTATATCAAAAAAAGACTTTGAAAAAATGAATAAAGAAAGAGAAGAAAATGAAGAAGAATTATTTGCAAATGCACGTAATGCAGCTGCAGGTTCTTTAAGACAACTTGATAGTAATATTACAAAGGATAGGCCATTAGATATTTATATTTTTAATGTTCAAAAAATTGAGGGAAAAGAATTTAACTCACATTATGAAGAATTACAATATTTAAAAAATCTTGGATTTAATGTTAATCCAGTTTGCATACCATGTAAAAATATAGAAGAAATAAAAGAAGCAATAAATAAAATAGGAAAAGAAAGAGATAAAATTACATTTGGTATAGATGGAGCTGTAGTAAAAGTAGATAATTTGAAATTAAGAGAAATACTTGGTACAACATCAAAAGTTCCAAAATGGGCAATTGCTTACAAATATCCACCAGAGCAAAAAGAAACAACTTTAAAAGATATTGAATTTCAAGTTGGAAGAACAGGAGTTATAACACCTTTAGCAATATTGGAACCAGTTAGAGTTGCAGGTTCACTTATATCAAAAACCACACTTCATAATGAAGATTTTGTTAAAGAAAAAGGATTAAAAATAGGTGATAGAGTTATAATTCAAAAAGCAGGAGATGTAATTCCAGAAATTGTAAAAGCTGTAATACAAAAAAGAGATGGAACAGAAAAAGATTTTACTATGCCTACAACTTGTCCTGTATGTGGAGCACCAACAATAAGAGAAGAAGGAGAATCAGCAGTAAGATGTACAGGAATAGAGTGCCCAGCAAAATTGTATAGAAATATTGTACATTTTGTATCAAGAGATGCAATGAATATAGACGGACTTGGAGAAAATATTATAAGCACACTACTTGAAAAAGATATGATATCAAATATTGCAGACATATATGATTTAAAATATGAAGATATTCTAACATTAAAAAAGAATGGCAAAAAATTTGCTCAAAATCTAATAGATAGTATAAATGCAAGCAAAGAAAATGATTTATATAGATTAATCACTGCATTTGGAATTAGACATGTAGGTGTAAAAGCTGCTAAAATTTTAGCAAAAAGATATGGAACACTAGATAATTTATCAAAAGCATCTTTTGAAAGTTTAAGTTATGTTGAAGAAATAGGTCCAATTGTTGCAAACAGTATTAAGGAATTTTTTGAACAAGAACAGACAAAAGATTTAATTAAAAGATTAAAAAACGCAGGAGTTAATATGACCAGACTTAAAAGTGATGAAGAGGATGATAGATTTGCCGGAAAAACATTTGTACTTACAGGGACACTAGAAAAATATACTAGAGAAGAAGCCTCAGAAATTATTGAAAAATTTGGAGGAAAAACATCAAGCTCTGTTTCTAAAAAGACAAGCTATGTTTTGGCAGGAGAAGATGCAGGAAGCAAACTTACTAAAGCTCAAAGTTTAGGAGTTCAGGTTATATCAGAAGAAGAATTTATAGAAATGTGTAAAAATGCTAAAGAATAAGCTAAATATTTTAAATTAAACTTTTGAATAAATATTGTTTTATAAATTAATGATAAATATATTAAATTAAAAGTTATATGCTAATATTTTGGAAAAAGGTTTATAGGTAGCCTATTAAAGCCTAAATATATAATTTTATAAAGGATTTCATATATGGATAATTATACATTTGAAGACATGTGGTTGGATTTAAAAAATGGATATCAAATTTATTACACATATGTAAGAAATAGATATGTTTTATTTAAAACAGCAAAAAATTGTTATACACAAAAATTATTAACAGATAATCCAAAAAATCCACAACCAAGAACTACAATGTTAACATTAAAAAGAGTTAAAGAAATTTTTCCTTTTATGGAAGATATAGAATATAAA
>CALXCA010000037.1 GCA_944386685.1 uncultured Clostridia bacterium | reverse complement strand
AATTTCTAAAATAATTTTATGGCACCCTTTCACTTAGTCCTCGCTACGCTTGGGCGCGAACATTTTCCATAAAATTAATTTAAGAAATTCTAAATTTCCTCCAATCGTATTCAAAATTTATTTATTATTAATATATTAAAATTTCTCACTGAACTGTAACGAAAAATGTTGATATATTAAATAATGAAGAGACTTTTGTTTAAAAAATTTATGCGACTTAGATTTAGAAAGGAAAGAAATTTTATTATGAAAGATTATATAACTGTAATTGGTGGAGGACTTGCAGGATGTGAGGCAACATATCAAATAGCTAAAAGAGGAATAAAAGTAAAATTGTATGAGATGAAACCACAAAAATTTTCTGAAGCACATGAAAATAAAAATTTTGCAGAAATTGTTTGTAGTAATTCGTTTAAATCAAACTTACATACAAATGCTTGTGGACTGTTAAAAGAAGAATTAAGATTATTAGATTCGCTTTTAATAAAAATAGCAGATGAAGTTTCTGTTCCAGCAGGACAAGCTTTAGCAGTTGATAGAGAAAAATTTGCAGAAAAGGTTACACAAAAAATAGAAAGTTTAGAAAATGTGGAAATTATAAGACAAGAAGTAGGAGAAAATAGTAATGAAAATAATTTAAAAAGCCTAAAAGAACTTTCAAGAGATGGAATAGTTATAATAGCAACAGGACCTCTTACTTCTGAAAACTTGTCTAAAGAAATTAGAGAAATAACAGGAAATGAAGGATTACATTTTTATGATGCTGCGGCGCCAATAATAGAAAAAAATTCAATCAATATGAATATTGCTTTTTGGGGAGATAGATATAGCCAAGAAAGAGGTTTAGAAGAAAATTTAGAGGATTGGAAAAAAAGGATAAAAGATAATAAAGAAAATAATTATATAAATCTTCCTATGGATAAAGAAGAATATGAAAAGTTTTGGCAAGAATTAGTAAATGCAGAAATTGTAGAATTACATCAATTTGAAAAAAGAGAAATATTTGAAGGATGTATGCCAATTGAAGTTATGGCTAAAAGGGGAATAGACACTTTAAGATATGGACCATTAAAACCAGTTGGATTTACAGATATTAGAACAGGTAAAAGACCATATGCACTTGTTCAATTAAGACAAGATAACACTGAAGGAAATTTATGGAATATGGTAGGATTCCAAACAAATTTAAAATTTGGAGAACAAAAAAGAGTGTTTAGCTTAATACCAGGTTTAGAAAATGCTGAATTTGTTAAATATGGTGTAATGCATAGAAATACATATATAAATTCACCAGATTTATTAGATGAAACTTATAATTTAAAAAGTAATAATAATATATTTTTTGCAGGTCAAATTACAGGTGTAGAGGGATATGTAGAATCTATATCATCAGGACTAATATCAGCATTAAATGCTGTTAAAATTTTTAAACAAGAAAATAAAAAACTAAATGATAAAAATGATAAAGATAAGACTAATTTGAAAAAAATAATTTTTCCAGAAGAAACAATGATTGGAGCTTTGGCTAAATATATTTCTACTACAAATAAAAATTTTCAACCTATGAATGCTAATTTTGGCATTTTGCCAGAACTTGGAGAGAGAATTAAAGATAAAAAATTGAAATATCAAAAATTGGCTGATAGAGCATTAGAATGTTTAAAAGAAATCATGAACATTCTTAATTTAAAAGTCTAATGAATTTTCCAATTAAGCATCAAACATAAAAAATCTTATAATATCAAATATTTATATATAATTTATAAAAAAAGATTATATACTAACAAAAAAACAAAAAAATTTACAAAAACTGCTTGCAAGAAAAAATACAATATGATAGAATAACAATTGAATAAAAAACTTAAATATAAACTTAAAACAAAAGAAAGGAATATATTAAGCAAAGGCTTAATATTGCTGGGTTTGATGAAAATGGAAGAAATTTTTGAAAATTTTAAAAGTTTTGTTGAAGAAAGAAAAAATTTACAAGAACAAATAAATCAAGTAGAAAGAAAAAGAAATGAATTAGCTGAGGAAAGAAATGCCAAAAAAGCAATCAACAAAATAAACAATGATGAAGAATTATGTTCAGAAATCAATTGTTTGGGTAGACAAATTTCAGATTTAGGTAATCAAAGTCAGTGGTTTCAAAATCAAATAGATAAGAAATTAATAGAAATAAAAAAACAAGCATATTTAGAAATAGATTCTTTAGTTGCAGAAGAAATGAGAAAAATTCGTATTATAAATGAACAAATAGAAGAAAATGAAAATTGTTCAGATGATGTGAACACTATTTATGATGGAAAAAATGCTATTCAAAAAATACAAGAAAGTATTTCTGACTTCTTATGGATAAAAAAGACAATTAAATATGGTGAGATATACAAAATAATTGAAAATAATTCGGAAACAAATCAAACAACAAACATTGAAGAAGAAAGTGAAAAAATAGAAACAACAACTAATATAATAGAAGAAAGCGAATTAGAGGAAGTAAAATTAGAAGTAGAACCATTTACAGTAGAAAAAATTGAACCACAAATAGAAGAAACAAAAATAGATGAGTTTAAAGTAGATGAATTTAATCCACAAATAGAAGAAATAAAAGTAGACGAATTTAAAGTGGATGAATTTAATCCTCAAATAGATGAAGTAAAAGTAGAAGAGCTAAATGTAGAAGAATTCAAACCTCAAATAGAAAATATTGAAATTGAAGGATTAAATGAAAAAAATTATGAAGAGCAAGAAGAAGAACCAAAAATTGAAAATTTAATTTTAGAAGAATTTGAAAATATAATTAAAGAAAATACTCAAAAACAAACACAAGAAAATATACAAAATGTTCAAGAGGAAAATAAATCCACAAAAACATTAGATACAAAAGATGATGAATATGAAGGAATTGAAGATGAAATAATCAGAACTCTTCAAGAACAATTAGCAAAAGAAAAAGAAATAATAACATATGAAGAAAAAGAAAACAAAACAAAATTAGAAGAAAAAACAAGAATAACAGTTGATGTGAAACTACAAAGTATTAATATAAAAATAGAAGATAGAACAATAGTATATAAAGTACAATATAGTGATGGAACATCAATAAATATATATCCAATAAAAGAAAAATTATTTAGTAATGAAAAAGAAATTAGAAAACAATTTAAAGAAATACTAGAAAAATATGTTATGTCTACATACAAAAACTTTTATAATTATACAATAAGAAAGATGGACCCTGTTGTATGCGAAATAATAAATCAATTTGCAAAAAGATTTAATAAAAATGCTCCAAAAATGTTGTATAGTTATGTAATGTCTTTCTCAAGCCAAAACGTAAACATAGAAGAATTACCAAAAATAATTTATAATTTATCTTATATAAATGAAGCAGAAATAAGTAAGAATGATTTAAAAACTATGCAAAAAATTGTAAAAAATGCTAGTAAAAATGTTTTAATAGATACAATAGGAACAGTAACATTTACTGAAAAGATGAGATATTTTGTAAAAAGACTATTAAATTTAAATAATATTAAAGCATTATCAGAAGGAAATAAAGAGAATTTATAAAAAATACCATAAAAACATTGACACAATAGGAAAAAAATGATAAAATATAGACCGCAACAAATAATAAAACATTAGTTGCGGTTACTTTTTATTTTCAAAAAAAAATATAGAAAAGAGGTGAAATTTAAGTGCCAACAATTAATCAATTAGTAAGAAAAGGAAGAAAAACAACAAAGGCAAAATCAACAGCACCAGCATTACAACATGGATGGAATTCAAAAAATAAAACTGTAACAGACAATAAAGCACCACAAAAAAGAGGTGTATGTACAGTAGTAAAAACAGTAACACCAAAAAAACCAAACTCAGCATTAAGAAAAGTTGCCAGAGTTAGACTTTCAAATGGATATGAAGTAACATCATATATTCCTGGAATAGGACATAACTTACAAGAACACAGTGTTGTTCTAATAAGAGGAGGAAGAGTAAAAGACCTTCCTGGTGTTAGATATCATATTATTAGAGGAACATTAGATACAGCAGGTGTTAAAGACAGAATGCAAGGACGTTCAAAATATGGTGCAAAACGTCCAAAAAAATAAACAAAATTTAGTTTTGTTATATAGTGCATGCACATCTTACTAAATTAAGGTACTTAAATTTAGAATAGATTATGTAGCACTAAACGGGAAATCAATAGATTTTCAGAGTAACTTAGATATCTTATAGATATCATAAAGAGATAAAATCTCAAAAAGAAAAGGAGTGAAGAATAGTGCCAAGAAGAGGATTTATAGCAAAAAGAGATGTATTACCAGATCCAATATATAATAGCAAAGTTGTTACTAAATTAATAAATAACATCATGTTAGATGGTAAAAAATCAGTTGCACAAAATATTGTTTATGATGCTTTTAATATTATAAAAGAAAAAGAAGGTAAAAATCCTTTAGAAGTATTTGAAGCAGCATTAGAAAATGTAATGCCAGTACTTGAAGTTAAAGCTAGAAGAGTTGGTGGTGCAACATATCAAGTTCCATTAGAAATTAGACCAGAAAGAAGACAAACTCTAGGTCTAAGATGGTTAGTAACATATGCTAGAACTAGACATGAAAAAACTATGGCTGAAAAATTAGCTAACGAAATTATTGATGCAACTAATGGAAATGGTGGAGCATTTAAGAAAAAAGAAGATACACATAGAATGGCTGAAGCTAATAAGGCTTTTGCACACTATAAATGGTAAAATTTCGATAAAAATCAATAATCTGCACATTTTAGATATCTATTCCAAACTTCAACGTACTTTAGTACGCTTTCAGCTTGGAATAACTATCAAAAATGCACATCTTATTAATTTTTATCAAAATTTCCAATAATAAAAATTCAAAGAGTTGGTAAATTTTATATTTATCATTTTGAATCAAAGTTTTAAAAATATAAAACATTAAATTGGTTTTTAAATAATTTTTAGAAATTATATAAAATAACAATTTTATAATTAAAAAAGAAAAAGTTCGTTTAAAGAAAACGAAAGGAGGATATAGAAAAATGGCAGGAAGAGCATACCCATTAGAGAGAACTAGAAATATAGGAATAATGGCACATATAGATGCAGGAAAAACAACAACAACAGAGAGAATTCTATTTTATACAGGTAAAACTCATAAAATAGGAGAAGTTCATGAGGGTGCTGCAACAATGGACTGGATGGAACAAGAGCAAGAAAGAGGTATAACAATAACATCAGCTGCTACAACATGTTTCTGGAATAATAACAGAATTAATATTATAGATACACCAGGACACGTTGATTTTACAGTTGAAGTTCAAAGATCTTTAAGAGTTCTTGATGGTGCAGTTACAGTTCTTGCAGCAAAAGGTGGAGTTCAACCACAAACAGAAACAGTTTGGAGACAAGCAGATAAATATCAAGTACCAAGAATGGTATATGTAAATAAAATGGATGTTGTTGGGGCAAACTTTATGTTATGTGTTGAACAACTAAAAAATAGATTACATGCAAATGCTGTTCCAGTTCAATTACCTATAGGAGCAGAAGATCATTTCTTAGGAATAGTTGACTTAATAAAAATGAGAGCATTTATTCATAAAGATGATTTAGGAAAAGTAATTGAAGAACAAGACATTCCATCAGATATGATGGAAGATGCAAAAAAATTCAGAACAGCAATGATAGAAGCTGCATGTGAACAAGATGAAGAATTAATGATGAAATATTTAGAAGGTGAAGAACTTTCTGAAGAAGAAATAAAAAGAGGAATTCGTAAAGGAACAATTGCAAATACAATAGTTCCTGTAGTATGTGGATCATCATATAAAAATAAAGGTGTACAAGAATTATTAAATGCAATTGTAGATTATATGCCATCACCATTAGATATCCCACATATCAAAGGTGTAACATTAGATGGAACAGAAACAGAAGCAAAAACATCTGATAGTGAACCATTTGCTGCATTAGCATTTAAAATTGCAACAGACCCATTTGTTGGAAAATTATGTTTCTTTAGAGTATATTCAGGAACATTAGAAACAGGTTCAACTGTTTTAAACTCAAGTAAAGATAAAAAAGAAAGAATTGGTAGAATTCTACAAATGCACTCAAATCATAGAGAAGATATTGAAAAAGTATATGCAGGAGATATTGCAGCTGCAGTAGGATTAAAAGATGTTACAACAGGAAATACTTTATGTGATCCAGAACACCCAATTATACTTGAATCAATGGAATTCCCTGAACCAGTTATTGATATAGCTATTGAGCCAAAAGATAAAGCTGCTCAAGAAAAAATGGGAATAGCATTAGGAAAATTAGCAGAAGAAGATCCAACATTTAAAGCTTATACAAACCAAGAAACTGGACAAACAATTATAGCAGGTATGGGTGAGTTACACTTAGACATAATTGTAGATAGATTAAAAAGAGAATTCAAAGTAGAATGTAATGTAGGTAAACCACAAGTTGCTTACAAAGAAACAATTAGAAATAAAGTAAAAGTTCAAGGTAAATTTATTCGTCAATCTGGTGGTAAAGGACAATACGGAGACGTATGGTTTGAAATGGAACCATTAGAACCAGGAAAAGGAATTGAATTTGAAAGCAAAATTGTTGGAGGAGCAGTTCCAAAAGAATATATTAAACCAATTGAACAAGGTATGAGAGAAGCTGCTGAAACAGGTATTTTAGCAGGATATCCAGTAATTGACTTCAAATGTACTTTAGTAGATGGATCTTACCATGAAGTTGACTCATCTGAAATGGCATTCAAAATTGCTGCATCAATGGCATTTAAAGAAGGATGTAAACAAGCTAAATCCGTATTATTAGAGCCAATTATGAAAGTAGAAATAACAGTTCCAGAAGAATATATGGGAGATGTTATAGGAGATGTAAACTCTAGACGTGGAAGAATGGAAGGAATGGAAGCAAATGACGGAATGCAAGAAATAAGAGCATTCATACCATTATCAGAAATGTTTGGTTATGCAACAGACTTACGTTCTAAAACACAAGGTAGAGGAACATACTCAATGGAACCATCTCATTATGAAGAAGTTCCAAAATCAGTATTAGAAGCTATTGTTGCATCAAGAGCTAAAAAACAAGATTAATACTGAAATTAAATATTATCATAAAAATCAATGATAAAATATAAAAATTAATGAAAAAATATTTAAATTATTAATAAAATATAAAAAATTATTAAATATTATTTAATAAAAATTCGAAATTTATAAAAACACTTGATTTTTTAATAAATATGTTATAAAATGCAAGTGTAAAATAAAAAAGTTAATAAATTTATAAATTAAGTATATAAATAAATATATAATTAATTTATACAAAAAAAGTATTTAAAATTAAAATGAAAAAATAGAAGAGAGAAATCTCAAATATAAGGAGGAATTTAAAAATGGCAAAAGCAAAATTTGAAAGAACAAAGCCACATGTTAACATTGGTACTATTGGACACGTAGACCATGGAAAAACAACAACAACAGCTGCTATTACAAAATACCTAGGATTATTAGGAAAAGCTCAATATACAGCTTATGATCAAATTGACGGAGCTCCAGAAGAAAAAGCAAGAGGAATTACAATAAATACAGCTCACGTAGAATATGAAACAGATAAAAGACATTATGCACACGTAGACTGCCCAGGACATGCTGACTATGTAAAAAACATGATTACAGGTGCAGCTCAAATGGATGGAGCTATATTAGTAGTATCTGCTGCTGATGGACCAATGCCACAAACTAGAGAACACATATTATTAGCTAGACAAGTAGGTGTAAAATACATCGTTGTTTACTTAAATAAATGTGATATGGTTGATGATCCAGAATTATTAGAATTAGTAGAAATGGAAGTTAGAGACTTATTAACAGAATATGGTTTCCCAGGAGATGAAATTCCAATTATAAAAGGTTCTTCATTAAAAGTATTAGAAAGCACATCAACAGATCCTAATGATCCTGTTTATGCTCCAATGAAAGAATTAATGGATGCAGTTGACAACTATATTCCAACACCAGAAAGACCAGTTGACCAACCATTCTTAATGCCAGTTGAAGATGTATTCACAATTACAGGACGTGGAACAGTTGCAACAGGTAGAGTAGAAAGAGGAGTTGTAAAAGTTTCTGATGAAGTAGAAATAATTGGTTTATCTACAGAAAGAAAGAAAACTGTAGTAACAGGTGTAGAAATGTTCAGAAAATTATTAGATCAAGCTGAAGCTGGAGATAATATAGGAACATTATTAAGAGGAATTGATAGAAAAGATATCGAAAGAGGTCAAGTACTATGTAAACCAGGAACAATTCATCCACACACAAAATTCACATCAGAAGTATATGTTTTAACAAAAGAAGAAGGTGGACGTCATACACCATTCTTTAATGGATATAGACCACAATTCTATTTCAGAACAACAGACGTAACAGGTGTTATTGAATTACCTGCTGGAACAGAAATGGTTATGCCTGGTGATAACGTATCAATGACAATTGAATTAATTACACCTATCGCTATCGAAAAAGGATTAAGATTCGCTATTCGTGAAGGTGGAAGAACAGTTGGTTCAGGTGTTGTTGCAGACATCATTGCTTAATTAATAAATAAAATATAATTTAAAAAGAATATAATTTTACTAAAAATAGTAATTTTATATTCTTTTCTTTTTCTATAAGTTTAATTTAAGAAATTTTAAATCTCCTCCAATCGTATTTAAAATTTATTTATTATTAATATATCAAAATTTCTCACTGAACTAGAAAATTGTAATATAAACTTAACACAAATTTAATATTTTTGTAATTTAAAAAATTATATATATATTGTATAATAATGATGTATATTGTAATTTATAAGAAAAGTTTACGTAATATTGACAATTATTTTACAATATGGTAAAATTATATATGTTTAAAATTAGAATTATAGATATAAAGAAAGGTTGTGCAATATATGGAAGAAGAATTAAAAAAATTACAAGACCAACTTAATGAATTAAAAAGCGAATTAAAGAAAAATCAAGATATAATTAATAAAAGAATTAATGAAAGAATGGCAATTATAGAGCAAGATAATGGAGACATTTATACAGATGAAGAAATTGTTAATTTAAACTTAAGTTCACAAACCATAGAAAGAAATGTTAATAAAAAAGTACAACAATTACAAACTCAAATTGCTGAGATTACAGAATTCGAAGATGGAAAAAAAGTAAAAATTGATGGAATTACTAAAAAAATAAATGATAGAATGGAACAATTATATAGAGATGGATATTCATATTCAGATGTATATTTAGATAGTGAAATACAAAAATTACAAGAAGAAATAGATAAAATAAAGCAAGAAAAAATGATTTCTAAAGTAGAATTACAATCAGCAAAACAAGAATATCAAGATTATAAAAAAGATAAACAAAAATTAGAAAAAGAAATAGAAGAAATAGATAAAACAGAAATACCACAACATTTATTAGAAGAAAAGAAACAACTTGAAGAAGAAATAAAAAAATTAAAAGCAAGAGGAAGAGACGAAAATGATCCAGAAATTATGGAATACCAATCAGATATAACCAAAATTAATGAAGAACTTGAAAAAGGTATGCAAAAAAGCAAAGATAAGAAAACTAAACTTGCTAAAATTGTAAAAAAGATGGGTGAATTAGAAGAAAAATATGGTAAAGACAAATTAGATGAACCTGATAAAAAAATAGAAAAAAATTCAAATCAAACTAATATACAAAACCAAACAACTACAGCACAGCCACAAATAAATCCACAACAACAAACACAAGTGGCACAAACTACAGTTCAACCACAAATAAATCCACAACAACAAACACAAGTGGCACAAACTACAGTTCAACCACAAACAAACCCACAACAACAAACACAAACAGCACAAACTACAGTTCAGCCACAAACAAACCCACAACAACAAACACAAACAGCACAAACTACAGTTCAGCCACAAACAAACCCACAACAACAAACACAAGTGGCACAAACTACGGTTCAGCCACAAACAAACCCACAACAACAAACACAAACAGCACAAACTACAGTTCAACCACAAACAAACTCACCTCAATCAGCACAGCCAACTCAAACTAATGATTCAACACAAAAAACAAATGAAGAAGACAAAAAAGAATATGAAATTTTCTTTAATAAAGATGGAATTTGGTGTGATGGAAAATGGATGGATATTAAAAAAATAGACAATTTACAAGACCTTGTTAAAAATGCAAAACAAACTTTGAAAGATAGAGACGTAAAATTAAATTTTGATTTAAGAGGAATGTCATTAGTATCAAGATTATTAAAACAAACATCATTAAATAGTGACCAAGTTAAAAAAATAAAAGATTTAGCATATGAAAATAGAGGAAAAGCAGAAATTATTCATGGATTATTAACAAAACAAGGATTTATGTTAAAAGATTTTATAAATAAAATAAAACAACAACCTTTGCTTACAACAAACCAACCAAAAAAAGTAAAACAAATTGCAGAAAAGGCAGAATCATTGCAAAATGATAATTCAAATTCAAGTAAAGTTGTACAAATTCCAGAGAAAGCAGAATCAGTACAAAATAATGCTAGACAGAATTTTATGAAACAAATAGATGCAAAAGATGCTGTTGCAAACTCACAACCTGTTCAACAATGTAATACTCAAGATCAAGTACAAGACAACGATTTTGATATACCACTAGATGATAATTCAAAAAATGATGCAAGATAGTAAATAAAATTAAAAATAAAAAGGTTAAATATCAATAGTTGGGGAAAAACACTTTTTAAAGTTTTCTTCCTCAACTTTCTATTTTATTTAAGACCATTATCTAGTGTTCCAGTTCAGCTAGAAATTTTGATATATTAATAATTGCATAAATTTTTCCAAAACTATTGCAATTTTAAGAAAACAATAATAAAATAATAAAGTCATGAATAACTATAATATAAATTAAAACAAAAGTAGTATTAAAATTCATAGAAAAAAAGCAAACAAGAAAGGAAGCTTGTATATGAATATTTTATTAGATGCAATGGGAGGAGATAATGCCCCAGATGCAAATATTAAAGGAGCTATAAAAGCTGTAAAAGAAATAAAAGCAACAGTTACATTAATAGGAAAAGAAGAAGTAATAAGAAAAAAAGTTAAAGAATTTACAAACAAAGAAGTAGAGGAAATTTCTAATAGATTGAAAATAAAAAACGCAACAGAAACAATAGAAATGGAAGATGGACCAACAGATGCAATAAAACATAAAAAAGATTCATCAATGGTTGTAGGTTTTAAAATGTTAAAAGAAAATGAAGGAGATGTATTCATATCTGCAGGAAATTCAGGAGCCTTACTTGCAGGAGCAACACTAATTGTTGGAAGAATAAAAGGAATAGATAGACCAGCACTAGCAGGTATATTGCCAGCATATAAAAGTCAGTTATTATTAATTGATGCAGGTTCTAATACTAATTGTAAACCAATTAATCTATTACAATTTGCACAAATGTCAACAATATATTTAAGAAATACATTTGGAATAGAAAAGCCTGCTATAGGATTATTAAATATTGGAACAGAAGAAACAAAAGGAAATGATTTAGTAAAAGAAAGTTATCAATTATTAAAAGAAAAATCTAAAGAGCTAGGAATTAATTTTGTAGGAAATGTTGAAGGAAGAGATGCATTTTCTGGAAAAATAGATGCAATAGTTACAGATGGTTTTACTGGAAATGTATTTTTAAAAACAACAGAGGGTGTTGGAAAATTTGTTAAAAGAACATTAACAGAGAGTTTAACACATAATTTACTTGCAACACTTGGTACAATAACATGTTTACCAGCAATTAATCGTTTTAAAAAAACAATGGATTATAAATCTTATGGAGGAGCTTTATTTTTAGGAGTAAAAAAACCTGTTGTAAAGGCACATGGTAGCAGTGATGAAAAATTATTTGAATTTACTATAAAACAAGCAGAAAAATTTGTAGAGAATAAAGCAGTAGAAAAAATGATAGAGCACTTTGAACAATATGGTAAATAAATTTAAAAGTTAAAAATGATTATTTTGCTACAAAAAAGTTAATGTTATTAAATTATTTATTTGAATGAGTAGTCAAAAATAAAAAAAATATTAAATATGCTTGACAAAATAATAAACATATAATATAAATGTTAGAGACACATTTGAATAATTAAATGAAATATATCATTTAAAATTTGAGAGGGGGTGAACTTATAATGAGTTCAGAAGAAATATTTGAAAAAGTAAAAGGAATAATTGTTGAACAATTAGGAGTAGCAGATTCAGCAGTTACAATGGAAGCATCTTTTATAGATGACTTAGGAGCAGATTCTTTAGATATAGTAGAACTAGTTATGGCATTAGAAGAAGAATTTAATATAGAAATACCAGATTCTGATGCAGAAAAAGTTGTTACTGTAGGAGATGTTGTTGACTATATAAAAGAAAATGTAGCATAAGAAAAAATTATAGGCATGTTAAAAGACATGTCTTTTTTCTTGCATTTTTTGCATGTATATAGTAAAATATAAACGTAAAAAATGTAATAGAAACAACTATAAATTCAAAAAGGATTTTATCATTAAGAAAGAAAGAGAGTAGATATGAAGAGTCTAGAAGAAAATATAAACTATACATTCAAAAATAAAGAATTATTAAAAAGAGCATTAACACATACATCATATGCATATGAAAATGGAGTACAAAGTAATGAAAAGCTAGAATTTTTAGGAGACAGTATATTAGAATTTTTATCTAGTATATATATATACCAAAATTATCCTAAACTAAAAGAAGGAGAAATGACAAAAGTAAGGGCAACAGTAGTATGTGAAGACAGTTTATTTAAAATTGCACAAAAACTAAAATTTAGTGATTATTTATTTTTAGGAAATTCAGAATTAAAAGGAAAAGAACAAATAAGAAAAGCAATATTAGCTGATAGTGTAGAAGCTATAATAGCAGCAATATATTTAGACAGTAATTTAGAAGAAGCACGTAAATTTATAGTAACAAATTTAAAAGAAGAGATTCAAAATGCAACAGAACATGTTGGACAAAAAGATTATAAAACAGTTTTGCAAGAAAAATTACAAATACATGGAAATACAGATATAAAATATATTATTATAAATGAAAAAGGTCCAGATCATGAAAAAATATTTGTTGCAGAAGTTGATTGGGACGGAAAGAAATTAGCAACAGGAGAAGGAAAATCCAAAAAATCAGCAGAAATGGAAGCGGCCAAAAAAGCTCTTGAAAATTTAAAAATATAATCATATAATATGATTTAAGAAAGGTAAGAGATAAGATATGAAACACTACATAATTCCAATTTTTGTACCACATTTAGGATGTCCAAATGATTGTGTTTTTTGCAATCAAAAATCAATAAGTGGACAACAAAAAATGATAACAAAAGAAGACATAAGAAATACAATTGACTTTTATTTAGAAAATATAAAAGATAAAGAAGCAAAAAAAGAAGTAGCTTTTTTTGGAGGAAGTTTTACTGGAATTGATGTAGAAAAACAAGAAGAATTTTTACAAACAGCATATGGTTATATAAAAAAAGGAAAAATAGATAGTATAAGAATTTCTACAAGACCAGATTATATAGATAAAACCATATTAAAAAGGCTAAAAAAATATAAAGTAAAAACAATAGAACTTGGTGTACAAACAGCAAATGATTATATATTAAAACAATGTAAAAGAAATCATACATTTGAAGATGTAAAAAAAGCCTCTAAACTAATAAGATGGTATGGATTTAATTTGGGTCATCAAATGATGGTAGGCTTACCTGATAGTACAAAAATAGATGAGATTAATACAGCAAGAGAATTAATTAAATTAAAACCAAAAATGGTTAGAATATATCCAGTGCTAGTAATAAAAAATACGAGACTAGAAAAAGATTATTTAGACGGAAAATATAAACCATTAACAGTAATTCAAGCTGTAGAGACATGCAAAGAAATTGTTCCAATGTTTATGAAAAAGGGAATAGAAGTAATTAGAATAGGATTACAAAATACAGACGAAATAACAGATCCATCAATAAAAGGAAGTGAAGTTGTAGCAGGACCATATCATCCAGCATTTAGACAACTAGTAGAATCAAGTTTATGGTATGATAATATAATAGAAAAAATGAAAGAACTAAATGTAAAAGTAAAAAAAGTTAAAATTACAGTAAATCCAAAAGACGTAAATAATGTTATTGGACATAAAAGAGAAAATATAGATAAATTAAAAGATATGTATGAATTAGACTTAATTGTAAAACAAGATGAAAAAATTAAAAAAGGAAAATTTAATTTAGAAGTATTAGAAACATATCCAGAATTTTTAGAGGAACATATTTAATAAAAAATAAAATTATTTTTAATTTAAATAATAACAAGTTTATCAAAGTTGTAAACAAATAAGTAATTTTAGCATAAGTAAATATAAAAAACTAATTTTTGAAAGGAGAAATTCGTAGGGTAAAGATATTTTTAAATATAATAATATCTTAATAATCAACTTAAAATATATATTTAAAAATATACAATTTATACGAAAAAATATATGAATCAAAATAAAAAAGTAATAAATGTATTATTAATTATAATAATGATTTTAGTTGTAATAGGATGTATAGTATCTTATTTATATTTTGTAGAAGTTGATGAAGATGAAAATCCTAATATTTTATTTAACATAGAAGACTATCCTAAAGTAGATGGATCAATTGCAACATTAAAGATGGCAGAAGAATTTAAATCAAAACTTACAGGAGAAAAAACAGAAAATGTAAATATTGTACATACAAAAACAGAAAATGCATATGAAAATTTAATTAACAAAAAAGTTGACTTAATATTAGTAACATATCCAACAGAAAAAGAAACTGTAAAAGCTCAAGAAGCTGGAATAGAACTAGAAATTGTGCCTGTAGCAAAAGATGCATTATTATTTTTTACCAATAAAGATAATAAAGTGGAAAATTTAACATTAACACAAATACAAGATATATACTCTGGAAAAATAACAAATTGGAGAGATGCTGGAGGAGATGATATAACTATTACTCCATATCAAAGACCAAGCACATCAGACAGTCAAAAAGTAATGTTAACAAGTGTAATGCAAGGAATAAAAATGAAAGAGCCAGAAACACAAAATATTGATATGTGGAAATTATCAAATATAATAACAGATTATACAAATTCACAAGGTGCTATAGGTTATTGCCTAAATTATTATAAAATATTATACAATACAGAAGAGTTAAAGTTTTTAACAGTAAATGATGTGGAACCTACATATGATAATGTAAGAACAGGGTTATATGGATTACAAGCAGAATATTATGCAGTCATAAGAAAAGACGAACCAGAAAATAGTAATACACGAAAATTACTAAATGCAATGACTTCAAAATATGGTCAAAATATAGTTAAGGAGGCAGGGTATGTTCAAGTCGACTAAAGATAGATTAATTTTTGTTACTATATTTTCATTAATTTGCATAATAGCAACAGCATTATTAATAATGTATAAAAAAATAGATATAGAAAGTGAACAAGATGAAAATAAACAAATTGAAAGCAATATAATTGCAAGTACGAAAAATACATATTATTATGAAAAAAAAGTAATAGATTTAAAAGGAAAATATAATCAAAATGATTTAGAAATAATAGGAAAACAAGCATCACAAGATAAAATAGAATTTTCTTATTTTCAAATAGAAGGATTAAAAAATAAAACAATTCAAGATAAAATAAATAAAGAAATTGAAAATATAACATTTAACTCATATAAAGAAAAAATTAATATAGAAAATGTTAATAATTTATCTGTTAGTACAAGCTGTACTGCAAATTATGGAAATATACTTTCTCTTAATGTATATTGCTGGGGAAGAACTAAGGAAAGTATGGAAGGACAAAACACAGATATAATAGATATAGAAAAAGGAATTAATTTTGATTTAAATACAGGTAATAAAATAGAATTTGAAGATTTTTTTACACCTAATGCTCCAATGGAAGACATAATAAGAAAATGTGCCTATAACAGTATTTTAAGAGATAAAGCAGAATTAAGTTTATCACAAGAAATGGTAGTTAATAATTATGGAAATATAGAAGAAGATATTGCAATGGTTATGGAAGCATACAAAAGAAATAAAATAGACCAATTTTATTGCACAACTTCAGATATTATTGTAATGATAAATGATGTATCTATAGACATTCCAATGATAGACTGGGCAGATTATATTGTTATATATAATGTATTTTTATCAGATGAAAGCTTATTTGAAAATGATGATATAGGTTATAATAATTTATATACATTAACAACAAGACAAAAAGACTCATATTACTATTATACAAACTATCAAAATGAATCAAACTATTTTATAGACATATTTTTTGAGTGGCAAGAAGATAATGCAAGTGAATTTGAAAAACAATTAGTAGCAAGTAAAATAAAAGATATAGAAGAAGAAATATCAAATTTAAAAGTACTTGCAAATCAAAACACACAAAATTTTTATATAATGAATTATAAAATAACAGTAGAAGACTATTTTGATGATTTTACAAAACAAAATTTAGTAAAATGTGTAGAAAGAGGAAATAGTTATGAAATGACAGTACATGATTTTACTGAAAATATAGAGCCAATTATAATTCAAGATAATAGAAATGTATATGAATCAGATGTAGAGTTTGTATATGACTTTTCAAGTCAATTAAATATTGCACCACAAGAAATAACAGAATATTATAATCCAGAAACAGAGCAAAAAGTAGTTATATAAAAGTAACGTTCAGTAAAAATTGTGATATATTAATAATTGCATAAATTTTTCGACTCAATACGGAAATATAAGAATTTCTAAAATAATTTTATGGCACCC
>CALXCA010000036.1 GCA_944386685.1 uncultured Clostridia bacterium | reverse complement strand
ATCTTACAATAGCTATTAAAATACAATTAAAATCTATTTACTTTTATTTGAATAGAATTTACTTTTTTAATTTACTTTTTTGAGAATGGATAATTTTATCCATTCTTTTCTATTGACAAAAACTGATATTTGTAGTAATTATATAATAGAATGGCAGAAAGTATTTATGCAATAGGAAAGTTATATTTACTTATTGTATAAAAAACTACAATCGCCAGCCCTTTGAGATTTTATCCTTTCAGCCTTAAAACTCAAATTGGGCGAGAACAAAAGATAGAGGATAAAATAAAGCAATAAGTTTAAACTTTAACTATATTTAAGCCTCTAGAAAGGAACGAGAGTATATATGAGAATTCAAGATTTAGCAATTATATTTATAATAATCATATTACCTATATCTATAGTGCTTTCTGTTTATACACAAAATCAAATTCAAACAGTAAGTATACAAACAGAGTATGATACAAGGCTAACTGCGGCAACAAGTGATGCAATTAAAGCTTTTCAAATAAATACAATTAATAGTTCAACTTCTGATTTGTCAAATTCTAAAATAAGAGATATAGAAGCATCTGTTGAAACATTTAAAGATTCAATAAAATCTGTATTCGGATTAAATGGTTATACAGAAGATGAAATGGATAGTTACATTCCAGCACTAGTATATACAATGTATGATGGATTTTATATTTATTCAAACTATAATAACCAAAATTATACAGGGCTAAATCAAGATGGAGAAAATGTATATGGTTTAAAACCTTATATATCATATAGTGCACGTTATACTACAGCTTCAATTGATGTTATAATTACATATACACTTGATAATTATATAACAATTCAAGGTATGATAAATGATAGATATTATAATGAATCTGGATATTTAATAGATGGTATTGAATATGATGGAACAACTGTAAAATATAATGGAATTACAATTGAAAGTGAATTATTATACGAAAATTTACCTGCAATAAATGGTCTAAATGCATCAAAAAACTACCCTTATATTAGATTTAACGGAACAAAATACTATTATGATGAAGATAATTCAAGAGTTTTTTATTTTTTAAATGGAAAAATGGTTGAACATGTTCAAGGAACAGCGGAGGTACCAAATGAAACTTTTAATTCATATCATGAATTAATAATGAATAATGATTTTGCTAGAAGATATTATATAGAAGCATATGAATTTACAAATAAAATAAAAACTGGAGAATTGAGCGCTTTAAAAGATCTTAGATATGAAGATGCAATGGATTATACAATAAATGATGATGGTGATACAGTGTATACTAATTTATATCCAGATGATAATACAGTTATATTTGACTTTAATTCTGGAAGTGATGATGTATCAAATAATATTGAATGTCAAAGCTCAAATTTTAACCAACATAGATTACAAATAATAAAAAATAAGATAAGAACAAATTTGGCAATAGCAGTTGCAAATTATAATTCAAATCAAAGTGTACAATTTCAGATGCCAGAATTATCTGAAGAAGAATGGAGTCATATTATGAAAAATATTTCTCTTATAAGTTTTGTACAAGGATTAGATATAGGTGGAAAAATTTATAATGGATACACAATAGTTAATAATTCTGAAAGCAAAGAAGTTGTAAGAGAAGATAATATTTACATTATTGGAAATGATGGATTTTATCATAGAATTGGAGATAGATATTTACTTGATGAAAATAATATAGGGAATTCTAATGTTGAAGAAAAATCGGCAGGAAGATTAAACTTAGATTTTAATAGACAAAATGCTTTAGATGAAAATGAAAATAGAGTATATTATTATACATTGAATTATTATGCTTCATACACAAGTGTAATTAGTCAAAATGATAGTGAAGTATATGATGATATTTATGCATATGTTGCAGAACAAAATAATGGCTTGAAAAAAGCATTTTATACAGCTTTAGGTAGAGAAAGATATGGTATGTATAAAACAACAACATAAAATAAAAAACATATACAGAGCCTAAAAATATTGTAATTTTTCAAATTTGAAGAGAGCAAATTTTCTACAAGAAAGGAATACAATTAAAATGAATTATGCAGATATAAAAATAGCAGATGTTGCAAATGGTAGAGGTGTGAGAGTTTCTTTATTTGTTAGTGGATGTAATCATCATTGCAAAGGATGTTTTAATAGCCAAGCATGGGATTTTAATTATGGAAAAGAATTTACAGAAAAAGAAATAGACAAAATTATAAAAGAATTAGATCATCCATATGTTGCAGGACTTTCATTATTAGGTGGAGAACCTTTGGAATACCAAAACCAGAAAGGGCTTTTACCTTTATTAAAAAAAGTGAAAGACAAATTTCCAGAAAAAGATATATGGTGTTATACAGGATATACATTTGATAATGATATTGTAGGAAAAATGTTTGAAAATTGGCCAGAAACAAAAGAACTTATGTCATATATAGATGTTATTGTTGATGGAAAATTTGAAGAAGATAAAAAAGATTTAACATTAAAATTTAGAGGATCATCAAATCAAAGGATTATTGATGTTGGTAAATCTTTAAAGGTGCATAAAGTAATACCCTTTGATTTATAAAAACAAATATTTTATAAATTAGCTTAAAAAGACTTGACAATGAATAGGAAAATAATGTATAATAATTAGCGTATAAAGGATGAAATCCCACATACAGTGTTTCAAACGCCGGAAGGAGGGGAATTAATAATGTCAGAAATCAAAGTTAATGGAAATATAGAAGAAGCTTTAAAAAAGTTTAAAAGACAATGTGCAAGAAATGGAGTTCTTCAAGAAGTTCGTAAAAGAGAATGCTATGAAAAGCCAAGTGTAAGAAGAAAGAAAAAATCAGAGGCAGCAAGAAAAAGAAAATTTTAAAAATATCAGGTAGTAAGTGTATATAATTGCTTACTGCTTTTTTCTTGTAAAAATAACAACTATTGATTTATATAAAAAAATGTGATATATTCAAAACGATTTTTTAATAATAGATAAAGAAGGTTATATTAATGATAAAACAAAAGAACAAACAGAAATAAATGAAGAACAAATATTTTAATTGTAATTAAAGTTATAAAAAATATTTGAATAATTATGTTTAAAAGTATTATACTATAAAAAGCTTAACAAATTGTTTCGTGAAAGGAATGATAAGAATGAAATGTATTGAAAAAGAAATAAAAAAAGGAATAAAAATACACTTAATAAAAAATGAAAAATTTAAAACAAATTTAGTCGCAATATTTTTAAGTATGCCAATAACTAGAGAAAATGTGACTAAAAACTCATTATTATCTGCTGTTTTAAGAAGAGGATGTATGAGCATGCAAACAGCAGAAGAAATTAATAAAAATTTAGAAGAAATGTATGGTGCAAGTTTTGACAATGGACTTGACAAAATTGGAGATAATGATATTTTAAAATTTTATATGGAAAGTATTAATGATAATTTTATTCCACAAAATGATGAAAATATGTTGAAAAGTAGTATTGAAAAATTGCTAGAGATTGTATTTAATCCATTAGTTATTGAAAATAAATTTAATGAAGAATATGTAAGGCAAGAAAAAGAGAATATTAAAAGAATTATTGAGGGAAAAACAGATAATAAAGCCAGATTTGCTTTTGATAGATGTATAGAAGAGATGTATAAAAATAAACCATATGGATTATATAAATATGGATATATAGAAGATTTAGAACAAATAAATGCTCAGAATTTATATGAATATTATAAAAATATGATTTCAAAATGCAAAATAGATATTTTTGTTTCTGGTGAAATAAATGAAGATACATTAAATATGATTGAGGAAAACAAAAATATTAAGCAACTTGAGGATAGAAATTCTCCAATTATATTAGATATAGAAAAAAAAGAGAAAATACAAGAAAAAGAAATTATAGAAGAAATGGACGTAACACAAGGAAAGGTTGTTATAGGATTAGATTTTAATTTAAATGATGAAAATCAAAAATATGATGTTCTTTTATATAATGCAATTTTAGGTGGAACTGCTAGTTCAAAAATGTTCCAAGAAGTTAGGGAAAAAGCAAGTTTAGCATATACAGCAAGTTCAAGTTATATTAGATATAAAAGTAATATTTTTATAAGATGTGGAATTGAAATTAAAAATTATGATAAAGCAATAAAAATAATAAAGAAACAATTAATAGATATGCAAAATGGAAATTTTACAGATGATGATATTCAAAATGCTAAAAAGAGTATAATTTCATCAATTAAATGTATTGATGATGAGCAAGATACTGAAATTATGTATTGCTTTGGACAAGAATTTTCAAAAATGAAATTGTCTATTGAAGAATATATCAAAAAGATTCAAAATATATCAAGAGAAAATATTATTAATGTTGCTAAATTAATGCAAATAAACACAATTTATTTCTTAAAAAATAAAGAACAATAAATTGTAAAAACATAACTTGTATTTATAGAAAAAATGTATAAATTAAATTCTTAAAATAAAACGAAAGGAATGAATAAAATGCAAATTATAGAGAATTCCAAGGTAAAAGAAAAATTATATATTGAAAAATTGGATAATGGATTAACAATTATGATTATACCAAAAAAAGGCATACAAAAAAAATATATTATTTGGGGAACACATTATGGCTCAAATGATAGTAAATTTATTGTACCTGGAGAAAAGGAAGAAACAGAAGTACCTAAAGGTGTTGCTCATTTTTTGGAACATAAAATGTTTGAACAAGAAAATGGAATAAATAGCTTGGATGCACTTACGGCATTAGGGGTTGAAGCAAATGCATATACAACAAATGATCACACAGCATATTTGTTTGAATGTACGGAAAATTTTTATCCTGCTTTAGATGAATTTATGAATTATGTTCAACATCCTTTTTTTACTGATGAAAATGTTGAAAAAGAAAAAGGGATAATTGGACAAGAAATTATGATGTATGATGATTATCCAGAATGGAAAGTATATTTAAATACTTTAGAAGCAATGTATTTTGAACATCCTGTTAAATTAGATATTACAGGCACTATAGAAACTATAAGCCATATAGATAAAGATATTTTATATAAATGTTATAATACTTTTTATAATCCATCAAATATGGTTATGGTAGTTTGTGGAGATTTTGTCCCAGAAGATTTATTAGAAGAAATAAAAAAACGTTTAATAGATAAAAAATCAAATGGAGAAATAAAAAGAATATATCCAAATGAAAAAGAAGAAATTGTTCAAGAAAAAATTGAACAAAATATGGATGTTAGTGAACCATTATTTACAATAGGTATAAAAGACAAAGAAGAAAATGGAAAAGAAAAAGTAAAAAAACATATAGCCATAGAAATTTTGTTGAATTTAATATTAGGAAAAAGTTCAGAATTATATCAAGAATTATATAATGATGGAATTTTGTATTCAAACCCAAGTTTAGACTATGAATTTGGTACAAACTTTGCCCACATTTTAATTACTGGTCAATCAAAGTATCCAGAAAAAGTATATAATAAATTTAAAGAAGCTGTTAACAAACTAAAAACAAAAGGTTTTAATAAAGAAGAATTTGAAAGAATAAGAAAAACAATTTATGGAGGATATATTAGAGAATTTAATGACCCAGGTGATATAGCAAGGATGTTTTTAGCAGATTATTTTAAAGGAATTAACAGTTTTGATTATATAGAAGAAATACCAATAGTAAATGAAAATTATTTAGAACAAATTCTTAATAATGTTTTTAAAGAAGATAAAATGATATTATCTGTAATAAAAAAGTAAAAATGTAATGAAAAAGAAATGTATTTTTTGATAGATTATGGTGGTATATATAGAAAAATGTCAAAAAAATAAAAAAACAGAAGAAATGTGTAGTCAAAAATAGTAAAAAAATTGAAATAATTTATTGACTAAAATGTAAAAATATGTTAATTTATAAATGTACAGAGAAATAAATGTAAAAAAGGAGAGATACTGTATGTTAAATGATGAAATATGTAAATTACGTGATAAATTAAATGAAAGCATTGTTACTGGGCAAGATTATAGTATAATCTATCAATTGAGTGTTGAGTTAGATGAATTAATAGCTCAATATTATAAAATATATAATTCATAATAGTAAAAGAGTAACTTTCTTATGAAAATAAAATTTTAAATATAAAAATTTTATTTTCAAAAGAAAAATAGTTAAATATTAAAAAATAAATATTTAACTATTTAGTGATCTTAGTTGGTATATAAATAAAATTTATAATTTGGATAATAAGTGTAAGTTAAGGTGCCATCATAAATAGACAAATTTTCTTGTGATAAAGGGATATCTATATTTATAGGGCATCTATACTTATGTCCCAAATTGTTTTCAATTACAATATAAAAACTAAAGCTACATTGTAAGTCATTTAAAATAACATTACAATCTTTTAAAAGAGAACCATCATAAGTTATTTGTTTTTCATTATTTATTGTATAGCTATCAATTAGATTAGAATTTACATAACTAATTGTAATTGGATTAGCACAATTGTTGAATAAAGTTGGAGTTGAGTAATCAATAACATCTTCAGAAGATATATTAAAATTTAAATTTTTATCAAACTTATTTTCCGTAGAAAATTTAGGTGTTGAGAAATCATTTAAATTTTTGTAATATAAGTTTGCACTACCAACTTTAGGAGAATTATTTATAGATAAATTTTCTATAGATAATGATTTTAAAGTGTTCTCTAAAGTGTAGTTATTTGATGAATTATCAATAAAGATGGCTATATCTGTATATTGATATAAATTATCAATTGTAGTTGTATTATTGGAATTAATTGTACAATTAGCATTAGCACTACTAAACAATACAATTTTATTTATACAAAAGATATTGCTATTTTGATAATAATTTTCCATGTATAATTTATTTAAAAAAATATTATAAGTTAAATTACATAAGTATATTAATAAAAAAGTAGAAATTATAAATGTTATAACAAAAATGGATTTTCTAATTGAACCTTTCAAAATTATTTCCTCCTTAGTAATATATATCAAGGTCTTCTTTAATAAATATCATATTATAAATTATGATATTTATCAATAAAATATTAAAAATATATAAAAATTGGTAACTACAATAAATTGACAAAAAATGATATACATATTAAAATTATATTATAAAATATTTTTTAGAAAGGTAATTTTAATATGAAAACTAAAGAAAAAAGAAGAAAATTTGCCTTTTGTGTAATATTTTTTCTGCTTTTTATAATCTTAATTTTATTTTATAAGATATATTTAAAAAATGTATATGTTTATGCTGATAATATAGAAAACTCATATATTAAAATATCAAATGCAGAAAAAGTTAACATAGAAAAAATAATAGATGAAAATTTAAATAATAATACAGAGCAATTAATTACAGAAGAAATTAATGTTGAATATATAACAGAATATAAAAACAATGAAGATTTACCAATTGGAACTATACAAGTTATACAAGAAGGTAGAACAGGAAAAAAGCAAATTGTAAAGAAAAGAACTATTGATGAAAATGGAAATATTAATGAAGAAGAAATAAGTTCTACAACAATTATTGGAGTAGTAAATAAAATTGTTGAAGTAGGGACTTCGACAACTAAAAAGGCTTATGATATTATAGAGGGAAGTAAAGTATATATAACTTCAGATAGAGTAGATGTGAAATCAGACAATAGTGAACAAAGCAGAAAAATTACTACATTATCTAAAAATACACAATTAACAGTTTTACAAATTAAAGAAAATTGGTGCAAAATAAATATAAATGGAACAATTGGGTGGGTAAACATCCAAAATGTTGCTAATATATACTCAAATCCAAATTTAATAAAAGACTATAATAAAAATGACATAAATTATTCATTTGATATGTCTTTAGACTCCCAAAGTGGTTTATCTATTGAGCAGTTTAAAATGATTCTTACAGACTCTAATGACAAAAATAATATTTTTAGTAATAATGCAGAATACTTTTATTATATAGAAAAACAATATAATATAAATGGTGTTTTTGTTGCGGCAATAGGTATACATGAAAGTGGATGGGGAACATCTAAAATTGCTCAAAATAAGAAAAATCTATTTGGATATAGAGCATATGATTCAAATCCATATAGTAGTGCAAGTTCATTTAATAGTTATGCTGAGTGCATTGATTTTATTGCAAGAGTTCTAGTTAAGTATTATTTGAATCCAAGAGGAACACCTATTGGAAATGGGGAGAATGCTATTGGTACATATTATAATGGCAATACACTTACTGCTGTAAATGAAAAATATGCTACAGATAAAGAATGGGCAAAAAAAGTTTATAATTATATGGAATATTTATATAAAAAAATATAAAAAATAGCAAGAAAAAACTTGCTATTTTTTTAATTCTAGTGTATGATATATAGGTAAAAAAGAGTTAGAAAGGATATGTAAAAAAATGAGAAAAGTATTTGCGAGTATTGCAATATTTATGGTAATATTTTCAGTTTTTGCAGGTACGCCAGTTTTTGCAGAAAATAATATTATTGATGCAGAAAATGAAAGTCAATTAATAAAAATTAAAGAAAATGCAGCAAAAACGATTGATGATTATAAAGAAAAATATGGTTCAGATGCCTATGGTATAACAGCATATATACTGAACATAATAAGAATATATAGTATTCCTTTATGTTTTCTTGGAATAGCAATTAGTGCTATTTATCAATATATTATAGGAATAAGGAAACTAGATACTCAAGAAAAAGGATTAGTAATGATGGTTTCTTTTATAACCATTTTAGTAATATGTCAAATTTTACCTTTAGCATTCGCTATAATTGTAAAATTTGGAAGGGGGTAACAAATGAGAGTCTTATTTGCAGTAAGTAATGATAAAATGTCTGAAACTATTGTAAATCAATATCAAAAAGAATTTAAAGAAATTATTACATATAAAAACGTATATTATTTTAATGCCATTTTAAAAGAATTACAAAGAGATAAAACATATGATAGAATTGTTATAAGTGAAGATCTAGAACAATATGTAAATGCAGATTATGAACAAATGGATAACTTTATATTTGGTAGATTAGATAGTATAAGTGACGAAGCATCTAATTTAAAAGGAGAAGATATTCCTATTATTTTAATTTGTGAAGAAAGAAGACAAAAAGGAGAAGAACTACTTGTAAAATTATTTGGAATAGGAATTTACAATGCAATAATAGGAAATGATAGAAGTATAAATGAAGTTTGTAGACTTATAAACAGACCACGTTCTAAAAAAGATGCAAAAATATATTATAAAATTGATAGTAGAGAAGTTACATATGAAAAAGATGATGAAAATGATGTTAGTGAACTAGAAATTCAAAATATATTAGCACATTACAAAAGAATAGGTGCTGATGAGCAAAAAATTGTAGAAAGTTTTGATAGTATTGCAAGCCAATATAATGAAAAACAATTAAAAATAATATGTCAATTCCTACCATTAAATATTAAGGCAGTTCTAGAAGAAAAATCAAATAAATACATTCAAATAAATTCAGTAAATAGTAAAATATCAAATAATGTAAGATTTTCAGGAAAAGAAGCAAGACAAGCAAGAAAACGTGCTAAAAGCCAACAAGATGAACAACCAGGAACAAGTGAAATAATGTTAGGAACAAGTCCAATTAATAATATGAAAGAACCTGTTGTAATTCCATCTGCTATGAGTTCTAATCAACAAAAAAAGGTTGTTCCAAATAATATACAGACAATAAATAGTATAGACGAAAATAATGATTTAAATACAGGAACATTAAATACACAAAGTAGCAATATAAATCCTATGAATACAATTGAAAGTATTGATGAAGAAAATAATAATAACATTGAAGAGATGCAACAAGAACCTATAAAAAGAGGAAGAGGAAGACCAAAAAAAATTGTTACAGAACCTGTTGAACAAGTTCCAAAAAGAAGAAGAGGACGTCCAAGAAAAAATGAAAGTGTAGAACAAGAAAATTATGACTTAGAAAATACAGAAAGTGATAATGTTGAAGATACAGTTTTACCTGGATTTGAAGATTCTGAAACTAATGAAGATGAAGAAATAGAAAATCTAATACCAAATTTTGAGCAGACAAATACTGAAAGTTCTACAATACTACCAGGATTTGATAGAACAACAAATACTCAAACTAATAT
This sequence comes from uncultured Clostridia bacterium, assembly GCA_944386685.1. GTDB lineage: Bacteria > Bacillota > Clostridia > TANB77 > CAG-508 > CAG-269. The sequence continues at coordinate 9,185 of CALXCA010000036.1, read as the reverse complement.
TTCCAATAATGAAAATTATGAGGAAGATGATGTTTTACCTGGATTTAATTCATCTATGGTAGAAAATAATAATAATTATCAAAACAACAATATAGAAAATAATTATTATGAAGAACAACCAAAACAATCAAATTATCAACAATATAGTGAATTAGACATAGATAGTATTATATCTTCAGATCAAAAACTAGTTTCATTTGTAGGAACAAGTAAAAATGGAACATCATTTTTAATTAATAATGTTGCCGAAATATTATCAATGAATGGAATAAATACAGCAATACTAGATTTAACACAAAATAGAAATGCATATTTTATATATACAAAAAATGAAGAAAACTTAAGAGTTAAAGCTAATGAATGTTTTGAAAACTTAAAAAATGGGATTGCAAATGGTGTTGAAGTACATAAAGGACTAACTGTATATACTTCTGCTTTTGATATTGAAGAAATAAATAATGTTGAGCCAATAATACAAACACTATTAAAAAATCACACAATTATATTAATGGATTGTGATTTCCAAACACCTGAAAGATATTTTAAATATGCACAAGAAATATATCTTGTACAATCTATGGATATACTAACAATTCAGCCACTTACTTCTTTTTTAAGAAAATTAAGTGATAAAGGAATATTTAAAGAATCAAAAGCTAGAGTAGTATTAAATAAATATATAAGAACAAAAGAATTAAATGAAGACTTATTAGTTGGTGGAATTTCAATATATAATGATGCTGGAATGACTGTAAGAAAAGAATTATTCAATAGAAAAACTGTAAGGAGAATAACTGTTCCATTTGAACTTAAAACATATTTGAGATATTTAGATGGACTAGTAATTTGTGATATTTCTTTAAAAGGATATTCAAAAGAATTATTACAAAGTTTAAAAAAATTAGCTACAATGGTATATGAAAATAGAAATTCTGGAGGAAGCGGGAAATATGCACCACCATCTATGAGAAATAATGAATTTAATCAAATGAGAAATAATTATTAGTATTGGAGGTAAGTAACGGGTGACAATAATTATAATTATATTAGTTGCAATGATAATTGGTCTACTAATTTATAATATAACAATACATAAGAAAATAGAGCAATTTAATGCCCTAAATAGACAAGCTAATAATTTAAGAGTATTACAAGATTTTTTAACTACAATTGGAGAAACATCTTCTGTAGATGAAAAGTTACAGAAAATAAATGATATATTAATTGAAAAATATGAAATTAAATATTCAACAATTGTAGTTTTTGATGGAACAGAATATCAAATAAAAGCTTCAAATGTTGATAAGAAACATTGGGACACTCTAAAAAAATTACAAGAAGTGCCAATATTTAAAGATAGTGTAGCAACAGCTACACCTAAATATATAACAGTAAATAATGATAAAGAAAAGTTACCATATCAAGAATCCGAATTTGCAAGAGCAAAATCAGCAATATTTTTTCCAATATATGAAGAAAATGTTTATATTGGATATTGGATAATAGAAAGTGGAGTACCACATGATTTTGATAATATAGATACAACTATTTTTGAAGTAATTAAAGATAATATTGTTTCAGTATTAAGAACAGTTGTACATCAAAGAACACTTGAGTCAATTGTCAGAAAAGATTTATTTACTGGATTATATTCAGAAGAATATTTATATGGAGAAGGAAAAAAGATAATAGATAAATATACAACTTCAGCAGTTTGTATGTTTAGAATAATGAATATAGAAGAAATTAATGAAAAATATTCTAGACAAATGGGAAATGAAACAATTATTCAAGTAAGTGATTATATAAAAAATAACATAGTTGAAGAATATTTGTTTATAAGATACATGGGACCCAAATTTGTTATAGTATTTTCTGGAGTAGATCCAGACTCTGCTGTTGGTTTTATAAAAAATAGAAAAATAGATTTAGAAAAAATGAATATAGCACAAAAAAAAGAGAATTTTGAAGAAATTGATATTGAAAAAACTGGGAAAAGAAAAACTACTAAAAAATCTAAAAAACCAGAAATTGTTAATCCAAGATTAAATTTTGTAGTAACTACTTATTATAAAGGCACAGGAATGGAAGAAGTATTAAAAAAATTAGAACAATATTTAGATAATTGCGATAAAAGTGAAAGTACAATAACAACAATTTAATAATAGGTTATATTTAATTCATGAAAGGAAAGTGATATTATGGATTTTGATAAAACAATGAGCTTTAATTTTGAAAAGGAAAAAAACGAAAAGGCAAAAGAAATTTTAAAAGAAGTTTATGATGCATTAGTAGAAAAAGGATATAATCCTATTAATCAAATTGTTGGATATATTTTGTCTGGAGATCCAACATATATAACAAGTCATAATAATGCAAGAAATAAAATTAGAATGATTGAAAGAGATGAATTGCTTGAAAAAATGGTTAAAAATTTCATTGATTTAGGAGAATAATTAAAGATGAGGATATTAGGAATAGATTATGGTGACTCAAGGACAGGATTAGCAATCACAGATTCTTTAAATATTACAGCACAAGGTTTAGAAACGATAAACAATAGAGGTTCAGATAAAATAATACTAAAAAGATTGGATGAAATTTTAAACCAATACGAAATAAATATTATTGTTATAGGAAGACCAATAAACATGAATGGGACAGAATCAGAAAGAACAGAGATAACAGATAAATTTATACATAAATTGAAATGTAAATACAATAAAATAAAAATAGAAACTGTAGATGAAAGATTAACTACAGTAGCCGCACATAAAACTATGAACTTTTTAGACATCAATAAGAATAAAAAGAAGAGTTTAGTAGATACTATTTCTGCTGTATATATTTTAGAAACATATTTAAATAAAATAAAACATGAAGAGAATAAATAAAAATATTAAATATTAATTAAAGAAAGGTAGGTTGATTATATGGAAAATGATGAATTAGATAATATAATCGAATTAAATGATGAAGAAGGGAATGTAGTACAATTTGAATTTCTTGATTTAGTTGAACTAGATGGTGAAGAATATGTTGTATTATTACCAGTAGTTGGAGATGGAGAAGAAGGAGATGGAGAAGTAGTTATTTTAAAACTTGAAAGCACAGATGAAGAAGCTGGAGAAGAATCTTATGTTGGAGTAGATGATGAACAAATATTAAATAAAGTATTCCAAATATTTAAAGAAAAATACAAAGATGAATTTAATTTTATGGATGAAGATTAAAATTAAAGGTTGGTGAAATAAAATGGGATTTTCTACTATGCTATTAGTTTTTTTTATGATAATATTTTGGCTATTTAGAGCAATAGTAGCTGTTTGTGCACAATATTCTGTTGATATAATTGGAATAATACCATATAATTTAACATTAGAAATAATTATTTCATTTCTTGTAATAGTATGTATTGTTTTAGTAGCTAAAAAGAAAACAATAGGAGCATTAGCATATTTATTAATATATGGAATATATTTTGGAAATCATTTATTTAGTGGTCTTATAAATATATTCCAAGGTGGAACATTAACAATGGATATGAGTGTTAATTTAATTTGTGATTTTTGTGCCATTTTACTTGCCATATTTTGCTTATTTGATAATTTATTATCAAAAAGCAAAAAATCAGATACCAAACATAGAAATACAGACTGGTATTTTAATAATGAAGAATATGATAAGAAAATAGATAATGATAATCGTGATGACAAAAATCAATATAAATTTTATTAGAACGAAAGAAGCTATACAATTATGACATTTTATGATATATTATTTAAATAAGATATCATAAATGAAAGTAATATATGTAATAGCTTTTTTTGTGTAAAAACTTTATGAAAAAATAGAATATAAAAACATTATCTATATAGGAGAAGAAAGTTTGAAAAATATAGAATAAAACAAGATAAATTATATAAATCAGATTTTGATTTATTGTTAGAAGAAGTGGAAAGGCAGGAGAGTGAAAACGATGAGTAATAATTTGAACATTAACTGGTACCCAGGACATATGGCTAAAACTAAAAGACAAATAATGGAAGACTTAAAATTAGTAGATATAATTATAGAAATTTTAGATGCACGAATACCAATATCAAGTCAAAATCCAGATATAAACCAAATAACACAAAATAAAAAGAAAATTATTTTATTAAATAAATATGATTTAGCAGACGAAAAAGAAAATAAAAAATGGATTGAATATTTTAATAAAAACAATCAAAAAGTATTATTAGTAGACTCTGTATCAGGAAAAGGAATAAATGAAACAATCAGACTAATACAAAAAGAAATGGAAGAGGACTTAAAGAAAATAGTTGACAAAGGACGTATAGGTAGAAAAATAAGAGTAATGATAGTTGGAATTCCAAATGTAGGAAAATCATCATTTATAAATAGAATAGCAAAAAAAACTTCTGCTGAAGTAGGAAATAAGCCAGGAGTTACAAAACAAAAACAATGGATAAGAATAAATGACAAAGTTGAATTACTTGATACACCAGGAGTATTATGGCCAAAATTTGAAAGTGAAAAAGTTGGAATTAATTTAGCAATAACAGGAACAATTAAAGATGACATATTAGAGCTAACTGAGATAGCTTATTCCTTAACCAAATTTTTATTGGAAAATTATAGAGAAAATTTAATTCAAAGATATTCACTGGATGAAAAACAAATAGAAGAGATACTAAATCAAGACCAACTAGAAAATGAAAATATTTATGAAATTATGCAACTAATAGGTAAAAAAAGAGGAGCCGTAGCTTCTGGAGGAAGAATAGATGATGACAAAACCTCTAAAATAATTTTAGATGATTTTAGAAGCGGAAAATTAGGAAAAATTACTATAGAAAAAATATCATAAACTAGATTGATATTGAGATATGTTTGTAGCATATCTCTTTTTGTAAAAATGGCAATAGGTTTATAGGTAAATCCTTTATTAAAAACCTAAATATTGTTGTACAAGGAAATAAAAATGGCTAATAAAACTTTAATTATAGATAACAGAATGAGAAATATAGAAAAACAAAAACTAAAAGAAATGGGATATGAACTAATAGAGCTAAGCGCAATAAAGGACGTATATGAAGAAATATCATCACATGTTGACATATTTGCTTGTAAAGTAGGAAAACAAATAATTATAGAGCCAACTCAATATGAAAGCATTTCAAAACATAATACAAAACTAATATGTGGAGCTGAAAAACTTAAAGCAAATTATCCAGAAGATATTAAATATAATGTATGTATAATAGGGAAAAAAGCAATTCATAGTTTAGATTATACTGACAGTATTTTAAAACAACAATTAATTAATCAAGGATATGAGCTAATAAATACATCACAAGGATATACAAATTGTTCAATAGCAGTAATAGATGATAATTCAGCAATAGTAACAGATAAAGGATTATATAAAATTTTAACATTTCATGGAATAGATACATTATATATAAGTAAAAAATTAGACATAAAATTGCTAAAAGAAAACAATTATAGCAATAAAAGAGGATTTATAGGAGGATGTATTTCAAAAATAGGCAATAAAATAATTGTTTTTGGAGATTTAAACAAAATAGATGAAAATGAAGAAATAAGAAAATTTATTAATAAAAAACAAGAAGAAATAATAGAATTTAGAAATCTAGATGTAATAGACTATGGCGGATTAATTGAAATATAATATGAGAGGAAAATTATAATGACAAAACAGTACATAAAAATAAAAGATGAGGAAATACCAATTAATATTAAAAATTACAAAACATCAAAATCTGTAAAAATATATTTTAAGGGAAATATTCTAAATATTACAAAACCAAAAAGATTATCAATAGCTTCATTAAAACAAATTTTAAAAGGTGAAGAAAATAGTATTTATGAAAAATACAAAAACATTTTATCTTCTGAAATTAGTTCAATAAAACAATGGAAAAATGGAGAAAAAATATATTATAAAGGTGATGAATTTTCAATTATTAGAAAATATATAGAAATACCTAAAATAAATATAGAAATAGAAGAAACAAAAAAAGAAATAATTATATCAGTTCCAAAAAACATTGAACAAAACATAATAAAAACATATGTAGATAAAATGATTAAAAATATATTTAAAAACAATACAGAAAAATTAATAGCAAAAAGGTTACCATATTGGAGCAAGATTACAGGATTAAAATATAATAAATTTGAAATAAGAGATGCCACAACTAGATTTGGAAGTTGTATGCCAAGCACAAAAAATGTATATTTTTCATCAAGATTAATTATGCTTCCAATAGACAAAGTAGATGCCATTATAGTTCATGAATTATGTCATATGAAATATAAATATCATAATAATGATTTTTATGGATTAGTATCAAAATATATAAGCAATTACAAAGAAATAGACACATGGCTTAAAAAGAACAGTGAAGTAATAATGTTTTAAAACAGTAACAAAATTGAGATAAAAATAATATTATTTATAAGAAAGCTTTAATTACATGCTATAGAAATATTTTAGGAAGGAATGTGATTAAATTTGGAAGATAATATTATTGAAGAAGTTATTGAATACAGTGAAGAATTATATCAAAAAGCAATAGAAGAAAATGACTTCTCAGGTTCAGAACAAGACAGGATTGGAGATGATGCAAATGCAGATAACTAAACTGTTAGTTCCAAAAGAAAAATATAATATAAAATGCCCATATGAAATGACCCCAGAATTTATTGTAATTCATAATACAGAAAATGATGCATCAGCAATAGAAGAAATAAGTTATATGATAGGAAATAATAATAAAGTATCATTTCACTGTGCTGTTGATGATGAAAGAGTTGTCCAAGGAGTAGAATTTAACAGAAACACTTGGAACGCGGGAGATGGAAGCAATGGAAGCGGAAACAGAAAAGGAATAGCTATAGAAATATGTTATTCTAAGTCAGGAGGAGAAAGGTTTCAAGAAGCGGAAAGATTAGCAGCAGAATATACAGCAATTTTACTAAAAAAATATGGATGGGGAATAGATAAAGTAAAAAAACATCAAGATTTTTCTGGAAAATATTGCCCACGTAGAACTTTAGATAATGGCTGGGATAAATTTATAAATATGGTAAAAAATTATATGGAAGATAAACCAATTGATAATAATATAGAAAGTGGGAGTGATGAACCTGTGAGGACATATCAAAATGGAAGTACAAGTGAAAATGTATATGCTGATACAGATTGTACCAAAAAGATTGGAAGTTTAAATCCAAGAGAAAAATGTGATTGTTTTGGAATTTTTAATAATAGAGCAATGGTAAGATATAAAGTAGATGGAACCAATAATTATAAAATTGGTTTTTGCAAGTGGGTTGATGGAGTAAAATAACAGCATAAAAAATGCTGAAAAAGACGCAAAAGGGGCTTTAGTAGAAATAACTACAAATAAACAAGGTTAAGAAAAAAAGGTCTAGTATTTCTACTAGATTAATATTAAAAAGTTCATAATTAATATAAATCGAATTGCCAATTGCGAGAACTGCTTAAGCAGTAGTGTGAGAGGGGAAGAACACATTAAGTGTTATCCTCTGCTCGATTATATAATTGAAAAGTATGGTTTTTATACAAAAAACAATTTTGCTCATGAGAATAAATAATCCCAATTGCCTGTAAATAAGAATATATAATAGTAGAGCCAACAAATTTCATGCCTTTTTTTTGCAAATCATTTGAAATATTATCAGATAAAATTGAGGTTGTTTTACCAATTTCATATATAATTTTACCACCAGAAAAAGATTTTAAATAATTATAAAAAGAACCATAATCTTTTTGAATATTCTTAAATATTTTAGAATTATTAATTGTGGCTTTAATTTTTAATTTATTTCTAATAATATTTTTATTATTTAATAATTCTTGAATTTTTTTGTCATCATAATTGCAAATTTTATTTATATCAAAATTATCAAAACATTTTCTAAAAGCCTCTCTTTTATTAAGAACACATTCCCAAGACAGACCTGCTTGGAATGATTCCAAAATTAACATTTCATATAAATATTTATCATCAAAATTAGGTCTGCACCATTCTTCATCATGATATTTTACATATAGGTTATTTTTTAAGTTACACCATTTACATCTTGTTTTATCATTCATAAAAATCCCATTCCTTTCTAAGGCACATGCAGTAATAAAAGTTAATTCTTTTAAACTAATTTCATTCCTTTCAAAAAAAAAAATAATATTTAATGAGTCATTATGGGATAAATAATTTACTTATATCTACACCCTCATGTTTTAACAATCTCATTTTTATATCTAGTCCGCCAGCATATCCTGTTAAATTACCGTTAGCACCAATAACTCTATGACATGGAATTATAATCGAAATTGGATTATGTGCAACTGCATTTCCTACAGCTTGAGCAGACATTTTATCTTTATTCATTGCCTTTGAAATTTTCTTAGCAATTTCTCCATATGTAATTACTTTTCCATATGGTATAGTGCATAATATTGTCCAAACTTTCTTAGAAAAGTCAGTTCCAATTGGTTCTATATCTAATTCAGAAATATGAGGATTTTTGTTTTCAAAATATCTATCTAACCAATTCTTTGTTTTTATTAAAATTTCCTCATCATCTTTTATTTGCATTTTCTCTTTTAGATTACTTAAATAATATTTTTGATTTTCTATCCATACACCAATTAGTTTATTATTTTTACTTGCTAATAATAATTTACCTACTGGTGAGTTATAATAACTTGTATATATCATAAAACACTCTTTCCTCATTTTTAAACTAGTTAAATATAAAAGATTTAATGATTTCTTTTTATAATTTTATATCATCTTAATTAATAAAAGTCAAATAAAATGTTGTAAATAAATTAATCATATTTTTTTATTTAGGACATTTTCTTAGGTTATTACTTAAGACATTATCATAAATTAATCATAAATTTTTTTGAAAAATTTTTGTTTTTCTATTGACAAATTAGAGTAAATAGAATATAATAATTTATGTCGTAAGACAAAGCCAGTTTAAATATGCAGATGTGGCGGAACTGGCAGACGCACAGGACTTAAAATCCTGCGGTGGTTAAACACCGTGCCGGTTCGATTCCGGCCATCTGCACCATAAGAGCATCAAGGCTTTTGAGATATATAACCTTGATGCTTTTA
>CALXCA010000035.1 GCA_944386685.1 uncultured Clostridia bacterium | reverse complement strand
ACATACACATGTATACGGAGAAGAATGGAAAAAAGATAAGGTACAACATTGGAAAGAATGTGGCTGTGGAGAAAAAACAGAAATAGCAAACCATAGATTTGGAGAATGGGAAATAACAAAACAAGCAACAGAGCAAGAGGAAGGAATACGTGAAAAATCATGCGAAACATGTGGATATAAAGAAACAGAGAAAATAGAAAAACTAGGACATACACATGTATACGGAGAAGAATGGAAAAAAGATAAGGTACAACATTGGAAAGAATGTGAATGTGGTGTAAAATCTGATGAAGCAGAACATACTAAAAAAGTAATAAATGAAAAAGTTGCAACAACAACAGAAGACGGATATACAGGAGATACAGTATGCGAAATATGTGGATATGAAATCTCTAAAGGAAAAGTTGTTCCAATGATTAAAGAAGAACAAAAACCACAAGGAGATAATAAACCACAAGAGCAACAAAAACCACAGGAAGATAATAAACCACAAGAACAAGATAAAACAGAAAACAATACACCTCAACAACAAGAAAATTCAAATAAAAAAGAAGATAATTCAACAAATCCACAAACAGGAGATAATGTTTTAACATTTGGAATAATATTTGCTATTGCAACATTAGGATTAGCATCAACTATTATATCTAAAAAGAAATTAAAAAAATAATAAGTAAAATTTTATAAGACTAGCATTTTAAACTGCTAGTCTTATATTATGTGCGATGTTAATACAACTATATAATATAATAAACATTCTCCAATAAGGGAATGTTTATTCTTCATCAATGACATCATCAAATACAGGATCATCAAAAAATTCTTTTAATTCTATATTTAGACCTTCACAAATATGAAGTAATGTTCTTAATGTTATTAAACCTCTTTCCTTATTTATAAAATAAGTTAAAGTAGATGCAGAAACACCAGTAGATTTATACAATTTCCAAATATTCATATTTTTTTCTTTTAATAAGTTTTTTATACGAATTCTTACAGCTTGTGCTAATGTCATAATTCTCAATCCTTTCCATCTAATAGAGAGTATAACAAGAAAAAATTTTTATATACTTGCTACTTTTTAAGTTTTAAATAAAAAACTTAAAAACTACCAACTAGTTGCTTGTAATTTAGATAAAAATGTAATATAATGGAAAAAAGGTAGTTGCTAGTTTCGAAAAAACAACATTCCTACGACAAAATATGACAAAATTGATAAAAGAAATTTGTTATAATAATGATAGGGAAGTGATTGTATGGAAAAAGTGGTAGAATTAAGAAAAAGAACAATAGATATACTAGAAAAAACAAAAAAAGATATAACAAAATATGCAGAAGAAAGAAAAAAAGTTAATCAATATTTTGTGGATTCACTACAAGTAGATAATCTGAAAGAATGGGAAGAATTTTTAATTACCTTTGAAAAATTAGTAAAAGGAGACTAACTATATGAATGTCAAGTCTTTTTATGAAAAAAATTAAAAAATTTCAAAAAATTAATTAGTACATTGAAAATTGCATGACAAATAAACGTTAAAAAAAACGCGTCTAGTATTATGTAAAATACAAACTAAGCAACATTTGATAAGTGTTGAGATTGATATGTTTTTCCTGTTTTTAACAAGTAAAATATAACTCTAATTAGTTTCTTGGTAACATGACTTAATGCAACAAAATAATGCTTGCCTTCAGATAATTTCTTTTCTTTGTAATCATGAAAAGTTTTGTCTCTCATGGCTACAAGCCTACTAGCATTGAGTAAAGCCCATCTTAAATATTTAGAGCCACGCTTAACCATTCTAGCATGTGTTGCAGTATATTTTCCTGATTGATAAGTAGAAGGGTCGAGACCAGCAAAAGCTTGTACTTTAGCAGGTGAATCAAAATTATTAATATCACCAATTTCAGCTAAAATAAAAGCAGCAGAAACATATGAAATGCCAGGAATACTTAAAATAGGTGTATTAAGTTCGGAAACAATGCGTTTTAATTCTTTATCAATTTCATCAATTTGAGATTGATAAAACAAAATAGATTGAATAACCTGTTTCATTTCAAAAGATTGTGCAGGACTAATCGAACCTATAGAATTTCTGGCAAGTTCACGAATAGTAAGTTGTCGTTAAGGTTGAATTTATTTTTATAATAAAATTTAATGAATTTTATAAATTTGGTAGACAAAATAAACAGAATATTGTAGAATAATTATCATAGGAAATGAGAATAAGCAGATGTGGTTTTGCCACCAATTTTTACGATTCTTCGTAGGAAGGGTGGTGATGTTTATGGTTAAAGTGATACTATTTTTAATATTATCCTTAATGTTATCTTTAACATTAAACGTTGCCTTGACAGCAGTTCTGTATAAGAACTGGGTTGATAAGCAACTACATAAATAAAAAAAGCTCACATCTGTACTTTTGGCGAGTTAGGTGTGAGTTTTTACAACTAATTTCGGCAAAACCACTTTGTGGTTTCTCCATTTCCTATATTTATTATAATCTATTTATATGTAAAAAGTCAAGAATTATGAAAAAGTTTTATAAAAAAGTCATAATAATATAATAGTAATTATCCCTACAACTTATAATTTGAAAATATCAAATGTTAATAAAAGTAGCAAAATTGTAAAAAATATTTGGTAGAAAAAACTGGAAAAAAGTTATACACTTAATTTGGAGGTGGATAAAATGAATTTAGGAAATAATTTATTTCAAGCAAGAAAAAAAGTAGGATTATCACAAGAAACTGTTGCTGAAAAATTGGGTGTAAGCAGACAAACAGTTTCAAAATGGGAAACAGATGAAACAGTACCAGATATCTATCAAGCAAAGAAATTAGCAAAATTATATAATTTAACTTTGGATGAATTGATAGAATTTGATATTGATGTTAAAGAAATTGAAGAAGTAATAAAAAATACTAATGAAGAAAAAGAAGCTAAAATTAACTGGACTAATGCTTGGAGCAAAAAATATCCTGTACTTTCAACATATCAAAATGAAGTTGATATATCCAAATATGCTTTTGAAATTAGAAGTATGCTTAGCAGTTTAAGTAAAGAATATGGATTTAATGATTTAGACAGTATGTTAGTTTTAAAAGATATATTATATCACGAATGGAAAGATAATAAATAATAACAAATTACAAGTCATATAATACAAATAAAATAGCAGAAATCCTGCTATTTTTGCTTTTCTCTATATTCATTTCCCCATTGTACCATAGAATCTAAAATAGGTTTCAAACTAAAACCAGTTTCAGTTAAAGAATATTCTACTCTTGGAGGTACTTCAGCATAAACTTTTCTTCTTACTAAACCAGATGCTTCCATTTGCCTCAAATTACTTGTTAAAACTTTTTGCGTAATTCCTGTAACTGACTTTTTTAATTCTCCAAATCTTTTTGTGCCAGCAAGCAAATCTCTTACAATTAAAACTTTCCATTTATCCCCAATTAACCCCATTGTAATTTCAACAGGACAAGCAGGTAATTCTTTATTCATATACATCATCTCCTAAATTTATTACAATTATATCAAAATAAATTGTAAAAGTAAATAAAAGAAAGTTAAGTAAAATGAACAATAGTATCATTTTAGATATTTCCTCCTTAAAAGAATATAAATTTTCAAAAAAATTTTACAGCTTCTATTATAGTAAAATGAATAAAAGTTACCTCGAGGAAACTATACCACTTTAAAGTGCCTACTTTACAAGCGTAAAAATAGGTATTAAAATAATTACAGAAATTGAAAAACAAGTAGCTACAAATTTTCAAAATAAATTATGAAGGAGTAAATTAAAATGGAAAGTAAAAAAATTAATTTAAAAAAAGGATTTGTAGATGTATATGATTTTGGAGATATAAAATTACACGCATATCAAACAAATGATTTAATGTATGATGAAAGTTATATTTTAGAAAACAAAGATAATGTATTATTAGTTGAGTTTCCAGCATTTTATGATAATTTAGAGGAATTTGAGCAATATGTAAGAGGTTTAAACAAAAAAATTGTAGGAAAAGTATTTTCCGACCATCCAAACGGAGGGACAATATTCAAGGATGTTAGAGGGTATGCTTCAGAGGGTACAATTAGATCAATGAAAGAAGGAACAATCAATAATTTAGTAACAGGATTTAAAACATCTTTTGGAGGTACTTTTGCAAAAGAATATCATAATATAACAGATATTTTAGAAGATAATAAAGTAAATATAGGTGGTTTTGAGTTAAATATCACATATCACGATGAAAATATAGAAATAGAATTTCCACAAATAAACTGTGTATATACACATATGTTAGGACACGACTGTCATTCAATAGTAGCAGGAGAAAATCATGCAAATGCAATTATAGAACAATTAAAGGGGTATAAAGAAAAAGGTTATAATTTAATACTTTCTAGCCACTATACACCAGAAACACTTACAGATGTTGATACAAAAATAGCATATCTTGAAAATATCAAAAAAATAGCAATAGAAAGTAAAAATATAAATGAATTTAAAGAAGAAGTAAAAAAAGAATATCCAAATTATAGTGGTCTAAACTATTTAGATATGACAGCAAGTTATTTCTTCCCTCAAAATTAGTTTAAAAGGTTGCTTATTATAGCAACCTTAAAACATATTAAAGGAGTTATAAGTTATGGAAAAATTAGATTTTTTAATTGATTATTTATTAAATGAAAATACAGAGATTAAAGTAAATAATATTCCTAAAAATGAATTGGAGAAAAAAAGACTATATCGTTCTTTATGTAATATTTATGTATTTTATATCTTATAAAATTGCATATAAAATATATAAAAATAAAGAAGAATAATTATCATGGAGAAAATTAATTATATTACAAAACAACAATTAAGTGATTCAGAAAAATACAAATATAGATATGAATTACTAAAAAAATAAGAAGGAGAGTAGATAATTCTATTCTCCTTTTAATATTTTCTATAAAATAATATAATTTATTAGTGGAATTTTTTATTATTTTATGATACTATGTAAATGCATTAATAATTTGAAAGAAAGTTTATTATGGAATTAATCTTTTCATTACTATATGTGCCTTTAAATAAAGATAGAAAGGAATGAAGTTTATTATGAAAAAGAAATTTATTATAATAACATTTATTAGTGTATTAATTTCAATATTATTAATTATCTATTTATTATATTCACTTAATTATATACAACATAAAATGTATAGTAATGAGGATTTTAATATTAAAACATATACAAGTAATACAGATAAAGATAATGATGGTATAGATGATCAAACAGATATTTTAAATAATGTTAGAGAATATATTGCAACAAAACCAAAATATAAAAGCAAATATTATGCAAGTGGATATCCAGATGACGAATATGGTGTATGCACAGATGTAGTTGCTTTTGGTTTAAAAGGTGCAGGATATGATTTAATGGAATTAGTAAACAATGATATAATAAATAATAAAAATAATTACAATATTGATAAAATAGATAAAAATATCGACTTTAGAAGAGTTCGAAATCTAATAATATTTTTTGAAAATAATGCAAATTCTTTAACAACTAATATTTATGACATAGAAAATTGGCAAGGTGGAGATATAGTAATCTTTCAAAATCATATTGGAATAATATCAAACAATAGAAATAAAAATGGTGTTACTTTTGTTATTCATCATGCAAATCCATATCAAAAATATTATGAAGAAGACATTTTAGAGTCTAGAAATGATATTGTTGGACATTATAGAATAAGCTAAATCGATAACAGTAAATAGTAATTTTTTTATAATTTAATTGTAAAATGAAAGGTTAAATTGGTGATAAAAATGAACAAAAACAAGAAAATAATTATTGGTATTTTAATTGTTTTGATTATAATTATAGGTATAGTTGTTACATACAAAGTAATTGAAAATAGTATTACAGATAGGGCAAACTTTAATTTTACAGTTGAAAATATTAGTCCTAGTCCTGTTGAAACAGTAAATAACCAAGAAGGAAAAAATTATAATAAAGAAATAGATAATATTAAATTAGAATTGAATATTCCAAATGAATGGAACTACGAAGAAATTTCGCAAAACGAAGAAAATAATTTTTATAAATATGCTTTAAAATTATATAAAAATAATGAAAATCAATATGCAATGTTATATTTTTACAATAATCCTTTTGGAGTTTGTGGTACAGGTAGAACATCAAAAAATATTTCTTTGAATAATGGTAAGGAAGCTACAATAGGCTATTATGATGGAAATAAAAATTGGTCTGACATTTCATTTTATAATATAAATAAAAATATAGCAGTTATGAATTATGGATTAATTAATGAAGATGCAGATGAAGCAATTCAATTTATAAAAACAATAAATATTACTGAAAATAATATATAACTAAATTTATATTATATTAGATGGAAAGGATAATGTTTCATGAAAAAAGTAATCATAATTTTTATGAAAATAGTATTAATCTGTTCACCTATTATTGCTTTATTATATTATTTTTGTGTTACATTTTGGGGAATTGAGGTTGAATTAAATGTTAACCAAACTAATTTAGTTTCCATCAAAGAAGCTCTATTAAAAGATAATATAAAAATTGATGATATAAATAATGTTAATAAAATTGCGATTAGTGGTGCAGGCTTAAATGATTTTTCATATCTTACTTTTTATTATAAAGAATCTAATCAAAAACAATATATACATTTGTATAACAATAAATACTATAATACAGAAAAATATTTATATGAAAATACTTTTAATTATAATGATATTTTTAATATTAGCATTTTTATCAGTTTATTAACTATCATTTTTTCGTTATACACAAAATTAAAATCAAAAATAAAACACAAAAATAGTAATTTTTTATTTATGAATGGAGGAGAAAAATATGTTAGAAAAAGATAAAATGTTAGCAGGGGAATTATATGATGTCAATTATAATAAAGATTTAGAAAAAGAGAGAGAACAAGCAAAAGATTTATGCTATGAATTTAATAATTTAAAACCATCTAATAGAGATGCACAGATTCAAATATTAAAAAAATTACTAGGAAAAACAAAGGAAACCTTTAGAATAGAACAGCCATTTATGTGTGATTATGGATACAATATTGAAATAGGAGAAAACTTTTATTCAAACCATAATTTAATTATATTAGATGGGAACAAAGTAATATTTGGGGATAATGTCTTTATTGCTCCTAACTGTAGCTTTTATACAGCAGGACATCCATTAGAAGTTGAATTAAGAAATAAAGGTTTAGAATATGCCAAGCCTATTAAAGTTGGTAATAATGTATGGATAGGCGGAAATGTTATTGTATTACCAGATGTTACAATAGGAGATAATACGGTTATAGGTGCAGGAAGTGTAGTAACAAAGGATATACCATCAAACGTTGTAGCTGTTGGAAATCCTTGTAAAGTCATAAAACATTTGTAAATTATGAAGCTATTAAAATATCTGATATATAAAAAATGGAATTAGATGAAAGTGAGATTATGAAAGAAATAAAAAAAGAAAAAAGAAATGAATTAGATGACCAAGGAAATCCTTATCCAGTTTTATATATGAGATTAAAAAAGTAATTTGGGAAAATGGTTTAGTTTAGATAGGAGAAATAATGTCATTAATAAGTATAAATAATTTAACATTTAGATATGATGGAAGCTATAACAATATATTTGAAAATGTATCATTTAATATAGATACAGATTGGAAATTAGGATTAATAGGTAGAAATGGAAAAGGAAAAACAACATTTCTAAATTTATTACAAGGCAAATATGAATATAAAGGAACAATATCAAAAAGTGTTGATGTAGATTATTTTCCGTTTGAAGTTAAAGACAAGAAAAAGTTGGCAATAGAAATTATAAATGATTTAGCTCCAAATGTTCAAGATTGGGAAATTATAAAAGAATTAAATTTACTAAACACAGATGCAGAAATTCTATATAGAAATTTTAATTTGTTAAGTGGTGGAGAACAAGTAAAAATACTTTTAATAAGTTTATTCTTAAAAGGCAATAACTTTTTACTTATAGATGAGCCAACAAACCATTTAGATATAGAAACAAGGAATAATTTAATTAACTATTTAGAAAGAAAAAAAGGCTTTATAGTAGTTTCTCATGATAGAATTTTTTTGGACAAAATTGTAGACCATATTATTTCTATAAATAATACTAATATTGAAATACAAAAAGGAAATTTTTCATCTTGGAAATTAAATAAAGAAAGACAAGATAATTTTGAGCTAGTACAAAACGAGAAATTAAATAAGGATATAAATAAATTAGAAATTGCATCACGAAATACAGCAAAATGGTCTAATGAAGTTGAAAAGTCAAAATATAAAACAAGCAATTCAGAAAAAACAATAGATAGAGGTTATTTGGGACATAAATCAGCTAAAATGATGAGAAAATCAAAGGTTATGGAACAAAGAATACAAAAAGCAATAGATGAAAAGACGAATTTATTAAAAAATATAGATAGAAATGATACACTAAAAATTATTCCATTAACAAGTAATAAGACACCATTAATTTTAGTAAATAAATTACAAATAAAGTATAATAATAAATTAATATTTAAGCCTATTTCTTTTGAAGTAAATAATGGAGATAGAATTGCAATTATAGGGAAAAATGGTGTTGGTAAATCAAGTGTTTTAAAACTTATTTTAGGTCAAAATATACAATATGATGGCGAAATAAATATTGCAAACAATATAAAAATATCTTATGTTTCTCAAAGTACAGAATGTTTAAAAGGAAGTTTAAAAGATTTTGCGCATAATAATGAAATTAATGAAAGCATTTTCAAAGCAATGTTAGTAAAAATGGGATTATCACAATCAGATTTTGATACAAATATACAAGATATGAGTGAAGGTCAAAAGAAAAAAGTTTTAATTGCAAAAAGTATATCAGAACAAGCTAACATCTATATTTGGGATGAGCCTTTAAATTATATTGATATATTAACAAGAGAACAAATTGAAGATGCGATTTTAAAATATGAACCTACACTGATTTTTGTAGAACACGATGAAACTTTTATAGAAAAAGTTGCAACGAAAATTATAAAGTTAGAAAGATAGTGTGTGATAATATAGAAAAATCATTATCATAGGAGGTAATTATGTCATTAGAAAAAGCAAGAGAATATTTAAAAAAATATGGATTAGAAGATAAAATTATGGAATTTCCTGTTTCATCAGCAACTGTTGAAGAAGCGGCAAAAGCAATAAATTGTAAGGAAGAAGAAATAGTAAAAACATTATCTTTTATTGTTGATGATAAACCAATATTAATTGCTGTTGCAGGAGATACAAAAATAGATAATAGTAAATATAAAGCAGAATTTCACACTAAAGCAAAAATGATTCCATTTGATAGTGTTGAAGAATTGATTGGACATGCTGTAGGAGGAGTTTGCCCATTTGGAGTGAATGAAAATGTAGATGTTTATTTAGATAATTCATTAAAAAGGTTTAATATTGTTTATCCTGCTTGTGGAAGTTCAAACAGTGCTGTTAAACTATCATTAGATGAATTAGAAAAAACATCTAATTTCAAAAAATGGATTGATGTTTGTAAAGTTATATAAAAAATTTGATTTTAGGTGTGTAAGATAAAATTGGAGAATATATGATAAGAAAATTTAAAAAATGTGATATAAATGATGTGATGCAAATATGGGAAAATGAGAATATAAAAACTCATAAATTTATTCAAGAAAAATACTGGAAAAATAATTATAACTATGTAAAAGAAGCATTACCAAAGGCAGAGATATATGTTTATATTTTTGGGGAAAGAATTGTGGGTTTTATAGGACTAAATAAAAACTACATTGAAGGAATTTTTGTTGATGAAAATAATCAAGGAAAGGGAATAGGTACATCTTTATTAAATAAAGCAAAGGAAAATAGAAATTGCTTAAAATTAAGTGTATATAAGAAAAATACAAATGCTATTAGTTTTTACAAGAAAAATGGTTTTGAAATTATAAATGAAAATATAGATAATAATACAAAAGAAATAGAATATACTATGATTTGGAATAAGAATATAATGTAGAAAAAGTGATTCAAGGTATAAATTTAATTATGCCACTTGAATCACTTTTACACTATTTGGTTTAATTCTATTAACTGCGGGAAATTAACATTAAATAATATAAGTAATATTGATAATTAAATGCATTTATGATAATATGAGAATAACAATATATATTATAGAATTGGAGGATGATATGTTAAATATTGAATATAAAGAAAATTTGGAAGAAGAACTTTATTGCATGATAAATACTGAATTTAATAAATATGCTACAAAAAATTGTGTAACCTGTAATTATACTCCATTTAATTTTGTTGCAAAAGAAGATGATAAAATTGTTGGAATAATAACTGGACACTCATATTATAAAGAAGTTCATATTGGTGATCTTATCATATTAGAACAATATCGTAATAAAAACATTGGAACTAAACTCATAGAAACAGTTGAAAATTATTTTAAAAATAAAGGCTTTGAAAATATAAATTTAACGACTTATAATTTTCAGGCTCCTGATTTTTATAAAAAATGTGGCTTTAAAGTTGAATTTATAAGGGAAAACAAAGAAGAACCTAAACTTACAAAATATTATTTTGTTAAATATATTTAATAATTACAATTTCAGGATTTAGAAAGAAAAAAATTAGAAGCAGGAAGATTAGCACCAACAGCTAAAAATATACAGCCACAAAAAATATATGTAGCAAATTCAAATGAAGCAATAGAAAAAATAGACAAAGTTAGTCCATGTAGATATGGTGCACCAACAGTTTTAATTGTATGTAGTGATAAAAATATTGCATTTACTAAAGGAGAATATTCTACTTATGAAATGGATGCTTGTATTGTTGCAACTCATATGATGCTTGAGGCAACCAACATAGGAGTTGATAACATATGGATAGAAATGTTTGATAAACAAGAATTAATAAAACAATTTAATTTAGAAGAAAATATAGAACCAATTTGTTTAATACCTATAGGATATAAAGCAGACGATTATACTGGAAATCCATTGCATAATCAAAGAAAAGACTTGAAAGAAACTGTAGAATTTATATAATTTAAAGGAGATGTTAAAAATATGAAAAAGAAGATTATATTGTCAGTATTATTTATTATTAGTTTAGCACCAATGTTACTCAATCAATATGGATCAGCAAGGGGAGTACAAGAAATTAGTGGACTAATTAACTTATTCAATCCAATAGGCATTATTTCTACAATATTATTTATTATAGGTGTTTGGATACCTTTTAAGAACAAAAGGATAAATAAAATATTAGGATTTATAGGTGTACTAGGTATTGTCATTTCAGAAATTTATAATTTCTTTACATGGCATGTAAAAACCATTACAGGTGAAATAAGTTTTCAAAATAGTATTAATTTTGTATTTCCTGAATTTTATATTGGTTTAGTAATATCTTTGGTTATGGTAATTGCATATATCATTACTGAAAAAGTATTAAAAGAAGAATAAATAGTAATATATAGAAAATGAATATTTTGATACATATAGTAATTAAAAATAATAAAGAATAGTAATTTATCTGTTAATTAAACCTCTAGTGTGTGTTAAATATGAGCAATGTTTGTTAATATTCTTTTGAAAGGAGAATAATAAATGGAACAAATAAAAATTGGGAATTTTATTTCTTTGTGTAGAAAAGATAAAAAATTAACACAAGAAAAATTAGCAGAGAAGTTAAATGTGAGTGTCAATGCTGTTAGTAAATGGGAAAGAGGATTAAATTTGCCTGACTATTCTAATCTACAAACTCTATGTGAAATTTTAGAAATATCGCTGAATGAGTTTTTCGCAGGAGAGCACTTAAAAGAAAATGAAGTTGAAAAACAATCTGAAAAGAATATTTTAAGTATTTTGCAATTTGCTAATTATAAAAATAAAAAATATAAAATATTAATGATAGTTATTTCAATATTGCTAATTATTTTATTTGCTATTATAGGTAGAGGTGTTCTAATGAAGTCTGGCTATATAATAGATGATAATTTAAAATATTCACAGATTTATATAACCGGAGAAAGTAATATCAAGGGTAATGTTGATATAAATATGTTTGGAAAAATAAATATTGATTTTGATATAGGTGCTAACAAATATGGATATGCAGTATTTAAAAATCCCAATAAAGCATTAAAAACATTAAAAAAGGAGTATTCAAAAGGAATAAAGTTAATTCAAAAAGAATTTAACCTATTACCTTTAACAAATTTTAACTACAGAAAGTATAAAAATTATGGTTGGCAAGTTACTACAGGTACTGATGAAGAAAAAGAACAAGCAAGCTTCGTTTCATCTTTTATGGATATTTATGAAAATAGTTTTAATATATAAATTACAATGTAAGTAGAGGAGTTTTAGTGATGAAAATAATAACATTATGTGGAAGTTTAAAATTCAAAAAAGAAATGATGGAAACAGCAGAGAAAATGGCTCTAAAAGGTAATTGTATTCTTACACCAGTTTATCCTGTGTTAGAAAATTATGAAAGAACAGATGAACAACAAAAAAAGTTAAAAGAAGAACATTTTAAAAGAATAGAATTAGCTGATGCAATATTAGTAGTAAATGTAAATAATTATATTGGAAACAGTACAAATTTAGAGATAGAATATGCAAGAAAATTAGGTAAAGAAATTTTATATTATACAGATTTAATTATGATATAAATATAAATTTGTAATAAGTGAGGAGGTGGAAAAATGTATAAAACAGTTGTTATAGAATATTCTCCAAAAGCAGATGATATGGCACAAAAAGTAGAAGAAAAAGCAAACCAAATGTTACAAGATGGTTATGAACTAGTTACTATGTCAATTACAGGAACAGCAAAAGCAATTTTAGTATTTAAAAAGTAAAAAAACAATAAATCAGATATAGTAATTTGAAAGTGAGGGGGAATTTATGAATAAAGGAAAAACCGGAATATTGATGATAATATTAGGAAATGTATTGTATTTAGTCTATACTTTCTTTTGTGGTAATGAAACAACACCATTTGATGAATTTAGTTCAGGATTACTGCTAGGACTATCAATAGGAATTAATTTAATAGGAATAATATTAGTAGTACTGTATATTTCAAAAAACGAAAAAAATAAATAATTTATAAAATGGAGATTTTATTATGAGTAATATTATAATATATGGTTCTCATTATGGAACAACAAAACAATATGCAGAAGAACTTTCAAGAAGAACTAATATAGAAGCAGTTTCTTTTAAAGATATAAAAGAAATAAATAATTATGATAAAATTATTTACTTAGGTGGATTGTATGCAGGTGGAGTATTAGGAATGTCTAAAACACTAAAAAAATTAAACAAGATATCAAATAAAACAATTATATTGGCTACAATTGGACTTTCAGACCCAACAGATGAGGTAAATAAAAATAATATAAGGAATAATATAAAAAGTCAGATACCAAAAGAAGTTTTTGAAAAAGCAAAAATATTTCATTTGAGAGGAGGAATAGATTATTCAAAATTAAACTTTGCCCATAAAACTATGATGAAATTGCTTTATAATGCAGTTAAGAATTTACCAGAAGAAAAGCAAACAGCTGAAGATAGAGCAATGATAGAAACTTATAATAAAAAAGTTGATTTCATTGATTTTTCTAGTTTAGATAAAATAGTTAGTGAAATATAAATAATGAAAATATAAAATGCATTAATAATAAATTGTAGGAGAAATAAGATGGCAAAACTAATTATATTAAGAGGAAATTCTGGAAGCGGAAAAACAACAATTGCAAAAGGACTGCAAAAAAAGTTTGGACATGGTACAATGCTTATATCGCAAGATGTTGTTAGAAGAGAAATGTTATATGTAAAAGATGGAGAAAAACCAAATGTAGAAGAACTAATATTTCAACTTGCAATGTTTGGAAAACAAAATTGTGAAATTGTTATTATGGAAGGTATATTCAATTCAAAATGGTATAATAATTTATTTAAAAAGTTATTAAAGGAATTTAAAAAAGATATTTTTGCATTTTATTTTAACATTCCATTTGAAGAAACTTTAAAACGTCATAAGACAAAAGTAGAAGCAAATGAATTTGGAGAAAAAGAAATGCGTAAGTGGTGGCTTCCAAACGATTTATTGAAATTTATACCTGAAAAATTATTAGGAAAAGAATTGGGAGCAGATGAAATCATTAGCCTAATATATGAAGCAGTATTAGAAAAATAAAAAAAGAGGTTTCAAACAATGAATATAAATGATTTAAATATAGAATATGATAAATTACAGCAAGAATATGGAGCAAAAGAATTAGCATCTATATACAATGGAGGATGTACTAACAATCCAGAAATTTGTTTTGTATTTATGAACCCAACTGGAAAGAATATTGCATCAGATCCTAATTGGAAAGGCAGAAGATCTCCATGGATAGGAACAAAAAATATATGGAAACTTTTCTTTAAGATTGGTTTACTTAATCAAAAAATATATGAAGAAATTCAAAAGCGAAAGCCACAAGAATGGGATGAGAAATTTGCTGATTTAGTATATATGGAGGGGAGAGTTTATGAAAAAATTAAAAATTATTGGAATAATATTTATTACAATTATTGTTTGTTACATACTATATGTTGGAATCGAATTAATTAGATTTAACATTAGTTATAGAATCCAACCATTAATTAACTTAGGAAATAATTTAGGACCTATTGTTGTTGATGCAGGTTCAAATGAAACTGAAAAACAAGAAGAAAAAATGTATGGACTTGGGTTTACAATTGAATATGAGTATATTGTTCATCGCGAAGAAAATAGTGATTATCAAGGAAATGAAGTTGTTGGTGGAAAATTCAAATTATTTGATAAAATTAATTTAAGTGATTGGGACACAAAATAAACTACAAAATAAACGAAAAGATACTTTCTTATTTAATCAATAGAGAAAGTATCTTTTTTGGGGCTTTACAAAGCCCACTGGGGATTACCAATATCTTGAAATATAGCAACAAAAAGTTTTATTTTTGCCACTAAGTTCTTTTGATATTGGACAAATGTTATCTTTTTTTAGTGAAGGTAAATAAATCTCATCTTGTCCTTCCTTAAAGTAAAAAGAAAGTTCTTCATTGAAAAAGCTTAACATAGGGACATGAGTTGCCACAATACCTTTTTCTGTAAAAGTAACCATAAGCTCTGTTATAGAAGAGTCTTTCATACAATACCACTTCGTTTCATCATTATGCCATAATTCTGGATAAATTACAGGACAGCGAACAGAAATGTGTTTATCTTTGTGTCTATCTACAACACTTTGAATAGCATCGTGGACATTGTGTAATTCATTGACAGTAAGATGGCGATGAGTGGGAAGTGATACACCAGATTCAAGTGAGCCAATATGAAATGTAAACCAATACACTCCAATGTGAATAAAATATTCCATTAATTCTTCAACATCATTGAAATTTGACGACCACAATGTAGGCTGAATTTTTACAGTATATCCATTGTCTAAAAGCCATTTAATTCCATCAACAGATTTTTTTAAGGAATATTGTCTTCCTTTTAAAATGTTTAGTTTTTGTTCATCTACAGTATCAATACTAACAGAAACGTAGTCAACTATAGAATTAGGAATTCCTTTTAAGAGTTTTTCATAACTTACTTTACCTCCAATACCAGAAGTAGAAAAAGAAACATTAATTTTTCTTGCCATTGCCATCTTCATTATCTGATGGCAAAAGTCAAGATCAACTGTTGGATCAGGATTACCTAAGATGTAAAGTTGCTTCAAATTAGGCAACATTTCAAAAAAGATATTTGCTTGCTCTAAAGTTCCTTCATAATGTTGTTCTCGCTTCCGTTGTGAACAGCAAGGACAAGAGCAAGTACAATACCAGGGACTATTGTTCCCAGTATATAAGGTGACATTTGTTACCTTGCTTAATTCAATTTTAGGCATTTTATATCCCCCTTACATGTTTAATTAATAGCCTAATTATATCACTTAAATGTACATAATGCAAATTGTAGAGATAAAAATTCCCAGTGAATTATATGTCAAATAAAAGTATAGAAAAAATGATTAGTCGATTAAGAAAAGAAAGCTGAAATATTAGGTACAACAACAGAAGATTTATTAGTAACTATAGAATAATAAAATAATTTAAAAAACTATTGACAATTAATGAAAAATTTAGTAAAATGCAAACATAAGTTCCGGTATTAATAAACTAATTAATAGCCACAAAATGATTTATATTAAGAACTAAATTTTATATAAAGGATGTGTTCTTATGGATGAGAAAAAGAATGAAATTATTTTATTTGAAAACCAAGGAGTAAAATTAGAAGTAAACTTAAAAGATGAAACTGTTTGGCTAAATTTAGAACAGATGGCTGAACTTTTTGATAGAGACAAATCTGTTATCTCAAGACATATAAAGAATGCACTTTCAGAAGAGTTAAAAGATGAACAGGTTGTTGCAAAATTTGCAACAACCACTAAACATGGTGCTATAGAGGGCAAAACGCAGACTCACATAGTTGATTATTACAATCTTGATATGATTATTTCTATTGGTTATCGTGTAAAATCAACACAAGGTGTTGCTTTTAGAAAATGGGCTAATAAAATACTAAAAGATTACATGTTAAAAGGATATGCAGTAAATCAAAAAAGACTAGAATATTTAGAAAAAACTATAAAACTAATAGATATAGCCAATAGAATTGACGAAAGACTAGAAGGAAATGACGCAAAAGAAATACTAAAAGTAATTGGTGAATACTCAAAAGCACTAGATTTATTAGATGATTATGACCATAGAACACTAAAGAAAGTTGTAGGAAATATTGATGAAAGAAAAATTGAGTATAAAAATTGTATAGAAATCATAAATAAACTAAGATTTAATGAAGAAAGTTCATTATTTGCAGTTGAAAGAGATAAAGGTTTAGAATCTATAATTGGCAATATCTATCAAAGCTTTGCTGGACAAGATGTTTATAAAAGTATAGAAGAAAAAGCTGCAAACTTTCTATATTTAATCGTAAAAAATCATGTTTTTGCTGATGGCAATAAAAGAATTGCAGCAACATTATTTATATATTTCTTAAATTTTTATGGAATTCTATACAAGAATGGAAAACAATCAATAGATAATAACACATTAACAGCATTAACACTACTTATTGCTGAATCTAATCCAAAAGAAAAAGAAATAATTATAGATTTAGTTATGAATTTCTTAAATAATGAATAAGAAAATATTTATTGAAATTAAACAGGAGGAATTTAATGAGAAAAAAATACACCAGTAAAACTTATATGCGTGGAGTTACTGACAGGGATCTATTAATAATTAAAAAAATAAACAAAACTACTATATCATAATTAAGAAAATTAATAATATTGATAAACCATTTGTTATTAATAGCAAATTACTTATTGATAAAGGATACTATATAATGGAATTTACACCATTAAATCAATTTTATAATGCAAGAGTTTTTCTTGATAGAGATGCTAATGTAATAGAATATTATTTTGATATTAGCAATGGCAATGGTGCAGAAGACAATATTCCGTATTATAATGATTTATATTTAGACGTTATTTATTCTCCTAATGAGGCAAATTCAATTAAAATTGAAGATGAAAATGAACTGTTAGAAGCGCTTAATACTGATTCAATAACAACAGAAGAATATAATTTAGCATGTAATACGTGTACAATGTTAATTGAAGAGATTAAAGAGAATAAAAACATATTTATTAATATGGATAAAAAGGGATTAATCAAAAAATATTTCATGTGAATATACAATTCTAGTAACAAAAAACACGGACTAATGTTTAAATATATATTATATTTTACAATATTTAGATTAGTTTGAAACACAACTAATCTTTTCTTTTTTTAAAAAAAATTTGTAACAAAACATAAAAAAAATTAGACATATATAATGATATAGTAAAAAATGTAGAAGAAACTTTAGATGAAAAAGAATTGAAAATATATAATGAGGTAATGAAGAAAATATATTAAATAAGAGATGTAATTGGGTATAGAATAATTCCTTTTTTTGTGTTAATATTATATATGAGAAATAAGTATAGGAGGTTTTTAGATGTCAAAACCATTAAATTTAAATGCATTTCAAGAATATATTAACAAAGGAAAAACTGACTTTGCTTTTGATATAATAATAAATAAATCTATTGAATTGATTAAACAAATTGCAACAATGAAAGGATTATCTTTAGAAGATTTAAAAAGTATAGAAGACAGAGAAGACTTATTTTATTACTTTGAAAAATTATTTGAAGAAAATTGTGCTTATTTTCAAGCTATCCCAGCTTTAATGCGTAACTTTACAACGTGGTATACTGAATTAATAGATATATATGAACCAACTTGTGAAGAAAAAATAGAAATGTATATTAATAATTATAATTTAATATTATATGAACTAGAAGAATATGAAAAAATAAAAAAAGAAATTCAGGAAAAAGGATATGAAAATTTAAAAAATGAAAAAATCCAAAAGTTAATTCCTGTTTTTAAAGAGATGTTAGACTTCAAACATAAAAATTATAATGAAAAATGGAGTTTTAAAGACTGGATAGAAGCTATGGATAAATACTATCATTTTTATCATGAAAATTTTGAAAGCACATTAAGTCAAATACAAAGAAATATTCTATGTCGTAACATATATATGGATTATCAAGTATATATTGATACAGATGAAGTAGAAAACATAATAGCTTTAGATGATTTATATGATATTATAGATCCAGAGTCAGAGGAATACAAAGATGTTGCAGATTTTTATGAAGACATAAAGTTAGAAGAAGGTCAAACATATAAAGATTTATATAATGAAAAAATCGAAAATTTTATTGAGCTTTTTAAGAAAATGTTAGATTATATAAATGTACAACATCAAAATAATTCTTTTGAGAACTTAAAATCTTTAATAAGGCAATATTTTCCATATTATAGTGACAACATAACATCATTAGATGTAATGATTAGTAATCCTACAAATACTTATATATCATTATTAAGTGATATGGATATGATTTATAATTATCTTAATAAAACATATGAAAATCATGAAGAGAACATGAAAAAGTATAATAAAGAGTTAGAAGAGATGGAAGAATTTGATTTAATAGATGATTCTGAAGATGATATTGATATATAGTAATTTGATGAAAATAATAGAATATGTCATGAAGTGTTTCTTGAGTCTTATAGAAGAAATGAAGATATGGAAAAATAGAGAATAAATTTTATTGTGCAAAACTTTGATAATGGTTCGTTTTTTTTATGTATAAAAATCTTAGTTTTCAAAATAATATATATAATCATTTCCCA
>CALXCA010000034.1 GCA_944386685.1 uncultured Clostridia bacterium | reverse complement strand
GTGAAAGGGTGCCATAAAATTATTTTAGAAATTCTTATATTTCCGTATTGAGTCGAAAAATTTATGCAATTATTAATTTATCAAAATTTCTCACTACACTGTAACAAATAAGTTGTCAAAATCTCCTTATCTATTGTAAACCATTAATACTAATAAAAATATTCTATTATTCCGTTGTAAATTCCCCAAGCTAATTTATCTTGATATTCATCATCTAATAATTGTTTTTCTTCTTCTGGATTCGATAAAAATCCACATTCAACAATAGTAATAGGAATTTCTACATGTTTTATAATATAAATATTATCAATTGTTTTTGCAATTCTATTATTTTCTTTTTGAATTGTTTGGTTTAAATTATTTTGAATAGATACTGCTAATTTTTGTCCCTCACTACTACCTTCTCTATAAAATGTTTGCCACCCATCATATTGTTGCTGAGGAATTTTATTTAAGTGAATAGAAACAAATATATCTGCTGAGCTTTCGTTTCCTATTTTTACTCTATTATGTATGTCTGATATCTTTTTTTGTTTTAGTGTTTTGCTATCTATGTCATATATTGCATTTTCATCTGACCTTGTTAAAATAACTGTTGTTCCACTTTGTTCTAATAAGTTTTGTAACTTTAAAGCTATTTTTAAATTTATTGCAGCTTCTGTAGTTCCTGTACTACTTTCTGCACCTTCATCAGGTTTGCCATGTCCTGCATCTATTACTATTGTTTTTCCAGATACAGGTAGGGAAACTGTTGGTACTGTTATTTCTTTAACATCTGTTGCTATTGCAAATACAAGTATTGAGAAAAAGATACTAAAAACTATTATTGATATTCTTTTTTTACTTAATACAATCATTTTTATTTTTCTTCCTTTCAAAAAAAACACACATATAATTTTTATAATTATATGTGTATTTTTTATTCTTATGACTAATTTTATAAACTTATTTACGTCTTCTATCTATAACATAGCTACTTCCCATAATGGTTTTTGCTGTATGTTTAATTTGTGCTCCTACTTCTCCAATTTCTAATATATTAGAAAATCTACCTTTTTCTGCAACAACTGCTCCTATAGAAATAGATGTTAATGGAAATTGTTCCATAATTCCTTTTCTATTTGCTACCTCTATATATCCTCTATCTATATCATCTTCTGTAAAATATTTTATAACATCATGGTCAAAGTTTGCTATTATTGTTTGGCATATTTCGTCTACACTTAAGGTTGGAACTATTGCAATAAAGTCATCTCCACCTATATGTCCTACAAAAGCATTTTCTAAATATCTTCCATGTATACATCTTAAAATTACTTGTGCTGTGTATTCTATTATTTCATCACCTTTTAAAAATCCATATACATCATTATATGCTTTAAAGTTGTCTAAATCTATATATAATACAGAAAATTCCTCTTTTTTTGCAATTCTTTTTTTCAATTCTGCATGTATTTGTACATTTCCTGGTAGTCCAGTTAATGGGCTTATTCTTCTATTTGTTTTTAATAATCTATCTATATTTTTTATTGTATAATATAAATATTCTGTATCTACTGGTTTTTTTATATAATATTCAACAGATTCTTTTAATACTTCTAGTTTGTGCTTTCGTTCTGTATTTGATGATACAACAATTATAGGTGTTATTTGGTTATCTTCGTCTGTTCGTATTTGTCTACAAAGTTCTATAATATTTCTGTCTAGAGAATCTTCATTAATTATTATTAAAAATGGTATATCTTTTAATGCTATGTCTATTTGTTCTGTTTTAATTCCAATAAATTTGAATTCTCTATCTTCTTTAAATAATTCTTTAAATATTGGTATTGATGTATCATCATCATCTATTACGTATATATCTTGTGTCATATTTTTCCTTCCTTATATTAATTTAAAGTACTTGTATCTAAATTTTTTGTTATTGTTGTTTTAAGTCCATTATTATTTTCTGCTACAATTTCTAAAGTGTTTTGTCCATCTACAGCTTTTATTTCTGCATAATATTTTTTATCATTAACTTGAACATTTTCTACTTCTTCACCATTTATTTTTACAGTTACGTTTTTAAGTTGTTCTTCATCTGAAGCATTTATAACAAAATATATCGCTCCATCTTTTCTTCCAAGTTTTACATCTATAACAGGTACTGTTGCTCCTATTACTGTGGTTGTTTTTTCTGCAGGAATTCCCTCTTTATCTGTTACAATTATTTTTAGAGAATGTCTTCCTTTTGGAGCATTTATTGTTCCTTCATAATTTTTTTCTCCTACTTCTATAGTTGTATATTCACCATCATCCCAACTATATTTTACATTGTCTATTGTATCTTCTGCATATGCTATAATTTTTACTCCATTATCAACATTTTCTAATGTAATTGTTGGTACATTACCAACAGAATATTCTTTTTGATATCTTACTGTTTGACCATTTTCTTCTGTAACTGTTATTGTTAATATGTTTTTTCCTCCAAGTAAATCTATTGTTTCTGTTACAGCTTTTTGGTTATTTTCGTTAATTACTTGTTCTTCTTCATCATTCCATTGATATGTTATTTGTTTTATTCCTCTTATGTGGTTTACAGATATATCTAATGTATTATTTTCATCATTTCTTGTTACATTAACAAGTGGTGTTGCATTTGCTTCTACCTCACTATTTATTTGGTCTTTTGCATAAATACTTCCACCAATAAAGCAAAATCCAAGTATTATAATAGATATTGAGAAAAATATTACTATTTTCTTTACATCTACTACTTTGTTTGAAGTGTAATTTGAACTACTATAATTTACTTGGTTTGAATTATAATTCATTGTATTTGAATTATAATCTGCTCTAAATGACTTAAAATTTGGTACTTCATTTTTTTTAGGTTTAAATTTAGGTGCTTTTGGTTGTTTTTGTTTTTTAAAATTTTGTTGATTATTTTCTGGTCCTTCATCACCGGTAAATAATATTTGATTCATTTGTCCACCTCTTAAAAATAAAATTTATATTTCTTTTCTTTGGCATTATATCATAATGAAAATTAGTTGTAAATACAATTTTCGAAAAAAGAACTTTAAGGAATTTATTTCCATAAAGTTCAAAAAAATTTAATTATTTAATATTGGATCTATTTCATTTTTTATATTTTCTTTCATAATTTCACAACTATGGTCAAATTTTTCTTGGTCTTCTTTATTTAATTTTAGTTCTAATAACTCTTTTACTCCATCTTTATTTATTATAGCAGGAACTCCTATATAAATTCCGTTTTGCCCATATTCATGGTCTAAGTATGAAGATATTGTTAATATTGAATTCTCGTCATTTAAAACTGCTTTTACTAATCTTGTTAATGCCATTCCTATTCCATAATATGTTGCTTTTTTCTTTTCTATTATTTCATATGCAGCTTTCCATACTCCATCATGTATTTTCTTTAAATCTTCCATTGGATGATTATTATCTTTCATAATATCTATCATTTTTTTACATCCTACATAACAATGTTCCCATGGAACTAAAGAAGAATCTCCATGTTCTCCTAATATATATGCATGTACATTTTTGCTTGAAATTTGAAGATAGTCTGCAATTAAATATCTTAAACGTGCTGTATCTAATACTGTTCCAGAACCTAATACTTTTGATTTTGGAGCTCCAGATACTTGTGCTACTACATATGTCATTAAATCTACTGGGTTACTTGCTACAATGTATATTCCACTAAATCCACTTGCTTTAATATTTTCTGTAATTTCTTTTACTATTTTTGCATTTGCTACTGCTAGCTCTAATCTAGATTGTCCTGGTTTTTGAGCTAATCCTGCTGTTATTACTACAATATTTGCATCTTTACATTCTGAATAATCTCCTGCTTTTATTTTCATTTTTTGTGGTGCATATGGTAAACAATGAGATAAATCCATTTCTTCTCCTATAGCTTTATCTTTTACTACATCTATTAATACTAATTCATCTACTCCTCCTTGGTTTAGTATAGAATATGCCATACTCATTCCTACAAATCCTGCTCCAACTAATACAACTTTTCTGTTTGTGTTCATAATATTTTCCTCCTTTACCATGAATTGATTTTTGACCTATAATATTATATCACATTTTTTCTAATTTTAAACAATTTTTTAATTTTTTTCTTGTAAATTGTTACTAGATAATGGTCTTGAATAAAATAGAGCAAAGAAACGATGATATTATAATATTTTAAAGCTTTGACGCTTGATTGAAATGAAAATTAGAATTCATTTGGCTTTTGCATGAGGAATGTTCACGGTACTCGAGTTTTCGAGAGGGTCGGAGTGA
Source organism: uncultured Clostridia bacterium (assembly GCA_944386685.1). Lineage (GTDB taxonomy): Bacteria > Bacillota > Clostridia > TANB77 > CAG-508 > CAG-269. The sequence goes on along the minus strand of CALXCA010000034.1, from coordinate 15,924 downwards.
AAGAGGCTCATGAAAAAGCCTTATGAATTCTTTTTGAATGGAATGAACAGGAGAACTTTAAATATTATAATATCATCGTTTTTAATAAAAAAAATTAAAACACCATTATCTAGTAACTGTATATGTGTAAAATTTAGTAAAAATTTTACACATTTATATAGAAAAAGAGCAAACTTTTATTGTCTGCTCTTTTTATTTAAATTATTTTACATTTCTTTTTTTAATAGCTACAAACATTAATCCAATTCCTATTCCTAAAAATACAATTCCACATGCTACAAATATTGTTGTACCAATTCCACCTGTAACTGGTAATTGGAAACCTTGACTATTTGTAAATTCAAATTCAGTAACTCCATTTGTATCACTATCTAGAACACCATCTAAATTTTTATCTGCAATTGTAATATCTTTTTTCTCTGATGCTAAATTATAACCATTTGGAGCTTTTGTTTCTTCTAAAGTATATATTTCTTCATCAAGTCCATAAATTCTTAAAACACCATCAGCTCCTACTACCATATTTTCCACACCATCATTTGATAGATAGTATGTTCCATCTGCTGTTTTTGTGAATTTTAATTTTGTTCCACTATCTTTTATTGATAATGCAAATTCTGCTCCTGGTAATTTTGTTTGTGTATTTGCTTTATCAACTTTTGTTACTTCCATTCCATATGTATATACTGTAACATCTTCATCTGGTCTATCTGGATCTGGCTCTTTATCTGGGTCAGTATCTCCATCTGTTCCTGTTTCTTGAGTATTGAAGCTTGTATCAACATATGGGTCATTATTGTAATCTAAAAATGCTTTATTTGAATAGCCTGTTCCTGGTTGTACTGTAGTATCTAGACCAGCTTCATATCTTACAATAATTTGATCATATTGGCTTATTTGATCATAATTAAAGTTAATTGAGAATGTTACATCTTGATTTGCATCTGCAACTGGTCTTTTTGCATTTTCTGTTGTTAATGTGTAATGTGTATCTTTTGTTAATAATGTTTCTGTTCCTTTTTTTCCATAAACTTTAATTGAATCTTTATTTAAAACTAATCCTGTATCTAGTTTATCACTTATATAATATGCTTTTGCTGTAGTATTAGGCAAATATGTTGGAACATCTGCTGTTATTTCATAATTTATAACATCTTTTGTACTAACACTATCTTTATGTGCTCCATTTACTGTTTTAGAAATTGTTGGTGTAGATGATTTTACATCTGCACTAAATGCTGGTAATGTGTAATCTCCACCACTAGCTTGTGGGTAAGCATTTACTATAACTGGTTCATATACTCTATATCCACCATTAACAAAAATTAAATATGAACCCATTTCTAAGTCTGTAAATTGAGCTGTTGCTGTTAATTCTTCATCTTTTTCTGGATATCCTCCATATCCAAGTGTTCCTGAAGCTGTTGTTTCCTTTGTTGTAAGTCCTGTAATATCTCCACTTTTTATAGCTTCTGTTAATGCACTATAAAATGCTTTTGTATTTGCAGCATTATCTTCCATATCTTCATCAAATTTTTCCATGTCTGATGCATAAATTTTATATGTTTCATTTGATTCTAACCATGTTTTTACTTGTTCAACCCATACAAATTGTGGTTCAGCAAATTGGTTATCATGGAAATTAACTGTTGTTATTTTGTAAGCTGTTAAATTAATTCCTTGTTCTAGCTTATTAATTGTAATTGTAGCTTTAGCATCATCTGCAACACTTGCAAATGAATATGTACTAAACATTGTAAGTACAATCATGATGCAAACTATTGTTGCAATCATTTTAAATAATTTTGTTTTTTCTTTCATCTGTCTTCTCTCCCTTTCTTCTTTTTTCTACATAGTTTTACTATGTGATTTTGTTTTTTTAATTTTATTATATAAGTGTATTTTAATAACTATTTTAAATTTTTCCTTAAGTCTATTTTTTTCTAGTGAATTTTATCTTTTGGAATATAAATTTATTTGATAATATTAATATAAATCCTATTCCTATTATACTAATTCCTATTTTATAAAAGTCATTAACTCCAAAGCTTCCACTTGATGGCATTTGAAATATTTTTTGATTTGGAATTAAATATCTATTGTCTTCTGTTATTACTAATGCTAGCGGATTTCCTACTGCTGTTACTCTTACTAATGTTCCATCTATGTTTTTTATTGTTGTATCTGTTGTATCATAATTTCCATATATAAATTCTATTTTATATTGTCCTTTTGGTAACATTCTTCCTTCTACTGTTTTTGTTTCTACTAGCCTATATTCAAATGTTTTATCTAAATTTTCTAGTCTTATTATTCCATCTTCTTGTGTTACATATGTTTCCACTAACTCCCAATCTGATGTAACATTGTCTTTGTCTATTAATTCATTATTTGGTGTGTTTCCTACAAATTTGTATAATTTAAATTCTGTCCCTCCTAATGTTATATTATTATCTTCTTGTGCTACTTTTGTAAGTGTTAGTTCACCATACCTAAAATTTGTTAGTGTATATTTTATTCCATCTTCTATATTATTACTTATTTTACTACTTAAAAAATATCCATCTGGTTCTATTTCTTCTACATCATATTGTATTTCTTGATTGTTTTCATCATATATTTCTAAGTCTTCAAAAGTATCTGTCCATCCATTTTCTTTATTTAATGTTAAAGGTTGCTCTGTTTCTACTTTTGTTCCATTTGCTGTTAAATAAACTTGTATTTCTGTTGGTCTATTTTCTTCTAAGTCTCCAAGCCATTGTTTTTCTACTGTAATATTTGTTGTTAGATTAATTATAGTTTCAAAAGAATCTTCTACAGTTTCTGTAAGTCCTTCTTGTGATTCTAATGTTCCAGATACAGTATTTCTTACAATTGTTTCATTTTCTGTTGGTAAATTTAAATATACTAAAGAAATGTCTTTGTTTATTAAAATATTTCCATTTTCAAGAACTTCTACATCTTCATTTTGTGCTGAACTTGGATTATCCCAAGTTAATGTATCTGTTGTTGTATTATAAGTTCCTGTCCATGTTATTGTTAAATTATCTTTATTATAAATTCCATTACTTATATTTGATTTTTCTTCATCAATTTCGTATGGAAGATTATCTACTATTGTTATTTTTACATTTCCTATATAATCTTTTATTGCAGATTTATAAGAAATATTATAATCTACATTATTTGTTATTGAATTTATTTCTGTAGGTCCTTGTTTTTCTATTGTACTATTTTCTTTTAATTTATAGTAATATGTTACTTCTTTAACTTTTCCTGCTTCTATAATCCCTACTGCATTTTGTGGGAATTTTTCTTGTACTAATTCGTACATTGAAGGTATTTCTGCACTTGGTTCTGCTCTATATAAGTCTCCATCATTTCCTTCTATTTTTTATTTTTCTACAACATTTGACTCCCTCATAAATATTTTTATCATTTCTATTTTTTTTTGTCAATAGTTTTAAACAATATTTAAAAAGAAATATTTAGCAGTTTTTACAATATTTCTTTTTAAATATTACTTGAATATATAAAAACTATTTGTTAAAATATATTATGAATATATATTAAAACTAAAATGGAGATAAGCTAATGTCAAAAAAAATGAAAAGTAAAAAAACAAATACAAAGAATAATTCAAATAAAAATCTATCCCCTAACTCAAAAGTTATTACAACAAACAATTTTATAAAAGAAAAGGCAGAAAAAAAAATTAATCAAGAAAATATCACCAAAAGTAATTTGAAAACTAAAGAAAGTTCTAACAAAAATATTCAAGAAAAAAATACAAAAAAAGAAAAGAACCACAATAAAATAACACTTTTATTGTCATTAATTCTTATTTTTGGTGGAATAGCTATTTCTTTATATCCAAATATTAGTAATTACTTTGCAGAAAAAAATCAAGTAGAAATTATAGAAAAATATGAAGAATTAGTTGTTTCTATAGATAATGAAGGATTAGAAGAAGAATTTCAAAAAGCGCAAACTTATAATGAGAACTTAGCAGGAGACCCTGTACATGACCCTTTTGTTGAAGGAAGTGGATATGCATTGCCTACCAATTATACAAGTATTTTAAATCTTACAGATAGTGGAATTATGGCATACATAGAAATTCCAAAAATAAATGTTCACTTACCTATTTATCATGGAACTAGTAGTGATGTTTTAGAAAAAGGTGTTGGACATATTCAGTCAACTTCATTGCCTATTGGTGGAACATCAACTCATTGTGTTTTAACTGGACATACTGGTCTACCTAGTGCAGAACTTTTTACAAGATTAGATGAACTTAATATTGGAGATATTTTTTATATACATGTTTTAAATAAAGTTTTAACTTATAAAGTTTACGAAACCAAGGTCATTTTACCTGATGAAATAGAAGAACTACAAGTTGTTAAAGATAAAGATTATGTAACTTTAGTTACTTGTACACCATATGGTGTAAATACACATCGTTTACTAGTTAAAGCAGAACAAGTTGAATATGAAGAATATGTTGAACCTACTCAAGAAACAAATAATACACCTGTTCAAAATGTAGTAAATGCAATAGAAGAAAAAAATTATTATTATCTTGGATATATAATTGGTGGAAGTATTCTAATAATATTATTTATAATATTAATTGTAAGAATAATTTTAAAAAAATTAAAACGTAAAAATAGTAAATAAAATACTAAATTTTATTTATTACTTTTGATTTAAGTAATTTAAAGTTTAATACTATTAAAAGGTTTATAGGTTTATTCCTTATATTTCTATTGATGATACTATTTTAATAATAAATAACACTATGAGTTATTAAACAAAAAATACATATTATCTTTTAAAATATAAAAAAACCTAAATTTATATAAGGATCAAAGCAAAATGAATAAAAAATTAGTTGTATTAATAGTTTTTGCAATTTTGTTTATGCTAATTGGTATTGGATTTTTATTATATCCAAAAATAAGTAATTATTTTTATGAGAAAGATGTGCAAAAACAGAAAGATGATTTTATTGTAAAAATTGAAAAAATAGAATCTGAAGCAGAATCAACAAACAATGAAGATAAAAGCAATATTTTAGATGAATTATATAATTTATTAAAACAAGAAAATGAAAACTTATATAAAAACCATCAAAGCAATTTAACAGATCCTTTTTCTTATGAGCAATCTGCTATAGATTTAAGTAAATATGGAATATCAAATAATACTATTGGTTTCTTACGTATTCCAAAAATGGAAATAGAAGTTCCAATTTTACTTGGTGCCAATAAAGCAAATATGTTAAAAGGTGCTGTTCATCTTACAGAAACTTCTTACCCTATTGGTGGAGAAAATACAAATTCTGTTATTGCTGCTCATAGAGGATATGGAAAAGCTACTCTTTTTAGACATATAGAAAAGCTTGAAAAAGGTGATAGAATATATATTCAAAATTTTAGAGAAGAATTAGTTTATGAAGTATATGAAATAAAGATTATTTTACCTACAGAAGTTGGAGAGCTTTTAATTGAAGATGGAAAAGATATTATTACATTATTATCTTGTCATCCTTATCGTATAAATTCTCATAGATATGTTGTAAAAGCTCAAAGAGTAGTAGAATAAATATTTTTAATAATAGAAGTATATATTATAATAAATAATATATACTTCTATTATTAAAAAATATTTATTTGATTACAATTTTATTTTTTAAAATTTTCTAATTCTTCTTTTATTTTATTAGAAGAATCTAGTTTAATTATATTTTCAACTAATTTTTCACATTGTTTTTTTTCTAGATTTGTAATAACTTTTCTAGCTTGCAAAATTTTATTTGAGTTCATAGAAAATTCATCAAGCCCCATTCCTATTAAAATAGGAATAAATTTACTATCACCTGCAACTTCTCCACACATTCCACAAAATATTCCCTCTTTATGTGCCCCATCTATTGCCATTTTTATTAATCTAATTACAGCAGGATTGTATTTTGAATATAAATTTGAAATTTTTTCATTTCCTCTTTCTACTGCAACTGTATATTGTATTAAATCATTTGTTCCTATACTAAAAAAATCGCATTCTTTTGCAAATTGCTCTGCCATAATTGCTGTGGAAGGAATTTCTATCATTATTCCTAATTTTATATCTTTTTTGAATTTTATATTTTTTTCTTGTAATTCTTTTTTACATTCTTCTACTATTTGTTTTGTCTTTCTTAATTCTTCAATTGATGATATCATTGGTATCATAATTGATATATTTCCATATGCACTTGCTTTTAAAATAGCTCTTAATTGTATTTTAAACATCTCAATATTAGCTAAACATATTCTAATTGCTCTAAAACCTAAAAATGGATTTTCTTCTTTAGGTAAATTTAAATATTTAATTTCTTTATCTCCACCAACATCTAATGTTCTTATTATTACAGGCTTACCTTGCATTTTTTCTGCAACTTCTTTATAAGATAAAAATTGTTCTTCTTCTGTTGGCATTTTTTCATTATCCATATATAAAAATTCTGTTCTAAATAGCCCTATCCCCTCTGCAGTACTTTCTATAACTTTTTCTACATCTGATGGTATTCCTATATTTGATACAAGTTCTACTTTAAATCCATCTTTTGTTTTTGTTTCCTTATTTTTATACTCTTCTAATTTATTTTTTTCTTCTTCTATTAACTTTTGTTGTTCTAATAAATTATTTTCTTCTTCTTTTGTTGGATTTATAAATATTTCTCCAGTACTTCCATTCATACAAATATATTGTTCATTATTAAATATTTCGTTAATATTATGAATTTCTGTTATAAGAGGTATTGAATGAGTTCTTGCCATAATTGCGGTATGTGAATTAACTCCACCTATTTCTGTAATTATTCCAGAAACATTTTTAAAATCTAGTTTTGCAGTTTCTGATGTTGTTAATTCTTTTGCTACAATTATTATATTTTGAGGTAATTTATTTAATTTAATGTTTTCATCTTTAAGAATTTTGTCAAGGAGCTTTTCTTTTATATCTATAATATCTTTTGCTCTTTCTGCCATATATTCATCATTTATTTTTTTGAACATCTCTATAATTTTATTAAATCTTTCTTCTATTGCATATTCTGCATTATATTTTAAATTTTTTATTAAGTTTTCTGTTTCTATTACTAGTGTTGGATCTTTTAATATCATTAAATATGCATTCATTATTTCTTTTTCTGTTCCAGATGATTGTTGTATTGTTTCTTCTATTTCTTTTTCTACCTTATTTAATGCTGTTTTAAATTTCTCCAGTTCATTTTCTGAGTTTTCTACAATTACTTTTTTGATTTTTCTTTTTCTTTTTTCAAAAATAAAAACTTTTCCAAATCCAATACCTTTTGATATACCTTTTCCTTTTATCATATATATCACTTTCCTTATTCACCAAAATTATTTTTAAAAGCTTTTTCTATTTCCAATAATGCTTTTTTCTCGTCTTCACCATCACATTGTATTTCAATTTCTGAACTTGTTTTTATTCCAGCAGACATTATGTTTAAAATAGATTTCGCATTAATTATTTTTCCATTAACAATTAAATTAATTGTGCATTGATATTTTGATGCAATTTTTGCAAGTTCTGATGCTGGTCTTGCATGTAATCCAGATTCATTTTTTAGAATAACTTTTTTCGTTTCCATTAATTATATTCTATTTTCTCCTTATATAAATATTTAGGTTTTTGGTTTAACCTATAAACCTGTAAAATATAATTTTTTGTACTTTAAAATAATTTCCAAATTTTTAGTATATCTGAGTATTTTCTTTTTTAAATAATTTTCATATATTTTTATTAAACAACTTGATTTTCATATTCTGGTAAATTCTTTTTTAATTTTGCCATAATTAAAGCAGAAACTATTGTACCAATTAATATTGCTAATAGGTACATTAGAGGATTTCCTATTGTTGCAATAACAAATATTCCACCATGTGGTGCCATTAAAGTACAATTAAATACCATAGATAATGCTCCTGTAACTGCTGACCCTACTACAAATGCTGGTATTGTTCTTAGAGGGTCACTTGAAGCAAATGGTATTGCTCCTTCAGATATAAAAGATAGTCCCATTATATAATTTACATATGCTGCTTGTTTATCTTTTTTCTCAATTTTTTTAGGAAATATTGTTGCTAAAACTGCTATTGCAAGAGGTGGTACCATTCCACCAGCCATTACAGCTGCCATAATTTCATATTGACCAGAAGCTAGCATTCCTGTTCCAAAAGTATATGCAGCTTTGTTAATTGGTCCACCTAAATCCACTGCCATCATTCCTCCTAAAATTGCTCCTAATAATACCTTATTTGCAGTTCCCATTGATGATAAATAGTTATTTATTGCTGTATTAATTCCTGCTACATATGGGTTAATTAATAACATAAATAATCCAATTAATAAAATTCCAAAAACAGGATATAAAAGAATTGTTTTTATTCCTTCTATACTATCTGGCAAATAACTGCATATCTTCTTTAAAAATACTACAATATATCCTCCTACAAATCCTGCAATTAACGCTCCCAAAAATCCAGAACTTACCAATGTTACTGTACTATCTGTTAAAGATGCAAAAGTCGTTCCTTGTACTGCTAATATTCCTCCAACAAATCCTACTGCCAAACCTGGTCTATCAGCAATGCTCATTGCTATATATCCTGCTAAAATATATAGCATAACATTAAACGCTGCTCCTCCTATTGTTTTAAAAAATGCTGCAATAGGTGTGTTCATACCAAAGTTTGATGGATTTATAGAATAATCATCTAATAAAAATGCTATTGCAATTAAAATTCCTCCACCTACTACAAATGGTAACATATGTGTTACACCATTCATTAAGTGTTTATAAATACTTCTTCCTATTCCTTCTTTTTCTTCTGAATTACTTTCTTGTTTAGTATCTGAATGATATATAGGTGCATTATTTGATAATACATTTTCAATTAATTCTTGTGGTTTATTTATTCCATCAGCAACTTTTGCTTTTATTAATTTCTTACCATCAAATCTAGATAAGTCTATTTTTGTATCTGCTGCAATAATTACCGCTTTTGCATTATCTATTTCTTCTCTTGTAAATTTATTTTTTACTCCTGATGACCCATGTGTTTCTACTTTTACTTTATGTCCTAATTTTTCTCCCATTTTTTCTAATGCTTCTGCTGCCATATAAGTATGTGCAATTCCTGTTGGACATGCAGTAATTGCTAAAATCTCGTATGAATTATTTAAATTTTTATTTTCTGATAGTTTTACACTTTCTGCTCTATCAATACACATCAAAAATTCTTCTGGAGTTTTAGCATTTAATAAAGCTTTTCTAAATTCTGTATCCATTAATAATGTTGATAATCTGCTCAATACATCTAAATGTACATTGTCTTTAGTATCTGGAGCCGCTATTAAAAATAATATTTTTGCTGGCTTTCCATCTAATGCATTAAATTCAACTCCATCAGGAACTATAATTGCTGATAATCCTGGTTTTGTTACAGCATCTGTTTTTCCATGTGGTATAGCTATTCCGTCTCCAATTCCTGTTGTTCCCTCTTCTTCTCTTTTTAATACCACTTTTTTATATTTTTCTTTATCTGTAATATTTCCATTTGTAGTCATTAGTTCAATTAATTTATCTATTACTTCTTCTTTGTTTTTAAAGGTTCCATTTAGTCGAATTGCATTTTTATTAAGTAAATCTGTAATTTTCATTTTAAAATCCATTCCTTTCTTGCTTCGTTTTAAAGGCACACTTAGTAATAACAGTCAATTCTTTCAAATCATTCACATTCTTTCTTAATATTTAATTTTTGTTGAAATTATATATTCAATTTCAACATTAATATTTTTTATTTTACATATCTAGTTTGTTTAATTTGGGCTTAAAGCATGTTAAAATTTTTTATTAATTTCTATAAAACTTTTATATATTAAAATAATTTAAATTATTTTAATTATTTTGGATAAAGATTATAATTATTAAAAACAATAATATAATGTTCATCATCAAAATAATAATACCATTTTGGAGTAAACTTATAACTTTAAAATTAACTAAATTTTTTGAATCTTAACTTGTTCTAATAATTTTTCTATGTCTTTTTTTGTAGCTAATTCTTCTCCAAAAGCAGTTGCACTTCCTGATGCAATTCCATATTTTAGTGCTTCTAAATAATTATTCTGTTTGTAAAGTCCTGCTATAAATCCTGCTATCATTGAATCTCCTGAGCCTACTGTACTTATTACTTTTCCTTTTGGAGCATTTGAATAATATATTTCTTGATTTTGTGTTAATAGAATTGCACCATCTCCACCTAGTGATATTAAAACATTTTTGGCTCCTTTTTCTTGAAGTTTTTTGGCATAAAAAATTATATCTTCTTTTTTTTCTATTTTTACATCGAATGTTTCTTCTAATTCTTGTTTATTTGGTTTTATTAATTGGGGCTCAAATCTTAATGTATTTACTAATAATTTTTGTGTTGCATCAACTACAAAAGGTATTTTTTTTTGTTTTAATTCTTTACTTATTATTTCATAAATTTTCTCATTTATACATTTAGGTACATTGCCTGATAAAATAACTAAATCTTGTGATTTAATTTGATTTATTTTTTCTAATAGTTTTTCTACATCTTGTTTTAAAATTTGGGGTCCATTACCATTTAGCGCGGTTTCTATAAATTTTTTTCTATCTATATCTTCTTCTTTTTTTATATATTTAAAATTATCTTTTAAATTATTACTATTTTTTTCTAAAAAATTTTTTTGACTTTCTATTTTTTTTATTTGATTTATTGAAGAACTAATTTTTACATTTATTCTAGTATTACCATTTTGTACTTTTATAAAATCTGTTTTTATATTATGTTCTTTGATTATTCTCTCTAGTTCATCTCCTGTAAATCCTGCAATAAAAGAAATTGCTGTATTATCTATTTCTAAGTTTTTTAGAACAATTGAAACATTTAGTCCTTTTCCTCCTGCTAAAATTTTTTCTGTTATTGTTCTATTTACTTTACCAATTTCAAAATTATCAACTTGTGTTATATAATCTAAAGCAGGATTAAATGTAATTGTATATATCATTTTTATCCTCCATTTTTAAGAAATTATATAATATATATTTTTCTATTTTATTCTATTATTAACATTTTTTTATTTTCTATTAAATTTTTTTATTGTGATCTTGCTATTGCTATTAGGGTCGGTCCCAAAACAAAAAAGGGACCGACCCCAACAAAAAAAAGTGGTTAAAAACCACTTTTTACTTGTCCTCATTAAAAGGTATAAATTTGTTTACTATGCTTCCTGCTGAAACATCTTCTATATTTCCATCTGTTCTAAATAATGCATATGATGAATTAATTTTATTATCTACTAGTTGCTCAACTTCATCTTGTGTTGAGTGTTCTGCTAAAACTAATTCACTTATTAATATTTGCTTTGCATTATATAACATTTTCTTTTCTCCTGTTGATAATCCTTTTTCTTTTTGTTTGAAGCTTAAGTTTCTAACAACATCTGCAATTTCATATATATTTCCACTTTTTATTTTGTCCATATTTTCTCTATATCTTTTGTTCCAGTTTTTCTCCATTTCTGTTTCATCTTGCTCTAATATAGAAATTACTTTATCTGCTTCTGTTTTACCTATAACATCTCTGATTCCATGTTCTTCTGCAGTTTCTGTTGGTACCATAACTCTAACTTCACCAGGCATCTCTAATATATAATATGATTGTTTTTTCCCCATTACTTCTTTTTCTTCAATTGATACTATGCTTCCTGCTCCATGCATTGGATAAACTACTTTATCACCTATATTATACATGTCTATTCACTCCTCCTAGAAAATATTTTTTGGTATATTTCAATCATAAAATATTATTTTATAGATTTTTTCAACCTCTTATATTATATCACAAAAAATGGCAAAAGTCAAAGCTTTTGCCATTTTTATTAAAAATTTTTTGGTAATCATTTTATGTAACTTGTGCAATATTTGTTATTTTGATATCTGTTATGTGTGTTTTGTATTTATGAATTTGTAGAACCAAATCCACCAGTTCTTTCTCCTTTTGCATTGTCACCATCAGCTATTAAATATGGTGTAAATATTGCTTGTCCTATACGTTCACCTTTTTTTATTTCTATGTCTTCATCTTTTAAATTGTAAAAAGCAAACATTATATGTCCATCATTTTCTGCATTTCCATAATAGTCTTTATCAATTATACCAACACTATTAGCCATTACTAAGCCTTTCTTTCCTGGATTAGAGCTTCTATTTACTAACATTAAATATTCATTGTCTTGCATATAGGCTTTTAATCCTGTTTTTATAAGTGTTGGTTTCATACCTTTTTTAAAACTTGGTATGATAACATCTTCTGCTGATTCTATATCATATCCTGCAGAAAATTTAGTTTTTCTTTCTGGTAAATTTATACCTTTATCTTCGAATCCTTTTGCAATTTCAAATCCTCTTATTTTTTCCATTTTGTTTCTTCCTTTTCTTTATTTTCCATTAACATTTACCATTCCAGTACTACTAGCTGATATTACACTTTGACCTGCATTTGAAACTCCTAATAAAGAGCCTTTTATTGTTTGTGCTTGTGTCTCATTTGTATTACTTACATCAACTACAATTCTATCTCCTTCTTTAAGAATTATTTTTCCAGATCCTGTTGATGATCCAATATTTAATTGGTTTAAAACTTGTGTAGTGTAATCTGAATAGTAAACATTTTCTCCTATTTTGGTATAATTAGCTTGTGTTGTTTTCTTTCCAGGGTTTTCGTCTAAATGTTGTACTTCAATATCTATATTATATGTATTTCCAGTTGCTGCAAGCTTATTCTCAAAATCCTGGTATTTTGCTGTTGTAATAACTCCTGTATTTTGGATATCTGTTACAAATTCATTTACAATTAATTTTACATTTTCTTGGACTACATTATCATTTCTTGCAGTTAATGTAATTAATGGTGCAACTAATAACAATGCTGCTGCTACACATATTGCTATTACTGTTGTTGTTGTACTTTGCATAAAACCACATCCTTTCCTTTAATAATATTAAACAATATATAAAAAAATTTGTCAACTTTATTTTAATATTTTGTTAAAGTATATTCTAATCCTTTAGAAAATTCTTTTAACATTACTGTTTTTATAGATGTTGTTTTGTCTTTTATATATTCATCTATGTTTTGTTTTAACAATTCTATATTTTCTTTTTCTTCTTTTAATTTGGAACCATATTTTTCTACTCTATTTACTAATTTATCTTTTATTGTAAATAAATCTTCATTACTTACAAATAATAGCCTTTGCAGTATTAGTCTTGGATCTTGATATTTAAATATTGGTATATCCATACATTTTTCATCAAATTTAGCATAAAATATTTCCATCTTCATTGGTATATTTTTGAATATGTCTTCTGCTATACCACTAAATAGTTTTTCTTTAAGCTTTTCATTTAGTTTATAATATTCTTGTAAAATTTCTTCCATATCTTCTTTATTTTTATCTATTGCTATTTTTTCTAATTCTTCATCAATATTATCACAATATGTAGAATTTTTAGAGGCTAAATTCATTCCATCTATGAATATATTTTTTACTGTTTGCAATTTATATGGAATTAACTTTTTATTTATGAAGTATGAGAAATATGCATATAGTTTTACATTATCTACTAAATTAACAGTTCCACTTTTTACTTCTTTTATGATATTATTTATTACTTTTAAGAATTCATCATCTGGTATTTTCCAATATTCCTCTGTTAGCAATTTTTTATATGATGGAATATTACCTATTTCTAATGATTTTTGAATTTCATCCATATCATCTTTTAATAATTTCATGTCAAAAATTCTTGTTCTTACATAATATTCTATAAATTTAAAGAATTTATAATCAGCTTTAAAATTATAGTAATAATTATTATCAAATTCTTTTATATAAAATTGGCTGTTGTCGTTTAATACTCTTGATGAAACTAATATAGATTTATATTCTTCATTATTTTTTATATCTACAAATTTATTTTTTGTTATTTTTCCTGCTTTTATTTCAAATGATACTGCAATTGTAAATATTAGCATTGTTTGCATAACTCTATTACTTATGTTAGGATATTTTTGAACTACCATTTTATATATTCTCTGAAAATCTTTTAATGAATGTTTTAAAATTCTTAAATTTCTTGTTCCACTTTTATTAAAAGTTGATATTATTAAATTTGTGTTTGCTTTTAAAAATCTTAAATATTCTTTGTCTGATTCGTACCTCATTAATACTCCATTTATTATATAATCAAATTTTGGAGCATATTCAAATGTTTCTCCTATAAGTTTTTCTTTTATTCTTTCATATTCATTTGCTTTATCAAATACATTTTCTATCTGGTCTTTTATTTTTTCTACCATTGGCTTGTCTGTTGTTAATAGCTCACCTTTTTTATCTAATAAATATGTTGCGATAAATGTTTTCATTTCCAGATTGTTACTTTTTAATTTTGTTGATAGCTCCTTTTCATTACATATAATTATTGTTTTTATATGGTCATGTTCAACAAAATTATTTATATATCCTAAAATATCTATAACGTCTACATTTGCTCTCTCTAAATCGTCAAAACATAGTATTTTATCATCTGTTGAAAAAAATTCCCCATAGTCTATTTTGCCTTCATTTGCAGAAATTCCAAATAAATTTGCCATGTCTAATCCTGTTTTTGCATATTCCGGTATTGCCATTTCTTTGTGTTGATTCATAAATTTTCTTAAATTTTTGTCCATTAATTGTGTTGTTTCTATAAAAATCTTTTTACTTATTTCTTCAAGATTAGATATTCCATATAATGACATATATATTGTAGTATATTTTTTTCCATTAAAATTCATTGAATCTATTTTTTTTCTGATTTTATTGTTCCAAAAGTATGTTTTTCCAGATCCCCATTCTCCATTAATCATAATAGCATAATCTGTATAATCTGCCCTTATATAGTCTAATATACTTTCAACTAATTCTTCCATTAGTTTTTCCTTTCTTTTTAATCTTTTGCAAAAGTAAGCACTCCAATGTTTTGTTTATTTATTCCTTTTTTTACTAGTATTTTACAACATTCATTTAATGTACTGCCTGTTGTGTATATATCATCTATTAATAGTATTTTTTTATTTTTTATACATTCTATGTTCTGAACCTTATATACACCTTTTATATTTTGAATTCTTTGCTCTTTGTTTAATGTACTTTGTGGTAATATATCTTTGGTTTTATATAATATGTTTTTTTGAATTTTTATTTGTAAAATATTAGAAATACAGTGTGCAATTAATTGGCTTTGATTAAAGCCTCTAATATGTAATCTTTGCCTACTTAACGGTACTACTATTATTATACCATACTTTTTTAAATTTTCCAAACATTTTTTGTTTTTTTCTAGAAAATATTGAATTGTTTTGTAAATATATGGTTTTTTTTCAAATTTCATATCTAATATTAGTTTTCTTGCAAGATTTTGGTATTTAAAGAAATAATATTGTTCGATAAAATATTTATTTTTTGATCTAAGTTTTTTGAAAAAAAATTCTTTTTGTAATTTATTTCTGCATTCATAACATAAAAAATTTTTATTTTCTTTTCCACATATTCCACACATTGGTGGAAAAAAAGCATCTAAAAGTTGAGCTAACATTTTGTTTTTTTTTTGATAATTATTCGTTTTTTACCTCCTACAAAATTTATTATTCTAATAAAATATTTGAATAACAAAGAAATGTTACAGTTCAGCAAAAAATTTGATATATTAATAATTGCATAAATTTTTCGACTCAATACGGAAATATAAGAATTTCTAAAATAATTTTATGGCAC
>CALXCA010000033.1 GCA_944386685.1 uncultured Clostridia bacterium | reverse complement strand
CAAAAAGGGACCGACCCCAACGCAAAAAGGGACCGACCCCAACGCAAAAAGGGACCGACCCCAACGAAAAAAAGGACCGACCCTAACAAATCAACAAGGAGTAAGTATGGAATTTTTCAAAGATATTATAAAAAATAGAAAATTAATATGGCAATTAGGAAAAAACGATTTTAAAAATAGATTTGCAAGTACAAGTTTAGGAACAATATGGGGATTTTTACAACCATTTATATTTATGATAACATATGCCATTGTATTCCAATTTATACTAAAAACAGGAAGCAGTGGAGAATATCCATATGCAGTATGGTTTTTTCCAGGAATGACAATGTGGCAATGGTTAAATGATAGTATCATGTCTGCAAGTAATTCAATTAGACAATATAGTTATTTAGTAAAAAAGGTAGTGTTTCCTGTAAATATAATACCAACAATATCAATTGTAGCATCAAGTTTTGTAGGATTATTTTTAGTAGCAATTGCTGTAGGAATTTGTGTAGTATATGGATATATGCCAAATATTTTAATATTAATATATGTAATATTTGCATTTTATTGTTTTGTGATAGCATTTACTAGATTTACATCAGCAATTACAACAGTGTTACCAGACTTTTCGAATTTATTATCAATAGCAATGCAATTATTTTTCTGGTTTACACCTGTAGTATGGAATTTAGGAATGTTAGCAGAACATCAAACAATATTAAAACTAATGCAATGTGTACCATTTACATATCTAGTAACATCTTTTAGACAAGCATTTATAGGAGAAAATATTATTTTTGCAAACCATGGATTATTTACAATAGTATTTTGGGCAATAACAATAATATTATTTATATGGGGAAATGCAATATTTAAAAGGACTAAAAAAGACTTTGCTGATGTATTATAATAAATTTAATTAAAGATTTGAATTATAAAATATATAATTATATAATTATATAATTCAAAATAAAAACTATATAATCAAAATGGAGATAAAGTAATTTAATATTTCAAATTATTTATAAATTTTTAAAATAAAAGGAGAATATTCAATAAAGAAGAACGAGAAAGGAACTCTATTTTAATGGAAGAAAACGTTATTGAAATAAAAGATTTAGTAAAAAAATATAAAATGTATGGAAAGAAAAAAGATAGACTAGTAGAAATAATGTTTCCAAAAATGCAAAGACATACAGACTTTACAGCAATGAACCATTTAAACTTATCAGTAAAAAAAGGAGAAGTTGTTGGAATATTAGGAAAAAACGGAGCAGGAAAATCTACACTTTTAAAAATGATAACAGGAGTTGTTGTACCTACATCTGGAACAATAAAAGTAAATGGAAAAATAAGTTCATTACTTGAATTAGGAACAGCATTTAATATGGATTTAACTGGAGAAGAAAATATATATCAACATGGGCAAGTAATGGGACTAACAAGAGAAGAAATAGAAAATAGCAAGCAAAAAATAATAGACTTTGCAGACATAGGAGACCATCTATACCAACCAGTAAAAACATATTCATCAGGAATGTTTGCAAGACTTGCATTTTCTTGTGCAATAAATGTAAACCCAGAAATATTAATAGTTGACGAAGTTTTATCAGTTGGAGATATGGCATTTCAATTAAAATGCTTCAAAAAATTCGAAGAATTTAAATCACAAGGAAAAACAATATTATTTGTAACACATAATGTATCTGATATACTAAAAAACTGTACAAGGACGATAATATTATCTGAAGGAACCAAAATTTTTGATGGAGATGTAAAAGAGGGAGTAGAATTATACAAAAAAATTATAACAGGTAATATGCCTAAAACAGGTGCAACAGAAGAAAAAAAAGAAAAGGAAGATAAACAAGAAAAGAAAAATAATAAACAAAAAGATACAAGTACATGGAAATCACATTTTAATGAAAATCCTAATTTAATAGAATATGGCAATCTTGATGCAGAAGTAATTGACTACGGTATTTTTGATGAAAATGATAATTATTTAAGTGCAATAGACAATGATAAAATTATAAAATTAAAATCAAAAGTAAGGTTTAATAAAGAGGTAGATAACCCAATATTTACAATGACAATAAAAAACTTTAACGGAATAGAAATAGTTGGAACAAATACGATGTTAGAAAAAATATATCCAGGGAAATTTAAAAAAGGTGATATAGTAACAACAGAATTTATACAAAAACTACCAATAGCTCCAAATAAATATACATTATCATTTAGTTGTACACATATTAAAGCAAATGGAGAACTAGAGGTACTTAATAGAAAATATGAAGCATTATTAATAGAAATTTTATCTAGTAAAGATTGTGTTGGATTATTAAGAATTGATCCTAAAATTAATATTATAAAAGAATAGTAAATAAAAATTTTTCTTTTCTGACCATATTTGTACTTAGGAAAGAACTAAGGTTGAAAAATAATTACAATTCCAAATTTAATTTTTTTCCAACCAGATTTGTGCCTATAGGAAGGAATGAAATTAAATATGGAAAATAAAATAAAAAATAAAAAAATCTATTTTGTAATAATAATTATTATTATAAGCATTACAACAATAGGAATAATAAAAATAAATAATAAACAAGTAGAAATAATTCAACTAGCACAAATAGAAGATAGGCAATCAATGGGATATTTAATAAAAACTAAAAATAATAAGTTAATTGCAATAGATGGAGGGCTAAAAGAAAATACACAAAATCTTATAAATCAGATTAATGAGAACGGAGGAATTGTTGACTACTGGTTTTTAACACATTTACATGATGACCATTTAGGAGCATTTGTTGAAATTATAAAAAACACCAATATTCAAATAAATAATATTTATGTCTCATTAAATGATTTATCTTGGTATGAACAATACGAAAGTTCAAGAATTGATTTTACAAAAGAAGTTTTTAAGACATTAGAAAATGAAAAAATAAAAGAAAATGTGCATCAGCCAGAGCTTAATGAAATAATTCAAATAGATGGAATAAAAGCAGAAATATTAGGAATTAAAAATCCAGAAATTACAGAAAATGCTGGAAATGAACAAAGTATGGTAATAAAATTTGACACAGGAAAGACATCATTTTTAGTTTTAGGAGATACAGGAACACAAAGTAGCGAAAAATTAATAAAAACACAAAAAGAAAAATTAAAAAGTGATATAGTACAAGTTGCACATCATGGGCAGGCAGGAGCTACAGAAGAATTGTATAAAATAATAAATCCACAAATTTGTTTATGGCCAACACCAACATGGCTATGGAATAATGATGCAGGAAGCGGAGAAAATACAGGTGAATGGAAAACATTTGAAACAAGAAAATGGTTAGAAAATTTAAATGTAGAAAAAAATTATATAGGAAAAGATGGAAACCAAGTAATTGAAGTAAAATGAAATAAAGCTAACAGTTCTTTGAAAATTTTGATATATTAATAATAAATAAATTTTGAATACGATTGGAGGGAATTTAGAATTTCTTAAATTAAATTTATGGAAAATGTTCGCGTCGAGCGTAGCGAGGACTAAGTGAAAGGGTGCCATAAAATTATTTTAGAAATTCTTATATTCCCGTATTGAGTCGAAAAATTTATGTAATTATTAATATATCAAAATTTTCAAAGAACTGTAGCGAAATAAAATAAAAAGGAATTAAATTTTAAATGGAACAAATAGATATATTAATGGCAACATATAATGGTGAAAAATATTTAAGAGAGCAAATAGAAAGTATATTAAACCAAACATATAAAAATATTAGATTAATAATTTCTGATGATTGTTCAACAGACCAAACAAGAGAAATAATAAAACAATATGAAAAAAAAGATAGTAGAATAAAAGTATATTTACAAGAACAAAATTTAGGATACTTAAAAAACTTTAATTTTCTACTTACAAAAGTAGAAAATAACATTTATATGCTATCAGATCAAGATGATATATGGTTACCTCAAAAGGTAGAAAAAACATACAAATTTTTAAAACAAAACAACTCAGACTTAGTTTTTACAGACTTATTAGTTGTAGATGAAAAAGGAAATGAAGTAAACAAATCATTTGATAAATTAATGAACTTAACAAAAAAAATAAAAAAAACAGTAGGAACATATAAATTAGCTTATTTATATAATAGTGTAACAGGATGTACAATAATGTCTAAAAAGGAACAATTAAATAAGATATTAGATATACCAACAAATTCAAAACATGTATTTCATGACCATTGGATAGCATTATCAGTATCTATAAATGGAAAGGTAAGTTATTTAGAAGAACCATTAATAAAATATAGGCAACATGGAGACAACCAAGTAGGGGCAAAACATACAATAGATAAATTTAACAAATTTGATGAAATAAGAAATCATTTTATAGATGTAAAGTTAGGAGTATTTGAAACCTATGTAAAAAATCCTAAAATATTTACAGTACAATTAAATAAGCTAAATGAAAAATCTTATAATTATTATAAAATGTTAAGTAAAAAAAGGAATATTAATTTTAGAAATTGGTTTTTATTTCATAAATTATATAAAAATGAAAATTTTAAATATTATATAGAAAATTTTTTAATACTTAATATTCCTTGTATAGTAAGAACTTTTTTTAACAATAGGATACAACATTAAATTTTTTGCTTTGTAATTCACTTAAAATAAAATTTAGTATAAAATATTGTATTTTCAGAAAAAATTTATACTTTACTATTGTATAAAAAAGTTAAAATAAATAATAAAAAGGTAGTGGAGGGGAAATGGACTTAATTAAGGAACACAAACTAAAAAAGAACATTTTACACTGGTATCCTAATCAAAAAAATAAAAAAATATTACAGATTGGATATGTAGAAGATGAAATTATAGAAGAACTATGCAATAAATTTAATAAAGTAGTAATAATAGTAAATAATGAAGAACAAAAGAAAAAAGTAAAATCAGAATTAAATGCAGAAAATTTAGAGATAATAACAGATTTTGAAGAATTAAATAATAGAAAATTTGACTATATTTCTTTAATTGGAACAATGGAAAATTATGAAATGAATCCACAAGTTAAAGCACATAAAAAATTACAAATTATATTAGACCTTATAGAAAACTATATAGAAGAAGAAAGTAAAATTCTATTGGTAATAGACAACCAATATGGAATGAAATTTTGGACAACTTTACAAGCACAAAAAAATATATTGTGTAATCAAAATTTTGCATTAAGTAAAAGAGCAATAGAGAAAATACTTAAACAAAAAGGATATGAAAATTATAAATATTATTATGTTCTACCAGATTATAAAGCACCAAATGTAATTTTTACAGATAAATATTTACCTAATTTTGAAAGTATTCATAGAGACTTTTTATATGGAGAAGAAGAATATGTAAATTTTAATGAAGTAGATGCATATATAGAAATATTAAAAGAAGATCCAAATGAATTTACATTTTTTGCAAACTCATATTTTATAGAAATATCAAAAAGAGAATTAGAAAAAAATGATATAAAATTTGTATCATTTACAAATTTAAGGAAAAAACAATATAAAATACAAACAATAATATATAATGAAAATGTAGAAAAAACAAATTTAATAGAAGATTCTAAAGATCATATAGAAAATATGAAAAAATATATAGATATAATGAAAAATCAAAATATAAAAACTGTAGATAAATATGAAAACGGTAAAATTATAAGTAAATTTATTGAAAATGGAAAAAGTTATGATAAATTTTTAATAGAATTATTAGAAAAAGAAAAAAACAATGAATTTTTTGAGCATATAAATAATTTTAAACAAGATTTACTAACCAAACTAGAAAAAGTAGAATATTCAACAATAAAAGAAAATAACATATTTACAAAAAATAATTTAGAATATAATTATGAACAACAACCATTAACATTTATAAAATATGGTTTATGGGATTTAATTTTTCAAAATGCATTTTACATAGATAATGAATTATATTTTTATGACCAAGAATGGTTTGATGAAAATGTTCCAATAGAATTTATTATTTATAGAGCAATTGCATATTTTCCTACTGCACATGCATTTATAAAAACAGAAGACCTATATAAAACTCTAGGTTTAGAAAAACATTTAGAATTATTCCAAGAATTAGATATTAGAATTCAAAAAAATATTAGAGATGAAGAAATGTGGAATATTCATAATAGTACAAAAACAGGACAAACATTATTAAATTTATATCATAACAAAATAAACGAATTAGAAAATTATAAACCAATATTACAAAATACAGAAGAAGAAGTTGAAAAATTAACAAAAGAAAAAGCAGAATTAGAAAGAAGAATAAGCGATTTATTAAAAGAAAGAGAAATAATTAGTAATTCTACATCATGGAAAATAACAAAACCAATGAGATGGATTAATGGAAAATTAAAAAGATAGGGGATTTTTGTAAAAAATAAGTTATGCAACTTAAAAATAAAGATAACAGAATAAATAATAAAGAAAGGAAATTTTAGCTGTGAAAATGTTAATTGCAAGAATCAAAAATGTAATAAATCAAGTTAGATATTATAGAAAAAAATATGGAATAAGAAAAACAATAAAGAAAATTATATCTAAAACATATGCAAAAATTTTTAGAAAACAAGAAATTGCAAAAGCACAAAGCGAAAGAGAAAAATACCAAGTTTGGATACAAAATAATGAACCAAATGCTGAACAATTAGAAGAACAAAGAAAAACAAAATTTAAAATAAATCCTAAATTTAGTATTGTAGTACCAATGTATAATACACCAATAAACTTTTTTACAGAATTGGTAGATTGTTTAAAAGAGCAAACTTATACAAATTGGGAATTATGTTTGGCAGATGGAAGCCCAATACAAAACCAAGAACTAAAGAAAATAATAGAAAGTGATAAAAGAATAAAATATCATTTTATA
The DNA here is from genome assembly GCA_944386685.1 of uncultured Clostridia bacterium. Classification (GTDB taxonomy): domain Bacteria; phylum Bacillota; class Clostridia; order TANB77; family CAG-508; genus CAG-269. The sequence continues at coordinate 14,503 of CALXCA010000033.1, read as the reverse complement.
AATGAAAATAAAGGTATATCAGGTAATTCTAATGAAGCATTAAAACTAGTAACAGGAGACTATATATTATTAGTTGACCATGATGATTTATTACCAATATTTTGTTTATATGAACTAGCTAAAACAATAAATAATCATCCAGAAGTTGAATTTATATATACTGATGAAGATAAAATAGAGGGAACAAAAGACAAAAGATGTGATCCTCATTTTAAACCAGATTTTGCAATAGATACATTACGATCTAATAATTACATTACACATTTATCTGTATTCAAAAAGGAATTAATGGATAAATTAGGAGGATTTAGAGAAAAATATAATGGAGCACAAGATTTTGACATAATTATAAGAGCAACAGAAAATACAAAAAATATAATACATATACCAAAAGTTTTATATCATTGGAGAGTACATGCAAATTCAACAGCAATGGTAGCAGATGCAAAACCTTATGCATATGAAGCTGGAATAAAAGTAATACAAGATCATTTAGAAAGATGTAATTTAAAAGCAAAAGTAACACATGGAGGAGACATTCCAGGAGTATATGAAGTTGAATATGAAGTAAAAGGAAACCCTAAAGTATCTATATTAATACCTAATAAAGATAGTGTAAAAATATTAAAAAATTGTGTTAATTCAATATTAAAACTTTCTACATATGATAATTACGAAATTGTAATTATAGAAAATAATAGTGAAGAGCAAAAAACATTTGACTATTATGAAAATATACAAAAATTAGAAAAAGTAAGAGTAATAAAATATAAAGAAAAAGGATTTAATTATTCAAAAATAATAAACTTTGGTGTTAAAAACTGTAAAGATAGCGATTATGTAGTTCAATTAAATAGTGATACAGAAGTATTAACAAATAATTGGATAGAAAAATTTTTAGGGTATGCACAAAGAAAAGATGTAGGAGCTGTTGGAGCAAGATTATATTATGAAGATAAATCTATACAACATGCAGGAATAGGTGTTGGAATATGTAATTTAGCAGCAAATTTGCTAACAAATACTCCAAAAAATTTCCATGCTTATTTTGGAAGAGAATGTTTAACACAAGATTTATCTGCTGTTACAGGAGCATGTTTATTTTCTAAAAGAAGTATATATGAAGAAGTAGGATATATGGATGAAGAAAACTTTAAAGTAGCATTTAATGATGTAGACTTTTGCTTAAAAATTAGACAAGCTGGATATTTAATTGTTTATAATCCATATGTAGAATTTATGCACTATGAATCAAAAACAAGAGGATATGAAGACACTCCAGAGAAAAAAGCAAGATTTGAAAATGAATCAAATAATTTCAAAACAAAATGGAAAGAGGTTATTGAAAAAGGTGATCCATATTCAAATATAAATTTTGACAGAAATACGGCACAATATAATATAAGTACTGAAAAAATTGAATATAAAGAATAAAAAAGTTTTGCTTAAATAAAAATCTAAAAATTTAAAGGATAAAAAATGAGAAACTTTAAAGTAATTTGAAAAGAAAATTTATAAGGAGAAAACTAATGAAGATATTTAGTAAAAAAAGTATAACAATATATACTATAATTATATTAATACTCTCTATGTTAATATTTGAAATAGGATATTGTAATTCGCAAATTATAACAACAAGTGGAGCGGAATATAATTTTTCATTATGTAGAATTATTATTTATATAGTTTTTATAGCTTTATATTGTATATTTCATAAAAAATTTGTAGAAACAGCATTACAAACAACAGAAAATAAAATAAAAAGAATTTTTATATATTTAGTAACAGCCTTAGGAATAATTGCAACATGTGTTTTACTTATTTATAGTACTTATATAGAAACAAAACTTTTAAGAGCAGGTGCAATAGCAGAAATACTATGTTTATTATCAACATTATTTATAATATATGTATCTAATGATTTTAGCAAAAATATTATTATTACAGCATGTACCTTTGGAATTATATTTACATTTACAACAAATTTTAATCATGCTGTAGATGAGAAAAAACATTTTATGTCTGCACTAAATGTATCTTTTCTAAATTTTGATTATTTAGAAAATCCTATTACAGACAAAAAAATTGAAGAATTACCACAATTATCAAAATTTACCACAATTGATGAATTTTTAAAAAATGATTATGAGCCAGAAGTTACAAATGAAGTAGATAAAGAAGATACACCATCAACACCAGCAAATTATAATGTAATTACATATATATTCCCAGCATTAGGAATTGCAATTGCAAGAATTTTAAATGGAAGTATAATAGATATGTACATATTAGGTAGAATTATGAATTTAGTTTTATATACTGTTTTAGTATATATTGCATTTAAAATTTTACCATTTAAGAAAAATATTTTTTATGTATTAGCATTTATGCCATATATGTTATTATTAGCATCATCATATTCTGTAGATGGACTATGTTTAGGAACAATATATATTTTTACAGCATATTGTTTTAAATTATTTAAAGAATGTGAAACAATAACATTAAAACAATTTTTAATATTTTTAGCATTATTTCTTATAATGTTAATAGGTAAAGGTACAGGTTATATGCTACTTGCAATTTTAGTATTTTTATTACCTTTATCAAAAACTATTAAAAAGAACAAAAAATATCTTCCACAAATTATTACAGCAGTAATTATTTTTGTTATAATTGCAACAGCATTTATAATATATTTAAAAAATACAAAAATAAATTCTGATGGAGACAGTAGAGGGCAAGGAACAATAAATGCAGTGGAACAATTAAATATGGTATTAACACATCCTATTTATGATGTAAAAATAGCATTAGAACATATAAAAAGAACTTTATTAAATTTTAATTGGTTAGCAGAATTATATCAAGGAACATTTTTTGATGGTAATGAACATAGTGGAAATGTATTTTTAGTAATGATGTTATTTGTATTATTTGTAGCACTAACAGAAGATGACATTAATTTTAAAATAAAACAAAAAATAGTACTATTATTAGCATTTTTCCTAGTGTTTGCAATGACAAGTGCTATACTATATTTAACATTTACACCAGTAGGAAATCTATATATTGCTGGTTTCCAACCAAGGTATTTATTCCCAATTTTGCCACTTCTATTAAGTTGCATATCAGGTGATTATCTAAAAACAAAGGAAAATAAAAATAGAACATTAAACATAGCTATATGTTCAGGAGTATTTTTAGGAATAGGCTTAATACAAGTTATAATTGGATAAAATTATTGACAAAAAGCAGTTAACCGACTAATATAATATTAAATATTATATTAGTCAGAATTAGATCCATATGCATGTATGATAAAATAATTAATTTAGATGAAAAAAATAAAGTTATACCATTTAAATATTTGTAAAAAATTTAAAGATAAAAAAATTTAATATTGTATAAAAATTGCCCTGTAAATAAAATATATTTACGGGGTTAAATAATCTCAAAAGTGACAATTAATGTAAAAAGTAGTATAATAAAGGTATATTTTGAAATTAGATAAAAACAAAAGAATGGGGGAATGTATTATGGATAAGAAAAAAATATTAAAAATTTGCTTAATAATGATAGTTTTAATTATAGCAATATTATTATTTTGTATGATAAGAAATTATACAATTGCCAAAAACATTATAAATGAAAATGTAGATAAAGCAATAAATAGTGAAAGTATTTATGCAAAAACTACAATAAAAGAAGGAGAAAACATTAGAGAAACATTTGATAATTATAAAAAGGAAAATAAAGAGCTAACAGTAAATAAAATGAATAATGAGGATGGAACTCAATCTATAATATCTACATATATAGATGGCAAAAATAGTACAACTTATTATGAAAACAAAGAAGGAAAATTTGTACAACAAAAACAAATTCAAGAATTAGCAAAGCCTACAGAAGAAGAGGCTCGTACATTACTTGAGAAAGAAAGTAAAATAGCAACATTTTTTGCTGGAGCATTTACGCCATTTAAATCAGTTAATATAGACGGAAAAGACTGTTACTTAGTACAAAAATCAAGTTTACCAATTTTTGAAGATATGTTAAATGATGATGCAAAAGATAGAAGAATATATATAGATAAAGAAACATATATGATTGTAAAAACAGTTGCAGATGATGTAATAACAGAATATGAATACGAATTTAATAATGTAGATGATAATATTTTTATACAACCAGATATAAATGAATATGAACCATATGTTTAGAAAAAAAACGATATTGTTCTTGCCTGATTTAAGTTTTGACTGCAAGGAGAAAATCTCAAATGGCTGGCGATTGTATAAAAAAGAGTTCTTGACTAAGTCAAGAACTCTTTTTCCTTGAATAGGAAAAACCGCTTTTTCCTATTCAAGTAAAGAGCTTCGCTCAAACGGATGCACACAAATTTTACTTTGTAAAATTTGGCGCACGAACAATGACGCGGACTTTAAAATGTTATAAAAATATAAAATGTCTAAAAAAGTCCGCTATTGTTCTATTTTAACTTTAAGTAATGTAACTCAATAAAAAGAAGAAAATTACTTTACAAAAAGAGGTTTATAATATAAAATATAGCAGAAAGGAAATATTCAAATTATACAAAAATTTAGATGATATAGTATATTTATTTTATTAGCAAATAATGCAAAACAATGGAGAATTTAATATATAGAACTTGTTAAATATTATAAAAATATTGTATAAATAAAGCATTTGTGGTATTATAATCTCAAAGTAATGACTATAAAAAGGAGATACAACTTTATGGAAGAAAATATAAAAAAAGAATAAAATACTAAAATAAAATCTAAAAACCAAAAAGAAAGGAAAGATAAACAATTGAAAGTTTTATTAATAATACCAGCATATAATGAAGAACAAAATATTGAAAAAACAGTAAATGATGTAATTCAAAACACAGACTATGATTATGTAGTTGTAAATGACTGTTCAAAAGATAAAACAAAAGAAGTATGTGAAAAAAATAATTTTAATATGTTATCATTACCAATAAACTTTGGATTAACAAGTGGAATACAACTAGGAATGAAATATGCATATAAAAACAATTATGATATAGCAATTCAATTTGATGGAGATGGACAACACCAAGCAAAATATGTAAAAAATTTAGTTGAAGAAATGGAAAAAACAAAAAGTGATATAGTAATTGGCTCAAGATTTGTAACAAAAAAGAAACCACATAGTTTAAGAATGCTTGGAAGCAAATTATTAACAATGGCAATATTTTTAACAACAGGAAAAAAGATAAAAGACCCAACATCTGGAATGAGAGCATATAACAGAAAAGCTATAGAGTTATTTGTTAGAAATGCAAGCTTAACACCAGAGCCAGATACATTAGTTTATATGTTAAAAAAGAAAATGGCAATAAAAGAAGTACAAGTAGAAATGAAAGATAGAGAATTTGGTGAAAGCTATTTAAAACCACTAAAATCAATAGAATATATGATAAATATGTTTTTCTCTATAATATTTATTAGAGCAATTACAAGAAAAAATATTTAAATTGCTTATTAAATAGTAAAAATTGTTTTTACTAACACAAAATGAATTTGATTAAACTAATGCCAATAAAAAGGAGGAAAAATAAATGACAATAACTTTAAGAGTAATATTAATAATAGGCTCATTAATTGCATTTTTTCTATGTGTTAAAAGAATTAAACAAGCAAAATTAAAAGTATCAAACTCAGTAATGTGGATGGTTGGATGTCTAATATTAATCTTAATGAGTATATTTTCAAATGTAGTTGAATGGATTTCTGTAAAATTAGGGTTTATAGCACCTGTTAATTTTGTATTTTTAACAATGATTGGATTTTTACTAATTCAAATGTTTATATATAATATAAGAATTTCAGAATTAAACGAAAAAATAAAAGATTTAAACCATTATATAGCATTAAAAGAAAATGAAGAAAGAAACAAATAATATATTAAAAAACGTAACAACTTAATTTTTTAAAAGTAAATAAAAACATTTAGCAAATTTGTTAAAACTTTTTTGTAAAGATTTATTAAAATAATAAAAAAGAGGAAGAAACGATGGAAGAGTACAAAAACCACACATTTGCAATATGTGCATATAAAGAATCACTTTATTTAGAAGAATGTATAAAATCATTAAAAAATCAAACAGTAAAAAGTAATATAATAATTGCAACATCAACACCAAATGACCATATAAAAAATTTAGCACAAAAATATAAGATACAACTTTTTATAAATAATGGAGAAAAAGGAATTGGACAAGACTGGAATTTTGCTGTAAGTAACACAAAAACAGATTATGTTACAGTTGCACATCAAGACGATGTATATTGCGAAAATTACTTAGAAGAAATAATTAGAAAATTAGAAAAAGGAAAAGACTTTTTAATAGCATTTACAGATTATAATGAAATAAAAAATGGAGAAACAATACCATTAACAACAAATTTAAAAATAAAAAAATTACTATTATTTCCACTAAGAGTGAACAATATGTGGAAAATGGGAAAAAAATTTGCAGTAGCATTTGGCTCAAGTATTTGTTGCCCAGCAGTAACACTTAATACAAAAATATTAGGAAAAAAGCCATATAAAACAGAATTAAAAAGCAATTTAGATTGGGATACCTGGTATGAAATATCAAAAAGAAAAGGAAGATTTTTATATATTCCAAAACCATTAATGAAACATAGAATTCATGGAGGGTCAGAAACAAGTAACTTAATACAAAACAATGTTAGACTTGAAGAAGATTATTTAATGTTCAAAAAATTTTGGCCAGAATGGTTTGCAAAATTACTAATGAAAAAATATAAAGATGCAGTAAAAACAAATGGATAAAATATAAATTAGCTAAAAAATCAACTTAAAGTAATATATATTTAAGAATAATTCACATTATTCACAGAATTAACATTAGTGAATACAAGGAGGAAATGAGATTATAAATGAATATAGAAACCCAATTAAATAATATAAAAACAAAAAAAATACTAGTTATTGGCGATATAATGTTAGATAAATACTTTTTTGGAGAAGCAACAAGATTATCACCAGAAGCACCAATACCAATTTTACACAAAAAAAGAGAAACAGTCGTATTAGGCGGAGCAGCAAATGTAGCAAGAAACTTAGTAAGGGCAAATCAAAATGTATGGATAATGAGTGTTATAGGAAAAGATGAAGAAGGAAAACAATTAAAAGCAATTTTAGAAGAAAATAAAATAAACACAGAATTATTAATTACAGACAATACAAGAGTAACAACAGTAAAAACAAGAATGATTGGACCTAATAATGCTCAAATGTTAAGACTAGATGTAGAAGATACAACACCAATATCAGAAGAAATATCAAATACAATGATAAAAAAATTTGAAGAAAAAGTAAAAGATTTTGATATAATTCTTATTTCTGATTACAAAAAAGGTGTTTTAAGTATAGAAAATACATCTAAATTAATAGAAATTGCAAATAAATTTAGCAAAAAAACATTAATAGACACAAAAGAGCCATCTTATGCGAAATACAAAAATGCATTTTTAATAAAACCAAATAAAACAGAATTGCAAAACTTAACAAAAATGAGTGTAAATAATGATGAAGAAATTGTTAAAGCTGGACAAGAACTAAGAAAACAAACAAATGCAAAATATGTATTAGCTACTAGAGGAAAAGAAGGAATGACACTTATTGGAGAAAATAATTTCCAACATATAAGAGGAGTTTCTAAAGAAGTATATGATGTATCAGGAGCAGGAGATACAGTAATTTCATATTTAGCAGTAGGTCTTGCAAATAATTTTGATATAGCAGATACAGCCAGATTATCAAATATTGCTTCAAGTATAGAAGTTTCTAAAATGGGTACTTATGCAGTATCTATTGAAGAAATTAAAGAACACATTAGTAAAGAAAATGAAGTATCATATGATAATAAAATGGTGGAAGTTGATGAATTAGTGAAAATCATACAAGATGAAAGAGAAAAAGGCAAAAAAATTGTATTTACAAATGGCTGTTTTGACATTTTTCATGTTGGACATGCAAGATATCTAAAACAAGCTTCTACTTATGGTGATATACTAATTGTAGGTGTTAATTCAGATTCATCTGTAAAAAAATTAAAAGGTCCAGAAAGACCAATTATACCAGAAAAGGAAAGAATGGAATTATTGGCAGGATTACAATGTGTAAGTTATGTTGTAAAATTTAGTGAAGATACTCCATATGAGTTGATTAAAAAGATTCAACCAGATATTATTACTAAAGGCGGAGATTATAAACCTGATGATGTTGTTGGTAAAGATATTGTTGAAAATAGAGGGGGAAAAGTTGTAATTTGTAAATTGGTGGAGGGGAAGTCGACTACTAGTATTATTACTAAAATTAAAAACACCTTTGTTGAAAAATAATTACAATTTTGACTGTGTCAAATTTCATTTAAAACGCGGTTACATACAATATGTATGCGCCCTTGCCTTTTAAATAAAATTTTCCTTGTCAAAATTTAATTCTTTTTCAACAAAATAATAAAATTTATAGTTTTAGTGTTGATGTTTTGCAAAAGAAAGGAAGTTGTGTTATGAAAGAAGATATTAAAGAAAAATTTATGCAAAGTATAGAGTGTAAAACAAAAGTAATTAATGATGATAAAATAATATCACAAGTGGAAGATGTATGTAATAAATTAATTGAATGTTATAAAAATGGTCATAGAGTTTATATAATGGGAAATGGAGGTTCTGCTGCAGATGCACAACATTTTTCTGCGGAATTAGTTGGAAGATACATGATGGAAAGAAAAGGTTTGCCAGCAGTGGCTTTTACAACAGATACAAGTATTTTAACAGCTGTTGGAAATGATTATGGATATGATGATGTATTTAGAAGACAAACAGAAGCTTTAGTGGAAAAAGGTGATGTAGTATTTGGTATTTCTACAAGTGGAAATTCAAAAAATATTTATAATGCACTTAAACTTGCAAAAGAAATAGGTGCAACAACAATTGGCTTCTTAGGAAAAACAGGTGGAACATGCAAAGAATTATGTGATATTCCAATTGTAATAGAATATCCAAGAACTCCAAATATCCAAGAAGCACATGAAATGATTATGCACACAATATGTGAGATTGTAGAGAAAAAATTATATGAATAAGGCAGTATTTTTAGATAGAGATGGAACAATAAATGTAGATAAAGATTATCTATATAAAAAAGAAGATTGGGAATTTATAGATGGAGTAGTAGATGGATTGCAGATATTACAAAATTTAGGGTATAAATTAATTGTAATCTCAAATCAATCTGGAATTGCAAGAGGATATTATACAAGAGAAGATGCAGATAAAATTTTTGAATATATGGTAAATGAATTAAAAAAATATGGGGTAATAATAGATAAATACTATTATTGCCCCCATATAGGTAATGAGTGTAATTGTAGAAAACCAAAACTTGGTTTGTTTTATCAAGCTCAAAAAGATTTTGATATAGACTTTTCAAAAAGTTATGCAATAGGAGATAAAATAAGAGATTTATCAATATGTGAAAAAGAGCAAGTTAAAGGATTTTTATTAGATATGGTGCCAGAAATAGAAAGTAAAAATATAAGAAAATGTAAAAATCTTTATGAAGCTGTAAATTTAATAAAAAAGGATGAACAAAATGGCTAAAAAAGGATATTTTTCGACATTTTTTACAAAAGTAAATAATGCAGTATTAAAAAATGAAAAACTAAGAAACTTAAAATCAATTTATTATTATATTGATGGAATAAATTTAAAATTTATAAAAAAACCAAAAAAACAAGAAAATTCAAAAAAGAAAGTTATAATAGTATATAATCTATCACTTGGTGATGGAGCAATGTTTTGTTGTGCTTTAAAAAATATAAGAGAAATATATCCAAAAGATAAATATGAATTAACAATAACATGCCAAAATGGATTAAACAAAATATATGAAGCAACAAATTTATTTGATAAAGTATTACCATTTAATTATACAAAATCAGCAGTAAGTTTGTCAGAAAGAAGAAAAATATTTAAAGAATTAAGAAAAGAAAAATATGACATTGTTTTAGACCCAATAGGAATAGAAGAATGTTCTACAAATTTACTTACAACTAGAGCAATATGTGGAGACGAAAAAATAGGGATAATAAATAATGGAAGAACTGTAACATGTCCTAAAAAAATCTATAAAAAAGTATATACAAAAATTTTAGAAGTGGATAATTCTAAAATGCACTTAATAGACCATTATTTTGAATTTTTTAATCTTTTAGGAAATCTAAAAAAAGAGCCAGAATTTGTAGATTTACCAAGTGTACCAGTAAAAGAAAAATTGCCAAAAGATTATTTTATTGTATATCCAAGTGCAAGTACAGAATATAAAAGATGGCCAATAGAAAGATTTGCAGAAATTACAAAAAGAATCTACAAAAAAACAGGAATTAAATTAGTAGTATGTGGAACAAATGTTGATAGAGAAGTAAATGATAATTTAATATCTTTAGTAAAAGATGAAGTTAAATATATAGACTTAACAGATAAAACATCTATATTAGAATATATAGATTTAATAAAAAAAGCAAAATTTGTAATAACAAATGATACTGGAATATATCATGTTTCTGTTGTATCAGAAGTTCCAGTATGTATTACAGCAGGGGCATATACATATGATAGATATTTAACTTATAATTTTAAAGGAAAAGAAAAATATAAAAGACCTTATGTAGCATGTAAAAAAATGGATTGTGCAAATTGTGATAATAGATGTGTTAAATCAAATGAACTTAATAAAACTTGGCCTTGTTTAGATGAAGTTACAGTAGAAGATGCGTGGAAACAAGTGGAAAAAATGTTAGAAGATATAAAAATGTAATAAAAATTTTGATATATTAATAATTATATAAATTTTTTGACTCAAAACGGGAATATAAGAAAAATTATATTAAACTGTAACATATAATGGAAGGAATACAGTAAATAATGAAAAAAGAAAAACACGAAAATCAAAATTTGTCAGATAAAACAAAAATATTAACAAAACTAAAATTAATAAATTTATTTAAATATTTAGTATACTTTTTAGACAGGATATTATGTATATTTATTAAAAAACCAAAAAAAGATCTAAATGCTAAAAAGCAAGTTTTAATATTAGCAAATTTAGGACTTGGAGATGCAATGAACTTTTTATCTGTAGCAGAAAAATATAGAAAAGCATATCCTAAAGACAAATATGAAATTACATTATATGTATCAAACCACTTAGATGAGTTAATGAAAAAAGAAACAGATTTTGACAATGTAGAACTTGTACCATTTAATCAAATTGTTACAGACATAAAAAAGAGAATTAATTTAATTAAAAAAATTAGAAAAACATATTATACTGCAGTAATAGACATAATGGGAGTAACAGGATGTACACCAAGTATGTATTTAATGGCAATAGCAGTTGCAAAAGAAAAGATAAGTATAATAAATAAAGCATATTCAATATGTCCAAAATTTTTTTATAAAAGAATTTACACAAAATTAATAGAAATAAATAATAAAAAAATTACAAATATTGAATATTATCATTATTTAGCAAATGAATTATTTAATATAAAAGATGATACAATTAAATTCCATAAAATAAAAGAAATAGACTTAAACATAGACCTACCAAAAGAATATTACATAGTATATCCAAGTGCAAGTTTAGACAAAAAGAAATGGGAATATGAAAAATATGCAGAATTAATAGAAAAAATTTATGTAAAAACAAAATTACCAGTAGTATTTTGTGGTACCAACTCAGATATAAAAGATGTAGAAGAAGTAACAAAAAATATAAAAACTGCAAAATACATAAATATTTTAGGAAAAACCTCTGTACTTGAATTTATAGAAGTAATAAGAAGAGCAAAATTTGTAATAACAAATGACACAGGAGCATATCATATTGCACTAGGTTTAGAAGTTCCAGTAAGCATAATAACAGGTGGCTATACTTACGATAGATTTGTTACATATAATTTTAAAAATAATCCATATAAAAAACCATATATTATTACAAATAAAAGAGAATGCTTTAACTGTAACAGTAATTGCAAATACTTAGAAAAAGGGCAAGAAAAATGGCCTTGCCTCCAAGCTGTAACAGTAGATTATGCATGGAAAATTGTAGAGAAAATGATAGATGATATAAAAGAATAATTTTAGAATTTTTTGCATTCAAAAACTTAAACAAGGCAAGAACAAATTAAAAAAAAAATAAAAATAAATATAAAAATTTTACAAAAGATATATACTCAAGAAAGGAATGAAATATAATTGGAAGAAAGTAGACAAGTAGATGGTAAAAAAACAGTAATATCAATGATTACATATTTAATTGCAAATATGATAGGAATGGTAGTATCACTAGTTGCATTACCAATATTAACAAACTTATTATCAACTTCAGATATGGGAATTGCAACAAGTTTTATAACACTAAAAAACATAGTAACAATAATTTTATTATTATCAATGTACATATCTATAGACAAAATATTTGTAACATTAAAACAGGAAGAAGATAGATATAAATTTCTATCTTCTATATACATATTTTCTACAATTGCAGGAATTGTAATTTATGCAATTTATTTTATTTTTAGAGACTTTTTAAACCCAATATTAGGATTTGACACTAAATTTATGACATTAATGTTTGTAATGTGTTTGCTAATAAATGGATGTACATTAATGAATTCTTATTGGAATTTTTGCAATAAAGCCAAAAATACTTTTATATACAATTTATTAGTATCACCAGTATCTCAAATTCTTTCTATAATACTTGTTTATGTACTTGCAACAAATAAATATTTAGGAAGAATAATAGGTGTTGACTTTTTTAATATTGTATTAGGATTATTTTGTGGAATTATAATTTTAGTAAGAGGCAAATTTACAATAAAAAAACAATATGTAAAAGAAAGTTTGCAAATAAGTTTGCCAATGGTTCCACATTTGTTAGCACAAGTATTTTTATCAAGTTGTGATTTATTAATGATAAAAAATATGGTAGGAGAATCTCAAGCTGGAATTTATAGTGTAGCATATACAATTGCAAATATTTTATATACAATATCTTTACAAATCTTTAAACCATGGTCTCCTTGGGTATATAGAAGAATAGAAAATAAAGAAACAGATTCAATAAAAGAAAACTCAAAAATAGTAATGCATGTTATATGGATTTTATGTATAGGTTTATTTACATTAGCACCAGAATTAATAAAATTATTTATAAATGCAGAATATGTAGAAGCATCAGTTATAGTAGCACCAATATGCTTAGGTATCTTTTTCCAAATGATGTATATATTCTTTTATGATATTGAATATTTCCATAAAAAGAATATTCAAATTGCAGTATTCTCAATAATTACAGCAGTAATAAATATTATATTAAATGCTATAGCAATAAAAATATGGGGATATCAAGCAGCAGCTTATACAACAGTAATTAGCTATTTTGTATTATGTATTTTGCATTATTTTGGAATGAGAAAAGTAGATAAAACAAAATATTATGATATAAAAACTTTAATAATATTAAGTTTAAGTCTAACTATATTTACAATAATAAATGTTGTATTTAATAAAATATTAATTCTAAGATATACAATACTTCTTGTAAGCGGAATTTACATTTTATATAAATATAGAAAAATGATTTATGCAATTTTAAATAAGATTTTATATAAGAATCTTAAAAGGGGATAGTTGGAAATGAAAAAAAGAAAGATATTATTAATAATATTAATTATTATATTGTTAATTATTTTTATTAGAATAGCATTATATAGACTTATGCTGTTTATAGAATACCAATATGAAGAATATACAATGACTATAGACTATAATAGAAATTAAAGATGATAGAATAGTGGGTGAAAAAATAATACATACAAATTATAATGGAACACGAAGCATAGAAGATATTGAAAAATATGATATAATACTTCAATATGCTTTCTCAACTCGGAAGTTTGACACAGAACAAAATGCTGAAATAACAAAAATAAACAATGGAGTAGAAATAAAAATAGAATCAATAGGAGAGAAAGAGCCACCAGCATTTGCAATAAGCAAAAATGAAGAAACAGGAATAATAGAAGAACTATTATTACCAAACAGAGCATATTTCCAATTTCCTGCAAGTGGAAGCATAGGTAGCAAAACAATATACAAAATAGGAGTAGTAACATTAATATTAGGAATATTTCTACTAATTATAAGAAATAAAAATTTAATAAAAAACAAAAAATAATTTTGTTTTGGAGTATAATTGGGGTCGGTCCTTTTCTCTATTGGGGTCGGTCCCTTTTTTGTCTAGTTGTTGTTGCTGGGGTCGGTCCTAAATCAAACCAATATATAAAGTGTTTTGCAATACCGCGTAAGCGACCAAATGAGCGTAGCGAATGCGACTTGGAGCA
>CALXCA010000032.1 GCA_944386685.1 uncultured Clostridia bacterium | reverse complement strand
ACAGAATTTGATAAAGATGCTTTTGAAATTTTAGTAAAACAAGTTATAATTGGTGGATATGATGAAAAAGATAAAGCTGATCCAAAACAAGTAACTTTTATACTAAAAAATGAAAGTAAAATAAATTATGAAGATTATCTACATACAAGCAACGATATTAGTCAAAAAAATCTACAGATGAGCGACCACACATGTGGAGTGTTGTGCGTTGCTAGAGTTAAAGAAAAGTTTGTGAAATGGATATATGTAGTGTATGCAATAAACTTTATGATGAAGAATTTATCAAAAGAGAACAATCTGATGATTTATTATTTGAGGCATAAAACTAGAAAAAGTACAAAATTCAGAAATTAATGTAAAGGAGATGGAAAATAAATGAAAATTTTAATGGGAACAAAAAATCCAGGAAAGATACAAGGAGCAAAAGAAGCATTTGAAAAATATTTTGATAATGTTAAAATTCAAGGAATAGCTGTAGAATCAGAAGTAGGAGACCAACCATTCAACCAAGAAATAGTAAAAGGTGCTAAAAATAGAGTAAAAAATTTAAAAAAATATGCAAAAGAAAATCAGTTAGAGCCAGATTTTTATATTTCAAGTGAAGCAGGAATTACAAATTCATTAGGAGAATGGATTGACATCAATTGTGCTGTAATAGAAGATTCGAAAGGATTTCAAAGTGTAGGAACAAGCCAAGGATTTCCAATACCAGAAAAATATATAGAAGAAATAAAAGAAACAGAGCTAGGAAAAGTTATGGATAAAATATTTAATGGAAAAGAATTAAGTAAAGGAAAAGGTGGAATAAGTTATTTAACAAAAGATGAAGTTTCAAGAATTGATTTAACAAAAAGTGCATTTATTATGGCATTAACAAAACATATAAATGGTGATATATGGAAATAAGATAAGCTATTTTCTAATGAAAGATGAATTAATAGGAAAAATCTATGTAGTAGTAAAAGTGAGACCACTAAAAAGTATATGTTTTTAATCATAAAAAGACATAAATTGTTGACATATTATGGAAGAGTATTGTATAATAAAGATATAATGATGCTAAAAACTTGGAAATAAAGGAGGATATAGATATTTTAGCTAAATAATATCTATAAAATTTAATATGGAAAAAAATAGATTATTTTATCGTATTATACTTTTAATTATATTAATTACAATAATAGGCATATTAGCAATAAAAGGAATGAATTTTAATTCAAACTCAAATATAGAAGAATGGGATGAAGAAAAACTTGTAAATATTCCCAAACTATCTGAAGGCATGGAACCAATAATATTCAATGAAAAAGGAGAGGCAATTAAAGTTGAAGATTCTCAAGACTGGTATAATTATAAAAAACAAGAAAATACAACAGAAAATGGTGGAGACAGTATGTGGGCAAATGCACAAACAAGAGATGGAAGTCAATGGGTATGGATTCCAAGATTTGCATATAAAATAAATTATAATGATATTGAACACAAAGAAAATGGTGGAAACATAGAAATAAAATTTCTTAAAGGAAATACAAATTTAGACGAAAATAATGCAGATGTAACAGAACAAGGATTTATTGTACATCCAGCATTTAAAAACGGAGAAACAACAGGTTATACTAATGGAGAATGGGACAAAGAAATAACAGGAATTTGGGTTTCTAAATTTGAAGCTGGATTTGCAGGAATAGAAAATACATCAACAAGTAATATACAAGCACAAGAAACACAAATTAGTTATGAATCAGCAAATAGTAAAAATATATACGGAATAATTGAAACAGGAGTAACAAAAATGAAATATCCTGTATTTATGGGAGGTGCTTTTTCATACACTGGAATTGATATTGGAGAAATGTACAAACTTTGTAGAAATTTAAATGTAGAAAACAATCCATATGGAGTAAATAATGAAAGTGAAGATATACATTTAATGAAAAATAGTGAGTGGGGAGCTGTAGCTTATTTAGCTTATAGTGCATATGGAAGAAATGGAACACCAATAGCAATTAACAATATAGAGATAGAAAATATTGATATAATCAAAACAATTACAGGATATTCAAGTAAAAATGAAGATTACATGATAAATAAAATAAATTATGATGGAAATAAAGAAAATTATAATGAAAAATCATACATTTGGTATACAAAAGAAGGAGGATTAGCAAGTACAACAGGAAATAAATATGGAGTTTTTGATATGGCTGGAGGGACTACAGAATATATAGCTGGATATATAGAAAACATGGATTCACATAATGAAGCATATTTAAAAGATTTTGATAAAATAGAACATAGTAATAAATATTTTACAATATTCAAAAGTGAAGAAAATAAATCTACTTATGAAAGTAATAAAAATATATATGGAGATGCTACAATAGAAACATCATCAGGAAATGGATCATATGAAAGTTGGGATAAGGAAACATCATATTATATAACAAGACGTTCACCATTCTTTTTAAGAGGAGGATGTTTTAGTGAAGGAAGTTTTGCAGGATTGTTTGCATATTCAATACATAGTGGACATTCAGCAGAAGATCATGGATTTAGATGTGTTTTAATAGTTGAATAATAAATTTTAAATAATTGTGGCTATAACTACTTTTGCAAAAAAGTAAAATAATAAGTAGAAAGGGGGAACTAAAAAATGTTGAAAAAAATTGTAAAAATTATTTTAATAATTATTATAATAATGAATGCTTTGTTAATTACCAAAAGTTATGGAATATGTAATACTATAAGAGCTGATAAAAGAATTTCTGCTGTTAGACTTACATTAGCGAGTGGACAAGTATTATGTAGTGCCATAGTTAGCAAAAAAGATGTAATCTCAGATTTTGGAACACTAGATTTTACTCAAGTAGGTAATGCTAAAAATTTAGATCTAATTTTTGTTATAGATACAAATACAGATGATTTGGCTGGAGAAAAAGCTATTGTAAATAATGCAATATCCAATTTTTCTACTTTATACACAGCTGATGCAAGTAAATTAAGAGTTGGAATTTTAGGGTTTAATGATGAATATAAAGAATATGAAAATGAAGAAAATTTTGCATATGAATTAAAAAATTATGAAGATGATTCTGATGGAATAGAAGAAGAACTAAATAATTTAGAAACTGTTCGGAAATTTCAAACAAGCAATTGAATTAGTTGATAAAAATATGGAAGTAAATATGGCAGATACTGCAGAGGCATTGCAAGCTGTAATTGTCATTTCTGATGGATTTGAACTTGGAGAAGAAGATTGCCAAATAACATATACCATGCTAAAAAATTTTATGGAAGTAAATATGGCTTTTGTTTTTGGAATATTTCCAAATGGTGAAGAAAAAATATTTAAAAACATTTTAAATAATTATGTATATACTTATTCTTTTGAAGATGCAAAATACTTATTTAATACACAAAATGGACAAATATATACAGATTTAACAGACCAACTAGTATTAAATATAGATCCATGGTTAGAAGTTACAAATACAAATAATGTGCAGGTAACAGATGAAATACATTTAATTGTTGATAATGAATTATTACATGGAGCCTTATTAGAAATAGAATATGAAATAACAACATATGCATTAAATGGTATAGTTGATGCTAATATAACAGATTATGTTGGAGAAACAGGAATGGTTTATGACCCAGATGCTCATTTGTTAACTGAAAATTTAACCAATAAAGATATTGGTTGGAAAGAAACTGAAGAAGGAGTTACATATTCTGCAACTTATGAAGAAGATGATAGTGAAGATGTAATTATTGAAATAGCAAATTCAGAAGAAAATGAAGAATCTAATGATAGTAATGTTGGGCAAAATTTACCAACAAGTGTTGGTAAAAAAATAGTATTATCAAAACTTATTAGTACAAATGATAGAAATATATATGTAAATACAGCTGTTTGTGGCTCTAGTTCTTATGGAGTTGGAGAAGATAGTGCAACATCATATAGAAGAACTGTAAAATCAGAATATGTACGAATTATACCACCAACAGGAACTGTGAATAAACAAATAATATTAATCACAATAATTTTAGTAATCATAATTTGTGTATTAGCAATTTTCTTAATAATAAAGAAAAGGAAATTACAAAACTAAAATAAAAATACATTAATAAAATTAACCTATGTAAAATATAATATTACAATATTTACATAGGTTTTATTGTTTTTGGGGAGTGACTTTCTCATAACTGAACATTTTTCGTTCGAATAATGTTTATTTGGTGGAGATGAGGGGAGTCGAACCCCTGTCCACTATATTATCCACACAAACTTCTCCGAGTGCAGTTTATTTTTTTTTATTCATTTAATAATCACAAATAAACAAGCAATTATTAAATATATCTATTAAAATACCAACTATTCTCATAGAAAAAAATAGTTTTGTTTCCCACTAAAATGACACCAATTTAAAACATGTGGGATATTTTAATTGGCGACGTTGCAACTAAGCAGCGTATGCTAATTCTCTATTATCAGCGTTTATATTTAAATTTCTCGTTTTTATAGTGGCAAACGAGAATCCACTACTCGCTATTCATGTTTCAGATATAATGTCGAAACCATTACATCCCCATGTAAAATATATTATACAATAATTATATGAAATATTCAAGAATTTGTTTAAATTTCTATAAACTAAAGGTTACTGGATAATGGTCTTGAATAAAATAGAATAAAGAAACGATGATATTATAATATTTTAAAGCTTCGACGCTTGATTGAAATGAAAATTAGAATTCATTTGGCTTTTGCATGAGGAATGTTCACGGTACTCGAGTTTACGAGAGGGTCGGAGTGAAAGAGGCGCATGAAAAAGCCTTATGAATTCTTTTTGAATGGAATGAACAGGAGAACTTTAAAATATTATAATATCATCGTTTCTGAAAAAACAAATTAAAAGACCATTATCCAGTAACAACCAAAGTTATATTTTATTAAAAATTTAATTTTAATAAAATATTAAAAATTAATTAATATAAAATTAATTGAAAAACAAAACACAGAATGATAATATAAAATTAAAAATTGGAAAGAAAAATTAAAAATAATTTAAATCTATTTCAATTTAGCTTAATGTATTGAGAAAGGATTTTTATAAAATGGAAATTTTAAAAGTAGAAAATTTAACTAAAATTTATGGAAGAGGACTGGCAGAAGTAAAAGCATTAGACAATGTATCATTTACAGTAAATAAAGGAGAATTTGTAGCAATTGTAGGAGCAAGTGGAAGTGGAAAATCCACACTATTACATTTAATTGGTGGTGTAGATAGACCAACAAGTGGAAAAGTATTTATAAATGGAAAAGATATTTATAAATATAATGATGATGAACTTGCAGTATTTAGAAGAAGAGAAATTGGATTAATTTATCAATTTTATAATTTAATACCTATTCTAAATGTTGAAGAAAATATTGTATTACCTTTAAAATTAGATGGAAAAGACGTGGAACAAGATAAATTAGATGAATTATTAAAAATATTAGGATTGGAAAATAGAAGAAATCATTTACCAAATGAATTATCTGGAGGTCAACAACAAAGAACATCAATAGGAAGAGCATTAATAACAAATCCTGCAATAATTTTAGCAGATGAACCAACAGGAAACTTAGATTCAAAGTCTAGTGATGAAATTGTAGATTTACTAAAAAAATCAAATAAGCAATATAATCAAACAATAATTATGATTACACATAACTTGGAAATTGCTAAAACTGCTGATAGAATTTTAAGAATAGAGGATGGAAAGATATGCGAAAATTAGTAAAAAGTGAAGAATGGGAATTATCACTTAAAAATTTTAAATTGAATAAAAAAAGAACAATAAGTACAATAATTGGTATTATACTTTCAGTGGCTCTAGTTTGTGCAGTTGCAACTATGGCTACAAGTTTTCAAGAAACATTAATTCAAAATGCAATAAGTGAAACAGGATATTATCATCTAAAAGTTGGAAATGTTACAGATAAAGAAAAAGAAGAAATGCAAAAAATTAAAAATGTACAAAATATAATAGAATTATATGATGTAGGATATGCTAAAATGCAAGGAATACAAAATGAAGATAAACCATATGTTCATTTATATTCTATGAGAAATGAAACATTTGAAAATTTAAAATTTAAATTAATTGAAGGAAGATTTCCTGAAAATGAAGAAGAAATAATCATAAGTAAACATATAAAAACAAATGGAAAAGTTAATTTAAAAATAGGAGACACAATTACAATAGAAGTTGGACAAAGAATGACATTAGATAATGAAAAATTAAATCAAAATAATCCATACATAGAAAGGGAAGAAAATATTAATAATAAAAAAACATATAATTTTAAAATAGTTGGAATTATTGAAAGACCAGAATATAGTTTTGAAGATTATGGAGATCCAGGATATACTATTATTTCTACTAATATAAATATAGGAGAACAAAATATTTATATTGCTTTAAAGAATTCACATAAATATAAAGAAACAATACCAGAAATATTAGGAGCAAAAGATTATAACGAAGTTAAAGAATTAGAAACAGAAAATTTTAAATTTAAGGATTTTACATTAAATAAAGAACTTTTAAGATGGGAAGACTTTGCTGTTAGTGATTCAACTGTTGGAATGTTATATTCTGTAATAGGAGTTGTGTTATTTATAATTATATTTACTAGTGTATTTTGTATTAGAAATTCCTTTGCAATTTCAACAACAGAAAAAATACATATGTATGGAATGTTAGCAAGTATAGGGGCAACTAAAAGGCAAATTAAAAAAATTGTAATACTAGAAGCAATGATACTAGGAATAATTGGAATTCCATTAGGGATATTATCAGGATTATTTGCTGATTTTGTATTATTAAAGATTGTTAATTTATTATTAGGTGATTTTTTATTTGCAAATCTAGATGGAATAGTATTTAAAACTTCAATATTACCAATATTAATATCTGTTTTCCTAGGATTTTTAACAATATATTTATCAGCTATTTCTTCTGCACGAAAAGCTTCAAAAGTTAGTCCAATAGAACAATTAAGAGGAAATAATGATATAAAAATTAAAGCAAAAAAATTAAAAACGCCAAAAATAATTGAGAAAGTATTTAAAACAGGAGGAGTTTTAGCTTATAAAAATTTAAAAAGAAGTAAGAAAAAATATAGAACAACAGTAATATCAATAACAGTAAGTATTTTTATATTTATAACAATGAATGCCTTTATAACAAATGCTTTTGATTTAACTGGAAATTATTATAAAGATTATGATTATAATATGGTGTTGTATAATGGAGTAGAAAATCTTTCTCAAGAACAATTAAATAAAATTTTTGAACTAAATAATATAAAAGAAAAATATTTATTATATGATGCAGAGCAATATTCACTAACAGTTACAGATTTAAGTAAGATAAATACAATAGATGAAAGAAATTATAGTGAAGATGAAGAAGACTTTGGATATATGATGCAAATAGTAGCATTAGATGATAATTCTTTCAAAAAATATGCTAAAGAAATAGGAGCAAAATATGATGAAATAAAAGAAAAAGGAATATTATGTGATGAAATAACAGAATGGGATGAAGAAACAGGAAATGCTAAAAAATCTAGAAGATATAATTACGACGAAAATGATACAATTACTGGATTATATGGAGAAAAAGAAATTAAAGTTCAGGTTGGAGCTGTTACAGCAGATAAGCCATATGGTCTTGAAGGAACATATTCTAGTGGAGGATATTTAATTTTTAACAAAGACTATTATAAAGATTTGACTTTTAACTTATCACAAATAAATATCAATTCAAACAATGCAGAAAAGTTACAAGAAGAAATAGAAAATTTAAAATTGAATATATCAATAAATAATATGGAGGAAAATGTAAAAGAAGAAAAAGCAATGGTTTTAGTTATAAAAATATTTTTATATGGATTTATTGCAGTTATAACTTTAATTGGGGTTACTAATATTTTTAATACTATAACGTCAAATATGGAACTACGTCAAAAAGAATTTGCAATGCTAAAAAGTATTGGAATGACTAAAAAAGAATTTAATAGAATGATAAATTTAGAAACATTATTTTATGGAACAAAATCATTAATTTATGGTATTATTTTAGGATTAATAGGAACATATGCAATATACAATGCTTTTGCTGTAAAAATAGATGCAGGGGTATATATCCCAATAAAACCAATTATTTTATCTATAATTTTTGTATTTATTTTAATTTTTATTATAATGAGATATTCGATTTTTAAGATAAATAAGCAAAACATAATAGAGACAATAAGGAAAGAAAATGTATAAAATTAATTTATAATAAGTCCGCTATTGTTCTATTTACAATAAAAAATAAAAGTAACTCTTAACTTTATCAGATAAAAAATAGAGTTACTTTTATTTTATATAATAGGAATGTTATACTTTACTATTGTATTTACAATTGATAGCCATTTAAAATTTTATTAATTATATTTCCATTTGACTTCCTAAAAATGTTGCTGCAGATTGTGCAATTTTATTTTCAACTTCATTCATTTTTGTATTTGCTTCTTTTGAAAGTAATATAACAGTTCCAATTGTGTCTCCATTAGAAATTATTGGATATACAACTTGTGCATTATATTTTCTATTATTATTATCATTTTTTGTAATAGGAACTGATACATTACTGTTTTCATTACTTTTGTAAACTTCTTTATCTTCCATTAATTGTTCTAATTCATCACTAATATTTTGTTCTAAATATTCTTTTTTTGAACCACCAGAAACAGCAATAACAGTATCTTTATCTGTAATACAAGCAATATGACCTGTTGTTTTTGATAAAGTTTCTGCATAACCAGTTGCAAATTCTGATAATTCACCTATAGGAGAATATTTTTTTAATATAACTTGACCTTCTCTATCTGTAAAGATTTCTAAAGGTTCACCTTCTTTAATTCTTAAAGTTTTTCTAATTTCTTTAGGTATTACAACTCTACCTAAATCATCTATTCTTCTTACAACACCTGTTGCTTTCATTAAAATCTTCCTTTCTAGTAGTTTTTGTCTACATTAATAAAATTTTTAAGTATGTTCTTATTATGACAAAAAAGGAAAAAAATATACATTTATATACAAAAAACATTTTTTTAAGTTTAAATTTAGTTACAGTTTAGCGAAAAATTTTGATATATTAATAATAAGTAAATTTTAATTTTTTAACAATAAAATTATTTACATTTAAAATACCAAGTGATATAATAGAAAAGATAAAAAATGGAAATGTAAAAAGATTGTAAAATTAAATACATAAAAATTAATTACGAATAATATATTATAAAAATTTACAAAAAAGAATGGAGGAAAATTTATGACATTAGAAGAATTAGATAGAGATATTAATAATAAAATTTCACAAAATGATGAATTTGTTAGATATACTTATTTTGAGTTAAAAGTAAGACAAAACTTAACAGAAGAAGAAATTGATGAAGTGTTAAGATTAGCAAGAAATAAATTCGAAAATTTAGGATATAAAGTGTATTTTACAGGAGCAAAATACAATTATAAAGGTGAAGAAAAAGTTGTAGAATCTAATGAATATTTAATAGCAATAAAAGATAAACAGATATAAATAAAAAAATTTGTATTATAAATAAGAGATGAAAAATATTAAACAAAATCAAATAAAAAATTTTAAATAATATTATTAATAGAACTTTAATAAAGAATAAAAATTTAATAAAAAAAATTAAAAAAATTTTGTAAAAAGTATTGACAAACTTAAGAAAATAATTTATACTTATTTTTGTGTTGAGGAAATAGATAATGCTCCCATAGCTCAGTTGGTCAGAGCAACCGGCTCATAACCGGTGGGTCCTAGGTTCAAGTCCTAGTGGGAGCACCAAATAAGAAAAGAGGTAGTAGATTTATTTGCTATCTTTTTTATTTTAAAAAAATTTGAGTGAATGCCAATAGTTAGGACCGAAAACTTTTTAAAGATGTAAAACAATACAACTTCAAGTAATTTAAGATTAATTACAATTAAGGATAAAATTAAATTTTGAGTTAACAAATAAAAATCAAAGAAATTTTTTATTTATTTTGTAAATATATTGACAATAAATATTAAAAATTTATATAATAAAAATAATTAATTTAGACAAAAATAAATTTATTGCATAGGTTTATAGGTAACCTAAAAAACCTAAATATTTTATAAGGAGAGTATGACTAATTGTCATACAACAAAAGAGATGGAACAAAAGATTAGAGGAATTACTTTAATAAGTTTAATAATAACGGTTGTAGTTATTTTTATTTTAGCAGGAACATCAATTGGAATTTTAACTTCAGACAATGGAATTTTTAAAAACGGAAATGAAGCTAAAGAGCAAACAGAAATAAGTGAAGAAAAAAATATTTTAAAAGCTTCTGCTGTTTCTGCATTAAGTGCTAGTAGTTCAGAAGGAATACTAAAAGATAATTTAGAATATTATTTAGACCAAAATATTGGTGATGAAGACTATATATTAGAAGAGCAAGATGGAGAATTTTTAGTCACTTTTATAAATGAAAAACAGGAAGATGGAAAAATAATTAAAGGAAGACAATATAAAATATTAGAAGATGCTACCATTTTAGAAGCTGATGAAGAAAACTTAATATTTAAGTTACAACCAAATTCTATACCAGATTTAGAAATTGGAGAATTTGAAGAAATTTCTGTAATAACAAATATGGATGGTAATATCACATGGTCATCATCAAATCCAGATGTATGTTCAATACAGGAAGATGAAACAAATAAATCAAAAATACAAATAATAGGAAGAGAAGTTGGAACTTCTCAGATTATTGCAGAAGCAGAGCAAGATGGAATAACAAAAACATCATATTGTAATGTAGAAGTTATAGAAACACAGCAAATAAGAGTATTAAGTGTTGATATAGAAAAACCTAAAGATGTTATAGATTTAAGTGATGAAGATAAAACAATGCAATTAACTGCAATTTTTAATCCAAGTTTTGCAAATAGTGGAACAGAATTAACATGGATAAGTAATAATACAAATGTTTTAGATGTAGATGAAAATGGGCTTGTAACTGGAAAGTCTAATGGAACAGCTACTGTAACAGTAACAACATCAAACAATAAGACAGCAACATGTGATATAACAGTCCAAACTTCACCAACTGGAATCTCATTAGACAAATCAGAAATTTCATTGAATTTAAGTGGAACAAAAGAGCAAAAGCTAACTGTAATTTATGAACCACAAGAATCAAATGTAAATACTGGAATAACATGGACAAGTAGTGATTCTAATATTGTGGAAGTTGATAATACAGGTTTAGTAAAAGGAAAAGCAAATGGAACAGCAACAATAACAGCAAAAACAAAAAATGGAAAAACAGCACAATGTACAGTTGTGGTTACAACAGGAATAACAGCGGTAGCACTAAATGAAGAAAATTTAACATTAAAACCAGGAGATAAAACAACAATTACTGCAATAATACAACCAGATGACATGAATTTAACAGAAGATTTAAAATGGACTAGTAGTGATACATCTATAGCTTCTATAACAACAAGTGGTAATAATCAAATATCTTGTGAAATAACAGCAAAAGCTCCAGGACAAGTTACAATTACAGCACAAAACCAAAGTGGAACAGTAAAAGATTCGTGTACAATTTTAATTTTACCAACAGTTTCTGGTACAAATTCAAAATATTCATTAAAAGCATATTATGAATCAGTTTATGATTATGATTGTGATAGAGTCTCATATCAAGTGTGTAAACAAGTTCCATATAAAGATTGCTTTTTATTCATATTTTGTACAACAAAATATAGAACAGAATGTAGTACAGAATATAGAAATGAATGTGGTTATGAATATGCTGGTCAAGAATTAAGAAATGGTAGTACAACAATAAACTTCCAATTATCATCATATGTACCTGTTGAAAAATTAAAATTAGAAAAAAACGGAATATCACAAGTAAATGTTGGAAATATTCAAGTTGTTGATCAAGCAAATGGTAAATATAAAATTAGTTTAACAACTTCAAGCCAAAGCTTTTCTGATGGAAGTATATCACTAAAATATGTAGAGGGCTCTACATCAATAGAACTATACAATTGGACGGTTTCTTGTAAATAAAAAATTTTTGGTAATTATTATTCTATCTATATATAGAAAAAATGATTTTTCAAATATAAAAATAATAGCAGGCTCATATAAAAGTGCCTGCTATTACTTTAAGATTTTATTCCTTTTTACAATAATATATACATTCAGAATTTGAATTTAATTTTGTATCAGAAATAGAATCATAAGAGCATTTGCCATCTTTTTGATAAATACAATCTAAACAACAATTGATATTCGTCAAAGATATCACCTCTTCTTACTATATAATCTACTTAAAAATATAAATTATACGAATAAATAAAAAAATTGTTACAGATTCCATAAAATTATTTTAGAAATTCTTATATTTCTGTATTGAGTCGAAAAATTTATGCAATTATTAATATATCAAAATTTCTCACTGAAATGTAACAAAAAAATTTGAGAAATTTAAAAAAAGTATTGACAAAGATAAAATCAAAGTGTATAATAAAAAAGCATTGAAAAAGTGCAATAAAATTTTGGACAGGTGGCCGAGTGGCTAAAGGCGGCAGACTGTAAATCTGTTCTCATTTGAGTACGATGGTTCGAATCCATCCCTGTCCACCATAAATTTATTAGAAATATAAAGGACTTTAGAGTTTATAGTTTCAAAAATCCTTAAATGAGTAATTATCTTATTATATTTGGATAATTGCTTTTTTTTTAAGAGTATAATTCGTTATACTTTGTAATTTTTTGAAAATTATGCATTTGTTACTAAAAATAGACTTATATTTACTACATAGGCAATAAAAAATAACCATTCTGCTTTGACGGGTTGAATGGCTATTTTATTCTTCTCGGCAACCACGAAGTGGTTTCTCATTTTCTATATTTTTTATACACAGTTCTTTAATTTTTGTCAAATGTATTTTTTGTTTTAATTATAAATTTGATTTTTTTATAAACAAATTATCCAATAGCAAAATATTATTATTAAGTTTCTCTTAAAAATGCATAAAACTCTTGAAAAAAATAAAAAAAAGAAATAAAATAATTACAACAAAAAATATTTAAAACAAAAGGTTTATGGGTAAAGCCTCTATAAAAAAAACTAAATATATTATAAAAGGAATTTGAATAAATATGAAGATAGGAATTATAACAGAAAACAGTCAAGCAGAAAAAAACAAAATAATATATGAATCATTAAAACCAATTGCCGAAGAAAAAGGTTTTGAAATATATAATTACGGAATGGAAAATAAAGATGAAGAAAATTTAACATATGTTCAAGCTGGATTATTAGCAGGAATTTTAATAAACACAAAAGCAGTTGACTTTATTGTAACTGGATGTGGAACAGGAGAAGGAGCAATGCTTGCATTAAATAGTTTTCCAAATGTATTATGTGGACACATTGTAGATCCTACAGATGCATACTTATTTAGTCAAATAAATGCCGGAAATGCGGTATCAATAGGTTATGCAAAAGGATTTGGATGGGGAAGTGAGTTAACATTAAAGTATATATTTGAGAAACTATTTGAAACAAATTTTGGAGGAGGATATCCAAAAGAAAGAGCAATTCCAGAACAGCAAAATAAAAAAATATTAGATGATATTAAAAAAATTACATATAAAGATATGTTAACAATTTTAAAAGAAATAGACTCAAAATTTTTATATCAAACAATTAATAGAAAACAATTTAAAGAAAACTTCTTTAAAAATGCAGAAAATGGAGATATTAAAGAATATATAAAAGAAATTTTAAAATAGTATAAATAATAAAAAATAAATTTACAATATTAAAATTTCTTGATGAATTGTAACAAATTGTAACTAAATAAGAATTTTTTTATAAAAAATATTGCAAAAATGAAAGAACAATAGTATAATATAAAAGGTAAAAAATACAATATAATAAAATAGAGAGAGAATTAAGAAAAAAATAAATTCAAGAATTGAAAAAATATTTGTAAAAAATTTAAATATTTATTAATTAAAAAAATTCAAACAAAATAGAAAATATCTAAAATAAAAAATTAAAATTAATAAATAAAAAAATTAAATTGTTTAAAATAAAAGAAAAGAGAGAGGTAAAATGGAGTATATATATATACTAAAGCAATCACTTATATGGTTATTAACAACATTTTGGTGTTATCAATTTATAATAAGCTTATGTGCATTAATTAAATTAAAAGATAAAACATATATTATAAACAAAAATCACAAATTTATGGCAATTATACCAGCACATAATGAAGAAAAAGTTGTAGGAAATTTAATAGAAAGTTTAAAAAAACAAACATATGACAAAAATTTATATGATATATATGTAATAGCTGACAACTGCACAGATGAAACAGCAAAAGTAGCAAAACAAAGTGGAGCAATTGTATATGAAAGATTTGATGAAGCACACAAAACCAAAGGATATGCATTACAATGGTTTTTAAAGAAAAAAATAAAAGAAAATGCAGATTATGATGCTTTTTTTGTATTTGATGCAGATAATATAGTAGACAAAAATTTTATAACAAACATGAATAAAAAACTATGCCAAGGAGAGGAAGTCGTTCAAGGATATAGAGACATAAAAAATCCAACAGACAATTGGATAACAGCAGGATATGCTTTATTTTATTGGACAATGCATAGATTTTATCATTTAGCAAGATATAATATAGGTCTATCACCATTACTTAATGGAACAGGATTTATGGTAAAATTTGATGTAGTAAAACCAAATGGATGGGAAACAGAAACATTAACAGAAGATATAGAATTTTCTTTAAAACAAATAATTAAAGGAAAAAAACTTGGATGGGCAACAGATGCAATAGTTTATGATGAACAACCAACTTCATTTAAACAATCATGGTCACAAAGAAGCAGATGGACTGTTGGACATATGCAATGCTTAAAAATATATACAGGGCAATTAGCAAAAGCAGTAAAAGAACACAAAACTTTAATGAACTTTGATGGATTGCTTTATATTGCAGGAACAGCACCAATGCTTGTAATAACATTTGGACTTATGATTTTAAACTGCATTATGTATTTAGCTCAAGAAATGTCAACAGGTTTATTTATAATTAATATATTAAATTATTTAATACCTACATTATTAACACCTATAGCAATATCATTAGTAGTAATGATTCTTGAGAAAAAATCAATAAAACCTATGATTAAAGGTCTATTATGTTATCCATTATTTATGGGAACATGGGTAATTATAAACTTAAAATGTCTATTTAAAAGAGAAACAACTTGGGAAAAAATTGACCATGTTAGAAATATAAAAATTTCTGAAGTAAAAGAAGAAGTACCAGAAAAAATATAAAAACAGTAATTTAAATAAAAAAATTATAAAAATTATATAACAAAATTTAATTTTAAGTTTATTTTTTGTAAACTAAAAAACTTCAATTATAATAAAGACACGAAATTCGTGTCTTTATCGTGGTATAAGAACAATAAAGTATATATATATTTTTAGTTGACAAAATATTTACAATTTTAATTGTAAGAAAAATAAAATTAATAAAAAATACAAATAATACAAAAGTTTTATAAATTAATAAAAATGTATTAATTTAAGAAGGAAGAATTATGAGTTTGGAAAATATAAAAGTTTATGCTTTTGTTGGACCATCTGGAACAGGAAAAAGTTATAGAGCACAGATGGTTGCAAGTGAAAAAGATATACACTTTATAATTGATGATGGATTATTAATAAAAGATAATCAAATAATTGCAGGACTTTCAGCCAAAAAAGCTCCAACAAAAATAGAAACAGTAAAACATGCATTATTTTTAAAAGAAGAGGAACAAGAACAAATAGAAAAGGCATTACAAAAACATAAACCATCAAAGATACTAATTTTAGGTACATCAGATGGAATGGTAGAAAAAATTGCATCTAATTTAAAATTACCTAAAATATCAGAAACAATATATATTAACCAAGTAGCAACAGAAGAAGAAATGAAAACAGCAAGACATATTAGAGAAACAGAAGGAAAACATGTAATACCTGTACCAACATTTGAATTAAAAAAAGATTTTTCTGGATTTATATTAGATCCATTACAAATATTTAAATCAAAAGGAATAGGAAAAAAACCATATATATCAGAAAAAACAATAATAAGACCAACATTTAGTTATATGGGGAATTTTACAATATCAGACACAGTCTTTAGACAAATAATTGAACATATAGCAAAAAAAACACCTAATATATATAAAGTAATAAAAACAAGAGTTTCTAGTTCAGAAGAGGGAACAAATATATATATGGAAGTAACTGTTGTTTATGGAAGTAATGTAAAAGATATATTAAAGGAATTTAAAGAAAAGGCAAGGAAAGAAATAGAAAATTTAACAGCAATGAATGTTGTATCATTAGAAATAATTGCTAAAAATATATATGTTCCAGAAAAAAATATAGAAATACAAAATTTTAGTTAAATAAAATTGTCTGAAAGGAATGGAAAAATTGATGGACAAAATAAAGATGTTTTTTAAACAAATAATAAGAATTATAGTAAGATCTGCAATAAGACTATATTTTATAGTTGTATATAGAGTAAAAGTGTTAGGAAGAGAAAATATTCCAACAGACAAAAAAGAGCCACTAATATTTTGTGGAAATCACAGAACATATAATGATCCACCACTAATAGTAGTAACTGCCAAAAGACATGTTAGATTTTTAGCAAAAGAAGAACTTAGAAAAAATAAATTATTTGCATTTCTAGGAGTTGTTTTTGATGGAATCTATGTAAAAAGAGACTCAAAAGATGTTGGAGCATTAAAAACAACACTTAAAGCATTAAAAAATCATGAAAGTATAGCTCTTTTTCCAGAAGGAACAAGACATGGTATAGAAAAAGGAGAAAAAGCAAAAGATGGTGCTGCATTTTTTGCTGTTAGAACAGGAGCTAGAGTTATACCAGTTGGAATTAGTGGAGGAGAAAAACCATTTAAACAAATGACAATTAGATATGGCAAACCAATGGATTTTAGTAATAGAAGTAAAGATGAATTGGATGAAATAACAGAAGAGATAATGGAAGAAATAATTAAATTAACAAAATAAAAATGATAAATTCAAAGATTAAGAAAATTAAATTAATTATTCAATTAAACAACGAAAGAGAGAAAAATAGATATAAAAATAATCAAGTAAGAAATAAAGGGAAGGAAATGAAACAAAATGAATAACGAAAAAATAAGAAATATAGCAATAATCGCACACGTAGACCATGGAAAAACAACATTAGTAGATGCTTTATTAAAACAAAGCCATGTTTTTAGAGATAATGAACAAGTACAAGAAAGAGTAATGGACTCAAATGACCAAGAAAAAGAAAGAGGAATAACAATATTAGCAAAAAATACAGCAGTAATGTATAATGACATAAAAATAAACATAGTAGATACACCAGGACATGCTGACTTTGGAGGAGAAGTAGAAAGAGTATTAAAAACAGTTGATGGAGTACTTTTATTAGTAGATGCATTTGAGGGAGCAATGCCTCAAACAAGAGAAGTACTAAAAAAGTCACTTGCATTAAATTTAAAACCAATTGTAGTTATAAATAAAATAGATAGACCAGGAGCAGAGCCACAAAAAGTATTAGATGAAGTAATGGAACTATTTATTGAACTAGAAGCAAATGATGATCAACTAGATTTTCCAGTAGTATACACATCAGCAAAAAATGGAGTAGCAAAAATGAATTTATCAGATCCAGATGGAGATATGTCATGTTTATTTGAAACAATAATAAAAACAATAAATCCACCAGCATGTGATGAAAATGGAACAATGCAAATGCTAGTATCAAACATAGATTATGATGACTATGTTGGAAGAATTGCAGTAGGAAGACTAGAAAGAGGAATAATAAAATCTGGAATGCCAGTAAGTATATGTGAAAAAGAAGACAAAATATCACAAGGAAGAATCTCAAAAGTATATACACATATGGGACTTAAAAAAGTAGAAGTTGAAGAAGCAAAAGCTGGAGATATAATAGAAATTGCAGGAATTCCACAAATTCATATTGGAGACACAATATGTGACTTTGAACATCCAGAAAAAATACCATTTGTAGATATAGACCAACCAACAATATCTATGACATTTAGTGTAAATAATGGACCATTTGCAGGAAGAGAAGGACAATTTATTACATCAAGACATTTAAGAGATAGATTATTTAAAGAATTAGACAGAAATGTAAGTTTAAGAGTAGAAGAAACATCATCACCAGATTCATTTATAGTATCAGGTAGAGGAGAATTGCACCTTTCTGTATTAATAGAAACAATGAGAAGAGAAGGATATGAATTATTAGTATCTAGACCAAAAGTAATAATAAAAGAAATTGATGGAGTAAAATGTGAACCAATAGAAAGATTAGTTGTAAATGTACCAGATGACTGTGTAGGAAATGTTATAGAAAAATTAGGTAGACGTAAAGCAGAAATGGTAAATATGGAACCAGCAGAAGCAGGACATACAAAAATAGAATTTAAAATTCCATCAAGAGGCTTAATAGGATATAGAACAGAATTTTTAACAGACACTAAAGGTGAAGGAACTATGAATAGTATATTTGATTCATATGAACCATATAAAGGAGATATAGTTGCAAGAACAAGAGGAACAATAGTTGCATTTGAAAATGGAACATCAATAACATATGGATTATATAATGCTCAAGATAAAGGAGAATTATTTATAGGACCTGGTGTAGATGTATATGAAGGAATGATAGTTGGAATTAATTCAAGAGGAGAAGATTTGGCAATAAATGTATGTAAAGAAAAACATCTAACAAATACAAGAGCATCAGGCTCAGATGATGCATTACATTTAGTACCACCAATTCAAATGTCATTAGAAAAAGCATTAGAATTTATACAAGATGATGAACTTGTTGAAGTAACACCAAAATCTATAAGATTAAGAAAGAAAATTTTAAATAACAAAGATAGAGAAAGAGCTGCAAGAAATTCTGCTAAAGCATAAATTTAAAAACAAAAAATAAAATTTAACAAAGTTACTTATAATTAAAGGTTGTATAATAAATATTTTAGTAATTTTTTAACAACACTAACATTTATTATACAACCTAAATATATTTTTATTATATGAAATTTTTAATATAAAGGGTAAGAAAATGAATAAAGAAGAATTAAATAAAATAAAAGAGAAAGCACTAGAAGAACACATACCAATAATTATGGATGATACATTAGAAGTTGTAGATAAAATTTTAAAAGAAGTAAAACCTAGTAGAATACTAGAAATTGGAACTGCTGTTGGATATTCAGCAATTTGTTTTTCTGAATACTTGCAAAAAAATGGAGTTATTGATACAATAGAAAGGGAAGAACAAAGAGTTAAAGAAGCAAAAATAAATGTAGAAAAAGTTGGAGTTTCTGATAAAATAAATATTTACGAAGGTGATGCAGTAGAAATATTACCAACATTAAATGAAAAATATGATGTTGTTTTTATTGATGCAGCTAAAGGAAAATATCCATTTTTCTTAAAAGAAGCATTGCGAATGTTAAATCCTACAGGAGTTATATTAGCTGATAATATTTTGTATAAAGGCTATGTTATGAGTGATTATAATAAACATAAACAACGTACTGCAGTAAGAAATTTGAGAGAATATATTAAAGAAGTTACAGAAAATCCAGATATTGAAACAGAAATTTTAGAAGTTGGAGATGGGCTAGCTATTAGTAAATACAAAGAGAAGTAAAATTTTATAAATTATTATTTTTATATTTCAAATTATATATATTAATATCAAAAAATTTTTCAGTTCAATACGGAAATATAAGAATTTCTAAAATGATTTTATGGCACCCTTTCACTTAGTCCTCGCTACGCTCGACGCGAACATTTTCCATAAAATCATTTAAAAAATTCTAAATTTCCTCCAATCACATTCAAAATTTATTTTATATTAATATATATAATTTGAAATATAAAAATTAATATAAAATTTTTTATAAAAGGGGGTACTTATGAAAATAAAAAAATTTTTATTTACAATTTTGTTCGCAATTTTTATTTTATTAATTTCACAGAATAAAGTAGACGCAACTTTAGAACTTAATAATTTAGACTTTGACGTACAAATAAATTCTGATGGAAGTATGGATGTAACAGAAACATGGGATATTTATGTGAGTGACACAAATACTTTATTTAAAAATTTTGAGAGAGATTCATCAAAATATTCTAATATAATTGATGTAACAGTTAAAGAAATAACAAATGGAAAAAATAAAGAATTTAGTCA
The DNA here is from genome assembly GCA_944386685.1 of uncultured Clostridia bacterium. Classification (GTDB taxonomy): domain Bacteria; phylum Bacillota; class Clostridia; order TANB77; family CAG-508; genus CAG-269. The sequence continues at coordinate 1,974 of CALXCA010000032.1, read as the reverse complement.
AATATATGAAGAAATGTATCATGTTACAAAAGACTGTTATTATGCACTAAATAAAACAGACGGAAAATTTGAAATTGCATGGGGAGTTGGATTAGATAATAGTTCAGATGAAAGAGTGTACCAAATTTCATATAAAGTAGTTGATGCAATTGCAAAATATAATGATTATGCCGAAATTTATTGGCAATTTGTAGGGTCAGATTTTGAAATACCAGCAGATAAAGTTACTGGGACAATTTTATTGCCAGAAAATGCCGAAAATATGAATGATATATTAGTTTGGGGACATACAGAAGATTTAAATGGAGATATAAATGTTACAGGTTTAAATGAAATATCATTTGAAATTTCAAAATATAGAGGAAATTGTTATATTGAAGTAAGATCATTATTTCCAAAAACAATGGTTGGAAATTTAAACAGATCATATAATCATGATGTTTATGATGAAGTATTACAAGAAGAAACTGTTTGGGCAAATGAAGCAAATGCAAGAAGAGAAGCTCGTGAAAAAGCACAAGAAAACACTATGAAAATAATGCTTATAACAATAAGTGTTATATTTGGAGTAATTTTAATAATCTCAGTTATTAATTTTATTAAAAATTTGAAAAAAACAAATAATATGGAGAAAAAATATGTTCCTACAACTGAATATGAATATTTTAGAGAATTACCATATAAAGATGCAACACCTGCAGAGGCATTATTTATAAAAAGTGAATGTAGTAATACAAGTTTTACAAGTAGTTTTGCTGCAAATATTTTAGATTTGTGTTTAGAAAAATATATTTCATTAGAAGTAATAGAAGAAAAGTCAATTTTATCTGATGGGGTTATAAAAATTACACTATTAAATAAGCCAAAAGATAATTTAAAATTAGATGAAAAACTAACATTAAGCTTTCTTGAAGAAGTTGCAGAAGATGGAAAAGAATTAACCACAAAAGATATTACAAGATATTTGAGAAAAAGACCAAGCAAAATAACAAGTTTAGATAAAGATCTAAATACAATAATTACAAATGTTGAGAAAAATGCTGGTAAATTTGATGATAAAAAGAAAAAAGAAAAGGAAAAATTCCAAAACCAAAAAATGTTTAATTATATTACTTTAATTCTATTATTATCACTTGGACTACCTTTGATTGGATTAACTTTGATTACATTTAGTAACTATGCAAATTCGAAAATAGTGTTGATGTGTATATGTACTGCAATTGCATTAATAGTAAATGCAATATTATCAAGTATTATCACAAAAAGAATAAATGTTTTAACACAAGAAGGTGTAGATGAAAAAAATAAGTGGAATGCATTTGAAAAATTTATGGAAGATTTTTCAATGTTAGACCAAAAAGATATACCAGATGTTGTATTATGGGAAAAATATTTAGTATTTGCAACAGCATTTGGAATATCTGAAAAAGTTCTAAAACAATTAAAAGTTGTTTATCCACAAATTGATGACATAAATTCACCTATATATAGTTCATTTGCATATATACATATTATGAATTCAGTAAATATTGGAACATGTGTTAGTTCATCTGTATATTCTGGAACATACTCATCAGGAAGTGGTTCTGGAGGAGGATTCTCTGGCGGAGGCGGAGGAGGCCGGTGGCCGGAGGTGGCGGCGGAGGTCGCTAAAACATAAAACTCTAAAAAAATTCATTGAAAACTAAGCTTTCAATGAATTTTTTCTTGAATAGGCAAAATGGCTTTTTCCTATTCAAGAAAAGAGCTTCGCTCAAACGGATGCACACAAATTTTACTTTGTAAAATTTGGCGCACGAACAATGACGCGGACTTTAAAATGTTATAAACATATAAAATGCCTAAAAAAGTCCGCTATTGTTCTTGAATAGGAAAAATGGCTTTTTCCTATTCAAGAAAAGAGCTTCGCTCAAACGGATGCACACAAATTTTACTTTGTAAAATTTGGCGCACGAACAATGACGCGGACTTTAA
>CALXCA010000031.1 GCA_944386685.1 uncultured Clostridia bacterium | reverse complement strand
AACATTGGAGGTTTTTTCATACAATGCTATCGCTTTTTTTGAACCACGCGCATAGCACGTGGTTTTCTTATATACAACAAAAAAAGACTAGAAAACTCTAGCCTTTTATAATATATTTTCTCATTCTTATTTGTTTACTGTGTCTTTTAATGCTTTACCAGCTTTGAATACTGGAGCTTTAGATGCAGGTATTTTTATTTCTTCTTTAGTTTGAGGGTTTCTACCTTTTCTTGCAGCTCTTTTTCTTACTTCAAAAGAACCAAATCCAACTAATTGGATTTTATCTCCTCCTTTTAATGCTTCTGCAACAACTTCAACAAATGCGTTTAATGTTGCTTCTGTTGCTTTTTTTGATTCTCCTGTTTTTGCAGACATTGCTGCTACTAATTCAGCTTTGTTCATTGCGACTACCTCCTATAAAATTTTGTAATAATATGTACTTATATTGCAGTTGTTAAGCAATATCTGTACTTTCTGTTTTATTTATTCTCCAAAATATTATAAAATCCCTCTTTTTTTTTAATAAATTTTAACTTTTTTTAAAATTTTTAAGATTTTATCTCCTTTTGGAAGCATTTTTATATCTTCTTCATTATAAATTTTTAAACTTATAACTGCTAAAACATATATTATTACAGCAAATAACATTGATATTATTGTTGCCTTATTTCCTATAAATATACTATTTTTCATTAATAGTAAATATATTGTATATGAACAAACTCCCATAATTCCTGTAGCTATAATTGGTTTTATTACAAATTTATTAAAACTTAAGTCAATTTTTATATATCTTTTTAAAACTATATATACAATCATAAATGCTGTTGCATGACAAAATATTGTTGATATTGCTGCTCCATATACATTTAATGCTGGTATTCTTAATAAAATTAAATTTAAAATAAGTTTTACTAAACATCCTGCTCCTAAGGCATATGCAGGTATCATAACTTTTCCAAAACCTTGTAACGCACCACTAATTGTTTGATTTAATATTGAAAATATTACCCCTATAGATACTAATTGTAGTAATAATGCTCCTGAATTTGCATTAGGATATAATAAATTTAAAATTGGTTGTGCAAATACTACTAATCCAACTACACATGGTAATCCTATTAACATTGATGTTAATAGTGAAAAAGATACCCTTTTTGTTGCAGTTTCTGTATCTTTTTGTGCTCTTGCTGCAGAAATTGCAGGAACTAATGCTGTTGCAAAAGCAATATTTATTGCAAGAGGTAAATTTGTAACTGTATCTACTTTTCCTCCTAATATTCCATATAATGTTTGTGCAGTATCAGAGCCTAAATAAGTGCTTAAAATTCTTTTAACAGTAAATGAGTCTATATTTTTATTAAATGATGTCATAATTGAACTTAGTGTTAATGGAATAGATACCATTAATATTCTCTTTATAATTGTTTTTACATTTTCATATTTGTAGTTTACTGTTTGTTGTATTTCATTCCCAATTTCTTTTCTTTTGGTCCTATAATATATAAACATATATGCAAAACTTGTAAATGTTGCAATTGTTGTAGCTAAGTTTGCTCCTGCAGCCATCATTTCTGTAGATGTTGTTGTTATATATGCTACTATTTCTACTATAACAATTGTTAATAATGTTTTAAATATTTGTTCAATTGTTTGTGCTCTTGCAGTTATTTTTAAAGTTCTTCTTCCATTAAAATATCCTCTAAAAACTGATGATATAGAGACAAAAAATATTGCTGGTGATAATGCTATTAATGTTAATTCTGCTTCTGGAATTTGAATCCAATTATAAGCAATTATATGTGAAAATGAAAATAGTAAAACAGTTCCACATGCACCTATTATTCCAAAAGTAGCTAAAGCTACTTTAAATACTCTATTAGCTCCTCTGTTATCCCCTACAGCTAGTCTTTCTGCAACCATTTTTGATATTGCATTTGGAACTCCTATTGACGATATTGTTAGTAATAATGCATATATTTGATATCCACTTACATATATTGCATTTCCTGCATCTCCAAAGCCTTCTCTATTTGTTAAATATAGAGTATATATTAATCCTAATACTTTAATTAGAATTTGTGAAAACATTATTGTTATTACACCTTGCATAAAACTTTCTTTTTTTATTTTATGTTTTTCTTCTGCCATATGTTTGCCTTTCCTTTTTATTTAGTCTAATATTTTTGTAGTTTACATATAATTTGTTTTTTTGTCTAAATACTATCTAAAATTTAATTTTTAATTATAATTATTATAAATTGTATGACACACATTTTGTTTTATTATATATTTCATTTACAAAAATATCAATAACTTTTAAGAAATTTATTGACAAAATTCACTTTTTGTATTAAAATATTTTAGTACATATTGGAAATATGATTTAAATTTAAACTTCTCCCCGGTAGCTTTAAATTTAAATTTCATATAAAAATAATAAATTAGGAGGAAATATATTACCATGAATAATGTAACATATAGTGCAAAAAAATCAGAAGTTGAAAGAAAATGGTATATTATTGATGCTGCAAATAAACCACTTGGTAGAGTTGCAACAGAAGCTGCAAGATTACTTAGAGGAAAACATAAACCAACTTTCACACCAAATATTGATACAGGTGATAATGTAATAATTATCAATTGTAAAGATGTAAAATTAACAGGAAATAAATTAAATTCAAAAACTTACAGACATCATTCTGGATATATTGGAGGAATGAAAGAAACTCCAGCATTTGTTATGATACAAAAAAATCCAGAAAAAGCTATGATGCTTGCTGTAAAAGGAATGTTACCACATAATTCTTTAGGTAGACAAATGGCAACAAAATTAAGAACATTTGCCGGAAGTGAACACAATCTTCAAGCACAAAAACCAGAAATTTGGAATTTTTAATTTAAGGGAGGAACAATAATAATGGCTAAGTCAAATAAAATAACATACTTAGGTACAGGTAGAAGAAAAAGTTCTATAGCTAGAGTTAGATTAGTTGAAGGAACAGGAAAAATAACAATAAACAAAAAAGATATCGAAGAATTTTTCGATTTAGAAACATTAAAAGTTATTGTTAGACAACCATTAACTGTAACAAATACATTATCAAAATATGATGTTATTTGTTCTGTAAATGGTGGAGGTGTTTCTGGTCAAGCTGGAGCTATTAGACATGGTATTGCTAGAGCTTTAAATGAAGCTAATTCAGAATATAGACCAATCTTAAAAACAAATGGATTCTTAACTAGAGATTCTCGTATGAAAGAAAGAAAGAAATATGGTCTAAAAAAAGCAAGAAAAGCACCACAATTTTCAAAAAGATAAAAACATCTTTCTACAAAATATATCAAACCTCAGAGGTTTCAAAACCTCTGAGGTTTTTTCTTGCACAAAAATGTGACCGACCCTAGTACAAAAAGGGACCGACCCTAGTACAAAAAGGGACCGACCCCAACACAAAAAGGGACCGACCCCAACACAGAAAGGGACCGACCCCAATCATTAACCGGCACTATATTGCCCAAAAGGGAAAAAAGAGAACCGGCACAAAATTGCCGGCACAAAAATGACATTACATATCTGCTGCATCGAATAAGAAATTTCCCATATATACTTGTATAATAGGTACTAGTATTACAATTACAAAGAATATTAATACTATACCAACTATAGAGTATACTACTTGTGGTAATACAGCAGTAATTTTTTCCATTGTATTTTTTATATCTATATTCATATATTCTCTAAGTTTTCCAAGCATCTCTGTTAAATCTGTTTGCATACCTATTTTAAGCATTTCTGTTTGCATCATAGAACATAGTCCAGAATCTTCGAATGGTTGTATCCACGAATAACCTGTTAAAATATTATTAATAGATGTTTCTATTAATGCTAACATTACTTGATTTTTAGTAATATTTTTACTTACCTCCAGAGCATCTTGTATTCTCATTCCATTTGTTACATTTAACTCTATTGCTTGTATAAATCTAGAAAAATCTAAAGAAAATATAAGTTGCCCAAATACTGGCATTTTATATTTAAAATAATGAAAATTATATTTACCTTTTGGTGTATTTATATAAAATATTATTGCTCCAACAACTATTGCAACTATTGCAGTAGGAACTGGCCAATATTTCATTACTTTTGCTAAAAAATCCTTAAACCATAAAGTAATAGCTGGTAATTGTGCATCAGATCCCATCTCTTCAAATAAATTTTCTATAGCTGGTATTGCTACTAATGTTCCTGCAACTAATAATGCTATTATTCCAACAAATTGAATAATATTAGGTATTAAAATTTTCTTTACTTTTTTAGTTAATTCTGATGATTCTTCTAAATATTTTACAGCCTGTTCTAATGATGTTGTAAGAGAGCCAGAAAGTTCTCCTACTTTAACCATGTTTATATATATATATGGAAATATATCTGAATAATATTCCATTGTAGAATACATATATTGCCCTGCTTCTAATCCTGCTAAAATATCTTCTAATACACCTCTTAAAGACATATTCTCTGTACTTTGAATAATTGTTGTTAAAGCATGTATATTATTAAAATTAGCCTTTTTTAACAAATAAAAATCTTGTGTAAAAATAATTATATCCCTTGTTGTAATTTTCTTTGTTGCTTGCATATACATTGAAAATCTTTCAAATGTTCTACTAGGAGCTTTTGTTTTTGTTGTTGTAAATTGTGCTGTGTTTATAGTTTTTAATATATCTTTGTTGTTATTAATATTTTTTCTTTTTTGATTTTTATTAGTTGATACAAAACCAACACGTATAATATCTATTGGTGTTATTCTATTTTCTTTTAGTTTTTCCATTAATTTTTGTTTATTTTCTTCTTCAACTCTATTTTTTACAATTAGCCCTTTATCAGTAATTCCTTTATAAACAAATACTGGCATATTTTATTTATATTTCCTTTCCCTTTATAATATATATTTATAATTTAATCTTTTACTTTTATAAAATATATTTATATTTTAAATTTTAATATATTTATAAGATTATCTTCTTCCTCTTTTTATTCTTAGTTGCATTACTGTTCTATTAAGCATTTCATAATTTTTCTCTTCAACTTGAGCTTTTGCTTGTTCAAGTGTTATTTTATCTTCTATAAATAAACTTGCAAGTGAAGAAATTAAGCTTACACTACCTTTATCTGCTCCACTTTGAATTGCATCCTCTATCTCTGATACACTTATTTTCTCTTTTCTAATTACTCCAGAAACTACATTATCAACAACCATAACCTCTGGTACTAATTCTAATTTTCCTGTTGTTCCTAGTAATAGTCTTTGAGAAATAACTAATTTTAATAATGATGATAATAAATACTTTATTTGTACTTGATCTCTAACTTCATAAAAGTTTATCATTCTGTCTATAGTTTCTGCACAAGATTTTGTATGTAATGTTCCTATAACTAAGTGTCCAGATTCTGCCATCTCTATTGCTGCCTCCATTGTAATTTTATCTCTAATTTCTCCTATTACTAGAATATCACAATCTTCTCTTAATGCATTTTTTACACCATCATGATATGTTAAACAGTCTCTTCCACTTCCAACTTCTTTTTGTACTATTAATGAGTTTTTAGATTTATGCATATATTCAATTGGGCTTTCAAGTGATAATATTTTCTTATTTTGTGTTTCATTAATATGATTTACTAATGCATTTAATGTTGTAGATTTTCCTGAATTTGTCTTTCCTGTAACTAATATTAATCCTTGTGGTTGATATGTCATTCTTCTTACTACATCTGGAACTCCTAATGCTTCATATGGTGGTAAATCATTTTTAATAATTCTCATTGTAAATACTGGTATCTCATCAGCATAAGAAATGTTTACCCTTAGACGTGTACCATCACATACATATGATGTATCTAATTTTCTTGTTTCTTCAAGTGATTTTGCCTTATCTGTATTACCATTTATTATATAATCACAAATTTCAAACATATCATCATCTTTTAATTCTTTTTCATCTTCATAAGCAATTAATGCTTTTTTTATTCTAAACATTGCATGTTGTCCTGCAATTAAATGTATATCTGATGCATCTTTTTCTATTGCAGCTTTAATTATTTTATCAAAATTTACCATAATATTTTACTTATGATTATTTATCATATAATCATAAACTCCTTTCCTATATAATTATTTATTTGTAATTTAAGTAAAATTTGTTCTCGTCTAATTTGAGTTTTCGATTGCAAGGAGAAAATCTCAAAAACTTGCAATTGTATTAAAAAATTAGTAATTTTCTATTTAATTCTTCAAGATTTGTAATTCCATCAATAACTTTTCTTATTCCATCAACAACTAATGGTTTGTACTTACCTTTTAATGCCTGTTTTCTAATTTCTATACTTGATGCTCCATTCATAACTAATTCTTTTATATCATCATCTAAATCTAAAATTTCGAAAACTCCAATTCTTCCAACAAATCCTACATTATTACATCTTTTACAACCAACAGGAGAATATGTTTTTTTGCCTTTTAGATTATATTCTACTCCATATTTAGCCCCTATTTTTTGTATAATATTTTTTTCTTCTTCTGTAAACTCTCTTTCTTTTCTGCAATAAGGACAAATTCTTCTAACAAGTCTTTGAGATATAGCAGTTGAAAGAGTACTTGCAATATCATAATCAGAAATTCCAATTTTTCTTAATCTGGTTATAACCTCTATAGCATCAATTGTATGTATTGTTGATAATACATAATGTCCTGTTTGTCCAGCTTGCATTGCAATTTCTGCTGTTTCTTTATCTCTTATCTCTCCAACTAATATAATGTCAGGGTCTTGTCTTAATATTGTTCTTAAATTTCCTGCAAAAGTAGACTTTCCATCAATTTCTATTTGGTTTAGTCCTTCCATACGAATTTCTACTGGATCCTCTATTGTTGTAACATTTATATTTGGTTTATTTAAATAATCTAGCATACTATATAGAGATGTTGTTTTACCCTCTCCAGTAGGTGCTGCTATAACAGTAATACTGTTTCTTTTATTAATACTTTTATCAAGTTCTTCTGGCGTTCCTGGATATCCTAAATCAAATATACTCTTTATTGAGTTATTTTTCTTTAAAAGTCTTAATACAAATTTTTCTCCATAAACATTTCTTTGTGAAGATACACGTATATTATAATTTTCATATAATAAAATTCTACCATCTTGAGATTCTTGTTTTTCTTGATGCATATTAGAAATAGCTTTTAATCTACCAACAACTAAAGATAATTTATCTATTGGTATTGTTGTTGCAACAAAAAGTTCACCATCAATTCTATATCTTACTCTTATTTGGTCTTTTTGTGGCTCTATATGTATATCACTAGCTCTTCTTTTCATACCGTTTTTTATTATTGAATCTACAAGTTCTGTTATATTTGACTCTTGTCCAATGTCTTTTACGTCTTCTGTTGATGAACTTCCATAATTATTTAATATATCTATAATAATATCTGAATATGTAACATAAGGTTCAACAGTAAGTCCTTTATTTATCATAAGCATTCTTATTGCTTCAAAAATTCTTTTGTTTGTTGTATCTGCAAAACATACCTTTATTTTATCGCCTTCTATATCAAAAGGAATTGCATTATATTTTTTTGCCATCTCTAAAGATATATATTCAAGCATATTAATCTTTATGGAATCATCAGTTAATATAACGCCTTTTACACCTAATATGTCACCAATTGCTTGTATCAAAGAACGAGAGTCACAAACATTCATGTCTTTTATAATTTCGCCCAATTTTCTATTTGGACTTTTTTTCTGTTCTAATAGAGCTTTTCTAACATCTTCTTCTGTAACTAAGCCACGTTTAATAAGCTCTATACCAATTGGTTGCCTTTTCTTAAACTCCATGTATATCATTCCTTTCTTAATTTTCTTTTGTTATGTAATATTATATGTATTTACATATGTTTTATTATTAATTATTAAATCAACTCTTACATTTTTATTATCTGTAGAAGAAAATACACAATTGTCTATATCTGAGCAAATCTTTATGTTATCCATATAAATTGCATTATCTAAAAATGTATATTGATGATTTGATTTTTCAAATATAATATATGTTCCTCCTTCTCCTATTTGTTTTACAAAATTTTTTTCCATATTTATTTCTTTTGTAAAATATGTATTAAATTTTATGAATTCAGAATTTGATATTGTATCTTCTGTTGTTTCATCTACATTTTTATAAAAAAATGAGGATATTCTTGTTACAATTCCAACTACTACTATAACTGCAAGTAAATATATTATCAGCGACACTAAAGACATTCCTTTATTTGATTTAATAAATTTCATTATTATTCTATATTCCTTATTTTAATAAATTTAGGTTTTTCAAGGTTTTACCTATAAACCTATTGTAGAACAAGCTAGCGATTGTAGCTATTTATACAATAGGAAAACTATTGTATAAATAAATTAATTACATCTAAAGTAATTAATATTATTACATTACTCATTCCTAAGTAAAAGCCTAATGGAAATTCTTCTAATTTTATTGGCTTATTTCCATTTTTTCTTTTTGTAATACTTCTAATTAAAATATGTAGTATTATCTCTATTACAAAAAGGACTAATATATAAAATGAAATTTTATAATCAACAAACATTACAATCATTGTAAAAAATATTGCTAAACTAATTGCATAATTTTCTTCTGCATATCTTCTAAGTAAAAATGTATCTGTTGATATTAAAATAATATATACTGCTAAATATATAGCATATCTATATATACTAGTAGGTTCTATTATATATAGATATATCATATACATCAATGATATTATTACTCCATATGCAAGAACCTTTTTATTAATTGATTTATATTCTCTATCTATTACAGATATTAATATTAATGCAGTGAAATATAAAATCATAAAAATAAATGAAATTGCTTTTTGTAAGTCTAATGTATAAACATTAATTTTTAATGTTGTTGCTATTAAAACAAAAATAATTCCACTTAATAATTCAATTATTAAATATCTAGGTCTTATTTTTTGTTTACAATATCTACATTTTCCTCCCAAGAAAATATAACTCAATATTGGAATTAAATCTAAAACTCCTAATTTGTGATTACAGTTTGGACAATATGAATGTTTTTTTACAATGTCTATATTCTTTGGAATTCTATATACTGCTAAAGTGTAAAAACTTCCAAAAACTGCACCACTAATAAAGATTATTGCATATAATAATTCATTCATCTTAATTTAGTTAACTATAATAATAAGTTAACATACCCTCCATTTATTTAGTATTTTTTATTTGTTCTTACTCTATTTAAGTTTTCGATTACAAAAAGAATTTCTTAAATAGCAAATAATTAATTGTTTAAATATAGAGTAATTCAGGCATATACTTTGTATATGCCTGATGTTAATAATCCTATTTTGCTGTTGATATTGGTGATAAGAATGATACTGAATTTGTTTCAAATATAATTTGTCCTACTAACATAGCATATTGTTTGTCTATTGGGAATGTTGTTGTTGCTGAAGTTGTTGCAACTGGATATCCTGTTGCTGCTGTAGGTACAGGTAAAGCAAATGTGTTATCTTTATATACTATAAATATAGATTCATCTTTTATAAATACATTATATCCATCTCTTATCTCTGATGATGGGGTTGTAGCAGATGTAGGTATTACATTAATATCTGGTAAATCTACTTTAATATCTTCTATATAATCTGCTATATGTTCTTTTGGTCTATAGCTAAAATCAGATGATGTTTTCATCATAACTTTTTGGCTTACTGCTTGAGCAGCTAATTCAATTTTTTCAACAACATCTGCCTGTGTTTGCATAACTCTTGAATTTTGTGATTGTGTTATAATTCCATTTTCTCCTCCTAATGTAGAGATTGCAGCTCCTGCGATTATTAACATTACAACTATTGTAACTACTAATGAAATAAGTGTTACTCCTCTTTGGTTTCTTTTCATAATTTTATCAATTCCTTTCTTTTTTTTAATTTTCATTTACACTTCTTATTGGCTCTAAATAGTAACTTGCATCATTTGAAGTTAGTCTTATTTGAGCAACTATAATTGGATAAGTACCATATGTTGTATCTACTACTAAATTGTTTTCTGTGTCATAATAGGCCATTCCATGATTAAATGATGAATCAACATAAACAATTGTAATATACTTTTCATCTTGGTTTTCTCCATTACTTAAATATACATGATAACCATCTTCGAGTTCTATAAATTCTCCCTCATTTTTCTTAAGTGTATCTAAGTTTAAATCAGAAGTTTTATCTTTTGATTCATCTATTACATTTTCTCCAAGCTCAGAAATAATAATATTTTTCAGATCAAAAGCATTCCCCTTTTCTGAGTTATCTGTATCTATATAAGAATTGCTTGGCTGATATCCATCAATTGTTGCTACATTTACAATAACTTGTTCTCTTAATTTGTCAAATGCTGTCTCTATTTTACTAATAACTTCATTTTCTTTTTCTGAAGTTAAAGTTATATCAACATCATCTGAATTAGGTTCTTTATCTTGGTTAATTTTAAATATAATTAGAAAAACAATTTCTATAGCAACTATAATAGCAACTATAATAATTACTAATTTTATTAATGGAATACCTTTTTTTTGCTTCACAAAAGCATCCCTCCTTTCTATTTTTCCTTTGTATATAAAAATTTTAATAACATAATTAAAATAATTTTAAATAAATATTTACTTTTAAAGCCAAGAAATAAAAGCAAAGTCTTTACTTTAAGATGTTTTATTTGCTGCTTCCATTTTCAAATAGAGAGCCTCCTCCTTGGTTATTTTGCACATTTCCTCCAGATTGTGTAGAACTTCCTGTATTAGTATTTATAGATTCTCCAGATATATTTCCTGAGGGGGCATTTGTTTCTCCATCAGGAATTTCTTCGTCCGTAGAAATTGGTGCAAAAGGATTTGCTTTACCCGGTTTATATTGATCAGTTCTTTCAAAACCCTCTAAGTCACTTGCTGTTATTTCATATGTTTTTATAATTGCATCTGTACTGTCTTGAACATCTGAATTTATTTCATTTTTTATATCTTCTGTTGCTTGGTATGTTACTTTTTCTGGCAAAACTTTATTATTTGGAATAAATCTATAAAATAATGCACTCAAACATAATAACACTGCCAAACACACTAATAATGAAATAATTATTTCTCTAAATATTACTTTTGACATTTAAATTTCCTTTCCTTTCTTAGCACAATTACATCTTCCAATATTTTATGAAAATATTTTTACTTACATCATCATTTATGTACTCAACTTGTATAAAATTTATTTTTATTGTGCTGTTGTACTTTCTGACTGTGGAGTAGTTGTGCTTTGAGTAGATTGTGTATTTGTACTTTCTGTTCCTGTTGTTCCATCTGTTGTTTCTTCTGGAACAGGGTCTACTATATTTAATCTAATGTCTTTACATACAAATGTTGCTGTTAAATTATAATCAGTTACTTCTGTTTGCTGATTATTTACATCATCAGTTTCTTCATCTTCTTCATTTGATTCTATTGTTGTTTCTTCTATTTGTTCACTTGAAACTAATTTAAAATTTTCTATTTTAAAAACTAATGTGTTATCTCTTTGAATGTCATATAAAAAGTCTGCAATTTGTATGTATTCACCAACAACAGTAAAATTTAAATCATATGTTTTTGCTACACTATTACTTACTGTAATATCCATTCTTAAGTCTACACCCTGTTTTTCAGCATAATTTCCTAGTGTAATCCAAATTTTTTCTATTTCATATTCTTGGATTTTACTTAATGGAATTCCATTTTCATCTACACCTAAATCTAATAATTGTTGATAACTTGCTTTTTCTGACATTAGTGTTTTATATGCTGTTTGTTGTTGATTTAATGCTTCTATGTATTTAACTTCTTTTTGTTCAACTGCTTCATCTATTAATTCATCTAACTCATTATTAGCATCAGAAATTTCTTTAAAACTATTTATTATAATAGGTCCAAGAATAACACCTCTTAAAACAAGCAAGGCAGCCAATGCCAATAATAATATTGTTACTAAATATAATACTAATTTTCTCATGGTAAATCACCCTCTATCGTTACTGTTACAAAATCTCCTTTTTTCATACCACTACCAGAAACAACATTATTTAATATTCCATTTATTTGTAATTTTCTTTTAAAATAACCTAGTCCAGGATATTTTGGAGACTGTGCTTCTATTACAATATGTTTTCCTGTAGGATTTGAAATAGATGTAATTTGAACTGTCTCATCTATAACTGTCATAATTTGGTTTAATAAATTTGGTATTAAATCTCTATTTTCATTTACTTCGCTAATTTTATTATTTATCGTGTTTAATTGCTCAATCAATGTAGAATATTCTGTTGATTTACTATTAATTTTACTAGTATCTGTCATTACTCTTGTAATCTCATTTTGTATTGATGCTGTTAATGATTTTACCTCTACCTGTTTATCTTCTATTTGTGCAATTAATATTTTCGAAAATACAATATATACAACTATAAAAATTAACAATGCTATACAAATTCTAAGTGTAGAGAACTCTGTTTTGGTCATTTCTGTTTTAAAACTATCTAAACTTAATTTAGAACTTGTAGTCTTCCTTACTTTTCCCCCTCCAGAACTTCCACCTTTTTTACTTGGAAATAATTCTATATTAACATTTAGTTTATCTTTTAATTGTGATGATTTAAAATTTATTCCTTTTATTGATGGTTCAATTTGTTGCAAAGCCAAAGATATTGCAGAGTTAACTTCTACATATTCTTTAATATTAGTATCTTTATATGTTGTTTGTATAAAATCTGGTTTTAAAATTTCACATTTTATATCTACTAAATATTCTTGGAAATACAAGTCAATATTATTTATATTAGAAAGCGTTCCTGTAATATAAACTTTACTTATTTTATCTAAACTATCATTAATAGTATTTTGAACAGCAGCAACAACATTATATATTGTTGGAATAATATCATCTAAATATTTGTCGCTTTCATCATCTTCTTCTGGAAGTATTTGAGTATCACTTGTATATATTGTTGTATTTCTTAGAATATCATATACTTTTGCAACTGAATTTTCTTTTTGACTTATTTGATCAAAAATTTCATCACTTCCAAAGTCATATACTTGTATATCTCCTATAGTTTGTCCAAATAAAGTAGTTATTGTGGTTTTATCTTCTAAATTTACAATTAAAACATTTTCATTATCATCTATTTTCAATAAATTAGGCAATATCATTGGAACAGGTGAAATTGCTTCTAATTTTTGATTAGTAAATGTTTCTTTTATCTTATTTAAATCGA
Organism: uncultured Clostridia bacterium; assembly: GCA_944386685.1. Taxonomy (GTDB): domain Bacteria; phylum Bacillota; class Clostridia; order TANB77; family CAG-508; genus CAG-269. Next base: position 10,928 of record CALXCA010000031.1, on the reverse strand, counting down.
CTTTATTTTCACTTATATTAATGACTTTTATTTTTTCTAGTTCATTTACATCATCAACAAAGGCATATCTAATTTCAAATGAATTTGCATTATATCCTTTTTCTGTACAATATGCTTCAAATTCTAGCTTTACTGCTCTTTCCAAGTCTTTCTTACTTAATTGTGAAAACATACTAAAATATTGATATGTTTCATCTGTTAAGTTTACACTAATTGGGATATTTGCACTATTAGTCTCATTAACTATTTGCTCTATTGCTTTAGATATATCTGAATAGAATTTAACTCCAAAGGATTCAACTTTTACATTGTCTTTTTCTTTGGAGACTTTTGCATATTTAATTAAATTTTTACAAATATATAATCCCAAACTCTCAGCCATTTTATTCTCCTTATTATTTTTTTACATTTACTTTTATTCTACCTCTAAAACTACAAAAGTCAATATTTTTCGATAAAATGTAATATAGTTGTCTTATTTGTAATGTATTTGTAACATTTTTGTAACAATCCTTTTAAATCGTTTATTCTTTCATTATTTTACCTTTTTATTTCGTGTATAATAAAATATTTTTTGGAAATAATAGTAAAAAATTAAATTTTTTGAGTTAAATTATTAAAATTTTTATTTAATAATTTTTGCTCTATCTTTTGGAAATATATGTAATATTTTTTTGTAAAATTTTGCATATATATAGGTGTATAGTTTAATAGAGTACTTTTTTAAATATATTTCATAGAAAATTTTAGGCTCAGTAACTAAACAGCAAAAATTTATTTTCAAAATATACTATGAATTTCTAAAAATATAATTTTAAAATTTTTTTACTATATACCTTGGAAAGGAATGAATTTTATGAAACCATTAGATTCACAAAAAGAATATCAAAATTATGTTGACAAAAAATCTCCAAATTCACCAATTTTAAAAAATTGTTTTAATGCCTTTTGGGTTGGAGGATTAATTTGTACTTTAGGACAAATTATACTAAATATTTGTAAAAGTAGAGGTCTTTCCCAAGACATATCTGGAACTATTGTTTCTATAATTTTAATTGGTATTAGTGCATTCTTGACAGGTCTTAATATTTTTAACAAAATAGGAAAATTTGCTGGAGCAGGTTCTTTAGTTCCAATTACTGGTTTTGCAAATTCTGTTGTTTCTCCTGCAATGGAATATAAGTCTGAAGGATATGTTATGGGTGTTGGCGGAAAAATGTTTACTGTTGCAGGACCAGTTTTAGTTTTTGGTATTTCTGCCTCTATAATTGTTGGTATTATTTATTTAATATTTAATACTCAAGCAATTACTTTAGTTTAAGAAATATATTTTTTGATGAAAGGAAAATTTAAAATTATGGAAAAGTTAGGAAGTCAAACCATTAAATTTAATACTCCTCCAGTCATTACTTCTACAGCATCTATTGTTGGACCAAAAGAATCTGATGGTCCTTTAGCACAATATTTTGACCAATGTTTAGAAGATGAGTTCTGGGGTGAAAAAACATGGGAAAAATCTGAAAGTAAAATAATAAAAGAAACTGTAAATTTATGTATTTCTAAATCTGGAATACCTTCTTCAGAAATTGACTATTGTTTCGCTGGAGATTTATTAAATCAATGTATATCATCTAGTTTTGGATTAAGAGGATTAAATATTCCTTTTTTAGGAATATTTGGAGCTTGTTCTACTTTTGTTGAAGGATTAAGTTTATGTGCAATTATTGTTGAAGCATGTGCCAAAAATGCAATATGTGCAGCTTCAAGCCATTTTTGCAGTGCAGAAAAACAATTTAGATTTCCATTAGAACTTGGAAACCAACGTCCACAAACATCTCAATGGACAGTAACTGGTGCAGGAACTGCAATTTTATCAAAAACTGGAAATGGACCTCGTGTTACACATATTACAAGTGGCAAAATTGTAGATATGGGAATTAAAGATGCAAATAACATGGGAGCTGCTATGGCACCTGCAGCATTAGATACTTTGATTTGTCATTTTAAAGATACTGGACGTTCACCAAGTTATTATGATGCAATTATTACAGGAGATTTAGGTTATATTGGAAAAGATATATTAATAGAGCTTTCTGCAGATAAAGGTTATAATATAAAATCAAATTATAATGATTGTGGTGTTATGATTTTTGACAAAGACAAGCAGGATACTCATTCTGGAGGAAGTGGATGTGGATGTTGTGCTTCTGTTTTTTCTGGATATTTTTATAATCAGTTTCAAGAGAAAAAAATAAAAAGATTATTATTAATTGCCACTGGTGCTTTAATGAATTCGACATCATCTCAACAGGGCGAGTCAATTCCAGGAATTGCCCATGCAATTAGTATAGAATTATAATTCTAAAGAATAAATTGATTTTTACATTTTTTTATAAAATTACTATTATACTTATGATAAAATATTTTATTTACTATATGGCATTATAAAATTTCTGTTATATTTTTGAAAATATGTTATTTATTATGTGGCTCTATAAAATTTCTGTTATATTTATAAAAAATTATAGAAAGGATTGAATTTTTATGGATTGGTTACAAAATATAGATTGGTTACAATTATTAAAATGTTTTGTTACAGGTGGTGCAATTTGCATTATAGGTCAAATTTTAATTGACAAAACAAAATTAACACCTGCTAGAATTTTGGTATTATTTGTTACAACTGGTGTTATATTAGGTGGTCTTGGAATATATCAATACTTAGTAGATTTTGCTGGTGCAGGTGCTACAGTTCCTCTTACTGGATTTGGCTACAACTTAGCTAAAGGTGCTATTAAAGGTGTTAAAGAATTTGGATTAATAGGTGCCTTTACTGGTGGTATTACTGCCTCTGCTGGAGGTATTGCTGCAGCAGTATTCTTTGGATATATCGCATCACTAATTTCAAAGCCAAAAATGAAAAAAGAATAATAGCTAGATGCTTGTTGGTGCCGGTCCTTTTTGTGCTTGGTGTTGGCTATTGGGGTCGGTCCCTTTTTGTGTTGGGGTCGGTCCCTTTTTCGTTTGGGGTCGGTCCTAAATCATACCATTATATAATTGTTTTTTATACCTTGTGTGTCGCAACCTATAAAAGAATTTTAATATGTAGGTTGCTCCAAATCGCATTCGCTTCGCTCATTTGGTCGCTTACGCGGTATTGCAAAACAATTATATAATGGTATGATTTAGGACCGACCCCAACACAAAAAGGGACCGACCCTAATCTTTTAATTTTTGTATTGACTATCAACTTCTTTTAGTATTACATCATGTGCTTTACCTTCTGCAATACTTACATTTGATACTAGTGTAAGTCTTGCTTTTTCATGTAATTCCTTTATTGAAATTGCACCACAATTACACATAGTTGATTTTATTTTTGAAATTGTTATTTCTAAATTATCTTTTAATGGTCCTGCATATGGAATATATGAATCAACACCTTCTTCAAAAGATAATTTTTTGTCTCCTCCCATGTCATATCTTTGCCAATTTCTTGCTCTATTTGAACCTTCTCCCCAGTATTCTTTTACAAAGTTATTATCTATTCTAACAACTCTTGTTGGGCTTTCATCAAATCTAGCAAAATAACGTCCCATCATTACAAAATCTGCTCCTAATGCAAGTGCAATTGTTATATGATGGTCATGTACTATTCCTCCATCAGAACATATTGGAATATAAATTCCAGTTTCTTCAAAATATTTATCACGTGCAGATACAACATCAATTAAACTACTTGCTTGTCCTCTACCAATACCTTTTGTTTCTCTTGTTATACATATAGAGCCTCCTCCAACTCCAACTTTTATAAAATCAGCTCCTGCTTCTGCTAAATATCTAAATCCTTCTGAATCAACTACATTTCCTGCACCTATTTTTACAGAATCTCCATATTTTTCCCTTACAAATTGTATTGTATTTTTTTGCCATACAGAATATCCATCTGATGAGTCTATACATAATATATCTACTCCTGCATTTACTAAAGCAGGTATTCTTTCTTCATAATCTCTTGTATTAATTCCAGCTCCTACTATGTATCTTTTATTTTCGTCTAGTAAAGAATTTGGATTATTTTTTCTTTCTTCATAATCTTTTCTAAATACTAAATATTTTAAGTTTCCTTCTTTTGTTAATATTGGTAAACATTCTTTTTTCTTTTCCCATATAATATCATTTGCTTCAGCTAATCCTATTCCTTCTTCTGCCCATACAACATTTTCTTTTGGGGTCATAAAATTATCAATTGGTGCATTCATATCATCTCTGGAAATTCTGTAATCTTTATCTGTTACTAATCCTAAAAATTTTCCATTTGATGTTCCATCTTCTGTTATCATTACTGTTGAATGTCCTGTTTCTTTAACTAAGTCTATAACTTCTTTTAATGTTGTTCCACTTTTTACATTTGAATCACTTATTACAAATCCTGCTTTGTGTTTTTTTACATGATAAACCATTTTAGCTTGAGATTCTATAGATTGTGAACCAAATATAAATGCTACTCCTCCTTCTCGTGCTAATGCTATTCCCATTTCTTCTCCTGAAACTGATTGCATTATTGCAGAAACCATTGGTATGTTTGCAGAATATTTGGGTGTTTCTCCTTTTTTGAATTTTACAAGTGGTGTTTTTAATGATACATTTGATGGTATACATCTTTCATCTGTTAAATTTGGTAATAGTAAAAATTCATTAAATGTTCTAGATATATCTTCTAATATTTTTGCCATTTAAACTTCCTTTCTAAATATATAAATTTGATAAAAAATAAACTTATTTTTTATCAATTTATTTTCTTAATTATAAATTTAGGTTTTTTAGAAATCCTATAAAACTAATTTATACAATAGCACAAAGAGGTCTTATTTGAATTTATTTCAAATAAAGACCTCCTCTCTTTTTATTTAAATTAAGCATTTTTTGCTATTGTAGCAATTTCTGTAAATGCTTTTGGATCATTTATTGCAATTTCTGATAACATTTTTCTATTAATTGTTACATTTGCTTTTTTTAATCCTGATATTAATTTACTATATGTTGTTCCATTCATTCTTGCTGCAGCATTAATTCTTGCTATCCATAATTTTCTGAAATCACTTTTTCTATCTTTTCTTCCAACATATGCATATGATAATGATTTTAATACTGCTTGATTTGCATTTCTAAATCTATAATGTTTTGCACCATAATATCCTTTTGCTTGTTTTAATACTTTTTTATGTCTTGCTCTTGTTGTCATTGCTGATTTTACTCTTGCCATTATTATTCCCTCCTTAAATTCTAGTTACCATATGGTAATAATTTTTTTATTGTATTTTCACATGTTTTATCTGCATATGCTTTTGGACATCTGCTAGACATTTTTTGTCTTTTTGTTTTATTTGCTAATAAGTGTCTTCTATTAGCTGTTGTTCTTTTTACTTTACCTGTAGCTGTTAATGAATATCTTTTTTTAGCAGCTTTATTTGTTTTTAATTTTGGCATTGTAATTGCTCCTTTCAATTGTTTTTTTATATTATAAGCTTTAATTAGCTTTTTTAGCTAGTATAGTGAACATGTTTTTTCCTTCTAGTTTTGGACTTTTTTCAACAACTGCAATATCACTTAATGCAGAAATAAATTCATTTAGTACATTCTCTCCCATTTTTACATTGTTTAATTCTCTTCCTCTAAAACGTACTGTTATTTTTACTTTATTTCCATCTTCTATAAATTTTCTTGCATTTTTTGCTTTAAATCCAAAGTCATGTTCTTCAATATTTGGAGTTATTCTTAATTCTTTAGTTTCTTGCACTTTTTGTTTCTTTTTTGCTTCTTTTTCTTTTTTGGCTTGTTCAAATTTGTATTTTCCATAATTCATTATTTTACAAACTGGAACTTGTGCATTTGGTGAAACTAATACTAGGTCTAATTTTTTGTCTTCTGCGATTTCTAATGCTTTAGAAATTGGTTGTACACCTAACTTTTCTCCGTTTTCTCCTATTAATTGAACTTCTTTTGCTCTAATTTGACCATTTATTGGTAATTCTTGTTTTATATAAAACACCTCCTAGATAATTTAAATATCTAACTTTTATTCTTATAAATATGAAATAAGAAAATTTTTTAATGTAAAATTTAAACTAATTTATACATTTAAAATTTGTTCTTTTTTCTTATAAAAACAAAAAATTTGACTTTGTTACAAGTCAAAATTCACACAATAATATGTACTTTTAGATTTTTTTATAATATAACATTAATTAATAAATATTATTTGTTAATTAAAATTATTTTCAAAAGTAATATTATATATAAATCTATTTTTCTAACCTTTTTCCACATAGATAAGGTGAGAAGTGGATAACTTCTTCTTGTAACGCTAATTATTATACTATACTGACAAAGGTTTGTCAATAGTTTTTTTGAATTTTCACTATTTCATTTAAAAATATTGACAATAATTTCAACCATTTATATAATAATTACTACCTTTCGCCAAAAGGTAGTAAGGAGGATACATATAATGCGAAACTTACTTAAGATGTTAGCTCTTATTATCATTTATATTATCGTAAATGATAATAAAGACTAATTAGGCAACAAAAAGACCAGGACGGCAATTCCTGGTCTTTTTTTGATACATATTCTCTTGCAAAACTTACTGCAATATTGCTATAAGTATTATACTATATTTATTTAAAATTTGCAACATTTAATTAAATTTTTTCATGATTTCCTGTAAATTTTTATTATTTCTCATAAGTAAAGTATAACTTTACTATTGTATAAAAAAAGAACCCTCTTGCGAGGGAAAGAAATATTTTTCTTTTTACGAAAAGAACTTGATTTCACTATTAAACTTTTATCCCTTGGATTGTCGCTCCTTTCTGTGCTTCCATAGCTATAATATTTTGCAGAAGGTCTATTGTTTCCTCTGCCAGTTGCCACATCAAAATAAGCAGAACAATAGAAACAACTACACGTGCTATCGATAAAACACAATATACCATAGTTTTGTTCTTGCTAGTTATGTTTTTGACCAGTCCTACAATAGCCACTATAAAAGCAACATTCATAACAAGCAATTTTACTGCTATATTATTGAGCGTCCAATCTAAAATGCAGTTAATAACCATTGCCAATACCCACAAAATGGAATTAGCCAACTCAAATAAATCGTCCCTTTCGATGGTGATTACCATCTCTTCTTTCTTTTCGTTTTTCATATGATTGTTCTCCTCCCACTTTTTTTTGATGTAAAATTGATTTTCGGACTATATGCAAACTAAAAAGTTAGAGGATTATCTCCTCTCACTAATTAGTGAAACAGAGATTAATCGACATAGGAATTTCCCATATCTACTATTATTATACAACATTTCCAGCCAAAAATCAAATTTATGTAAATTTTAACTTATATTTTGGATTAATTTATTAAATTCTAGCAAAAATTTAATAAAAATATATTTTCATTTAAATTTTAAAATATTTTTACTTAAATTTTCAAATTCCCTTGAATTTATTTTATTTTTAGTATAAGATATAGAAAAAAGTTTTACATAGGAGGAGAAAAATGCCATCAAAAACAAATGAAACTAAAAAAGAGAAAAAAATAAAAGAAACAAACAAAAACACAGAAAAAAATGTAGTTAAAAATGAAAAAAAGTCAAATAAAGAAATATCTACACAATCAAAAAAGAATTCTACAGCAAAAGAATTTGCAGTAAAATTTGCAGAAACAATTAAAGAAGCTTCAAAAAAAATTATTGGTTCAAAACCTAAGGATGAAAATACAAAAAAAGAGGTTGTAAAAAAAGAAACAGCAAAAAAACAAGTTTCAAAAACAGATTCAAAGAAAAATTCTGTTTCTAAAGAACCTAGTAAAAGTAAATCTTCAACAAATGCAAAAGATTTAGAAGTGTTGGCAAAAAAAGTATCTTCAAAAGTAAATAAAACTACTTCAAAGAATACACCTTTAAGTAAAACAACATCTTCAAAAATTAGTAATGAAAATAATATTATAATACCAAAAGAAACAATTTCTGTTGAAAAAGCAACTGCGAAAAACAAAAAAGAAGAAGTTAGTGCTAAAGAAGTTGAAAAAATCACAAGAGAAAAAGTAAAAAAAGAATCAAAAATAACTACAAAAACAAAATCATCAAGTGCAAAAAATAAAAAAGATATTAGTATTTCTAAAACCCAAAGTTCAAAATCTTCTTATAAAAATAAAAACACAAAATCAGTAAAAAATACTTCATTAAAGAAAACTAAGAAAAAAGCTGAGCCAGTAACCGTTTTAGAACAATATGAATTACCTTTTAGATATAACGAAACAATTGTAAAAATACTTTATCAAACACCAAATACCCTTTTTGTATATTGGGATATTTCAGATAAAGATAGAGAAAATTATATTAAACAATTTGGCGAAGACTTCTTTAATATAACATACCCTGTTTTAATAATTCATAATGACACTATGAATTATAGTTTTGAAGTAATTATTAATGATTTTGCAAATAGTTGGTATTTAAGAGTAAATGATAGCAAATGTCATTATAGAGTTGAACTTGGAAGAAAATTAATAAATCATTTTGATGTTAACAAACAAGAACAAGTTACTGTAGATAATGAAAAAAATATAACAGAAGAAAATAAAGCTGAAATAATAAAAGAAAGAATAAATCACTTAAAAAATATTAGAGAAAAATTTAAAAATGATTATTTATTTGTTTCTTCATCAAATGCTATAGAATTACCTAATGACCATATATTATTTAAAACAAATGAAAATAACACAATCAAATACAGAAATATAAAAACAAAACAAGAAACAAGCGTATCTTTATTTGATATTATAAAAAATCTACCATTAATTGATAAAACAGAATTACCATATGTAAGTAACGAAATATTAGAAGGATTATATACAGCCATATACAAAAATGATGACTTATCAGTTCTTGTTACTCAATCTAATCCTTCATCTGGCGGGTTATCTTCAAGTAGAATGCCACATAGTTAAACGAAGAACAATAGCGGGCTTCTTTTAACATTTTATAAGTTTATAACATTTCAAAGCCCGCGTTATTGTTCGTGCGCCAAATTTTACTTCGTAAAATTTGTGTGCATCCGTTTGAGCGAAGCTCTTTTGTTGAATAGGAAAAAGCGATTTTTCCTATTCAACAAAAAAAGTCGTAGGACTTTCCTACGACTTATATAATGAAAGGAATTGAACTAAAAATGCAGAAAAAAGGATATGTAAGTTTTGTATTACATGCACATCTTCCATTTATTCACCATCCAGAAAGCGATGATTATCTTGAAGAGTCATGGTTATATGAAGCAATCTCAGAAACATATATACCACTATTACACAACTTTCAAAAACTTGTAGATGAAGGAGTTAATTTTAGAATTACAATGTCTATGACTCCTCCTCTTCTTTCTATGTTAGATAATAAATTATTACAAAAAAAATATATTAATTATCTAGAAAAATTAATAGAATTATCAGAAAAAGAAATAAAAAGAACAGCCGGAAATGAAAGAATTAATAAATTATCACATTATTATTATGACAGATATACTAGTGATTTACATTTCTTTAGAGATGAATGTAATTGTAATTTAATAGAGCAATTTAAACATTTCCAAGATATTGGAGTTTTAGAAATAATAACATGTGGAGCTACACATGGATATTTTCCAATATTATATGTTGACGAAGAAACAGTTAGAGCTCAAATTGCAGTTGGTGTGCAAACATATGAAAAATATTTTAAAAGAAAACCTCGTGGAATTTGGCTTCCTGAATGTGGCTATATTCCAGAGGCAGATAAATATTTAAAAGAATTTGGTATAGAATATGCAATTGTTGAATCTCATGGAGTTTTATACGCAGATCCTACCCCTATTTATGGAACATGTGCTCCTATTACATCTCCTGGTGGTTTAACATGTTTTGGACGTGATATTACATCATCTCAACAAGTATGGAGTTCTATAAATGGTTATCCAGGAGATTTTAATTACAGGGAATTTTACAGAGATATTGGTTATGATGCAGATTATGATTATATAAAACCTTATATTGCTCATAATGGTGTGCGTGTACATACTGGTATACGTTATTATAGAATAACAGGAAAAACAGAACAAAAAGATGTTTATGATATACAGTGGGCAAAAGATTCTGCTGAAAGGCAAGCTGGTCATTTCTTAAATTCTAGAACTGAGCAAATTGAAAATGCCTCAAAATATATGAATGTTCCACCTATTATTTTATGCCCTTATGATGCAGAATTATATGGTCATTGGTGGTATGAGGGACCATATTGGTTATATATATTATTTAAAAAAATTTATTATGATGAATGTAATTTTGAATTAATTACACCTTCAGAGTATATTGATAGATATCCAAATATTCAAGTTTGTCAACCATGTCGTTCTAGTTGGGGAGCAAATGGATATAGTGGTGTTTGGTTAAATCCAACAAATGATTATGCACATAGACATCTTCATAAAGCTGGTTCAAGAATGATTGAACTTGCAACAAATTATCCTGATGCCACAGGTATTGTAAAAAAAGCTTTAAATCAGGCAGCTCGTGAATTATTACTTGCTCAAAGTAGTGATTGGTTATTTATCATAACAAATGGTACTATGGTTGATTATGCTAAAAAACGTATTGTAAATCATATTGGTAGATTTACAAAATTGTATAATCAAATTAAAAAAGGAAAAGTTGATCCTATCTTCTTAAAAGATATTGAAGAAAAAGATTGTGTTTTTCCAGAAATTGATTATCATATATATACTAAATTATAAATCCTTATAATATGATCGATCCTTTTTGTGTTGGGGTCGGTCCCTTTTTCGATTGGGGTCGGTCCTTTTTTTGGCTAGTGCAGGTTCTAAATCATCACATTATATAA
>CALXCA010000030.1 GCA_944386685.1 uncultured Clostridia bacterium | reverse complement strand
TTACATCAATATCAATTCTTTCAATGCTTTGCTTTAATATTTTTTCCACTATTATCTCCTTTTTTTATTGCTACTAAATTTAATTCTATTCCTAATCCTAGCTTATCACATAACTTTTTACATAGGTATAGTCCAATTCCTGTTGATTTTTGACCTATAATTCTTCCATTTTCTCCAGTAAAACCTCTTTCAAATACTCTTGTTATTTCTCCATTTTTAATTCCTATTCCATTATCTTTAATATGCAAAATTACTTTATCATTTTTTTCTTGTGAGAAAATTTCTATTTTCTTATCTTCTTTTTTAGAGTATTTTATAGCATTTTGTATGATTTGATTTATAATAAATACTGCCCACTTGCTATCTGTATATACTTCTTCATCTTTTAAATTAGAAAGCTCTATTGAAACTTTTTCATTTATAAGAGTAGTTTTATTCTTTAAAATTGCTCCATTTACTATTTCTTTTAGTTTTGTTTTGTTTATAATGTAATCTTTCTCTACTGCATTACTTCTTGCATAAAATAAGGCTTGTTCTGTATAATTTTCTACTTTGCCTAGTTCCTCATCTATACTTCTTAATACATCGCTTTTACATATTATCGAGCTAGTTTCTGCACTATTACTACTATTTCTAGTTAATTCTTTATTATTTTCTATAATCATTTTACTTGTTGCAATCGGTATTTTAACTTCGTGAATCCATAATTCAATATATTCTTTATAATCTTCTTGAATATTTTTATAATAGTTCACATTTTCAAGCATTGACTTTCCTGTATCTTGCAATATATCTTTTAATATTTTACCTTCTATAAAATTAGGTGTTTTTATTATTTCTGAAATTAAATATTTTTCTTTTAATTCTTCCATATTTTTTATTAATTCACTATAGTAATCTTTTTTCTTTTTATATTCAATTAATATTGCAAGTACCAGTACAAAAATAATAATAAATGCACAATATACCCTTATTAAAATGCTAATATCATAAGCAAGTAATAAAATTTCTACACTTACTAAAGCAAGTATTGTACCAATAATTAATAACAATTTTTCTTTTATAAAATCTTTAAAATTCATTTTAAGCCCCCTTTGCCGAATTATCTAGTTTGTAAAGAATTGTGATTTTGACTAGGCAAACAAACGAAAAAATCCGAGACATACTCTGTGTACGTTGATTAATTTCAAATGAAGTACAACAACGCCAAATGGCAATTATTTTTCAAACTAAAATATAACCTTGTCCTCTCCTAGTTTCTATTCTATCTACAAGTCCTAATTCCTCTAATTTTCCTCTTAATCTTTTTACATTTACACTTAAAGTGTTGTCATCAATAAATTCTTCACTTTCCCACAAATAGTCCATTATCTCATCTCTTGATACAATTCTTCCTCTGTTGATACATAAATAATATAAAATAGTATATTCATTTTTGGTTAATTCAATTTTTATCTCATCTTTTTTTATTACTCTTTCTGCTATATTAAATTTAAAACCATCACAGTCAATTTCTTGCATTTCTTTATCTGATTTTTGGTTTCTTTTTAGTAAACCATTTATTTTAGCAAGTAATATTTGTATGTTATATGGCTTTGTTACATACTGATCTGCTCCGTAATTTAAGCTCATTAATTCATCTATTTCATTATCTCTGCTTGTTACCATTATTATTGGAACATCTGATGTTTTTCTAACTTCTTTACATACAAATTCACCATCTGTGTATGGCAAATTTATATCTAATAATATTAAATCTGCATTTTCATTTAATATATCTTGAATTGTATTATCAAATTTTTCTAATCCTTTTGCAATAAACCCATGTTTAGTTAAAAATGTTTCTAATTCTTTTCTTAACTTTTTATCATCTTCTACTATCAATATTTTTTGCATATTTTGTCCTCCTAAAAGCATTATACCATACTTTTAAAAAATAAAAATGACATTTTTGTAAGATAAATCAAAATGAGAGATGCTTTCTAGCAACTCTCTATATCAAATAAAAAGGATGTTTTATGCATTTTTAATTTACTATTCAACTAATTTATTCTTCATAATTCTCCACTTCTTCACGTGTCTGTATTACTGTTGTTTTTGAATCACCATCTGTTTCAACTTTATTAAATGCTACTAATCCCATTATCATAAGAAATAAATATAATATTATCACTATAATAAAGAATATTCCTATTCCTTTTAGAATTTTAATTGTCATTCCCGCTAATTTTTGTGAATTTGTATTATTAGGATCATTTATAACTTTTCCCTCATTTTCTTCTTTCATTAACTCATCTAATGTAATATTATATAATTCGCTTATCATAATTAGTTTATCCATTTCTGGAGTTGTTTCTCCTAACTCCCATTTAGAAATAGTCTGCCTTGCAACTTTTAACTTTTCTGCAACTTGTTCTTGTGATAAATTGTGCTTTTTTCTTAAATTTACTAATTTTTCATTAAATTTCATATTTCTTTCCTCCTCTATTAAAATTTAGTTGAAATTTTTATTTTTGCTAATTAAATTTTAATAAATTTTCGCACTTTTTTCTACCATTTATAACTGGAAGTTACGCACTTAAATATAACATCTATTAAATTTTTCTATTTTATAACTAAATTTTGACAACTAATTACTATTTTTACCATACTTATATATTATAAGTTGTGTGTATAATTCAATTATAAATTTTTTATTTTTTCTTGACTTTTCTACTTAAATTAGAGTATAATAAATATAGGAAATGACAAATCCACAAACGTGCTTTTGCCGAAATAGATATAAAAACTCACATCTAAATCGTCAAATTTACAGATGTGAGCTTTTTTTATTTATGTAGTTGCTTATCAACCCAGTCCTTATACAGAACTGCTGTCAAGGCAACGTTTAATGTTAAAGAAAACATTAATGATAATATTAAAAATAGTATCACTTTAACCATAAACATCACCACCCTTCCTACGAAGATTCGTAAAAATTGGTGGCAAAACCACATCTGCTTATTCTCATTTCCTATGTCACTTATTTTACAATATTATTATAACATTGTCTACAAATTTCATTAAATTTATAAATATATTTTTGACCTGTGAGAAAAATTACTATTTTTATTCATTATTCAAAAAATTCATAACTAAATCTATAATTACTTCTTTGTCTCTTTCAACTGCAAACAATGAACTTTCTTCATTGAATCTTAATTTATTTATAATATTTATGCAATCTTCATATTTTATCTTTCTTTCGTCAGTATTCCCTTTTATTTTTTTTAATGTTCTATGGTCATAGTCATCTAATAAATCAAGTGCTTTTGAGTAATCTCCAATTACTTTTAATATCTCTTTTGCATCATTTCCTTCTAATCTTTCATCTATTCTATTTGCTATATCAATTAATTTTATAGTTTTTTCTAAGTATTCTAATCTTCTTTGATTTACAGCATAACCTTTTATCATATAATCTTTTAGAACTTTTGTTGCCCAACGCCTAAAGATAATTCCATTTTGAGATTTTACTCTATAACCAACAGATATTATCATATCTAGATTATAGTAATTGGTTGGCTTATCAGAAAATTCGGAATTTCCGAATTTAGTCATACTTTCGTTTTCTAATAATTCACCTTCTTTATAAATATTTTTAATATGTTCATTAATAGTTGATTTAGCTTTTCTAAATAATTTAGACATTTGCTCTTGTGTTAACCATACAGTTTCATCTTTTAAGTTTACCTCTAACTTTACTCCTTGGTTTTCAAATAAAATAATTTCATTCCTTTTTTCTTCCATAAGAATACATCCTTTTCTATAAATCTATCAATATTTTCATTTAAAATTTAAATTTCTAATCAAGTATATCATAAAAGTTTAAATTTCACTATAATATTTGTAAATTTTTGAAAAAGGAGAGCAACAACTGTCGCTCTCCCATAAAATTTATTATTTTATTTCTCCTTTATTATATTTTTGCTACACAAATAAGTAATTAGGAAATATCCTCCATAAATCACTACAATAAATACTGCTGTCATAATTATTGAGTTTAGTAGCTGTTCATTTCCAAATGTTGATATTATATAACTACAGAATTTTATTCCAAATATTGAGTGTATTATTGCTACTAGCAATGGGAACATAAAGAATATTGCTATTTGTCTAAATAAAGATTTATTTATCATTTTCTCATCTGCTCCTAATTTTCGTAGCATTTTATATCTTTCTTTATTGTCTGTACTTTCTGTTAATTCTTTTAGTGCTAGAATAGCAACACTTGCTATTAGGAATACAATTCCTAGATATAGTCCTAAAAATGTTACTAATGCACCAAGTCCAATACTTGCTTCACTTATATCTAATCTTGTATTAATTGTTGGTAAATTGTATTGTTCTGAAAGAGGATTATTTATTAAACCTTTTATTATTTCTTCTATTTTTCTTTGTTCATCTACAGATTCTGTTTTATAGTTTCCAATAATTGAATTATATGCCTTATAATTTTCATCTACTACATTATCTGGTATTACTATAATTCCTGAATTTATATGATTACTTGACATATCTACAAATCCATCTTTACATTCATTATATTTAGGTTTTAAAGTATGTCCGAAAACAGTTATTTCTTCATTATTTTTTAGTGCAATGTTTCTAATTTGAACCATTGAATCATAGTCTGCTACTATCATATATTCGTTGTCATTTAAAGAATACTCTTCATTATTATATATTTTTGCTACATTGTTATAATCACTTACTGTCATAATCATTTCTTCTACCGAATAAGGTATCATAGATGTTAAGTAGCTTTCTTCTACTTCTTTTTTGCTATCTCCTAATGTATCATCAAATACTAAATCTTCTGTTCGATAAATATTATATTCTACACTTTCATTAAAATAATTATCTATATTAAAATTTAAGGCTTCTAAATTTTTTCTAACACCTAGTTTTGAATTTGCTATTTGTTTTTCATTATATCCCTGATTTAACCAGTCATCATCTTTAACTGAAATCGTTAATTGTATATCTGCTGGTGCAAGTTCATCTAAATTTGCTGTCATAGAATTTTTTAATGATAACGAACTTGATAACACACATATTGTTACAAATAGCATTAAAGATATTATTGTCATTGAAAATACTGTTGTATTTATTTTGCTACTTACTTGTCTAAATGTGAAAGCATTTAATCCTTTTACATATAAATTTTTCATACCCATTACAATTTTTAAAATTAGTCCTGACAAAGACCAGAATATGAAAAATGTTGATATTGCACCAATTACTATTGGTTTTAATATATCTTCTGGTGTTTTTACTGTTTCATTTATTCCACCTGTTACCATATAATAAGCATAACCTAAAGCTACCACCGATAAAATGAAAACAACTGTGCAAAGTAAAAGATTTTTTAGTTTTATAGTTTCTGATTTTTTGCTTGTTTGTATTAAATCTATTAACTTACATTTTCCTACATTTATTGCGTTAAATAGCATTACTATCACATACATTATTCCAAAGTAAATTAGTGTTTTTATACAGGCATCTTGTGAAAATATAAACTGATATTTTGTCATATCTGCTTCAAACATATTTGCAACTAACATACTCATTAATTGTGAAAGTAATATTCCAAGTCCTAACCCAACTGCTAATGATATAATTCCAATTAGTATTGTTTCAAAGAAAAGTATCATAGATATTTTTCTTTTACTCATACCAAGTAGCATATATATTCCAAATTCTTTATTTCTTCTTTTTATTAAAAATCTACTTGCATATATAATTAGAAAGCCTAATATAAATGCTACAAATACACTTGCTGCTGAAAGCATAGTTGTCATCATACCTATTACTTCATAGGTACTTTCTGTTACATCCAATAATACGGTTTGACTTTCTATACTATTAAATACATAAAATATTGCTACACCTAATATCAAAGTAAAGAAATATATTGCATAATCTTTAAAACTTTTCTTTATATTTCTAAAAGACAATTTAATAGTTGTCATTTTCCTCACCTCCAAGCAAGGTTACAACATCTATAATCTTGTCAAAGAAATCCTTTCTTGAACTGTTACCTTTTATTATTTCGTTAAATACTTTTCCGTCTTTTATGAATATTACTCGACTAGCATAAGAGGCACAAAAACTATCATGTGTTACCATTAAAATTGTTGTATTTAGTTTTTCATTTAAGTAATCAAAGCTTTCAAGTAACATTCGAGATGATTTACTATCTAATGCTCCTGTTGGTTCATCTGCTAAAACTATTTGTGGGTCAGTTATTATTGCTCTGGCAGATGCCACTCTTTGCTTTTGTCCTCCAGACATTTGATAAGGGTATTTTTGCAATACATCTTTTATTCCAAGTTTAGTTGCTAAATCATTAACTCTTTTTTCAATTTCTTTTGCACTCTTATTTTGTATTGAAAGTGCTAATGATATATTTTCATAAGCTGTTAATGTGTCTAAAAGGTTAAAATCTTGAAAAATAAATCCTAATTTTTCTCTCCTAAACTTGTTTAGATTATTCCCCTTTAATTTTGTTATATCTTCTCCTCCAACGAAAATGTGTCCTGATGTTACTTTGTCAATAGTTGATATACAATTTAATAGTGTCGTTTTTCCACTTCCTGATGCTCCCATTATTGCAACAAATTCGCCTTTATCTACTTCAAAAGATAAATTGTCTAATGCTTTTGTTAGACTTGATTTGCTACCATAGTATTTTTCTACTTTATCAATTTTTAAAATTGTAGACATTTTTATTTCCTCCTTTTCAAGATACTTAAATTGGAAAAGAATTGTTGTTTTGACTAGGCAAACGAACGAGAAAACCGGAGGCGTACTAATTGTACGTTGAGGATTTTCGACGTGAAGTTTAACAACGTCAAAACTCAATTATTTTTCAATTTTCTCCTTACATTTTCATTATAGAGGTTTAATGAATATTTGTCCTTCTTCTAAAATTACTAAACATTACAATTTTGTAATGTTAGTCAACTAAAATGTTAAAGTCTTAAAATCATGTTACCTTTGTCCTTACATCATAAAAATCATTTTTGCTAAATATTAAAGATACTTCTGTATATTCATTTTCTTTGGAATCTACAGTAATTTTATGTCCTAGTTTTTTGCATAATTGTTTTGAAATATATAAGCCCATACCTGTTGATGTTTCAATTTTTCTTCCATTATTTCCTGTAAATGTTTTATCAAATACTTTCGTAATATCACTTTTAGAAATTCCAATTCCATTATCATATATCTTTAAGATTACATTTTTATTGTTTTCTTCAGTTGTTATTTTTATTAAATGTTCTACATCATTTCTTATGTATTTAATACTATTACTTACAATTTGATTTACTATAAACTCCAGCCATTTTGAATCTGTTAATACTTTTGTATTTCCTACTTCTACTTCAAAATCAATATTATTTTCTAACAATATATCTTTATTTTTTATAGCAACATTTGAAATAACTTTTGCTATTTCTGTTTTTTTAATTAAATAATCTTTCTCTGCATTTTCACTTCTTACATAATACAAAACTTGCTCAATGTCATCATCTAACCTTTTTAATTGCTCTGTTATTTTTTTATCTGATAATTCTTTATGGTTATGTACTATTAAATTTAATGAAGCAAGTGGAAGTTTTGCTTCATGTATCCACATTTCTATATATTCCTTAAAATCTTGTATATTTAAGCTATATTCTTTTATCTTATCAAGCATAGATTTGTCTATTTCGTATAGAGCATCATATAAGATTTCTCCCTCATAGAAATTTGGCTTTTCTATCATTTCTGTAATTAAATATTTTTTATCTAATAAGTCCAAATCATTTATGAATTTATCATAAAACTTTTTTCTTCTATAAAAATCATAAATTAGATATAAGATAAAGCCTAAAAATCCTGTAATAGTTACTCCAACTATTGCTTGATTATTTGTTTTAAAACTTATTAGCATTAAATCTATAATAGCAATAATTACAATAAATAGTAATATTATTAAATAATTATTTTTTAAATACTTACTAAATTTCATTTTTATGCACATTCCTTTCCTAGACACAAATTGGTTGGAAAAGAATTAAATCCTTTCAACCTTATCTTAAGATATATCCTTGACCTTTTCTTGTTTCTATTGCATCCTCATAACCAAAGTCAGTTAATTTTGTTCTTAATCTACTTATATTTACATTTAAAGCATTGTCGTTAATATATGAATCATTATTCCAAAGGTCTGTCATTAAATCATCTCTTGTTACAATATTTCCTCTATTTGCTAGTAAAAATGTAAATATAATCATTTCATTTTTTGTTAAGATTATTTCTTCTTTATCACTTTTCATAATGCCTTTTTTCGGATCAACAGTTAAGTCATTATAAGTTAATATGTCATTCTTATTTTCTATTCTTTTGATTATTGCATTTATTCTTAATAAAAGTATTGTAGGGTTATATGGTTTGGTAATATAATCATCTGCTCCATAGCTCATAGATAATACTTCATCTGTTTCTGTATTTTTGCTAGTAACCATTATAATTGGTACATTACTTTCTTTTCTTATTTTTTGTAATAGCATTTCTCCATTCAATTTTGGTATATTTATATCAAGTAATATTAAATCTGGATTTTCTCTTTTTATTTCTTCATAAGAGTTTTCAAAGTCTTTTAAAATTACTCCATTATATCCTGCATTATCTAACAAATTTTTTAATTCTTCACTTATACTTGTATCATCTTCTACTATTAATATTTTTTTCATATTCTCTTGCACCTCGTTTTTTTATTCTGTATTATTATAGCATATTTGATAATTATTCTCATTAATTAGTCAAAAAAAATATTCTATACTTATTTTTAAATATAGAATATTTTATAATTTTATTTTGCAAATAACACTTTTTCTGACTTATATTGTTTTATAATATGAGCAAATACTAAACTTATATAAATAATTGTAGATATTGCCATTAAACCAATATTTAATAAATTTATTGTTCCATTATTTATATCTGTAAATATCAAAGTAAAGTTTAAAAATGGTACTATTGAAAGTATTGGTGTTGTTGTTATTCCCATCATAAATGCTATCATACCAGGAAAGAATGATATAAATGTTAATGGTGTTAATGCACTTTGAGCTTCTTTAAATGTTTTAGAGGTACTTGCAATCGCAATACATAAACCACTTATAAAGAATGAGTATGCTATTATTACAATTACTGCAAATAGTATTGTAATTGGCGAATACATTATATCTATTCCATCATAAATACTAAACATATTTTTTGTAATCATTAATGATATAATTGCTAAAGCTAAACTTATTAATCCTGTGATAATTGATGATACTGTAACTCCTAAAAACTTTCCTATAATTATATCTCTGCTTTTTATTGGAAATGTAAGTAATGTTTCTAATGTTCCTCTTTCTCTTTCACCTGCTGTTGTATCTGTTGCTGGATATGTTGCTGAAACTGTTATTGCCATCATTATAAAAAGAAAAGCATAATTTTTGATATAGTCTGCAAAGTAATTATCTTGCTCTAAAACATTTTCTTCAACTGTTATAATATTTAATACTTCATTTGGGTTTATATTGTTTTCTTGTAAATAGCTTTGTTGTAAATATTGTTTATATGTATTAAAATATGTTTCCATTAAATTACTTGCAAATGTACTATTATCAGAACCATCTGTATTAATAATGTATTTACTATCTTGTTTTGTTATGTAAAGGTTAATCTCTCCATTATCATATTTTTCTTTTAATTCTTCTTCATTTCCAGTTATAATTTCAATATCCATTTCTTCAGCTATACTTTTTTCCGCTTCTGTCATTTCATAAGAAAAACCAATTTTGTTATATTCATTTACATCTTTGCTAACTTGTGATTCAAATAATGCTGACATTCCAATTACTAAAAGTGGTATAAATATTGGTATTATAAGCATCATTGCTAAAGATTTTTTATCTCTAAATAATTCTCGAAGTTCTTTTTTTAATATATTCCATAAATTATTCTTCAACTGAAACACCTCCTATCAATGTAAAAAACGCATCTCTTAAATTGGTAGTATTTGTATCTTTTTTGATTTCTTCTGGTGTTCCAGTTTTTATTATCTTTCCTTTATTTATCATAATTACTCTATTACATATATTTTCTGCTTCTTCCATATAGTGTGTTGAATAAAGTATTGTTTTTCCATTATCTCTTTCTTCTTTAATAAAGTTTAATATTATTTGACTTGATATAATATCTAATCCTGTTGTTGCTTCATCTAAAATATAGTATTTAGGGTTATGTACTAAACATCTTGCCAAGTTTACTTTTTGAGTTTGACCTGTTGATAGGTTTGCAATTTTGTTATATAAAAATTGTTCCATTCCTAATACTTTTGTAATTTCCTTTATTCTTTTTTCACTTTTTTCTTTGTCTACCCCATATATATCACAACACATTTTTAGTAATTCATAAGTTGATAATGTATCATAAATTTTTGTATTTCCTGATAGATATGCAATATTTTGCTTAATTTCAATTTCATTTTCTTGATAATTCATTCCATCAAAACTTATTTTTCCTTGTGTTGGTTCTAGTATTCCAGCTATCATTCGTAATAGTGTTGTTTTTCCTGCTCCATTTGGACCTAATATTCCAATTATTTCTCCGTCATTTGCCTCAAAGGTGATGTCATCATCTGCTAAAAAAACTTCTTTTTCTTTTTTGTTTTTATTTCTAACAAACTTCTTTGTTATATGCTCTACTTTAATCATCACTTTCCCCTTCCTCTTTTTATTCTCACAGACAATATTATTACATATTTTTAAAACAAAAACAAGGTATTTGTCTATGTAGTCAAATTTGGAAATAATATATTTTTTCATTTCTTACAATACTATATCAAACTCTATATATTCATCATCATTTTTCACACTAATTTTACCATTATGAAGTTCAATAATTTCTTTTGTTATTGCTAAACCTAAACCAGCTCCACCTGTTGTACTTGTTCTAGACTCGTCCCCTCTATAAAACTTTTCAAAAATTTTTTCTAATTTATAATCTGGAATTTTTGCACCTTTATTTCTAAAAGTTATATACACACTATCTAATTCTACTGTAACATTAATTTCTATAACAGTATTTTTATAACTATAACTAATAGCATTTTTTAACAAATTTCCAAATGCTCTTGCAAGTTTATCTCCATCTCCTAAATAATTTACTTTATCTGGTGCATTTAACACACATTTTAAACTGTTATTTTCTAACATTGGATAACATTCATCTATTAACTGTTTTAATAAATATGTTATATTTATTTCTGTTTTATTTATAGGCATTGAATGTAAATTATATCTCGTAATATCAAAAAACTGATTTGTTAATTCTTCTACTCTAAGTGATTTATCTAATGCTATTTTAATATATTTTTCTTGCAATTCTTTTGAAATATTTTTTTCATCATTCAAAAGTGTTAAATATCCAATAACAGAAGTAAGTGGTGTTTTTAAATCATGTGCCATATACATTATTAAATCATTTTTCTTCTGTTCAGCTTCTTTTGCGTTATTCTTACTTGTTATATAATCATTTTTTATATCATTTAATTTTTCTGTAAATTCATTTACTTCACTTGGTAATTTTATTGTTTCATTGTTTTCTTTTAATATCAAATCTAATGAATTATATACTTCATTTATACTATTTACATATTTTGATATAAATTTATAGATAATAACTGCTAAAACAATTCCAATATAAATATAAACAACTATGTCTCTATTGTAAACTATCCAACTATATAAATCAATATTTAATTTATAAACTATATTAGATAAAGCACTTTCAAAAAATAATGCGATTATAAAATAAATTATTATAGATATTATTGTAGCAATAATCAAATTACCGAATAAAGTTATAAATAATTTTGCTTTTTTTCTTGTTAAATTACTTATATTCAATTTTAACCTCCTACTCAAACTTGTAACCTACTCCCCAAATAGTTTTTATAAATTTAGGATTTTTTGTATCTTCCCCTAATTTTTCTCTTATTCTTCTTATATGTACCATTACTGTATTATTACTATCAAAATACTTTTCTTTCCACACTTTTTCAAACAATTCTTCTGAGCTTACTACTTTGCCTTTATTTGTAATTAAATAAAGTAATATTTCGAACTCCATTGGAGTTAAATCAATTTCATTATCATATAATAAACATTTATGTTCTTTTTTATTTACTACTAATCCTCTTTCTTCAATAATATCTTCTACATTTGTATCTGTATTATATTGAGTATATCTTCTTAAAGCAGATTTAACTCTTGCTACTAATTCTAATGGATTAAATGGCTTTGTAATATAATCATCTGCTCCAAGTGTTAAACCTTTTATTTTATCATTATCTTCAATTTTTGCTGTGAGCATGATAATTGGAAATTTAAAGCCTTTATCTCTAATATATTTGCATATTTCAAAGCCATTTTTTCCTTGTATCATAATATCTAATATAGCAAGGTCTAGAGGTACATTATCTATACAATTTATTGCTTTTTCTGAAGTATAAAATTTATAAACATTATAATTTTCATTTTGTAAATATACTTCAACTAAATCTGCTATTTCTTTTTCATCATCTAAAATCAAGACATTCATTTTAAATTTAATTCCTTTCTAAAACTCACATAGTAACAAAAACAGTTGTTTCAAATTACTTCTTTCACTGTGATTATAGCACATTTGTAGATACTTTTCATTAGTTTATTAATAATGTAAGAAAAATTTAAGAAATTGTTAAGTCTATGTTAAAACTTTAAAATAAAAAAATCTTTATAATACTTTTAAAAGGATGTATTTTACATTAAAGAATTTCTTTAATACTATGTGTAAATTTAGAGAAAAACAAGAAAGGAATGGGATTTAACATGGCTAAAACTAATAATAAAAAATCAAATAAAAAAAGAATTGTAATATTTATTTTACTAATTATTATTTTATATTGGAGTATTAATTATTTTAAAAATACTGATTTTTTTAGCGAATTAAATAGAAACTTAAATTTTTCAGATATATTTGGTTATAAAGTAATTAAATTAGATGAGAATCCTAATTATCTAGGTATAGGACAGGAAAAAGTAAAAAATCAAGATGGATATTTTACTACATTTACAACAGAAGATAATTATAAAAAAACTTACAAAGAATATAAGCAAAATGGAAATTCTTCATGGGCAAATAATGAATATTGGAATGGTAGTATGGCTGAAAATGGTTGTGGAATAACTGTAATGTCTATTCTTTTGAGCGGATATGGTAAAAATTACACACCAGAAGATTTAAGAGAAAAGTATTATCCTGTAATGAATTATGAAAAAATGTCTAGTGAATTGTCTGATACCTTTGGAATAAAAAATTCTGATTTTTATTTTGATTCAGAACATTTATCAGACAAATCAATAATTGAGCATTTGCAATCAAATAGACCAATTATTGTATGTGTTTGGAACAATCCAAGTAATAATCGTTGGACTACAGCTTCTCATTATATGTTACTTTTAGCTGCTGATAATAATGATATGGTTTATGTTTCAAATCCAAATGGTTTAGAAAATAGCAGTAAAAGTTCTGGTTGGTATGATATTGAAGAGATTACACCATATATAGCTAAAGCATTATATATTGAAGATTATGAATAATAGCTGGCTTATTTTAACAATTTATATCTTTATAACATTTTTTCTATTCAGAACAATAGCGGACTTTTTTAGATATTTTTTATGTTCATAACATTTTAAAGTCCGCGTCATTGTTCGTGCGCCAAATTTTACAAAGTAAAATTTGTGTGCATCCGTTTGAGTGAAACTCTTTTCTTGTATGTATAGGAAAAATAAAGTTTTTCCTATACAAGAATAAAAGGAGGGATTTTCCCTCCTAAAATTATTTATCAAAAATGATTTTGTGGGCAATTTTATAATATTATTTTTAATAACCCACTTTTTTCCTTTTTAATGTCTTACATTCTTAACTTAAATGTTTTAGGTGCATATTTATATGCTAAAAATAGTGAAATCAAGCTATAAGCTATACAAAATACTATTGTCGCAATTCCAAAGCCAAATATTGGTAGCTTTATTTGAATCATATAATAGCTAACAATATAAGTTAAACCTTGTACTACTTTATAGGTACTGCTCTTCATTTCTGTACTAACATTATATGGTTGTAATAAGTAATACATTACCAAATAATGAACTGAAAAGAATATACTCATTGCTATAATTGATATAAATAGTATTGCATAATTTACAGGATTATCTGTTCCTCCAGATAAATATAATAATAAGGCTAATCCTCCACCTATAAGAAATGCTGGTAACAAATTTATTGTTATCAATGTTTTTAATCTTTCTTTAAAAATACCTAGTATGACTTTTGGTGTTCTATATATTCTATATGTTAGCATACTATGGTCGCAGTTCATAAACATAGCTTGAGTAACTGATGAACTTCTATTTATTAAGTACATTATAAATACGAAATATGGTAAATATGCAAGTAAAAATTCATTTGTTTTAGTTTTAAAACTGTCATTCATTGTTATTCCAATAATCATTGCTGTAATTATTACTAATATAACAACTGATTGTTTTTTAACCGCTTCTGTTAATATCTTTCTATGTCTTTTTATAAATAAATCATGAAAATATGCAAATCCTGTTTTATTGCTAGTGTATTTTGCATCTAATTCTATTTGTTTTAAGCTATTATCTTTCATAGCTTGTGTTCCTGTTACATTTTCTTGCATATATACATTTGATTCTGTTAATATCTGTTTATACATTTTTCTGTAATCTTTAAAATTATGTATTTTTACAAAACTGTATATTCCAAATATTATAGCTATTATAGAAACAAATAAGAAAATTGTACTATTTATTGTAATTCCTAAAAAAGGTAATCCATAGGCAAGTAATAAACATATACCTACAAAACTCCACACAATTTTTGTTGGCAAATTTTCGCTTGTTGCTTTATTTGTGTTTTTAAATTTATATAAGCAATAATTCATTACAATTAATTTTACTGCTAAAATATAAAATGGTAATAATATTTGACCCCATAAAGGAGCACCAGCTATCATGCCAAAAATAATTGTAAATGGTAAGAATCCAATTACTAATTTTATTAATTGATAATAATAATTAGACAAACCATATTCTCTAGCATTCATATTCATTAAAATAATTGCATAATATTTGTCTTTTGTTGGATTTAACATATATGTATTTAACACTCCTCCAGCAAGTGTTAAAAATACAAATAAATGTATAAAGGTATCTGCTTGATTTGTCTTATACCAAGATAATGCCAAAAATATCATCGCTGAAATATATATAAATTTTCCAAGGAATATACTTATTATTTCCCATAAAATACTTATAATATTTGCAAATATCTTTAGTCCTCTATTTTTATATAAACTATTTGGTAATATTTTTCTTATTATAGGTAATTGTTTTATAGAATATATTATACTATTTGTTCTATATGTGTTTTGTAATTTAAAGGAAGTTATAAATGTTTTTAGCATTTTTGATTGCTCCTTTCTTAAATCTAATTTGGGTTGGAAAAGAATTAAATTTTGACAACGTCAAAATTGTAATTCTTTTTCACCCCTCCTCCTTTAGTGCATCTATAATTTTATTCTTTAAATGTTCATTATCTAAATTATTTTTGTCTATTTCTTCTAATATACCTTTATTTAAAATAACTATCTCATCGCATAAATCTAATGCAAGTTCCATAATATGTGTTGAGAAAATAATAATATGATCTTTTTTTATTTCTCTTAACATTTGTTTCATTTCTTCAGCAACTACAACATCAAAAGATGTTAAAGGTTCATCTAATAATAAAACATTTGGACGTGCTATTATATTAACAAGCATTTGCATTTTATTTTTCATACCATGTGAATAATCTTTTAATAATCTATCTCTATCTTCTTTTTCAATTTTCATAAAATCAAAATATTCATCTATTGTTTTTTCATCTTTTATTCTTTTTTTGTTTATATCTATAAAAAATTTTAGGAATTCTCTTGCTGTTAAAAATTCTGGCACATTTGGGGTTGATAATACATATCCTATGTCTTCTGCTTCCATTTTTCTATGTTTTCCATTATCTTCTATAAAAAATTCTCCTGAATCTATTTCTAAATCTTCATTTAAACAGTTGAAAAATGTTGTTTTTCCTGCTCCGTTTCTTCCTAAAAGTCCATAAATTTTCCCTTTTTCAAATTCAAAATTAATGTCTTTTAATACTTCTTTCTTTTCAAAATTCTTTTTTAAGTTTTTTACTACTAATTTCATAACTATTCCCTTTCAAATTTAATTATCCATATTTATTGATATTATCATAAACAATATCTAATTCTCAGATAAAAGTTCTATTAATCTTGTATTTTTGTATAATCTTTCTCTTCCAATTTTTTCAGATTCTAAAAGTCCTACTTCTTCTAATTGATTTAAATATGAAGTTGCAGTAATTCTAGTAACATTACATGCTTTTTCAATATATGATATTTTTGTATAAACTTCATAAAATAAACTTTCTAATAGTTCTTTTGAGTATATTTTAGGTAGTTTACTTCTAAATTCTTCTTTATAATTTCTCATTTCATTTTGAATCTTTTCAATTAATAATATTGTTTCTTTAGATGTAATTTCAATTCCTTTTAAAATATATAAAATCCAATTTTCAAAATTATTATTATTTCTAACTTCATTAAATAATTTATAATATTCTTGTTTTGTTTTATTGATATATTTACTCAAATATAGAATTGGGCTATCAATTAAGTTGTTTAATACAAGATATAGAATATTTAATATTCTTCCTGTTCTTCCATTTCCATCATAAAAAGGATGAATACTTTCAAATTGATAATGTATTAGACAAACTTTTATTAATGGGTCTATGCCATCTTCATTATTATTTATAAAATCTTCTAAGTTCTTTAAATAAGTTCTTATTTCTTGTTCGCTTTGAGGTGGAGTATATATTGTTTCTCCAGTAAGTGAATTTTTTAATTCTGTACCTGGTAATTTTCTAATTCCTGCATTATTATGCTCAATAGTTCCTTGTATTTTAACAATAGTATTTGTATTTATATAACCATTTTTTTTAATTTGCTCATATCCAAGCCAAATAGCATTTCTATAATCTACAACTTCTTTTGCATTTTCTTCTTTATATCCACTTTCTGTTAGTACTTTATAAATATCATCATGAGTTGTAACAATATTTTCAATAGCGCTACTATCTTTTGCTTCATTAATAGTTACAGCATTTATTAAAATATGCATATTCGAAATTGTATTTGAATATCCTTTTAATTCTGCTAATGCTCTTGATGATAAAGTTAATTGTTCTAGAATTTTATTTGTTTTTAAATTAATATTTTTATATGGTAACATTTCTAATTTCATACTTTTACCTCCATATATATAAAATATTATATTTTTTATATATTTTCAATAAATATGTATAAAAAATCAAAAAAATTATATATATTTTTAAAACATATATAATTTTTAATCTTTTTTCAATATATTTTTATACAATCTGTATATTTTAAAAATTTTGTTTCCAAATCATTAATTAATTACATATATCAGTTTCTTCTCTCTATTTTTCTTTAACTTTATGAGCTTTTTCTGCTTCATCAAATATATTTAATAATTTTTCTCTAATAGTTTCTTGTGCATACATATCTCTAGTATATTGTGAAATTTTGTCATTATCAAAAACTAATTTTCCATCACAAATATCCAATACAGATGAACTTAATCCATTAACAGTTCTCATATATTGATTCAAATAATTTTTTAAAGTTTGTTCATCAATATTTAATTCTTGAGATGAATTTCTTACAAAGTCTGCTTTTTCTTTTTCATCTTCTATCATTGAATATTGAGTTGTTAATTCTTCTAATCTATCAGTATTTTTTACTTCAGTTGGTCTTTCTGGTAATGGTGGTACTAAAACTCCTAATGGTGTTACATAACTTTTTGTTTCATCAGATAAATCTTTTCTTTCAGAATTTAAAATGCCAGGAATTCCACCTGAATTTGTAGCAATTACAGGATGTCCACAAGCTGTTCCTTCAATTACAACTAATCCAAAAGGCTCATTTCTTGATGGAATTAATGAAACTGTTGCTAAGTTTTGTAATTTACAGATTTCTTCATGATTTTTTCTTCCTACAAAATGAGTATGTTCTAATTGTAATGTTTGAGCTTGTTTTCTTAATTTATCATCTAATACTCCAGAACCAACAATAATTGTTTCAATTTTTTTACCTTTATTTTGACTTTCTTTTTCATATATTTTAGCTGAATCTAATAAAGCATCTATACCTTTAAAATCTGCAAATTTTCCTACAAAAAGTACCATATTATCATAATCAGAATTTTCTTTTCCTATCAAACTTGGAATAATATCATCTCTTTTTACATCTTTATTTTGATAAAATACTTTTGTATCATATCCATTTTCTAATAATCTAACTTTTTCTTCATTTTTTGGGAACAAACTATTAAATTGTTGTTCTTGAGCATCAGAAATAACAATAATTCTTTCAGATTGTTTTGCAGATTTTTCTGCTTCACTTCTGTAAAAACCATACAACTTTTGAGAATCATATAATTTAATAAGTTCTGCTAATTCTGCTTTAGAGCAATCTAATTTCTTTGATTTTATTGCTTCTTTTAATTCTGTCATAATTTCTGCTTTTGAAGCAGATTTTCTATAAATTTCTTCTAATGTTTGTAGATTTTTTATTCCTCTACTATCTTGATTTTGTTCAAATTCTTTTTTCTTTTCTTCAATTTGTCCTTGTACTTTTTGTAACTCTTCTCCTGCTCTTACATATCCCATTAAATCTGTTCCATGTATTGTAAGTGCAACAGGAATATCAAAATCATTACAAATACTACTTGTTAGCCAATTGTGTTGAGCATGTATTACATCTGGATGAAATTTTTCCACTTCTTCACTTATTGCTTTTCTAAATGCTTTATTGTATTCTTCAATTTGTTCAAGCCCAACATTCCAGAAATTTGCTGTACTTTCTGTATGAGTTGTAAACATTAAATAATTGAATGGACATTGTCCATCTATTTTTTCAGGATTTTCTGTTTCTGCTGTAAATGGAACAACATGATATCTAACACCATCTAATTTATCAAAGTTTGTTCTATTATTTCCAGTAATTATAACAACTTCATGTCCATCTTCTACATATGATTTAGCTTGTGTTGTTATTAAAGCTCCACTACCAGCTCCATGTGTTGGGAATGCTGTTACAATTAAAATTTTCTTCTTTTTTTCCATATTATATTTCATTCCTTTCTCAAAGGCTCATATAGTTATGAATAAATTTTCTTCAAACTAACCCTTTTTATTTTATTCTTGCAAATATCTTTTTATATGATAATTACCCATTTGTATATTTAAATATAATTATCGATATTTACATGGTAATATTATATCATGGTATTATGGATTCATCAATATTTATTATTGATTTAATATAAAGTTTTTAATTAATTTTTTGATTATGACTCTAAATATTTATAAATTAAATATACTTCTTATTGAATAAAAACAGAGGAAGGACATAGCGGAAAATTACTCCACATATGTCCCCCTCTGTTTGGAACTTTAGACGTTATACAGTTCCTGGCGCTTGAGCAGCTCGATAATGCTGTCATCATCTACTAGGATGGTGTAATCCAGTCCATCAAAGTAGTATTTGCTGACTAGCTTTACGAAGCTGTAGGAACTCTTGGCCTCCTGCATCGTATCGAACAGGAAGAATTCCTCCGCAGTCATCTGCTTTACAAGTTCGACTCCTCTTACGTCCTCGACTTGCAAGTCATCGATTCCCTGAATTTCCATAATGGAAATAAAGCGCCCATATTTGGGCATTTCGCCATGGTATCCAGGAGCCACCAGGTAAATCCTGCTCTTCTGGAGCTCCTCGCACTTGCGTACAAGTTCACTCTCAGTCGTTTGCAGAGAAGAGAGTTCTTCCTCGCTATTTGAAGCTGCAGATTTTGCCTCCATAAGAGCCTTTTCACACTCTGCTACTCGCTTTTCAGCGTTTGCAAGAGTTTTTCTCGCTTTCCGCAAAGAATCCTTGGCTCGATTGAGGTTTGTCTTCTCTGTTTCCAGAACCTCTTTCTTACTGGCACAAATTGCGTTTTGTGCCAGAATTTGCTGTCTAACGCTTTCAAGCGAACTTTCAAGCGTAGCCAACTGCCCTTCAATCTCTTTGCTACGCATTTCTCCGTCTCCTTCTTTTTCTTTTGATGTTGTTTCTGCAGAACCGAGAATTGGTGTCTCGATAACTACATTTTCAGCTGGCTTCGTTTCATAGCTTTTTTGCTTTTCTTTCTCCTTTCTCTCCCCATTCCTTTCGCTCTGCTTCTTAAGCTTTGCGAACTCCTTGGGACCAACTTTGAGTTTGACTTGCTCCTCGAATTGCTCGAGCGACAGCCCATATTCAGGTGCCATCTCCGAGAAGGTACGATTTCCATCACGTATAGCACTGAAAATCGTCTGTGGCCTTAACCGTAAGGCTTTTCCATTGTATAACGTACTATTTTCCATAATACAACCTCCCTTTAGGAAAATATACATATATATTATAACATATTTAACTAAAATAATCAATATTTATGTAAATTATTAAAACTTTTTAATATTATAAAATATAGATTTATAATTTTTGCTTATAATATTCAATTTCTCTTTCATTTATTCTTATTTTTGTAATTTCTTCATCATATTTATTTTTTAAAATCATAACCTCTTCATTAGCCAATTTAACTAACATTCTTAATTTTATTATATCTACTGTATTAGGATCAACTTTTTTATTTTTTATATCTTTATATAAATCTAATATTTCATTTTTTTTAATTTGATTATTTTTATAAACATCTGTAATCTCTGCATTTTTATTTGTTTTTTTTGTGTCATAGTCATCATTTTTTTTAATTTTTAATTTTTTTAGTAAATTAAATAAAATTCTTTTAATTTTATTTGTAAAAATATTTTCTTTTATTAAACTTTTATTTTCCATCTTTTCTCCTGTATTTTATTTTTGATCATCTTCATATAATTTATCACGTAAATTTTCTAAATTTCTTGTTTCTTCAATAAGTTTTCTCTTTAATACTTCTGTTTTTTGACCTTTTTTTCTAGCTTCTTCAAGTAATTTCGTATAATTTTCTACTTGTTTAATTGATTCATTAAGCTTTGTAATTAAATCTGTTCTTTCATCTGTTGAATTAGTATTATTACTATCTGTCATTTCAATACTTTCACTTGGTTTCTCATTAATTTTCTTACTTGTATCACTTTCACTTTTTTGAGTTTGTTTTTTTGGTTTTCTAGAAAAAGATTTATTCGTTGGTTTAGGTAGTCTAATAGTTTCTTTATCATTAAATCCAAATCCACTAAAATATTCATGACCAACAGAAACATTAAATTTAGTTTTAAATCTTCTATAATAATTAATCAAATCATATGGGATTTCTTTTGAATCTTCTGGTATTGGAACTTGTGTTCCAGATCTATGGTTAACTACTTTTATTCTTTCATCTATTTTTGCAAATTCTCTTATATCAGATTTTGAAACTTCTAGTAAGTCAAGTATATATTCTTTTGGCAAAATATATGTTGCATCTTCTCCTTCTGCAATTCTTATATTTCCATTTTTGTCTTTTCTAAAAAATTTTTCAACAATTATTGATTCTTCTCCTGGAATTTCAAAAACTAAATAATCAGAAAATTTACCATTTCCCTGTCTTATTTCAATATTAGGAAATTCTTTAATAAGAAAATTAAGTCTATTAACTGGCAATAAATAATATGGTAAATGGTTTTTGGTTCTCTCAATTTTTTCTCCTCTTTGAACTCTTGGAGTTTGAGATTCTTGAGTTTTCAATAAATTTCCTTTTAAATCTTTAATTGCTAATTTATTAGACATTTGTACAAATAATTCATATTCATTAAAATCTTGAAATCCCACTTCTTCAAATGTGGTTTTTATTTTTTTAACAATATCTTTTGTTTGTTCTTTACCATCTATACATCTTAATGCTTCTACTTTAACTAATGCTGTCCTAATTTCTTGAAATTCATTTATAGAAGATTGTTTAATCTCTTCAATTTTATCTTTATCTTTTACTATACTAATTGTTCCCAATAAAACTTCTTCAGCTCTTTCTATATTTTTATCTTCAATATAAATATTTGATAATAAAATACCTAACCTATAAAATATTGGGGAAATGTCTTCTCCTTTGTCTATATAAAATCTCCTAATATTTCTATAAATTTGTTCAAGTTCACTAACATATCTATCTTTTCCATTTTCTGACTTTATTCTACTTAAAAATGTTTCTATATTTTCAGTTAAACCTTGATTATTGTTATCTCTTAATGATTTATCTATATTTTTTTTAAAATCTTTTATTTCCTTAATATTCATAAATTTTATCTCCATTAATTTTAATATAATATTTTATGTAAATAATATTTTAATGTAATTATATAATTTTAATTTTGTATATTTTCCAAATCTAAATATATATTTTAGGGAGATTAGCAGTAGCTAACCTCCCGTGAGATTAACGTTCAAAATAACTTTCTACCATATCTTGGAAACGTGAAATTGTTTCGTCATTATCCAAGCCAATAATATAAGGAATCTTATCATAGTCTTTTTTGATTCCTCTTATCATTTCCTCGTCAGTTTTTGCTTTTAGATTTTTGTTTAAGAATTTTATCATCCTTTCTGCTTCTTGTTTGGTGACCCAAATATCACCTTTTAACTGAATACATTTTTCGTTCGGATTTGAAGCTTTTAAAGCTTTTTGATAAAGCTCCAAAAGACTCCGAGAAAGTTCTTTGATATTTTGAGTGTCTTTCATTACATTAACCTCCTTTATGTTAACGTAAATATATTATATCATATTATGTGTTATTTGTCTACAAAATACTAGTCTCATTACTTATAAACAAATTTCCGAATTACCACTTGATTGTTGAGTATTAATTTGTCTAATTATTTGGTCATATTTTTGTGATATTTCCTCCCTTGTCCCATGTTGTAAATCATCAAGATTATAACTTATAGATAAATCATCTACTTCAACATTTCTACTTTTATTATAAATTTGAAATGGCAATGGGTATGCATCTTCTTTTGATTGAGGAAATTTTGAACGAATATAATCAAATAAGGCTAATATATTTGAATGTAAATCAGCAAATTTTTCTACAACTTCAGATTTTATTACTCCTCTGCCAGTTTCTTCTTTTCTTTTTTGAATATTTTGCATTGAAAGTTCAAGTGTTGGATTTAATAAAACAATTAGAGGTGTAGAACTATTTTTCATTGCTAATTCAACTTTTTGTCCAAAAGCAGGTGGTGTAATTGAGCCTTCATATACAATTGTATTTTCTGGAAAATAGCCACCTAAAAACAATGATTGAATAAAATAAGATTTTCCTGCACCATATGGACCACAAACAAATACACATCTATTATTACTACTATTTTGTATAGTTCTAGTAAACAATTCATTTGTTAAACATGCAGCACTATTAGTAACAGCTAAATTATACTTTCCTCTATTTTCTGGACTTTCAGCATATACATCAAATACCATTTTCATCAAGTCAGAATTTACATATCTACCATTATGTGATGATTCTAATTTTTTGTATTGTTCTAGCAATTCATCTGTTTTAGTTGTAGCAAGCTCTATTGTTTCTCTTTGTACTCTTTGCAAATCTAAACTATCAAATTCTTTTACACGTATAACATTTTTGTCTAAGTTTCCCATAATCTTTTTCATTCCTTTTTTTATTAATTTTAATAACTTGACATTTTTTTTATTTTTTCTTCTAATTTTGGGTTTTTACTAGCTTCAATAGAAATCATTTTACCTATTTTAACTAGATTATTTATATATTTTTCTTCATTTTCTTTTACTTTTTTTTCATTATCATTCATATTTTATTACGAGATATATTAAAAATATATCTTTACTCCTTATATAATATTTGGGTTTTTCATTAAGGATTTACCTATAAACCTTTTATATTCTTTTAGATATCTCATCATATTGTTTAGAAATCTCATCATAAGAACCATGATTTAAATCTTCAATATTTGTGCTTACATCTAAATTTTCTGGAATATTAGATGTTTTATTATATATAACATAAGACATATCTTTATATTTGTCTGTTAGTCTTTTTAATGCATCATATATATTTGCATATACAAATACACAATCTTCTTTTTTTACATCTCTACCTATACGTTTTGCTCTATCTTTAATATTTTTCATAGAAAGTTCTAAAGTTGGATTTAATACGATAATACTTGGAATTACTCCATTTTTATAAACCTCATCAATTTTTTCATCAATGGCTTTAGAAGTAATTGAACCTTCATATACTACGCAATTATCTAATTCTTCTTTCTTTTCTTCATATAATGATTGTACTAAAAAAGATTTTCCAGAGCCATAAGCTCCTGCAACAAAAATACAGTGTTTTATAGAATCTTTTGAAATTGCATTTTTAAATGCGATTTTTGCTAAACATGCGGCACTGTTAGAAACTGCAAGATTATATTTTCTTCTATATTCAATGTTATTTGCATATTTATCAAAAACTAATTTCATTAAATCTGAACTAATATAATTTCCATCTCTTGATTGTTCTAAGTCTAAGTATTTTTCTATACATTCTTCAGTTTTTGTACTAGTTTGAATTCTAGTTTCTTCTTCTTCTTTAATCATATCTGGATCTTCAAATCCTCTTGTCCAAATATTTTCAATATTAATTTTTTCCAATATTAGTACCTCCTTTAATTTTTTTATAACCTTATCTATTATAACATATATTTGTAATATTTCAATTGTTTTTATGAAAGTTATAGTTACAATTAAGTGAGAAATTTTGATATATTAATAATAAATAAATTTTGAATACGATTGGAGGAAATTTAGAATTTCTTAAATTAAT
>CALXCA010000029.1 GCA_944386685.1 uncultured Clostridia bacterium | reverse complement strand
TATTTTTTATTATTATTTATTTTTAATTATCATTTTATTTTTTATTATTATTTTATTTTTTATTATTATTTATTTTTTATTATTATTTATTTTTAATTATTATTTTATTTTTATTATTATTTTATTTTTTATTATTATTTATTTTTTATTATTATTTTATTTTTTATTATTATTTATTTTTAATTATCATTTTATTTTTTATTATTATTTTATTTTTTATTATTATTTATTTTTATTAACATTTTTTTAATTAGGAGGTTATTATGTATAAATTTTTATTTAATTCAATTTTAATTTTTTTAATAATATTATTTTTTTCAAATCAAGTAGTATATGGAGCTACTCCAAAATTAGTAAGTACATTAAGTGATGCTTTTGAAGAAATTGAAGAGTGGATAATAAAAATATCAACTCCTGCTGCAGCTGTTGCTGTTTGTTCTGGAGCTTTAATGAAAAAATTTAGTTTTGGTGATGAAGAAAAAATAAGAATAGGAAAAAAACTTATAACAGGTTCTTTATTTTCTTATGCTTTTATTTTAGTTGCCGATTTAGTTATATCTGCAATACAGTCATTAATTGGCTAGGAGGTTAAATGGAAAATAGTCAAAATATTACCACAATAATTATTGAAACAATTAATACTATTTTACAAAATTTATTTTCTTCTATTGATAATAATTTATATAGTATTTTAGATGATATAACTTTTATTAGTTCAAATATTATTTCAGACTCTTTTTTTGAAAAAATATTAGGCATTAATTCACAAAGTGGAATTATATTAATTTGTAATTCTTTATTATTCGGTTTTACATTATATTATAGTATTAAATATTTGTTTTCTCATTTTACATATAATAAAGTAGAATCACCTACCCAATTCTTTTTTAAAATAATTATTTTTGGATTATTTATTAATTTTTCTTATTTTTTCATAAATGAAATAATTAGTTTTACTTCAAATTTAACATTAGCAATAAGAGGAATTGGAGAAGATCTTTTTAATAAAAATATTTGTTTTTCTGAATTAATATTAGAAATAAATAATTCTATTTTAATAAATGATTCTACTTTAAATATTTTTTCTTTAGATGGAATTATAAAAGCTTCTTTATCAACATCTTTATTGAGTCTAGTTTTTTCATATTCATTTAGATATGTTATGGTT
The DNA here is from genome assembly GCA_944386685.1 of uncultured Clostridia bacterium. Classification (GTDB taxonomy): domain Bacteria; phylum Bacillota; class Clostridia; order TANB77; family CAG-508; genus CAG-269. The sequence goes on along the minus strand of CALXCA010000029.1, from coordinate 24,323 downwards.
AAAATTTTTATATTACTTACACCTTTTGCTTTTTTATCATTAATTTTACAAACAACTTCTTGGTTTTTTAAAAGCTGGGCTAGAAATTTATTTTCTTTATTATTTATTCAAATTATAGTATCTTTAGTTTTACTTATCTTATTTTCTATGGATTACTCCTCTGGAAATTTAATTACAAAATTTATTTATATAGGTGCAATTTATGTTTTAATAAGAGCAAATTCATTTGTACGTGAATTTTTAGGAGGGATTTCCACAACTATTTCACAAAATGTGAATAACTTTTTAAAAAAATAATAAATAAGGAGTTTAAATATTATGAAATTTATTATACCACAAAATTATAATTTCAAAAATAAAATTTGGGGAATGTTAGATTATTCAACAATTATAATAAACATCGTTTGGTATTTAATAATAATTTTTGCTTTTCATCTATTGTTTACAGACTGGAATATAAAAATATTTTTTATAATTTCCTTTTGTTTTCCTATGACCCTTTTTAGTATATTGGGTTTTTATGGTGAATCTATGTGTCTTGTTCTTAAATATTTGTTAAAATATTTATTAAAACCAAAGTTATATTTATATAAAAAGTTTTAACTTATTACTTGATTTTATTCTCTAAAATGATATAATTTTACTAGACATTTTAAGAAAACAAAAGGAGGTTTCTAAATTGAAATTAGTACCATCAGATATACCACTATTATTTTCAGAAACAACAATTCCAGATATATTTTTTGCAGAATATTTATCTCAAATGCCTGCAAATTGTGTAAAAGTATACTTATATTTAATCTTTTTATCTAAATATGAAAAAGATATAAAATTAAATGATTTATCTAAAAAGCTAGCTTTACCATTAAAAGATATAAATGATTCTTTCTCTTTTCTAGAGGAAAATGGTCTATTACTAAAAAAAGAAAATGGCTATATTTTAGTAAATTTACAAGAGCAGACTTTAAACAAATTATATAAACCTAATTTAACATTATCTCCAGAAAAAATTGAAGATATTGCAAAAAATAAAGCTAGAGCAAAAGTTATTGAACATATTAATAATACATATTTCTCCGGAATTATGGGACCATCTTGGTATAATAATATAGATTTATGGATTACAAAATATCATTTCGATGATCAAGTATTAATTTCTCTTTTTGATTATTGTTTTAGACGTTCTGCTTTAAACATGAAATATGTTCAAACAGTTGCAGAAGCTTGGGGAAGCAATAAAATTCAAACCTGGGAAGATTTAGATTCTTATTACCAAAAACAAGATGCAATAGTAAAAATAAAGAAAACTATTGCAAAAAAATTAGGGAAATCAACTTTAACACAATATGAAGAAGCTTATATTGAAAAGTGGCTTTTAGATTATGGATATAATTTAAATATAATAGAAATTGCTTTAAAGCGTAGTGTTTATAAAACAAACCCTACATTTGAATATTTTAATAATATAATAACAAATTGGCATGAAAGAGGTTTAAAAACCCCAGAAGAAGTATATGCATTTATTGAACAAAGAGAAAAACAAAGAAAAGATACAAAACAATTAGAAAAAAAAGTTGCAAAAGCTTCTTTTGAGCAAAGAAAATATAGTAATTTATCATTTTTATATGCAAATTCTGGTATGCAAGCAAAAACTAATGAATCTATAGATACAAATATAATAAAAAATAATACGGCTTCAAACATTTCCGCTTCTAGTATAAAAAACATAAACACGGAAGGAGATATAAATGTATAATGACATATTAGCATCACTTTTAAGTGATTATGAACAAAAGAAACGCAAAGCAGAACTAGATTTTGAATACAAGAAAAATTTATTATATAAAAAATATCCTCGCCTTAAGGAAATAGAAGATGAACTCAATTCTGTTGCAATAAGTGAAACTAAAAAGATTTTACTAGGTAGTACATCATCTTTAAAAAATTTACATGAAAAACTTGAAGAATTAAGAAAAGAAAAAAACACACTAATACAAGAAAATAATATACCAAAAGAATTTTTACAACCATCTTATGAATGTAATCTTTGTAAAGATACTGGATATATAAAGTCTGGGACTTCTGCAACAGTAATGTGTTCTTGTCTAAAGCAAAAACTAATAGATATTTCTTACAATAAATCTAATATCTCAAATTTAAAAAAGGAAAACTTTCAAAAGTTTAATGAAAATCTTTTTTCAGAAAATATATTAGAAAATTTTCAAATTTCACCAAGGCAAAATATAATAAATATCAAAGAAAAATGTATTGACTTTATAAATAATTTTGATAATTTAGATACTCATAACCTTTTATTCATTGGCAATACTGGCTTAGGGAAGACTTTTATGTCTAATTGTATTGCAAATGAACTTATTAAAAGAGGTAAAACAGTATTTTATCAAACTTCTCCAGTTCTATTAGAAACTATTATTGACAATAAATTTAATAGATATAAAGATATATCAAAAGATAACTTTTATAAAAATGTTCTCGAATCAGATTTATTAATTATAGACGATTTAGGTACAGAATGTTTAAATAGTATGAAACTAAGCGAATTATTTACCATTTTAAATACAAGATTACTAAATTTAAACAATAAATCTACAAAAACTATTATTTCTACAAATTTAGATATTGATAATATATTTAATAATTATGAAGAAAGAATAGGTTCACGTATTGCAGGTTTCTATGATATATATTATTTCTTTGGTGATGATTTACGTATTAAACAAAGAAGTATGTGTTAAAAAAATACTATATATAGATTTTGCATATTCTATATATAGTATTATTTTTTTAGTTTTACAATATTTCGTTTTAAAGTATTAAATTAATAAAATTATCAAATTTATAACTTATAAATAATATAGTCAATTATGCTTCTATGTCTGTCATATCTGATTTAAGAGTCTCTATACTTACAACTTTTCCACCATCTGTTGTTCTCATTAAAGTAACTCCTTGTGTAGAACGTCCCAAAACACTTATATCTTTAACTTTTAGTCTAATTATTGTACCCTTATCTGTTATAAGCATAACATCTTCATCATCTGTTGCTATTCTTACACCAACTAATTTTCCTGTTTTAGATGTAATTTTATATGTAATAACACCTTTTCCTCCTCTTAATTGCACTCTATATTCGTCAAGTTCTGTCCTTTTTCCAAAGCCATTTTCCGTAATAGCTAATAATGTAGCCTTTCCACCAGAAATAATTGATTCCATACCAATAACTTCATCATCATCGTCTATTCTTATTCCTATAACACCTTGTGAAACTCTACCTATTGGTCTAACCTCTTTTTCATCAAATGTTATACATAATCCATTTCTTGTAACTAATACAACATTATCTTCTCCATCAGTTAAACGTACACCAATAAGTTCATCATTTTCTTTTAATGTTATTCCCAATAGTCCTGTAGTTCTTGATGAATTATATTCTGATAAAGCTGTTTTCTTTATAAGTCCTTGCTTTGTTGCCATTAACAAATATTTTCCTTCTGCAAAGTTTTGAATTGGTATTACTGCAGATACCTTTTCTCCTGCATCTAGACTTAATAAATTAACAATAGCTGTACCTTTTGCAGTTCTTCCCGCTTCTGGTATCTCATATCCCTTAAGTTTATATAATTTTCCTCTATTTGTAAAGAATAAAATTATATCATGTGTTGAAGCCGTAAAGATTTGTTTTACAAAATCTTCTTCCCTAGTTGTTGCACCTGCAATTCCTTTTCCTCCACGTTTTTGGCTTCTATATGTATCTATTGGCATTCTCTTAATATAACCAAAATGAGTTAATGTTATAACAGATTGTTCTTCTTTAACTAAATCTTCTTCTTCAAAATCTCCTTGTGCAGAAACAATCTTTGTTTTTCTGTCATCTCCAAATTTTTCTCTAATTTCAAGCAATTCTTCTTTAATAATATCAAAAACTAATCTCTCACTTGCTAAAATCGCTCTTAAATGTGCAATTAATTCCATTAGTTGTTTATATTCTTCTTCAATTTTTTCTCTTTGCAATCCAGATAAAGTCTTTAATCTCATGTCTAGAATAGCTTGAGCTTGTACATCTGTTAAGCCAAATCTTTTCATTAATTTTTCTTTTGCATCATCATAAGAATTACGAATTATATTTATAACTTCATCTATATTGTCTATTGCAATTCTTAATCCTTCTAAAATATGTGCTCTCGCAAGAGCTTTATCTAATTCAAATTGAGTTCTACGTATTATTATATCTTTTCTATGAGCAATAAAACAATCTAGACATTGTCTTAGTGTTAATATTTTAGGTTCATTATTCACTAATGCCAACATTATTACACCAAATGTATCTTGCATCTGTGTGTTTTTATATAATTGATTTAACACAATTTTAGCATTAGCATCTCTCTTAAGTTCTATAACAATTCTTACTCTATCATTTCTATCAGATTCATCTCTTAACTCTGATATACCCTCTATACGTTTTTCTTTACATAAATGTGCTATATTTTCTATTAAACGAGCCTTATTTACTTGATATGGTAAAGAAGATACTATTATTCTTTGCTTATTTCCACTTGTTTCCTCAATTTCAGCCTCAGCTCTCATTATTATTTTTCCTTTACCTGTTGTATAAGCTTCTTTTATTCCTTCTCTTCCTAATATCAATCCTTCTGTAGGGAAATCTGGACCTTTAACAATTTTCATTAAATCTTCATCTGTAACATTATCATCATCAATTATTTTAACTAAACCATCTATAATTTCTCTTAAATTATGTGGAGGTATATTTGTTGCCATACCTACGGCAATACCTGAAGATCCATTTATTAATAACGTAGGTATTTTTGTTGGTAAAACTGTTGGTTCTTGTAATCTATCATCATAGTTTGGCATAAAATCAACAGTATTTTTCTCAATATCTACCAACATTTGTTCAGCAATTTTTGACATCCTGGCTTCTGTGTACCTCATTGCCGCAGCACCATCACCATCTATTGATCCAAAATTACCATGCCCATCTATTAACATATATCTCATGGAAAAATCTTGTGCCATTCTAACCATTGCATCATATACAGAAGCATCGCCATGTGGATGATATCTTCCTAATACAGAACCTACGGTATTAGCACATTTCCTATATGGTTTATCTGATGTTATTCCATCTTCATGCATTGCATATAAAATTCTTCTATGTACAGGCTTTAGACCATCCCTTACGTCTGGTAAAGCCCTAGAAACTATTACACTCATTGCATAATCAATATATGCTGTTCTCATCTCTTCTTCAATATCTCTTTTTATGATATTTCCATCATGTCTTTCTTCCATTGTTTCTACCTCTTTCTTTTTGTATTGCATAAGTATTATATTATAATAACATTTATTTTGCAAGAATTTTGAAGAATAATTTTCATATTTTTAATTGAGCAATTATTTCATTATACTATTTTATTAAATACTTTAAAGCATAATGAATTCCATCTTTAATACCCTCTTTATAATACATTTCCGCAATTATTCCTTGTTTTATATTTTCTCTTTCTTCTAAGTCTTCTTCTTTTATTTGTTTAATTTTTTCATGATACTTTTTAGAAATTCTTTCTTCAACATTTTCTTGATTATTTCTAAAAATTTCATCTATTTGTTCTTCATTTAACATATTTATCACCTCAATATATTTTTTGTCTTATTTTTGATTCTTATTCCTTTTAGCTATATTTTTTATACTATTTTAATAAAAAAATCTACTTTATTTATGTGTATGTTAAAAATATGCTTTTTGCCTATTATATGTTGACAAAATTCGCTATATAATGTTAAAAAAACTTAGAGGAGATAAAGATATGCATTATAGTCAAGATGATATATCCACAGGAGAAAGACTACGTGGAATTAGAGAAAGTATGAAAATGAACAGAGAAGAATTTTCTGAAAAAATTGATATTACTGATTCTTTCTTAGGGCAAATTGAAAGAGGCGAAAGAGCTCTTAGTGTAAAAACTTTAAGAAAAGTTGTAAGATACACAGGAATATCTGCAGATTATTTATTATTTGGAAAAGAGACAAATAACCAAACAATACAAAAAATAAATAATATTTTAGCTGTAAATTCAGAAGAAACTAAAGATTTTATTTATCAAATTGTAATGTATTCAAATGATTTTTGTAAAAAAATAACTAATGATAGAAACTCTATAGAATAAAGGTTTATACCTTTATTCTCTTTTTATATATTCATTTTTTGTATAAAACTAATTTCATTTTCATTTAAATTAAAATTATGTCCATTATTTTTTATAAGATTATATAAAATATCTATTCTCTTTGTTTCATTCAATACATTTTCTAAAGGAATTAGTTTCTTTAATTCAGATTGAATTTTATTGTATTCCTTAGTCATACCCTCAAAATCTTTATTATTATAAAAATTATTAAAATTAGATATATTTTCTTCAATATTACTAAAAGATTTTTCTTGTAGATTAATTTCATTTTTCAAATTACTTGAAACATTACTTAAAATTAAATCTTTACCTTTTGTTATTAAATTTTTTATTTGGCTACCAATTATTCCTTTTTGATATATTTTTATTATAGCTTTATCTAGTAAATCTGATGTAGTATCAATAATTCCTCCTTGTCCAATTGCTGTTTCTACTTGCTCTATATTATCAAATTTACCTGTAAATATACCAGAAAAACTTTTTCCAAAATCAATTATTGAATCTACTGCTGTATGTATACCATCATTTATTCCATTATCAATTAATGCATTTTTTATATTTATTACCTGGTCTTCAATTAAGTCAGGTAAAATTGCCCTCAACCCAATATCTAAGCCTGTATCTATGACTTTCCCTAGTGTAGTGTCAAAAAAATTTTTTTGTTCTTTTTCTAAATTTACATTATTTTCAATTTTTTTATCATTTTCAATCTCATTTTCTATCTCCATATTTTTATTTTTTTACTAAAAAACTCCTTTCATTTTTTTAATTTATTTTTTATTTATTAATTTATTTCTAAAAATATTTTATTTAATTAATTTTAATTATTTATTAAAATTAAATTTTTTATTTTTATTTTTTTTTATTAAAATTAATTTATAATTTTTTATCATATTTATTATAATTATTAATTATAATTTTTTTATTTAATATTTAAAATATTTTTTCTATTAAATTAAATTAAAAATAATAAATTAATTTTAAATAATATTAATAATTAAATTTAATAAAAAATAATTTATAAAAAAATAATTTAATTAATTATTATTAAATATCAAATTTATTAATTAATTTTTATTTGTTTATTATTTACTTATCATTAATTAATTTATTATTATTTAATTTATATATATTATTTAATTTTAAATATTATTAATTAAATATTTTTTTATTTTCTATTAAATGTTTTTCATAATCACTAACTTCAACATTAATTAATATATGTTCATCTCCCACAAAAGTTAAACACTCTCCTCTTCTTAATGATTTTATTTCCATCTTTTCTTTTTCAGAAATATTTGAATATTGTGATAATAATTTTATATTTTCTTCTTCTAAAGAAAAAAATGTTTTTATACTAGAATTATTTAAAATACTTTTTCCATATGCACCATCATCCAAGCTAAACAAATCAGATATATCTTGAGTAATTGCTACACTACTTCCTCCATATTTTCTGATAGTTTTAAAAATTTTATAAATAAATTTTGCAACATCTTTATTTGATGTTACTCCAATCAGTCTCCAAATTTCGTCTAAATATATTGCTTTTTTTATATTTCTATTAACTTTTATTTTATCCCAAAACAACTCAACAAATAAATACATTCCATATTTCATATTATCTTCACCTAATTCATAAACATCTGCAACAATTAATTTATTATTTAATTCAATATTAGTGTAATTATTAAAAAATTTTAAAGAACCTTTTATAAATGGAATTAATTTAATTTTAAATTTTTTATTTTTTTCTTCTGTTAATATATTATAAAAATCTTCTAATATCGGCATATCTTTTGTTGTTTTAAAATTATTATTTTTATATAAAGAATTATCATTAAAATTAATTCCTTTTAATTTATAAACCTCTATAATTTTTTCTTCTAAAACAGCTTTTTCTTCTTCATTTAATTCTCCAAAAATCAAATTAAAAAATCCAATTAATTTTCCAATTTTAGTTGCTAAATAACCATGTTCATTTTCTTCTATACTTTCTTTTCTAATATCAAATACATTAATAAAATTTTCTGAAGTTGTTCCCAATTTAATAATTGTTCCATTTAAATTATTAGCTAAATTAGTATACTCTCTTTCTGGATCTATTACATATTGATCAATGCCAAGCAAAACATTACGCAAAATTATTGCTTTTGTGTAATAAGACTTTCCTGCACCACTTGTTCCAAAAATACACATATTAGCATTTTTATATTTTTCTGTATTATATCTATCTATTAAAACAATTGAATTATTATACATATTATTTCCAATATAGATTCCTTCATCATCAAAAATTGAAGATGACATAAAAGGATACGTACAAACTAGTCCACTAGTTAAAATATTTCTTTTGCCAACAGTTTTTAAATCTCTATTATTTTCTAGTAATGGCAAACATGATAGAAATAATTGTTCTTCCCTAAAATTTGCTCTTTTTGTTTGCATTCCTCTACTTTGTAATATTCCTTCAATTTTATCTATATTATAAAATAATTCTTTTTTATCATTAGAAAACAAATTTATATAAATATATAAATAATATAATTCTTCATTATTCAATTGAATTTCTTTTCTTATATATTTCGCATCATTATATGATGACTCTGCAATATCAATATCTTGTCTATTATCATTTGATTTTTTTAACTCATATCCAACATTTCCAATATTATAAGTTAATTCTTTTAATATTTTTTGAGTTTCACATTTTTCATAAAAAATAGAAATATTCATATTAATATTTGTTTCTAACAATGTTTTTAAAATTAAATCTCTATTTTCTCTAAAATAATTTACTATTATGAGACCAGAATAAAAATAATCATCAATTTCTAAAAATTTAGGATTATTAAAATTAATATATGATGGAGAAAAAAAATCTTTTTCTAAAAATTCTCCTTCTATAATATTATTTTTTATTTTTTTTATTTTCAAAAAATTTTTATTTAATATTTTAATTTTATTTTTAATAGTTAAAATTTTATAATTGTTTAATATTTTTTTTATTAAAATATTATTTGTTTTTTTATTTATTAATTTATTTTCATTTTTATTTTTTATTAAATTATTATCTGTTTTTTTATTTATTAATTTATTTTCGTTTTTATTTTTTATTAAATTATTATCTGATTTTTTATTTATTAATTTATTTTTATTTTTTATTAAATTATTATTTGTTTTTTTATTTATTAATTTATTTTCATTTTTATTTTTTATTAAATCATTATTTGTTTTTTTATTTATTAATTTATTTTCATTTTTATTTTTTATTAAATTATTATTTGTTTTTTTATTTATTATATTATTTTTATTTTTTATATTTTTCACCTCTTTACTTTTCTAAAAATATTTTTGTATTAAAAAATGAAAATAAAATATTTTTTATTTCTTCCTTATCGCATTCAAATGATAAATTACCACATCTTAATAATGCATCTTTTATTTTAAAATATTTTTCATTTAATTCTTGAAATATATTTTCTTCATTATTTTCTATTGTGTTTTTTATTATTAAAAAAAAGTTTTTAGAAGCCGATTTATTTTTTTGATTTTTTTGTTTTAAAAATTCAATATAATTATTTGCATAATTATTTATTATTTTATTATTTACTTTTTTTTGAGTGTTTTTTATTTTATCAATATGGTTTGTTAGATCTTCCTTTTTACTTTGAATTAAAATTTGAATTTCAAAATTACATGATTTTAAAAAAGTTTTATAAGAATTTAAAATTGATTCTTTTTCTAACTGAGTCTTTAAGTTAAAATTAATTGGAGTAACTTTAATTATTTTTATATATTTGTTTTTCCTGATTTTAATAATACCTTTTTCATAAATTTTTTCTATTGGTATCCATTTTTGAATTGAGTTAATTTTTTATTCACCACCCTTATTTATTTTTTATAATTAATTAATAAATTTGAAAACATAAGAAACAATTTTTAGAAAAGTGTTAAAATTATTATTTAAGTATTTATATAAAATTATATGAATTAAAATTATTTGAGATAAAATTTTTACATAGTTTAATTATACTCTGTTTTAATAAATTGTCAAGAAAAAGTTATTGACAATTTTCGACATTTTCCTACTTTTAAAAAAATCTATAGTTTTTATCCAATATCTCTTATGACTTAACAAATTTTTTACAAAAAAAATTTTTTTATTTTCTGTATAATAAAAAAAAATCTGCACATAATATGGTCATAAGGTTATTAATAGTTGAGTTAAGAATTATATTAGATTAATAATTAGTTTATTATAATTCGAGCAAAGATATATATTAGTTTATTCAAAGTAGATTAATATATGTCGGCGATAAAAATATATAATGTATATGTAAGCTATATTTTATATACAATCAAATGTTTTACTTTTAAAATTTATATATGGTTAAATTATATTTTATATATTCGAACTAAGATTATACTTATAATATATGGGGTTATTACTAGTCCCACGAGGATGAATATAGTTTCTACTATTGTATTTATAGTCGAACAACTGATTAATATATGTGGTTTATGGTTTATTTGTATAGCAATATGCATTAGATCAAAAAATTATGTATATTAGTTTGAGTTAAGATTATTAATGGCTTTATAGATAATAGCTAAGAGATGTTTTTCTCTTAGCTATTAATTATTATATATCAAGATTTTTTACATATTTTGCATTTTTTTCTATAAACTTTCTTCTAGGATCAACTTCATCCCCCATTAATAAAGTAAATATTTCATCAGCTTTAATGGCATCATCCATTGTTACTTGAATTAATGTTCTTTTCTCTGGATTCATTGTTGTCTCCCATAATTGTTCTGGATTCATTTCCCCTAAACCTTTATATCTTTGTATAGATAATGTATCTCTTGCAATGCCTTTTTCCTCAAGTTCTGCAAAAGCTTTTTCCAATCCTTCATCTGTATAGCAATAGATATCTTCCATTCCTTTTTTTGCTAATTTATATAGTGGAGGTTGTGCAAGATAAACATTTCCATTCTCAATTAAAGGTCTCATATATCTAAAGAAGAATGTTAACATAAGTGTTCTAATATGTGCTCCATCAACATCTGCATCTGCCATGATTATAACTTTTCCATATCTTATTTTTGTAATATCAAAATCTTTACCAATACCTGCTCCAACAGCAACAATTACTGGATTTAATTTATCATTTCCATAAATTTTATCTGCTCTAGCTTTTTCAACATTAAGCATTTTTCCCCATAGTGGTAAAATTGCTTGGAACTTTCTATCTCTTCCCTGTTTTGCACTTCCACCTGCAGAATCTCCCTCAACTATATAAACTTCACATTCTTCAGCATTTTTACTACTACAGTCTGCTAGTTTTCCTGGAAGTGTTGAAGTTTCAAGAGCGCTTTTTCTTCTTACAAGTTCTCTCGCCTTTCTTGCAGCTTCCCTAGCTCTAGCAGCACTTACACATTTTTCTAAAATTGCTTTCGCAACATTTGGATTTTCTTCTAAAAATGTTGATAATGCATCATTTACCATAGATTGAACAATACCAGCAACTTCACTATTCCCTAATTTTGTTTTAGTTTGTCCTTCAAATTGAGGTTCTTTAACTTTTATCGAAATAACTGCTGTTATACCTTCTCTTATATCTTCTCCTTGTAGATTAGGATCTTTTTCTTTTATTAAATTATGTGATCTAGCATAGTCATTAAAAACTTTAGTTAAAGCTCTTTTAAAACCTTCAAGATGAGTTCCACCTTCTATTGTATTAATATTATTAACAAAAGTATAAATATTTTCAGAATAATTTGTTGTATATTGCATAGCAATTTCAACAGGAACTTCTCCATCTTTTTCTATATAAATTGGTTCTTTATGTAAGCATTCTTTATTTTTATTTAAAAATTCTACAAATGATCTTAATCCACCTTCAAAGCAAAAATCTGCTTTTTTAATATTTTCAGGATCTCTATGATCTTCAAATATTATTCTTAACCCCTTTGTAAGGAATGCCATTTCTCTAAATCTTGTTTCTAATACTTCATAATCAAATTCTTGTGTTTCAAAAATTGTATCATCTGCAAGAAATCTTACTTTTGTTCCTGTTTTATCAGAATCTCCTATTCTCTCTAATTTTCTAATAGTCTTGCCTTTTTCAAAATACATCTGATATATTCCACCATCTCTTTGAATAGTTACTTCTACCCAATTAGATAATGCATTAACTACTGAAGCACCAACCCCATGTAATCCTCCAGAAACTTTATAACCACTATCTCCTCCAAATTTTCCACCAGCATGCAAAACAGTATAAACAGTTTCTGCTGTAGATATTTTTGTTTTTGGGTGTATTTCTACGGGAATACCTCTTCCATTATCTTCTACACTCATTATATTTCCTGGCTCTATTATTATTTTTATTTCAGTACAATATCCGGCTAAGGCTTCATCTACACAGTTATCTACAATTTCATATGCCATATGATGCAAACCCCTAATAGATGTACTGCCAATATACATTCCTGGTCTTTTTCTTACTGCTTCAAGACCTTCTAGAACCTGAATTTGTTCTGCACCATATTTATGATTATACTTCTCCATTTTCTATCCTACCTTCCTTTACTTTTCCATCTATAACATTATATAAAAAATATTTTGATTTTTCAAGTATAATTTTATCTGTACATGTAATAATTACTTGAATATTTTGGATATTTTTTAAAAAATTTTGTCTTCTTTTTTCATCTAATTCAGACATAAAATCATCTAATAGCAATATTGGATATTCACCAATTTCATCATAAATAACATTTAATTCAGCAAGTTTTAATGATAACATTGATGTTCTATGTTGTCCTTGAGACCCATAAATATCAACTTGTTTATCATTTAAGAAAACTGTAAAATCATCATGATGAATACCGTGTGTTGTATATCCTCTTATTATATCAATTTTCCTTTTTGATTTTAACTCATTTATAAAATTTTGTCTAGTACTTGCATCAGAAAAATATTTAATATTTATATTTTCTTTATTTTGTGTTATATTAAAATGAATTTCTTTAATTTTATTTTGAATTTTTTCTATAAATTCTTTTCTATAATCATAAATTTTTATTCCATATTCAACTAATTTCTCGTCCCAAACATCTAAAAGATTTTCATCTTTTTTTTCTAATTTAATTTGTTTTAAATAATTATTTCTTTGTTCTAATGTTTTTTTATATAATGTTAATAAATACATATAATTTGGTCTTAATTGACTAATCATAATATCCAAAAATTTCCTCCTATTTTGTGGTCCGCCCTTTAAAATATTAATATCATCAGGAGTAAAAATAACTGTATGAATATTTCCTAATAATTCACTTAATTTTTTTAATTTAATTCCATTTAAATATATATTTTTTTTATTTTCAATTTCAATTTTTATTTTTCCTTCACGGTCTAATTTTTTAAAATTAATTTCAATAATAGATTTATTTTCATTAAATTTAATTAATTCTCTATCATTGCTTGTTCTAAAAGATTTTCCTATGCTCCCTAAAAAAATTGATTCAATAATATTTGTTTTTCCTTGTGCATTTTCTCCATAAAAAACATTTATATTATCATGTAATTTAATTTCTTGAGTTTTATAATTTCTAAAATTATTTAATTTAATACTAGTTATCCACATTTTCTTCTCCATTTGTGTATAAATTATTATTTTTTAACAATTAATTTTATTTTAAAAAAATAAAATTGTCTTATTTTTGATTCTCGTGCGTCGTTTTTTGTTGATATTTCAATTTTATCTGAATTTTTTTGATTTTAAAATTATTTTTTTTTAATTTTTATTTTAATTTTAAAAATTTTTTAATAATTTTAGCAATAAAGTTATATTACCAAAAAACAAAAACGTCTTATTTTTGATTTTAACGCGTCGATTTTTTTATATATTAAACAAATACTGGTCAGATAGTTATATCTGACCAGATTTTACTCTAAAAAATTAATCTTTTAATCTTATTGGTAAAATCATATAAACATATTCATTATTTTCAATAGGTTTTACCAAACATGGCGAAATATTGGTTCCAAATTCTACAAATACTTCTTCATCATCTATTGCTTTTAAAGCATCTAAAAAATATTTTGGGTTAAATCCAACTTCTATATTTTTTCCTTCTGTAGAAATAAATATTTCTTCTTTTGCTTCTCCTGTCTGGTTTGTACAAGATATAATTATTTTTCCAATATCAACAGAAACTTTAACAGGATATTTTTTCTCTTTTTCTATAGATGATGCAGAAATTAGACTAATTCTTTCAAAGCTATCTTGTAAATTATTTTTATTAACTTTTATTCTAGTTTCCCAAGTATTTGGAATTACAGATTTATAATTTAAAAATTCTCCATCTAATGTTCTAGAAACAATTTTGCAATTTTCCATTTCAAATAACGCTTGATTTTTTGCAATTCCAATTTTTATATTTTCGAATGAATCAGATAATATCTTATTTATTTCATTTAATGTTTTTCCTGGTATTACAGCTTTAAAATCAGATACTTTTACAGGCAAATAAATACTTCTTAAAGCAAGTCTAAATCCATCAACTGCAACAACATTTAGTTTATTGTTTTCCACTTCAAATAAACAACCTGTGAATATTTGTCTATTTTCTTCTGTACTTACTGCAAATATTGTTCTTTTTATCATATTTTTTAACATGTTCTGCTCTAAATCTATTGAATTTTCAACTTCTATTTTTGGTAATTCTGGAAATTCATCAGGATTCATTGTTGTAAGTTTATATAAAGCTCCCTCACATTCTATTTCCAATAAATTATTTTCATTTAATGTTATATAAATTTCTGAATCTGGTAATTTTCTAATAATTTCACTAAACATTATTGCATTTACTACTGTACTTCCTTGTTGTTTAACTTCACTATCAATAATATATTCAATTCCTAATTCCATATCATAAGTAGTTAATTTAATTTGGTTATCATTAGTTTGAATAAGTATTCCTTCTAATATAGGGTTTGTAGTCTTAGTAGCTACACCTTTTATTACGGAATTTAATGCTTTAAGGAGATTATCCTTATAACAAACAATTTTCATTTTACTAACACCTTTCTTTCTTTTTTGATTGCGTTTTTATTAATTATAATAATAAATATAAATATAATTAGTAGTAGTAGTAGTAGGTCCTGTGGATAATGTGGAAAACTATGTGGAAACATGTAATCCCTAGGATTTTTTCTTGTGTATAACTCAGTGGATAACTTAAATTTTTCTCCACAGCAAAAATTTAAAAATGTGGATAATGTAGTTTTAAACATTTTATTAACATACTTTCCACATTAAGTTGTGGATAATCAATTAAGCCATTCCGTAAGTAGAGATAACTTTTTTGTAACCAAACAAAATGTTTGGAGAACAGTTATTCATTAAAAGTCTATTAAGCATATATTTTTCTATTGTTCGCCATTTATTATAATGTTTTTCACACTTTCCACAATTAGCCTTGTGTTATTTTTTTCTTTTATTTCATTTTCAATTTTTTTACATGCATGCATTACAGTTGAATGATCTCTGTTTCCAAAATCTTCTCCAATCTTAGGATAAGACATATTTGCAACTTCTCTACATAAATACATTGCAATTTGTCTTGGAAAAGCTATTTCATTAGAACGTTTATTACTTGATAAATCATTTTTGTCAACACTGAAATATTTTGCAACAATATCTTTAACATAATCTGATGATAAAACTTTTTCATTTTCTGCTTTAAATTCGTTAATGGTATTTTCTGCCAATTCAATAGATATTTGAGTATGCATTAATGAAGCTCTTGCAATCATTTTATTAAAAACACCTTCTAATTCCCTAATATTAGATTCTATTTTTGTTGCAATACTTGCTAAAATACTATCATCAACTAAAATTTTTTCATCTTGTGCTTTTCTTCTTAATATAGCTAAACGTGTTTCATAATCTGGGCAAGAAATATCTGCAAGTAATCCCCATTCAAATCTAGATTTTAATCTATCTTCTAAAAGTTGTATTTCTTTTGGTGGTCTATCACTTGAAATAATAATTTGCTTTTTCTCTTCATACAATTCATTAAAAGTATGAAAAAATTCTTCTTGAACTTGTTTTTTTCCAGCAATGAATTGAATATCATCAATAAGTAATACATCGATTTTTCTGTATTGATTTCTAAATACTTCCATTTTATTGTCTTTAATAGCATTAATCATATGATTTGTAAATTTTTCAGATGTTACATATAAAATTTTATAGTTTCTGTAGTTTTTCAAAATTCTATTTCCTATAGCATGCATTAAGTGCGTTTTGCCTAATCCTACACCACCATATAAAAAAAGTGGATTATATGCTTCTGATGGTTTATCTGCAACAGCTAATGCTGCAGCTTGTGCAAATCTGTTATTATTTCCAACAACGAAAGTATCAAATGTATATTTAGGATTTAAAATTTTGTTAGAAAGTTCAATTTCACTTTCTAGTTCTTCATTTTCGGAATCTGTAGGAATTACATCATCTTTCATTTCCATATTAGTTTTTTCGTCATTATAAATAATAGTTAAAGACCTTTCTTTGTTTGTTAAGTATTTGAAAGTGTTTATAATTAAATCTCCAAATCTTTTACCTAAAAAGTTTGCATTATAATCAGTATTTGATTTTATTGTTATTCTATCATCATCAATAGATATTAACTTTAAAGGTAAAATCCATGTATCATATGCAATTGAGGATAATTCATCTTTAATAAGTTCTTTTGCTTGTCTAAAAAGTTCTTCATAATCATTTTGCATATTCAAAACATCCTTTCAAAATATTTATATAACATAAGTTATCCACAAAGTTATCCACAGGTGTGGATAACTTTGTAATAATTATGAAATAAACTGAGTTTTTTTTGCAAACATTTATTTATTTGATTTTTATAAAATGTTTGATTTTTATAAGCTTCTTCTATAATATCAAATTATTACAAAATTCGTCAATAGAATTGTGGATAATTTTTAAAAAATTGTGGATAACTTTTAATTTTTTGTTAAAAACATCTCAATTATTACAAAAATATTACAAAAAGCTTTTGTTTTTACGTTATACTATATTTTTGTTGAAAAATCAATATTTTAAAGATAAAATTTGAAAAAATTTTAAAATTTCCAAAAACTATTGACAAATGCCTATATATTGATGTATAATCGATGTACTTGTTATTTTGTAACAATAATTTCCTGAAAAGGAATTAACATAAAAAGAAATAAATAGGAGGTGCAATATAATGAAAAGAACATTCCAACCAAAAAATAGACAAGAAAAAAGAGAACATGGATTTATGAAAAGAATGTCAACAAGAGCAGGAAGAAATGTATTAAAAGCAAGAAGAGCAAAAGGAAGAAAAAAAATCTGTGCATAAAAATATTTTGATATAAAAAATTCTAGGATTTAATCCTAGAATTTAAACAAATAATTGACCTTTAGTAAAAACTATACTTTATAAAAATTATGAAAGGAAAGTTGGAGAATGAAAGAAACAGAAATGCTAAAAAAAAATTATCAATTTAGAACTGTTCTAACAAAAGGTCATTTTTTTATTGGAAAACAATTAAAAATTTGTATTTTAAAAAACAAACAAAAATGTAAATTACTAGGAATAGCTATTAGCACAAAAAATGGAAAAGCATACCAAAGAAATAGAGCAAAAAGATTAATAAGAGAAGTATACAAAATATTAGAAGAAAATATTGTAAATGGTTATACTATAGTAATTTTAATAAAAAATGAAATTAATTTAAAAAATTTAAAGTATATTGATATATTAAATGAATTAAAAGATATTTTTATAAAAGCTCAAATTTTAGATAGTAAAGAATAGAGGGTATTTTTTATTATGAAAAAATTTTTTATATATTTAATAGAATTTTATCAAAAACATATATCAGTTATTTTAGATGCAAAAAACATTAAATGCAAATATTACCCAACATGTTCTGAATATACAAAACAAGCAATAATTAAATATGGATGTATTAAAGGCATATTCCTAGGTGGAAAAAGAATACTTAAATGTAATCCTTTTTCTAAGGGAGGATATGATCCTTTAAAATAGAAAGGGGTAGAGGGATGATAGCACCATTTGCAAATTTATTTGGATATATTTTAAACTTTATTTATAATGTAGTTAATAATTACGGTTTGGCAATTATAATTTTTTCAATTTTAATAAAACTAGCGATGCTTCCAATATCTATAAAACAACAAAAAACCATGAAAAAAACTACTAAAATACAAAATAAAATGAAAGAAATCCAATTTAAATACAAAAATGATCCAGAAAATTTAAATAGAGCAACAATGGAATTATATAAATCCGAAAATATGAGTCCTTTTAGTGGTTGTTTTAGTGCAATTGTACAAATTATATTATTATTTGCTGTATTTTATTTAGTTAGATCACCATTAACATATATGAAAAAAGTTGATAGTGAAGTAATTAGTAAATATACAAAAATAATGCAACAAAATGAATTAACCACAAATAGTGCATATCCAGAAATAGAAATTATTAGAGATATTGACAAAATAAAAGAACTAAAAGTAAAAGAACAGCAAAATGAAATACAAGAAACTAATGAACAAAATGAAGAAAGCTCAGAAAATAATGAAGATAAAATTGATTTATCAGAAATAAAAGATGAAGAACTTGAAACATTTAATATAAATATGGAATTTTTAGGATTAAATTTAGCACAAGTTCCTACTAATACAACAGATTGGAAAGCATATATTATTCCATTATTATATGTACTTGTATCTATAATTTCTTTAAGATTAACGAACCCTACAAAAAATAAAAAGAAAAATGAAAGTTCAGAAGAAAATAAAGAAGAATTTGATCCAATGCTACAAATGAATAAAAACATGAATATAATATTTCCAATAATGTATTTGTCAGTGGCTTTAATAGCACCATTAGGATTAGCTTTATATTGGTTAACAAATAGTCTTTTAATGATAATTGAAAAATTAACATTAAATAAGGTATTAAAAGATGAGGAGGAATAAGAATGGCAAAAAGTGTTATTTCTGAAGGAAAAACAAAACAAGAGGCAATTGAAAAAGGCTTAAAGGCTATAAATTTGCCAAAAGAATTGTGTGAAATAAAAGTTTTAAATGATAATAAAAAAAGTTTTTTTGATATCTTAGCTCCAACAATTGTTAAAGTTGAAATAAAGGAAATTGAAGCTAAAAAACCAGAAAAAATGGAAATTAATGCAACTGAAGAAGAATTAAATAATGCAAGAAATAATATAGAAGAATTTTTAAAAGAATTTTTTGAAAAAGCAAAAATTAATGCTAAAATAAAAATTGAAATAAAAGATAAATGTATTTATGTAACTATTAATGGAGAAAATATTGGAAACTTAATAGGGTATAGAGGAGATGCCTTATATGCCTTAGAAAATTTATTAAAAGCAGTTGCTAATAAGAATTCAGAAAATAGAATTATTGTTAGATTAGATATAGAAGATTATAAACAAAAAAGGGAAGAAACATTGAAAGAATTTGCATTAAAAAAGGCAGCTATAGTTGAAAAAACTGGAAAAACAATGACATTAGAACCAATGAAAGCATATGAAAGAAAGATAATTCATACAGTTTTACAAGAAAACAGTAAAGTAGAAACTAGAAGTATTGGAGAAGAACCAAAAAGAAGAATTGTAATAACTAAAAAAGAAAATTAAATATTATTATTAAATAAATCGGAAGTCAAAGTTCAGATTTTAATCAAAAGATTAAAAAATAAATTTTGGCTTCTTTTTATTTAATTTGTTTAATATAATTATTTTTATAAATTTATTAATTAAAATATTTTGATATATAAATAAATAAGAAATTAAATAATAAATAAAAAAATAATAAATAAAAAATAATAAATAAAAAATAATAAATAAAAAAATAAATAAAAAATAATAAATAAAAAAATAATAAATAAAAATAATAAATAAAAAAATAAATAAAAAATAATAAATAAAAATAATAAATAAATAAGATAATAAATAAAAATAATAAATAAATAATAAATAAAAATTAATAAATAGAAAAACAACAAATAAAAACATAAATAAAAATAATAAATAGAAAATAAACAAATAAAATAAATAATAGATAAAAATTAATAAATAAAAAAAAACAAATAAAATAAATAATAGATAAAAACAATAAATAAAAATAATAAATTAAATAAAAATATAATAGTAAAAATAAATAAATATAAAATATTTAAATATAAAAATATTTAGTATATAATAATAAAATACATAAGCAAGTTTTATAAAAAATAAAACTAGAAAGTAAAAAATAATTGAAAATTATGGAAATGAAAAAAGGAGGAATTAATGTGAGTACAATTGTAGGTGTTTCTACAGCTCCTGGGATTGGCGGGATTGGCATAATAAGAATGAGTGGAGAAGATACTTTTGATATTTTAAACAAGATTTTTGTGCCAAAGAAAAAACAAGATATAAAAGAAATAAAAGGATATACAATTAAATATGGAAATATTGTAGAAAATAATAAAATAATTGATGAAGTATTAGTTTCATATTTTAAATCACCAAAAAGTTATACAAAAGAAAATATGTGTGAAATAAATTCACATGGAGGAAATTTAATTATAAAAAAGATATTAGAAATATGTTTAAAAAACGGTGCAGAAATGGCTGAACCTGGAGAATTTACAAAAAGAGCATTTTTAAATGGAAGAATAGATTTAGCTCAGGCGGAATCTGTTATAGATATAATTAATGCAAAATCCGATAGAGAAGCTAAGAGTGGAATAAAACAATTAGAAGGATATTTATCAAATGAAATTAAAGATATTAAACAAAATATTTTAGATGTATTAGTTAACATTGAAGTAAATATTGATTATCCAGAATATGATACACCAGAAATTCAAAAAAATGAAATAAAAGACATGCTTGAAAATGTTGGAAATAAATTAAGTAAATTAGAAAAATCATTTGATAATGGAAAAATAATAAAAGATGGTATTAAAACAGCTATTATAGGTAAACCAAATGCAGGAAAATCATCTTTATTAAATGCAATATTAAAAGAAGATAGAGCAATAGTAACTGATATTGCAGGGACAACTAGAGATACAATAGAGGAATTTGTTACAATAAATGGAATAACTTTAAAGTTAATAGATACAGCAGGTATTAGAGAATCTAAAAACATGGTGGAAAAAATTGGAATTGATAAGTCTATAGAACAAGCCAAGGACGCGGATTTAATAATTGCAATCTTTGACTGTTCGAAAGAGTTAGATAAAGAAGATTTAGAGATTTTAAAATTAATAGAAAATAAGAAATCCATAATTTTGTTAAATAAAAGTGATTTAAAAAATGTTTTAAATGAAGATAATGATTTATTAAAAAATAAATCAAAAAATATTTTAAAAATTTCTGCACTAAATAAAACAGGATTAGAAGAATTATATAATAAAATAACAGAAATGTTTCAACTAAATGAAATTAATTTAGATAATGATGTATTAATTACCAATATTAGACATAAAAATATTATTTCAAAAGCATTAGAAAACGTTAAATTGGCAAATAAAGCGATTTTAGATAATATGCCTATAGATATCATATCTATTTATATAAAACAGATTCTAGACGATTTAGGAGAAATCACAGGAGAAGTAGTTACAGAAGATATTATAAATGAAATATTTTCAAAATTTTGTTTAGGAAAATAAAGAAAAGAGGTAAAAATAAATGAGTTATTATGCAGGAGAATATGATGTAGCAGTAATTGGAGCAGGACATGCAGGATGTGAAGCTGGTCTTGCAGCAGCAAGATTAGGAATGAAAACAGTTGTATTTTCTATAAGTTTGGAAGCTGTTGCCAATATGCCTTGTAATCCACATATAGGAGGAAGTTCAAAAGGACACTTAGTAAGAGAAATAGATGCATTAGGTGGGGAGATGGCAAAAAATATTGACAAAACTATGATACAAATAAAGATGTTAAATACTTCAAAAGGACCAGCAGTATATTCTTTAAGAGCCCAAGCTGATAGAAAAAGATATCAAATGGAAATGAAACATACATTAGAAAAACAAGAAAATTTAGATTTAAAACAAGCCGAGATAGTTGACATAAAAATAGAAAATGATAAAATAAAATCAATTGAAACAGATGTTGGAGCAATATATAATGTAAAAACATTAATTGTTGCAAGTGGAACATATTTAAAAGGAAAAATTTTTATTGGAGAATTTTCTAGAGAAAGTGGACCAGATGGAGTATTTCCTGCAAATAAACTTTCTGATGCTTTAAAAAGAAATGGAATTAATCTAATAAGATTTAAAACAGGAACACCAGCTAGAATTAATAAAAAAAGTATAGATTTTTCGAAAATGGAAGTTCAAAAAGGCGAGGATAATTTAATACCATTTTCTTTTGAAGATAAAATGCAAAAATTTGACCAAGTTGATTGTTATTTAACTTATACAACACAAGAAACACACAGAATTATTAGAGAAAATTTACATAGATCACCATTATTTGCTGGAGTTATTGAAGGAACAGGACCAAGATACTGTCCATCAATAGAAGATAAAGTTGTAAGATTTGCTGATAAAGAAAGACATCAAGTTTTTGTTGAACCAATAGGATTAGATACAGATGAAATGTATATACAAGGAATGAGCTCATCTTTGCCAGAAGATGTACAAATAGCAATGTATAGAACTTTACCAGGACTAGAACATTGTGAATTTACAAGACCTGCATATGCAATAGAATATGATTGCATAGATCCATCAGAATTAAAATTATCATTAGAATATAAAACAATTGAAGGTTTATTTTTCGCTGGACAAACTAATGGTACATCAGGATATGAAGAAGCAGCATGCCAAGGATTAATTGCAGGAATAAATGCTTCACAAAAAATAAAAGGTAAAGAACCCTTAATTTTAGATAGAACAGAAGCATATATAGGAGTATTAATAGATGATATTGTTACAAAAGGGACAAATGAACCATATAGAATGATGACATCAAGAGCAGAATATAGATTATTATTAAGACAAGATAATGCAGATTTAAGACTTACACAGATAGGTTATGAAATTGGTTTAATATCTCAGGAAAGATATGAAAGATTTCTTAAGAAAAAGCAAAATATTGAAAAAGAAATAAATAGATTAAAAAATACGGTAGTGAAGCCTTCAGAAGAAGTAAATAATTTTTTAAAAGAAAAAGGTACAGCACCGCTTACAACAGGTGCAAAGCTTGCAGAATTGTTGAAAAGATCTGAGTTAAAATATGATGATTTAGAATTTATCGACAAAAATAGACAAAAATTATCTGAGCAAGAAAAAGAAGAAGTAGAAATTCAAGTAAAATATGAAGGATATATTAAAATACAAGAATCTCAAGTAGAAAAATTCAAAAAATTAGAAAGTAAATTATTGCCACAAGATATAAATTATGAAGAGATAAAAGGAATAAGTTTAGAAGCAAGGCAGAAATTAAATAAAAATA
Organism: uncultured Clostridia bacterium; assembly: GCA_944386685.1. GTDB lineage: Bacteria > Bacillota > Clostridia > TANB77 > CAG-508 > CAG-269. The sequence continues at coordinate 526 of CALXCA010000029.1, read as the reverse complement.
AACCTTATTCAATAGGCCAAGCTTCTAGAATATCAGGAGTTTCACCTGCTGATATATCTGTTTTATTAATTTATTTGCAAACAAGAAATTCTAAAAATGAATAAAAAGATTAAAGTGTATATATTCTATTTATAATTGTAATAAATAAAAATTATTACAATTTTGTTAACTTATCTTGAATTGTATATTTTTGTGAAACAATATTCACATATGGCGAATGAACAAATACGCGACATGCAACTAAGCTAAAAAGTTAAAGAATTTAATTATGTCGCTATTGTTTTTCTATAGGAAACAATATGAAACTTTTTAGCTTCGCAACTCAAAGTGAAAAGAAATATTATATATTTTATTTGCAAAAGAAAATCGACTTTTATCTTAACTTTATACAAGATTTTTCTGTATAGACAAGGTTAATTTTCTTATTATTAGTTAAAGGTATTAATATATCTAGTAAAAGTATTGACATATTAAGAAAAATTTAAAGAAAGGAATGGAATTTAATATGGAGGAAATAGAATTTTAT
>CALXCA010000028.1 GCA_944386685.1 uncultured Clostridia bacterium | reverse complement strand
TTGATTATAATATTGATATAACCATCCTATTATTTCAACTTCTTTAAAATTGTCCTCTGATACATCCTTTAATAATTTTGTAACATATCCAGATTCATTTAATAAATTATCGGGAATAAGAATGTCTATATAATCAGTAATTCCATCGAATACTTGTGGAATTACTTTCCCTAATTTTTTGCAAGTCAATAATAAAATATATTCAAATCTCTTATTATTATCTTGTATAGAGCCATAATATTCCTTATTAAAATTTATATCTAATTCAGGATTAATCAAATTAGAAATTCTCATTATTTCAGGATCCGGAGTATTATCTTTTGAAGATAATACTCTTACACCTAATGATTGATTATCTTTAGTTAAAGGAAGAAAATTATGTATTTCCATATATCTAATTGCAATAATTCTATTAAACCAAGTATATGCTGCTTCTTCTATAACTTGTTCTAATGTTATTTCTTTTATTCTTTTAATTAAGAGCTGTCTATTTTCATATTCACTTTTAGTAAGTCTTAAGGTGTGTTTATTGTTAATTAAAATATATACTTCACCATTTTGATTGACATCAAAATATTCATCAACAAAGTATTTATTTATTTTATTAGCAACTTTTTCCATCAATTCCTGTCTTGACTCTACTGCAAACTTTTTTAATACATTTTTATCCATATTCGTTCCCTCATTATTTAATTGTTAAATTTTTATTCTCTTCTAATTCTTTCATTAATTTAGCTCTTAATTCTTCTATATATTTATCAATATCTTCTTTAGAATTAATTTCAAATGAACGATTCATTAACATATCAGTTCTTATAATTTTTCTAGTTTTTATAATAACAGGTTCATCTGATTTGCTATTATCATCTTTAGGTCTACTCATTTCATATTTCTTTTTATCTAAAGCAATAATAAATGAGTCTTTCATTTGTCCAAGTCTTGTTTCTTGTGCATATATATCTTTTAATTCATTTGAATGTTGTAAAGAATCTATTATTCCCTTACAATTATCTATATATCCTTTACCAAAATTTCTTGGATCTATATCTGCACTATCTAATTCATTTTGTATGTACTCAATTGTTTTTTTCGCCATTTCTATAATCGGAGCAGATTTTACCTCATACATATTTACAAGAATATCTATAAGTTCAGTTCTTAATGTAGGTAATTCATAAATTCTACTATATGGTTCTTCAGACTTTAGTATTTCCATAATTTTTTCAACAACATCTTTTAATTCTTGAGTATTATCTACATAATCTTTATTATTCTCATAAGTGATAATGGTCTCTCTTACTTTATCAAATTGCTCTTTTTGACATCCATTAAAAAACTCAGATATTGTATCTATTCTAGTTGCCATATCTGCAATTTCATCCTTTTTATTTGATACTTCTTCAAATACTTCTGATACATCTCTTATATTTGCTATATTATTAAATAGTTTTAATGAATCTTCTATTACCTGTTTTCCTGGATATTGATATGCTTTTATATTGTTATAATTTCCCAAAATATCCTTTAATTTTAAAATAGTATGATTTATACATCTTTCCTTGAAATCTCTAACCATTCCATCTTCATCATCACTTAAACTTATTTCATTGAAAGAATTTCTTGCAACTGATTTTAAATCATTTATATATTTAACATCAATTTTCTTTCTCATTCTGATTAATGTTCTATCATAATAATCTCTTTTTAATATTTTGTTTAGAGTTTCATCTGATGTGATATTCTGTATTTCTCCACTATAATATAATGAAACTACTTCATTTTTTAATAATCTAGCTAATAGATATAAAATGTCATCATCTAAAAAGCCATAAGGTGCAATACTAAAATCTTGCAATAAAGTTCTTATTGTAACATTTTTACTATACATATTCATTTCTTCTATATAATCTTTCATTGCATCATAAGCTTTTTGATTTAAAAATTCTACTTCACTTGCTAATGTCATTTGTTTATTAGAATTCCATAGTTCTCTTATATCTTGTGTAGTATAATTTTTCTTTATATAAGAAAATTTTGTGTAAATATTATTTACCAATATTTCGAGAGCTTCATTAATTCTTGTTTTTGCATCTTTAGATGTAATATTTTGTCTATCTCCTGCAATTATTATTTCTGCCACATCCAATTGTTCTTTTACATTCTCTCTAATTCTTACTTCAGCTTCTTCAACCTCTGCTTGCTTTGCTCTTAATATACTCTCAATTTGGCTTGTCTGTAATGCTGTACTTTTGCTTCTTCTATAATCCATTACCTGAAGGCAATTTTCTATCTCATTATTTATTAAAGTAGATAATTCTAGCTTTACATATACATATTTATTTTCCATGCCAGATTGCAAAATTATATTAGTATCATCTTTTCCTACTGATGTAGTTACAACTTTTATACCAATTTCATATTCTTGTGAACATTTAATATTATCTACATACTTTGTTAGTGGGAAATTTTTATTTTTATAAGTAAATTTATTATCAGTATAAATATAACCATAGATTATCCTATTCAAATAATCAATTATTCTATTTTGATCTATTACTATTTGTTTAATCTCTCTATTGATTTCCTGTTCTTCATCAGTTAAAAATTTATACTCATCATTATTTCTTTGAATTAAAGTTTGCTTTTCTAACCTTCTTAATGAATCAGTTATTTCCTTTTTAATTGATATTTTGTCGTCATTAATATTAGAAACATATAAAACAGCAAGATTATCAACAGTAGCAGGGATTTCTTTAATATTTTTTAACATAAATAACATTTTTAAAACCTTTACATCTGCTTCTTGTAGTTCATTTGCCTTTACTGCATCTTCTGCACTATTTATTACATTTTTAATTTGATGCTCTAAAAACTCCTCTATTGTATCATAAAAAGCATAGAAAGGAATTAAAGTACCTATTTCATAATCACTATACCTTTTTGCTGTACCTTGAAAAGCACCTATTAATGAACGCTCTCCACTTGATAAGTGTTTTCCTGCATATCCATGTTTTCTAATATCGGTAAATACATTTTGTAATAATCTAAATTGATATGGTATAAATGGATATGTTTCTGCAAAATCAGTTCTATCCATATACAGTTTTTGATATGCTGTATTATTAAATAACAATAAATTTTTTATTATAGATTCATCTTTATCAAAAATTAATTCTAAACTTTCTTTAAATTCATCCTTTTTAGCTAAAATTCTTTTCTTAATAACTTCATCTATATCAGATGATGAAAGACTTAATTTTGTGTCAAATCTTCCTTGTATCTTTGAGAAATTATTGCCCATAACTTTTATTACATCATCTATTGCTTCTTGTGATGTAACGATAACCCATGCTTTACCACCACATTCTATTCCTAAATCTTCAACTATAGTTTGTAGATTTAACATTAGACCTCCATCATCTCCAATATATTGTCCAATTTCATCTACTAAAAATACTACATGATGATTATTGCCTTTTGATTTTATATAATCCCTTACTCTTTCAGCAAATTTTTCAATTGACAAATCATATCTTTCTTCTGCTTTATCAAACCAGTTTTCAGCCTCTTCTTTTGATTTATTTAATGCTTTAGAATAACTATTAACTATTTCATCTCTTCTAAAATAAAAATCATTTCTAGCTTCTAACCAACTATCGCCACATTCTTCTTGGAAATATCTCTTAAATTCTTCATATTTTCCTTCTTTAATTAAGAATCTTTCCAACTCTGCTACATGAGGAATCGTTGACAACCCCATTTTCTCATTAAAAACCTTTTCAAACACTGATAATATTTTATCTTTACCATCAACTGAATCAAGTGATGCTTTAGAATCTATATTGAATAAAATAACATCAGTTGATATACTACCTGCTCTTTTTATATCAGCTAATAATTTTGTATCTTGAATTTTTCCATCGAAATAATCTACAGCATGCTTCCCATCAACAATTTTGTTTTCTAATAAATAAGATATAATTTTTAAAAAATGTGATTTACCACTACCAAAAAAACCTGAAATCCATACACCCATTTTTTCGGTATTTCCATTTATACCAGAATTATAACTATCAAAAAAACTATTAAAGTGCTTTAATAATTCATCTGTTACTACATATTCTTCTAATTCCTGTTTTATAAAATTTTCGTCATCAACTTTTATTACTCCTTGAATTTCTCTTTCAATATCTTTCTCATATATTTCTTTTAATTTAGACATTTTTTATTTCCCCCTACTTCCTACTAACTAATTGAAAAGCTCTATAATAATTATCGTTATCTAATATTTTAAACAATTTGAAACTTTGTCCATCATATATTCCTGGATATAACATAATAACAGGATTATTTGTAATTACACTCTGTAAATTATTTAAAATTGTATGTCCTCTCACTATTCCATAACATTTTCCCATTCCTGTAATAATAACAATTTTATTTTCTTCTAAGTGTTCTCGAATATATTTTACTATTAAATCACTATTTGAGCTTATTGCTAATGTTTTTTGTATAACTGAGTTAACATACTTTGTACCTTTTTTCTTTTCGTATTCAAATGTTTTCTCCAAAAAACCTTTATCTTTAAGTATTTCAATAATTATGTCATAAATATCAAATATGATTATATTTTTATTTCTTACTTTCAAATAATTATATAAATAATCTCTTACAATATACTCATCTTCTGGATCATAATCAAAAACTCTAAAATTTATTTCATTTCCTAGTCCAGATGATTCTATAATATTTTCTGAATTTATTTTTTCGGTCATTTCCTGAAGTCTATCATTGATATTTCTCATATTAATCCTCCAATCGCTTTTGCATATTCTATATCTCCATTTGCATCTAATTGTCTTATATAATTTTCTTTTAATAATGGTCGTGTTATTTTAAATCTATCTTTTTCTTTTACAACTAAGCCAGAATCTTGCAGTATTTTCATTATTACTTGCTTCAATTTAGCTGCAGTAGATTCTGTTCTTTCTTTTAAAGTTATACTTAATATGCATTTTTCTTCATACCAATTGTTTATATCAAATTTTTCAATATATTCTTTTCTCATTAATAATTTGTCTTTATAGACTTCAAATATAAAATCTCTTACTAATTTATCCGTTTTCATTATTGCATATAATAAAATGTATTTACTTGTTTCTATATCAGAATATACAAAATCATTTAACATCTCTTTATTTAGTACATTTATTCTTCTAAAAATTGGTGAGTTAACTCGTTTTACACTTCCAATTTTTTTGTGATGTATTAAGTTTTCTTCAATATTTCTCTTCTTTAATTCTTCTGGATTTTCACCATTTAATATATATTCAGCAATAATTTTAGTTTCTATATACAAAAAAGGTTCTGCAGTCAATTTTGCACTATAATCTTCCATAAACTTCTTCTCCACTTCTTATTAGATTACATTTGACATTATTTTATCATATTGCGATAAAAAATGCCACCATTTTACTTAATTTTAATTAAAAAGTGTAAATCTTCGCAGACTTTTTATTGTATTTTTGTTAAAATTCGCAGTTTTATAATAAAATTATCAATTACAAATAAGAAAGAAATTAAATATTATTTGAATAAAACGATATAAAATTTTAGAATTTACAAAGTAACATGGATTTTAAGTTCAACTATTTCTATTTTTATGAGTGGTAAAATATAATTTATTAAATTAGAGATAAGTTACTCCATATTTTTTTAGTATTTAAAATATCTTTAGGAGAATTTTTTAATTTTTCAATATTTTATAGTACTTATTAAGATAATAATAAAAAAACTAAAGTAAACAAAAAGGGACTTTTTATAGTCCCTTTATATAATTTTTATCAACAACATATAATTCATTTAAAGCTCGTGTATATGCTATATACTTTTCATTTTCTGTCATTTCGTCATCAAAAACAATAACACTATCAAATTCAAGTCCTTTAACTTGATTAATAGTAGTATAAAATGTAAATTCACTATTTATTGGAATTATTTTTTCTAAATCATCTATATTTCGAACAACTATAGCTATTTTCTTTTTTTCAGACATCTTTTTAAGAATAATGTTATTAATTGTATTCTTATCAATATATTCTACTTTTTTTCCTTTAATTCCCATTGAAATATTATTATAATTAAACATCTTATTACAAAAATCAGTAATTTGCTCTGTATTTCTATAATTTTCATTTAAATTATACTGATTAAAACTAGAAATTGTTTTTAATGAATTCCAGTTTTTTATTCCTTTTAAAAAGATTGATTGATTAATATCTCCATATAAATTGAATATAACATTTTTGTTTACTAATTTTAAAATCTTATATTCATTTTCATTGTAATCTTGTGCTTCATCAAAACATAATAATCTATCTGAGTTAAATAACTCTCCAAAATGTAAATAATTAATATATAGTAATAACAATAATTGACATCTAATAATTTTACCTCGAATCAATGTAGGATTATTTAATTGCATATTTTCTATAATAACATTATAAAAATCATATGAAAAATAATAATTATTTAATACTTTATCTTGCATTTGTTCTATTTTCTGTATCTTATTATCTATTTCTTCACATTTCTTTCTTGCATTAAAAAATAATCGATTTTTCCATTTTGCCTTTTCTTTCATTAATTTATCAATTAGTTCTATACTTTTAATTATAAACAATTCGAAATATTGATTATTACTTATTTTTTCAGAATAAGTAAATATACTAGATATTTCTTCTTTTATATCATTAATTCTTCTATCATATTCATTTTTAACCATATTAAATAATTCATTTGAATAGAATGATTTTATCATATTAGGTTCCATATAATCTTCATCTACTATTTTTTCTGTACTGAAATAATCTTTATATCTACTTTGTTTTCTTCTTACGATATCCTTTAATGAATCTATTAAAATTTTTAACTTTTTGTTTCTTTCATCAATATCAACTTCAAATACAGTAGTATTATTGTTTAACCTATCTCTAAATTTTTCATTTATGGATTGTATGATATTATATCGTTTATTATAATCATTATTCAATGACAAATAATAATTTGATATTGATACTTGTTCAATTTCTGATATATCTAAATCTCTAGATAAATCTTTTATAAATTCATTAAAAATTTTTCCAGGAGTAATAATTTTTATTTTATCATATTCAGGAAGTAGTTTATTATATTTTAAATATGTTAATCTATGTAGCAAAATCATTGTTTTTCCAGAACCTGCACATCCCTGTACTATAAAATTTTCATTAAGTTTTGTTCTAATTATTTTATTTTGATTAGATTGAATACTATAAATAATATCTGTCAATTTATTAGAATTCCTTTTTTCTAACAATATTTGCATTAAGAATTCATCAGCCATACCTTCTTTAAAAAATTCATTATTTGCTATATAAGTATTCCAATATCTAAATGGTAAAAAACTAAATTTTCTCTTTAATAAAACTTTATATAAATATTGATATCTTTTTAATTCATTTTTTTCTGTATTATAATAAAAATCTCCTAATGGTGATCTCCAATCTATCAAGGTAACTCCATCTTCAATTATCATTGGTTTAGTATTTTTAGAAATATAAAATCTTTCGTAATAATTTTCATTTTCATACTCTGTATCTAGATCCATTCTTGCAAAATATGAAATATTATGGCTTTGAGAATAATTATAAAAAGACCTTTCTTCTTCCAAACTTTTTTCTTCTTCTGAATAAGAGGATAAAATTAAATCTATATCTTCTTTTGTTATCTTTTTAGAATTAGGGCGTAATGATTCAATGTATTTCATCCTTTTTTGTTCTTTTTCTTCTTCTAATTTCATTCTATTTTCTAGGTTTTCTTTATAATTTGAATAATCCTTATCTTCATAAAGTTCATCTAATGATTTATAGCAATCTCCATCTTTAAAAAATATTTTTATACCAATATCATTTTTTGAAAAATATAATTTTTCTTCCTTCAAACTAACTTCTTCATCACTTCCCAAATTATATGTTATATGTATTTTTCTTAAATATTTAACAATAATTTGTTGTTCATTAATAGATTCAACATTGTATATTTCATTATTTACACCATATAATATCTCCATCTTTTCAAATTCCTCTCCTAGTTTAATTTTTACAATAAATTTTAATTTTTTATTGCTATCATCATTTCATTATCTTGTACTGTCATTCTTGCATTATTATATTCAAATTTTGCTCCTGTAAAATATACATTATAACCTTCATTTTCTAACTTTGTCCTTATTAACAATAAGAATCTATCAGTATCTTCTTCAGATAAGTTGTACTTTACTCTTAATTCGTAAAATGTATATCTAATATAATTAGGATCTCCTATCTTTTTATTTATCAAAGTATTTTCAATTATTTGTATAATTTTTTTATCATTCAAGATAACTTCACTCCTCATAACAAGTATAATATATCACAAATAAATAAAAAAATAAACAGTACCAAGCAAAGTTTATAAACTCTACCTGGTACTGTGTTTATTCATATTTAGGGCTACCATACCCCATTACTTGTTCATTATCAAAAGAGTACATTCTTTCTGCACATTTATCACTTGTATTTCCTTCTATTGTATATATATTTCTATTCGTTATATCTGTTCTAGTTACTATTCCTACATGATCACTGACTCCATCTTGATTTCCATTTTCATCATACCAGTCAAAAAAAATAATATCTCCTACAATGGGGTAATAACTATCTCCTCTATCATGCCATTGATTTCTTTCTTTAAACCAGTTTATACCATCTCCACAGCCAGAAAATTTAGGAATTATTCCACTATCTATATATCCACATTCATTTGCACACCAACTAACAAAACAAGCACACCATTCTACTCTACTATCAAAGCCATACCAACTCCAGAATTTATCTCCTCCCTCATTGCCTATTTGAGCTTTTGCCACCATTACTATTTGCATATTAGGCATTTGAGATTCATCAAATTCAACATCTTCATTTTCATTAAATAATAAAGCTACAAAGCCTGCAATGAGAACAATAACTAATATAACAACTACTGCTACCCAACCTCCTGCTGCTATTGCAGCTATAATTGCTTTTGTAGCTGCAATTATAGCTTTAACAGTTGCAATTACTGCTTTAATTGCTAATTTTGTCGCCTGTATTGTAGCTTGAATTGCTTTTTTTGTAGCTCTTACTAATCTTTGTGTCATTTTTACACTCTCTTTTGCAACTCTTTTAGTATTTTTAGCTACTCTTTCTGTTGTTTTTATTCCTTTTTTAGCAAGTAGTTTTGTATTTTTTGCAGTTTTTATACTTTTTTTAGAAACACCTTTTATAGTCTTTTTAGAATTATCTATTATATTTTTTAATTGCTTTGTATTCTTACTTTTTATCCTAGTTTTTAATGTTTCAATTTTTTGTTTTCCTTTTATAAAATTCTGTTTAGTTTCTTGTATGGATTTTTTTCCTAATTCATTGCCCTTTTCTATTCCTTTTCTTGATAAGTAACTAATATCGTTTTGAATTTTTGTACTCGCATAGTTTTCTGCTGTATCATTTTGCTCATTTGTTGTAAATTCGTTTATTTTCTCTTTAGTTGTTACTAAATTGTTTTTTAACTTTTGAAGTTGTACTACTTCTTTATCTAATGTTTTTATTGTTCCTTTATTTTTTGTTTTTATTTCTGGCATTTTTTCACCTCCAGATTTTTATATTTTTTTTGCTACAACTACCATTCTTCCATTTTTTTGCGAGTATTCACATGTAGATAAAGTTATCAACTTATCTCCATAATTTATATCTACTCCTGTATCATAAAATTGTAAATTTCGACAATTACTTACAAATTCATTAAGTTCTTGTTGGTCAGAAAAATTTGTATAATTGTAATATTTAAAGCCTGCATCTGTATAAACTACTGTTTTGAAAGCTATAACTACTTCGTAAGTATTTTTTATTGTTTTTCCATTGTAAAAAGTATAAAAATCTATATATCTATGATTTTCAAAAAACTTTTTCTTTTTATATTCTTCTAATTGTGCAAACATACTACTATCGCTCATGTGATGACCATAAATTATTAGATTATCACTATATTGTACATTGCAGTATTCTGCTAAATATGGTGTTCCATGACTTGAGTATTCTTTATAGATGTTTCTGTGAAGATAGTAATCTCCGTTTTGCATAACTGGATAATCTATATTTGTTCCATCAATTTTTATCCAGCCTATTACATCAGAATTTATTTTTGCAATATTTTCTAAATTGTAATTATTACTACTGGAGTCTTTATTTTCTTCTTGTTCATTAGAAACAGTATTGGTGTATTCCTCATTTTCTTTTACTACTATTTCTTGTAAATCTTCGTATAAATCCGTTTCTTTCTTATTTTCTGCAAATTCTTTAATAATAAAATAACTACTAATAGCAATTATTACTATTAGTAGTATTAAAACAATTTTATATTTCTTACTCATTTAGACCTTCTCCTGGTTTCGTTGTCATTAATTTATATAACTCTGTATTCTTTGGAAATCTATTAGAAAATGGAACTAGAGCTGATCCTACTTTTATTAGTCCTTCTCCAGCAGCCACATTTGTTATATAACTCATTTGTAAATCAGAAATATTAAGAAGTTTTGCAAGTTCTACTCTGTCTGTACTTGCTTGATTAAGCATTATAATAAATTCAGAGTTTGCAAGCATTGTTCTTGCAGTATGACTCTGTAATAAATCTTCTACATTTTGAGTTATTCCAGTAGCAAAAGCTCCATATTTTCTAACTCTTTTCCAAAGTGTAAATAAGAAATTTGCAGAATATTCATATTGAAATAAAAGATATATTTCATCTATGAAAATATATGTATTTTTCCCTTTTGTTCTATTTGCTGTTATTCTATTTAAAATTGAATCTAAAACAACAAGCATTCCTAATGGCAATAGCTGTTTTCCTAATTCCAAAATATCGTAACATATTAGACTATTTGAAGTATTTACATTAGTATTCATTGCAAAAGTATTTAATGAGCCATTTGTAAATAATTCAATAGCAAGTGCTATTTCTTTTGCTTCTTCTTCAGGTTGATTTAAAAGTTGCTCTCTAAAATCTTGAAGTGTTGGTGGTATTCCTTGATAGTTTCCTTGTTGAAACACTCTATAAACATTAGCTGTGCATCTATCTATAATACTTTTTTGTTTCGGTCCGAGATTGCCACTACCAATAAGCTGTTCGCACAAAGATAGTATAAATTCTGATTTTAAAATAACAGGATTTGCTCCGTCTCCATATTCACTATTCATATCCATTGCATTTATGTGATTATTACTTGTAGCAGATATTTTTATTACTTCTCCTTCTAAAGATTTAACTAATGGTGCATACTCTCTTTCTGGATCTATTATAATTATATCTGCATTAGGATCTCTTAATCTAATTGAAGAAATTTCTTGTTTTCCTGCAAAAGATTTACCACTTCCACTAACTCCTAATATAAATGAATTACCATTTAATAATTGTCTTCTATCTGCAATAATCATATTTTTACTTATAGCATTTTGACCATAAAAAATACCATCCTTGTGCCTAATTTCTTGCACTTTGAATGGCATAAATACTGCTAAACTTTCTGTTGTTAGTGTTCTTAAAGCATCGATTTTTCTTACTCCAAAAGGTAATACTGTTTGCAATCCATCTAATTGTTGATATTTTAGAATTCCTAGTTGGCATAAATTTTTACTTGCAATTTGTTTAATAGCCTCTGTATCACTTTCTAATTTTTCCTTCGTATCATCTGTAATTACAACTGTTATAATAACTAAAAACATTCTTTGATCTCTTAATGTTAAATCATCTAAAAATTCTTTTGAATCGTTTCTTTGTTGTTCCATATCATAAGGTATAATGCTACTCCAATTATTGTTTGCATTTTGTTTTCTTTGCCAATTTGTTATATTAGTTTCCACTCCTAATCTTCTATTCTCAGCCTCTTTTACTGCCTCATCTGTTGGAATTGGAATTATATCTATTGATAACATCATATTTCTATTTAAATCTGTTAATTCAGAAACCATATCATCATTTATATAACTAGCATATTCTTTTAGGAAAAACGCTCTACCATATCTATTACCTATCATAAAATAATCTTTTTGAATTTCAGTTGTATCTGGACAGATAAAATCTCTAAAATCATGACCTTTTCTCATTGTTTCGTGTATATCAAAATGAAATGAAGTTTCTTCTCTTGTTCTATAAAAATCATGTGCTATTCTTAATCTTTCTTTTGCATCTAATTCTATACATTTTGATCCTAAAGTACTAAAACGATTCATTAACTCCGTACTTGTTCTTGTAAAATAATTTCTTGCTTCTTCTACACTGTCTTTATATACTGATATAGTTATTATTTTCTCTTGTACTATTTCATTTGCATTCTTTGCTTGATTTATTAGCATTTCATTATATTCATGTCTATATTTGTCTAATTTATCATTTGCATCTTTTAATAGAATTGTTTTTTCAAAATCTAATTTATTTATTCTTCTATTATTTATCGTAATTTTCGTTGTAGCTCCTGTATCTAGAGAATTAAGCAATGATGAATAATCTAAAAACATTGCTTCTTTATCTTCTCTACTTGCAACTGCATAGTTAATGTCTAAAAATTTAAAAGATTTTGAATACTTGTTCTTTCCTACTAAAAATATGCCATCTTCCCATATAGCTTTTACAGGTATAATATCTTGTACGCATTTTGGTATTTTGAATTTTTCTTTATCTAATCTAAATATTCTTTTTAAAGTTTTCAGCATTGGTATCCACCCCTTTCTTCAATTTTTTAGGCTTTTTATATTTCTTTTCTTTGTGTTTGTTCTGTGGCTTTATTAAACCTTTTTTCAGATTTTTTTCTATTGTAGGTTTAAATACTTCAGCATATATATTTTTAGCTTTAAAAGTTAATCTTTTAGGTATAATAAATTCTGATTTAATAAAAGCTATAATAAACTTTTCAGCAGTCATTCCGTTATATTTAACAAAACCTAATACTGCAAATGGTGCAGCTCCCAAAATACATATCCAACTTAATGTTTCAATTCCGAAAAATGGTTTTAGCAAAAAATATAAAATGACTGCTACTATACAAGCTAATAAAGAAAAAATGAACTGACGCATAGTCAGTCCAAAGAAAATACTTTCACTAAATTCCCTAATATCTTTGTTTATTTTTACTTCCATTTACCTTGCCTCCTTATTTCTATTCTTATTTTTTTGTTTTACTTTATTTTCTGAATACCATTTATTGAATTTTTCCCATTCTGTTTCATTCATAACAACATCTTCTATAAAAATAGGTTTGCATTTGTTATGCAATTCAAACATTTTTTCTTCCCATTCCTTGACATTTTCAATATTCCTTATTTCTTTAATACCTTGATGCCATTCACTAACTTTTCCATGGATCTTTATATACTCATCCAAAGCCTCATACTTTTTATTACCTAATTTCATTCTTAATTTTTCATAATCTTGTGTTATACTCATATCTATATCTCTCCTTTTTTATATTCCCATCATTTCTCTTACAATTCTGTCAGATAATCTAATTGTACCTACCAGAACTAGCATATTAAAAATCAGCTCGCCTATATATTTCCAAACCATATTTACAGGCTCTGCTCCTGCATCAACTACTGGTGGAGATGTTGCAAATGCTGAAAATATAATGCAAGCAAGTACAATAATTGCACCTTCTAAACATACTGCTATATAACTTTTTAAGAAACTTTTACCTATATTTTGAGTTGTTTCTCCTGCAAAAGATGATAACGGTACAGGTGCTATTGCTGTATACATATATAATTTAAAGAATCTTCCATATACAGTTAGTATAAGTATGAAAGATAGCACTGTAACAAAAAGTCCTCCCAAAATAGTAACAGCCCACAAAGGTATACTTTCAAAGAATCCACAGTTGTTTACTGCATCAATAATTTCTTGTGGTAATGTCATACTACTTGCTTGAAATGAAGTTTTTGACATTATTGTAGTAACTATTCCTTGTATAATTTTAAAGACTGCAAGCATTAAATCTAAACCATAAGTTACAATTCCTTTTGCTATTGCAAATCTCAGGAATAGCTTTAATGCTTGTTCAGGTCTTTTTAACTCTGAAAAATTAGTACAAGTTCGTACAACTCCAATTACAAAAAATAATACAAGCAAAGCTAATCCTATTGCTTGTAATGCTCCATTTATATTAACTATTATTTCCCATATAGTTCCACCTTTAAAACTTGATGGATTTTGTGTAACTAAAGTATATATTTCTGATAATTTTCCATTCCAAGTATCTAGTGCATTTTGTAAATTTCCTACAATCCAATTCAAATTTATACACCCCCATTCTTATAATCTTCTATGTTTATATCACTTATTATTTCATCTCCCCACGCATCCCAACCTGGCACTTTTTCTCTTGCAAATAATTCTATTTTTGGTAAATCTCCAACTAATTCTATAATCTTATCTCTTACTATGGCTGGTTTTTTACTATGTTCTTCTATTGGTGTATCTATAATTTGGTGTACTTTTCTACTAATTCTCTTTATTTTTCCTTTTGTAGCAATTAAGCATAATTCTGAATTTGCTCTTGTCCAATAACCCATTCCCCAAAACCATGAATTAGATTTTCTGTTTCTTTTTATCCAAGCAAAGCCACAAGTTTTATACTTAAATCCCCATTCTTCTATAACTTTTAATCCTTCTTTTAAGCAAGGAAAAGTTACCCATATAAAGAGAATACAATTCTCATCAGAAATTTTATTTATAAAATCTTTTAAGTGTATAATATCTTCAATGTTCATTGTTTTATAATGACTTTCTGCACTTCTTCCATTTCCTTTTTTTGACCAAACTTTATATTGCCAGGGAGGATCTGCATAAATAATTTGATATTTTTTCATCATCTAAACTCCTCCTAAAATAAATTTAAGGCAGATATTTTAATCTGCCATGTTTTAACCACCTGTAATTAAATTCAATATTTCTTTTGAAAAAGTAATTACAATACCTCCTGCTAAAGTCATAATTCCATTAGCTCGCTGTGTAGGGTCATGACTTTTCAAACTCATACCTACTTGGACAACTCCAAAGCCTAAAATTATCATTCCAACTGCTCTAATTAATCCAAAAATAAAATCAGATAAGTTGTTTATAACAGTTAGTGGATCATCTGATGCAAAAACATGAAGTTGTTGTGCTACATTTAATGCAATAACATATCCTACAATTATTGCACCTCTTTTAAAAAATTTTTTTAATATTTTCTTTCCTTTTCCTATTTCTTTATTTTTTACTTGATTATTCATTAAAATTTCCTTCCTTTCTAATTAACATAATATTTGTTTTAAGGCATAAAAAAAGCCCAGAGTATTTTTAATTTTTTTAATACTCTGGGTTAATTGATATTATTGCTAATTTCTTCATTATTTTTAAACATATTCTCTACTTCTTCATTTGAAAATATTTCTAATTCAATTTCATCTATTGATAAATTTTCTAATGTTTTTGTATCAATAGTTATATTATCTAAATCAAAAGTAATTGTTCCTATTGCATTTCCTGTTCCTCCGTGTATGTATGGTTTTACATTTTTATTTCCAATAGGTGTATATACACTATTAAAATGCTCTTTTAAGTTAAATTTAAAATCTTTTATAGGTCTTTCTCCTCTTATAAATAATAAAGCATAATTATTATCTAATAATCTAACTTCATCTGGAGTCAGTAGCTCTCTACCTGCAATTTGGTCATTTTCCGAATAATTACCGTGAGATCCAAAACTTCTACCATAAGAATTCGTATCTATTGTTTCTTTTCCAAGTAATTCGCTTATATACTTATGTGTACTTTGTTCATTGCCACCTAAATATAAAAATTCATCACAATTTCCAACTATACTTTCCCATTGCTTTTCAAAGAGTGCTTTTAATTGTGCTAGATTTTGCAAGATAATAGAAACTGAAACTTCCCTAGATCTCATTACTGATAGTATCTTATCAAAATCATCTGGCAAACTAACATTAGCAAATTCGTCCATGACGAAATGAACATGAACTGGTAAACTTCCACCATATTTATAATCTGCTAAATAAAATAATTCCTGAAATAGCTGTGTATATAATATACTAACTAAAAAATTAAATGATGTATCATTATCTGGAATAATTGCAAAAAGTGCAACTTTCTTTTCTCCCAATGAAGGCAAATCCAATTCATCTGTCTGTGTAAGTTGTGCCATACTCTCTAAATTAAACTTTTCTAATCTTGAAGCTAATGTTACTTGTATAGATTTTAGTGTTTTAGCTGAGCCAGAATGATATGACCTATAATATTTTAATGCTATATGGTCTGGATTTTTAGTTTCTAATCTATTAAATAACATATCTAGAGGACTAACATAATCGTCATCTTCTTCTTTTACAGCTCCTGCTCGCAGTAATTCCATAACCATTGTAAAATTTTGTTCTTCTGGTGGTGCTTCATATTTTAGATAAAATATTAAAGCTAATAATAACATTGATGCAGCAGTATCCCAAAAAGGATCATTTGTTGTACTACCTTTTGGAGTAGTTGACTTAAACAAATTAGTTGATAACTTTTGAACATCATTATCAGTCTTGATATATACAAAAGGATTGTAACAATGAGATTTTTCCATATTTATTAAATCTAAAACTTTTACTTCATATCCATTTTTCTCTAGTAAATAACCTGTATCACGCAAAATTTCTCCTTTTGGATCTAGTATCACATAAGATGTTGCACATTGCATTACATTAGGCTTACAATAACTAAAAGTTTTACCTGCTCCAGAGCCACCTATCACAAGAACATTTACATTTCTTCTGTGCTTTTTTCCATTTAATCCAATAGAAACATTTTTTGTTAATATTTTATTATAATTGTTTGGTTGCTTATATTTTTTATTTAATTCTTTTGCATCGCCCCACTTTGCAGATCCGTTTTCTTCTCTCCTTCTATAATTTTTTCTGGTGGATTCGTATAATAAGATGGCTAATATATAAATTAGTAAAAAAATAAGAACAGTTTTTATACTATTCTCCGTAAATACTATATTAAAAGGTTTACTAAATATTTTACTAACATTCTTTATAATATTTATAATTCCACCATCAATATAAGGTGCTACAAGAAAAGCTATCCATATAATAGGTATTATACCAATTGTATAAAAAATTTTAGCAACTTTTTTATCATCTTGCCTCAACAGTAAATTTACCTCTAGTATTTTTATTTAATAATAATGATTTCTTATTTTTAGGGGCATTTAATAAGTTTATAATCAATTTATCAATTATTTCTGTATCAATGTTTTGCTCTAGTTTATTATTTCTAAATTCATTTAAAGCATTTAACATTAACTTATAATCATATTTATCTACAACAATTGTTCTAGTTTCTTCCATTATAACTCCTCCTTATCTATTAGATTTTGATTTAATTTTCTTTTGTTTATTAGTTTTAGCTTTAGATTTTGTATTATTTTTTTGTTTTGTCTTTTGAGAATCTAACTTATCTGCCTCTATTTTCAGTTCTGCAAGTTCTTTCTTTACAGAAGGTTTTTTTACCTCTTTAGAAACCCCTTCTTGCATCTTTGAAGTCGTTAAGGAAGGCTTTGACAGAGGGCTTTTTTCTGTTTTTGCCACATTGAAATTTTCATGAGTATTTTGTTCCTTTTGCAATGGTTTTTCTGATAAAACTTCTTCTAATTGTTGTTCTTTCGATTTTTCTTGTACTCCCATTTCTTTTTTCTGTGATTCTCTATCCTCAATAGACTTTGTAACTTCTGTTTCCATTCTTGCTGTATCTACTGTTGTTAGCTTAAACTTTTCTACTATTCTATTTATTCTTGAAGCATCTTCTTCCTTGACTATAACATCTATCATAGCATCTGTGTTTTTACTATTTTTATCTCTTAAAGCACAATATGTTATACCATAGGTTTTAGCTTCTTTTGAGAATGTTTTTAAGTCATCTTTGCTTATAGTAAATATTTTTAAAGGTTTTCCTGTTTGTAACATTTTTGTTAATTTCATTCTTCCCCTTGTTTGATTTTTATTTTTATCTTTTTGCATTGCATAAAGCATAGCTAGTAAATTTTTAGCACCACTTCCTATTAACTTTATCGTTACTTCAAAACCTTCTAGTCCTAACCTTACCACTTGCTCTGAAGCATCTCCGTTTACACTCATATATATCTACTCCTTTCATCTTTTAACTTTTTCTTTTTTCTTCTCCTTTGTTTCTTTTTCTAATTCTTCCTGTTTATCTAGCTCATCTAAATTATGATCTATCTTTGGTACTCTTGATTTAATATCTTCACACATTTCCACCTTCTTTCTTAATTTAATTATTTTATCATTTAAAGATGAAATATTTTCTGCAATTTTATGTCTGTCATCTTCATCTTTTGATAACTTTCTTTTTGCCCAAAGTCTTTCTCTTTGGTTTAATAATTCATTTATTTTATAATTAGTTTCATCTCTATAATTTAACAAATTGTCTAAAGTCTTTATATTATTCATATATAAAAATTTTGCCTCATTTGAAAGTTCTTCCATTCTTGAAACATCTGCTCTTATACTTGCAGGTAATTTTTGTTGTGGTACTTTATTAGGAAAAACTTTTAGCAAATAGCAATAATGATAATATAATGCAATAAATCCCTTTGCTTTGGCTTTCTTATGCCTTTTTGCAAAAGGAAAATTTACTTTTCTATAATTATATACATTTTCAATGAATGGTACTTGAACAGCTTGCTCTTCTAATATCCTTCTTTTTATATTATCTATTGAATAATTTTCTCCAAACCTTCTTTCTATTCTAATATTTCTTTTATATGGATCTTTTCTAATACTTATTTTATTTGCTCTAAATATTATCTCATAATCTAACTTTTTCATTAGATATATAAAATCTTCATAAGAATATGCTTGTCTAATTGCAAGGTCTAAATCTCTTTTTGCATTATTAGTGTAAGTATCATTATATAAAGATTTTTTATAAAAATTTTCATAATTTAATTTCTTTTTAGTTGATTTTTCTTCTAATACACTTAAACCATATTCTTTACAAATTTCATCAGATAAATGCCTCATTATAGAATAATTTGTATGATTATCATAATATTTTAGCCCATCTTTAAAAGAAACTGAATTGATTACAAAATGATTATGTATGCAATGTGTGTTAAGATGTGTTGTAACAATTACTTGAAATCTATCTCCCCACATTTCATTTGCAAGTTGTACTCCAATTTTATGAGCAAGTTCTGGAGTAATTTCTCCTTCTTTAAAAGATTGATATGCATGAAAAGCTAAAATTTTATCTTCTTTATTATAGTATTTCTTTGTATCCTGCATTTCTTCGTAAGCTGAATTTGACTCACAATTTATACCAGATACATAAAATTCTTTTTCTGTTTTATCTGAATTTTTTGCATAGTCTATTACATTGCTTAAATCATCTACTATTATTTCATAATTATCTTTAAATTCAATAGCTTTTGTCTTTTCTTTATTTTCTGCATAATCTATTACATGATCCATTCTTTTTATAACTTTCCATATTTTTGTTGTTGCCAAACTACTACCTCCTATAAAAATTTTTGTTTAACTTCTCTGGCAAACCTATGCCATTCCTCTGACTCTCTTTCATAATAATCTTTGTCTATTTTATTTGTACTATTTGCCTTATAAGCTATTTGATTAAGATTAACTCCTATTTTAGAAAGTTGTTTCATTACTTCATAAAATTCTCGTCCTGGCTTTTCTTTTACTTCTTTTTCCATTAGCAACTTTCTAAAATATTCTCCATAAGATATATCAGCTTTTTTGCAATCTGAAATTAACTTTTCATTTTCTATTTCATTTAACATTATATCTTTTCTTATATTTCTTTTTCTCAAATCTCTCCCTCCTGTTTTATAAAATTTTAATGGGGATTGGGGCTAGCCCCATTGAATAGAATTTTTTAACACGGTAAAATCCGTGTGAACAAATTCAGTGCTTGCTAGGACAAGAAATCTAATTTTTCTGTATAAAACTATACTGCTATACATTCTTTATTTTGTACTTTTTGCATTTTATATTGTTCAATTTCTTGTCGTTTCTTTAGTCCTAACTTAAAGCATAAATAATCATTTATGTCCTTACCATAAGGAGCAGGAATGTCATATACATTGTACTTATTTAAAGCAATAATTAGTGCTTTTGTTGCCTCTCTGCCTGCTCTATCATTATCAAAATGGAGTACAATATTTTCAATATATTTATTTTTTTCTAAAAATGTTTTTACAGCTATTGGTACTTTACTTTGTTCTATATTTTGACTTGGTTGATATACTCCTGCAAGTGCTAAAAGGTTTTGATTTTTATAATCATATCCTTTTACCTTTAGTAATGTAGCATAAGATAGTAAATCAATGCTGCTTTCAAAAATATGTAATGAATTGTTTTTTATATTACTTAACAGTCTAAAAGAAAACTCTTTTGAACTTCCTTTTGCATCTCTCATTATTCTTCTTTCATTTGTACTTCTACATCCTGCATATTTGATATTGTGTTCATTATCATATCCTACAAAAACTACATTATTGGTTTTATTTTCTTGGTATATAAGTTTTTTATTTATACAATCTAAAATAATATCTTCGTCTATTCCTCTATTTTTTAAGTAGTCTATAACTTCTTTATTTGTTTCTGATTTTTCTGGAATAACTATTTGTTTAGGTACATTATTTGTTCCATTTTTAGGTATTATATATGTGTTAATATTCCTATTAAGTACAGTTCTAACAGCCTCTAAAAATGTCATTTTTTCCACTTTTATTAGATAATCTACTGCTGTTTTCCCTGCTTGATTTGTAGAAAATCTATGCCATAATCCGTTACTTATAATTACACTATCATGTGATTTTAATGAATATGTATTTGTTCCTTTTTTTACAAGTTCTGACGGATTATTATTCATAAAATATGTTAGTAAATCAATTTGTTTTGCTTGTTCTACTACTTCTTTTGGTACAAAATTCGACATAAAATACACCTCCTTTTTGTATAATAAAAAAGGTACTAGATTGTTCTAATACCTTTCTACAAAATAAATTTCTTCTAATTTTATTTTCAATGCCTTTGCTATTTTTACTGCATAAATTAGACTTGGCATTTTTAAGTTGTTTTCTATATCATTTAGATGTGTGGTAGATATACCTGTTCTATATGATAACTGTTTTAGGGTAATATTTTGTTCTTTTCTAATCTCTTTTATAAGAAATTTAAGTATCATTTTAAAAGTTAATTACTTCTTTCATTCCTAATTTAAAACATAAATCTTTTTCCATATCTCCCATTGCCACATCTATTTTTCGTAATTCTATAAGTGCTTTTAATTCTTCCTTATTTAATTCCATATATTTTAAATCTTCGAATACTTCTGTCGCATTAGGGTACTGCTCACTAATTTTTCTATATCTACTTTGTAAATCAATATATTCTGGTGTATCAAAGCAATATTTTCTTTTTTGTTCTTCTAACCATTCTGAAAAATTATTATTTTCATAATTTAAAAATGTATTATTTTTTTGTGTCGCTTTATTTTTTCCTAATACTTCATTTGATATTTTATTTCCTTCTGTAACTCCTAACTTATAATATATAAGCTCCCAACAATCACTTTCTTTGCTAGATTTAGATTCATAATTTCTAAATAATTTTAGTGCTTTATTAAGATCATCTTCATTAGATATAACACTTTTTAGATGTTTTATAAAACTCTCAGATAACTCACACACTTCCTGTTCTATTTCTCTTATTTCATTATTATTGTCATATACATCTTGGTCAAATTCTTCCTTTCTAAAACTAAATAATTGCTCTAAAACTGTTTTATTAAATATTGGTTTCATTTTATCTTCCTCCTTTTGCTGGGAGTATAACATTTTATTTTATTATATTGAAATGTGCAAATTATTTATTTATACATTTGACATTAAAAAAGAGTAATATTGTTTTAATATTACTCAGAAATTTTATATTTCAATATCATCTAAATTTGATAAATCATCTTGAATGTATGGTCTATTTATTGTATCTAATAAAGAATGTTGTTTTCCTATGTTTGTTACATCTATTTCTTTCACGCAAAATCTTAACCATTTTAAAGTTAAAGTCATATTTGTAATAATGGCTGTAATTCTTAAATCATCTAAACTATTTTTAGAAACATAACCAGATCCTTGCCTATGTTCAAATCCATTTTTCTTTAAGAATCTTTTTATTTCTGCATAAGCTGTTGAAGCTTTTTTTCCTGTATGTTCTTCATATTTTTTTGTATCAATATCAAAATTTATTGCTTTTCTCATACATTACCTCTTAACCATTTACCGCTTTTACTTCATAATATGCCTCTAAACAGTCTCCTTTTTTCTCTCCTAAACCGTCTCCCTCATCTACATACCAATACCATTCTTTTATTACTTTTAAAAACCAACTGGTATATGGAAATCTAGCAGTAGATCCAAAAGCATTCCAGTCATCATCAGTTCCTTCAAATACTCCTTTTGATACTTCTTTTATTGTTTTACTTTTATAACTGTCAAAGTGTTTTCTAATCGCATTCAAGCATTGTTCTTCATCATAACCTGCTTTTTTTAGTTTTTCTTTATCAAATATGAATTCCATTTTCATAGATTTTATCTTCCTTTCACAATATACTTTTATTATACCATTAAAGTGATAAAAATACTACTGTTTTAAAAATAAAATTGTAAGTTGGTCGCACACTTATTTTTCTATCGTTATAACCTTTGTTGCTACTTTTTCTACAAAAGTTGTATCGTGTTCAACAAAGATTAGTGTTGGTTTATATTTTAAGATTGAGTCCTCTATTTGTTCTCTTGTTAGTATATCTATATAATTCAATGGCTCATCCCATATATAAATATTAGCTTGTTCTGACATACTTTTTGCTATTAAAACTTTCTTTTTCTGTCCTTCACTTATTTCTTCGATTTTTGTATCAAAATCTAATTTTGAAAATCCCATTTTGAATAACATTGCTTTAAAAATGCTCTCATCTATTTTGTTATCTAGTGCAAAAGTTTTTAAGTTTCCTTTTAAATAATCTGTGTTTTGTGATACATAAGATATTTTTAAATCATTTGCTATTTTAAATTTTCCATTGTATTGAATCTCTTGTCCTATAATCAACTTTAATATACTTGATTTTCCTATTCCGTTTTTACCAACTATTGCAATTCTATCTCCATTTTCCACTTCAAATGAAACTGGAGAGAATATTATTTTCTCATTATATTTTATTTGCAAATTATTTATTAAAATCAATGGATTTTTTCTGCTTTCTATTGGAATTATTTTCAAACTATCATTTCTATCTACATTTTTTAATAAATTAGTTTTTTCATCTATTGCTTTTTCAATTCGCCTATTCATAACTTTTGACTTTTTCATCATTTTAGCAGATTTATGTCCTATATAGCCTCTATCTATTGTTGTTTCTGAATTTTTTGTTTTATATTTTGACTTTTCAACTTCATCAGACCATTTTGCAGTATTTTTTGATGCAATTTCAAGTTTTTTTATATCTTTTTGTAATCTCTCATTTTGCTTTGCTTCAAAATTATCTTGTCTATCTTTATTTTCTTTCCATGATGAAAAGTTTCCTTGCTGTATTTCAATATCAGTATTATTTATAGAAATAATATGATCTACTACTTTATCTAAAAAATTTCTATCGTGAGATACTAATATAAAGCCCTTTTTCTTTTCCAAGTAATCAACTAAATTATTTCTTGTTTCTATATCCAAATGGTTTGTAGGCTCATCTATAAGCAAGAAATTATTTCCTTTTAAAAATAAGCTAATTAAAAGTATTTTTATTTGTTCTCCACCACTTAATAAATTAAAATTTCTATAAAGAATTTCTGTATCACTATTTAATAAATTCAATTCTTTTATAATTTCCCAGTCCTCAACATTTGGAGCAATTTCATTTACTATCTCTATTGACATTCTATTTTTATTAGTTACTTCAAAAGGAAAATAATCTACATCTACATTTTTTAATATTGTGCCTCTATATTCATATTTTCCCTGTAATAATTTTAAAAATGTAGTTTTTCCTTTACCATTTCTACCTATTAGTCCCAATTTCCAATCTGTGTCT
Organism: uncultured Clostridia bacterium; assembly: GCA_944386685.1. Lineage (GTDB taxonomy): Bacteria > Bacillota > Clostridia > TANB77 > CAG-508 > CAG-269. The sequence goes on along the minus strand of CALXCA010000028.1, from coordinate 3,485 downwards.
ATATTAAATGAAACATTTTCAAATATATTATTAAGACTTCCATCATATCCAAAAGTCAAATTATTTACACTTATTAAAGACATTATTTTTCCTTTCAAATTATTACAATTCTATTAAATCATAATTTATCTTTACTTTTTAAATACTAAAATTGCTTTTGCTGTTCCTGTAATTGACATAGTAATTAACTCATAACCTTCTTGTAACATTTCATTTGCTTTTTCTTCTATTTTTTGTGCCATATCTTCTGCCTTTGGCGAATACTCTATAACAACTGTTTTATACATCTTCCCACCTCCAAATATTATTGAAAATTTATTATTTTTCATTCTTTTCTTTTGTTACATAAATAATTGATAATATTATTCCTAGTAAATTAGTGCCTACTGATAATCCTAGTAATAGTCCTTTAGTAAATTCTCCAAAAGAACTTGTTTCATTACCAGTAAAAAATATATATGATAAATATAATATATTCCCTAATATTATTAAGAAAATTCCAATTTTAAGTTTATTCATTTTAAATTTTCCCTTCTACTTTATATTATTCTAGAAATTAATTTCAATTAGCTGTATTGACTAATATAACAGTTCGTGCATTATTCTATTTCCTATTAAAGTCATATTAACATCTTTTTGTGGAGATATGTTTGATAAAACCACAACTCCAACTTTCTTTTCTCTGTTAAATCCAATATAACTATTGAAATTTGTAGTAGCTCCATTATGCCATATAATATTGTTCTTATTATCTATCATCCATGTCATTCCCACACTATCAACATTTACATCAAACATATCAAAAATTTCATTAACCTCATTCACATCTTTTAATGGCTCTTGCGTCTTTATTACATAATTTTCATCAGATGTGATTAATATTTCTAAATATTTTGACATATCTTGAATATTAGAAATAATTGCTCCAGCAGGAATATATCCATCATTTTCATTCCATTTCCAATATCCACTTAGATTGCCTTGCCCTGTTGCAATAGTTGTATTATTCATATCTAGCGACTTTAAATATTCTTCTAATAACTCATTATAGTTTTTATCATATTCTTTCTCTAATACTAATCCTAATGTTGAAACGCCAAAGTTTGAGTAATTAAAATTATAATCTTTAGCTTCCAACTTTGTTTTGTTTAATTCTTTCAATAATTGTTCTTTTGAAATATTATAGAAGCCATTTCCTCCAACAAAGTAATTTTTGATTTTTTGAAAACTTAAATAATATGGTTTAAGTCCTGATGTATGAGTAATTATTCGTTTTATAGTAGGATAGTATCTGTTTTCAAGTTTTAAATATTTTGAAATATTATCATTTAAATTTATTTTTCCTTCTTCTATTGCTTTAGAAACCAGCATTGCTGTAAAAGTTTTGGTAATTGAACCTATCTCATAATCATAATTCAAATTATATTCTGCACCATATACATTATATGTTATAGCATTTTCATTATATATGGCTATTGATATAATTGTATTTTCATTATTGTTTAAGGTATAATCTATCATTTGGCTAGAAGTATATTGACTAATCTCCTTCATTTTATTTTTATAAATAATTCCACTAATAAGATTATATATAAAGTATATAAAAATTATTATAATTACTATAATTACGAAAATCTTAAATTTTCTCTTTTTCATCTAATTTTAACTCCCAATATAACTACTTTCATTAAAATTTGTTATTAAATAGTTGAGAAAATAATTAATAAAATTCCAACTATTACAAAAATACCACCCCATACTCTAAGAACAATTTTCATTTTAGGACTTTTTAACAATCTATCTGGGATTCTAGGGCTTTTAAGCTTCATAAAAAATTGAGGAACTAATAACATAAAAATTGCAACTATTGTAATTAAAATTCCTGTAATTAACATACAATACCTCCTACTTTCAAATTATTATTTATTAATTGTTGTTACTCCACTTTGCTTTAACAAGCTTCTTTTGAATATCTATTTCTTCTATATATTCGTAATTCTTACTCCATTTACAAAATAAAGAATTTGGTTTTAATATCATCTTCGTTATAAATGAATTAGGAACAGAAGTCCATCCATTTATAGGTACTAATCTTATAGATATTTTATCATTATCTCTATTGATTTCATATATCCCTTCTAAATAACCCATTTCTTCTTTTGGACATATTTTAAATATTCCTTTCGTATCTTTGTTCATATTAAAGCATGGTGAAAATTTTATATCGATTTTTCCATCTTCTAAGTGAACTATTATCTTACTCAAAGAATTATAATCATCAAAAATATACTCTATATTTTTATCTATATAAGAATTATCCTCTAATTCTACTTCTATAAAAGATAAAGAATCTGTATTTGCGAATTCTAATAATTCACACTGATTGCTATATCTAGCATAATACCTAAATTGCATATTTATAGGCATAGAAAACTTATCTATTACAATTTTTTGTTCATCAATTCTACACTCTATTTGTGTATTCTTTTTTCTTATAAAATCAAAATTGTACATAAAAAATAATGGCAAGAAATTCGGATTTTTAGATCCATATCCAATAGGTGCTAGTAAATTCATAGATATGGACTTCTTTCCTGTATGCTCTTTTATATAAAAATCTATTTCTCTATTTTCTAAATCTTTAAAATTAAATGATATACATTCGCAATCATCTTGCTTTTCTAAACATATTCTTTTAATAGGAACTTGTATATGTCTATTTAGTCCTTTTTCAGCAACATTAAATTTTTCATTGTTTTGAAACTTTAAAGATAAATCATCATACACATCTACATAATTATTGTTTCTATATGCGATTATTCTATATCCATTTCCATAAGGATATCCGTCAATATATTGCAATTCAAAAGCTTTATAAATTTTATCAGTTTTTTTTTTCAAACGGAATAATTGCTAATTTCTTTATTGGACTATAATTCACTATAAAAGGAATTATACTTTTCATAAAAATTCACCTCTATAAATTACTATCTTTTGTTACAATTATACAATAAATGGCAGATAGCTTCAACTTATTATCTGCCATACTTATTGTAATTTGTCGTTGAGATTATTATAAATTTATCTTATATGTTTTCCAATTCATATTTTGTGAAACCACGACTTAATAAATTATCTTCATCAAATATTCCATCATATATAATTTCATAATATGTTCTTCCTTCAAACTCATATGCTGTATATTCATACCACTGACCATTATCTTTCAGAGTTTCCCTTGTAACAGGACGAAACTGAGCTATTGCACTTTCTTTAGTATATTTATCTGTTGGGAAAGGATAATAATCATACATTTGTTCCCAGCCCATTCTTTTAGCACTTATCATATGATACTGTCTCATAATATTCCTCCTTTATACTTGTTAAAAAATTAATTAAAAATACAACTTACTATTTATTGTTAAATTCTTTAATCTCCAATTTTGTCTATTATCTCATCTAATTGTTCTTTTTGTTCGTTAGAT
>CALXCA010000027.1 GCA_944386685.1 uncultured Clostridia bacterium | reverse complement strand
AAAAATAAAAATGTTTCTAACGAAGAAAAAGAAAAAATGTTAAACTGGATAGCAAAACGTTAATTTGTAAAAAATAGTAATTTATCCATAAGGTTAATTTGTAAAATGGAAGGAATTAATGGTGATATGAAAAACAAGAAGAAAATAATTTTAATAATTTTAATTATATTATTAATTATAATCATTGGGATAGTTGTTGCATATAAATTGATTGAAAATGGCGTTATAAATAGAGAAAACTTTAAATTCAATGTTGAAAATATTAGTTCTACTCCTGTTAACACAGTAAATAACGATAAAAATAAAGAAAATATAGAATGGGATGAAATAACAGAAGAAGGGGTTAATGAAGAATTATTATTTCAAAATGTAAACACTATAGATTTAGAAAAAATTGCAGCACTATTGCAATCTTTAAGTGCAGAAATTGCACAAAAAGAAAAAGAAGATATTAATTTTTATTTGAGTGCGGGATGGTATAAATATACTTTAGATAGTCAACAATTCAACGAAGTTATAAATATGGGAAATGATGCTATAAAACCATTGTATTTAATAATATATAAAAGTCCTAATCAAGGATCTTATGAGTATATTTGTGCAATGGCATTATCAAAACTAGTTAATTTTGATGATATAACTGATTCTTGGTCTACTTCAAAAGAATTTCTAGAAAAGTTTAATCAAAAAGTTATTAATAATAGAGAAAGATAAATTACAATTTTGATGTGAATACAAAAATATGTTTAAAGGAGTAAATGTATAATACTAACATGAGTAGAACGCAAAAAATATTTGTGAAACACTACACAAAATAAAAAAAATATGATACAATACGTGTAGTGTTGTTTAAAATTGGATAAATTTAACAACAAAATAATCTGTTTGCATAAAAAACAAACTGAAATTTCTGGTACAATTTTGGCACAATTCGTTGGGTAAAGAACCTCGAAACTCTATATAAATGGGCAAAGAACAATAAAGAAATTTCACTTGATGTTTATATGATAGAACAGCCGAAAGTGCCTTAAATACTGAAAAAATTGAGAAGGAGGAATTAAAATGTCAGGACATTCAAAATGGCATAACATACAAGCGAAAAAAGGAAAAGCAGATGCAGCAAGAGGAAAAGTATTCACAAAACTAGGAAGAGAATTATTAATTGCAGTAAAACAAGGAGGACCAGACCCAGCAGGAAATTCAAAACTAAAAGATGTAATAGCAAAATGTAAAGCAGCAAACATGCCAAATGACACAATAAATAACGCAATAAAAAAAGCATCAGGAGAAGGAAACACAGCTACATATGAAGAAATAACATATGAAGGATATGGACCATGTGGAGTTGCTGTAATAGTTAATGCAAACACAGATAATAGAAATAGAACAGCATCTGATGTTAGACATATATTTGACAAAGCAGGAGGAAATTTAGGAACATCAGGATGTGTATCATATATGTTTAATAAAAAAGGAGTTATAGTAATAGAAAAAGCTTCAACAGACATGGACGAAGAAGAACTAATGATGTTAGCATTAGATGCTGGAGCAGAAGATTTTAACTCATCTGAAGAAGTTTATGAAATAACAACAGATCCATCTAATTTCTCAGAAGTAAGAGAAAAACTTGAACAAAGTGGATTAACATTTTTAGAAGCAGAAGTCCAAATGGTTCCAACAACAACAGTCTCACTTGATGAAGATGGTGCATCTAAAATGGAAAGATTAATAGAAAAACTTGAAGAATTAGATGATGTAATGGATGTATATCACAATTGGGAAGAGTAAGAATAGAACAATATAGTTTTATGACATCATACGTTTTATAAGTATATACATTTACAAAAACAAAAAAGTTTTACAGAAACAAATAACTTTTGTAGAAATAAATAAGTTATACAGAAACAAATAGTTTTTGTAGAAACAAATAAGTTTTATAAAAACAAATAAGATTTTCTTATAATTAAATTTATGAGAGAATCTTATTTGTTTTTGTTATATAATAGGAAAGTTATACTTTTCTATTGCATAAAATTGTGTACATCTGTTTGAGTGAAGCTCTTTTATTAAATATGAAACAATAAAAAAAAACGTGTTATTGTTCTAAAATGAAAATAAGTGGCATATATTATAATAAGTGTTCTAATATAATAAGCATTCTTATAAGGAGATACAAATGAATGAGTTGGATTTTGTTTTAGAATATTTGCCAATTAATATAAAAAAAACAATAAGCATATATTTAGATAAAGAAAATAATAACATATTTTCTAAAAACAATATCGATTATACGAAATATAATTGCACAGAATACAATAATTTAAATGATATATGTGAATCAAAAACAGAATACAATAATTTAAATGATATATATGAATCAAAAACAAAATACAATAAATTAAATGATATATGTGAATTAAAAACAGAATCACAAAAAGCCCCAAATAACACAGAATTAGTTGAAGAAATAAGGTTAAGAAGTAATAAACCATTAATTTTAAAAATTGGACAAGAAACAATAGTAATGGAATATATAATAACACAACAAGAATTATTACAAACATTTGATAAAATATGTGAAAATTCTATCTACTCATATAAACGACAAATATGTGAAGGCTATATAACAATAAAAGGAGGAAATAGAGTTGGAATTGTAGGAAGCGGAGTAATAGAAAATGGACAAGTAATAAATGTAAATTATATTTCTAGTTTAAACTTTAGAATAGCAAGACAAAAAATTGGATGTAGCAATCAATTAATTGAAAATTTAATAGATTTAAAAAAAGGTTCAATATATAACACCTTAATAATATCTCCTCCACGGAGGAGGAAAAACAACATTATTAAGAGATATAATTAGAAATTTAAGTAATGGAAGCAATTTATTAAAAGGAAAAACAATAGGAGTTGTAGACGAAAGAGGAGAGATTGCTGCAATGTATAAAGGAATACCACAAAATGATATTGGAATTAGAACAGATGTAATTGATAATATGCCAAAACCAGAAGGAATGAGAATATTAGTGCGTTCTATGTCTCCAAACATAATTGCATGTGATGAAATTGGAAGTAAAGAAGATGTAGAAGCAATTAATTATGCAATGTGTTCTGGAGTTAATGGTATATTTACAGCACATGGAAAAGACATAGAAGAAGTCTGTAAAAATCCATATCTTGCTCAATTGATAAATAATCATATTTTTGAAAGGATAATTGTATTAAATTTAAATCAAAAAGGAGAATCTAAATGTATTTCTTTGTAAAAACAATATTATTAATTACAATATTTTTATTATCAACAGCAATTGGTTTACTAATATCTAAAATGTATGAAAATAGAGTAACAGAATTAAAACAATTTAAAAATATTTTAAATATTTTAAAAACAAAAATTAAATTTACATATGAACCATTAAAAGAGATTTTTCGACAAATTTCCCAAGATAAATCTAATAAAATAGAAGAAATTTTTGAAAATATGACATATAAATTATCATTTGAAGATGTAAAAACTTCTTGGAGAGATTCAATTCAAGAAGCTGATATAAGTATTACACAAGAAGATAAAGATGTATTAAAAGAACTAGGGAAAATTTTAGGACAAACAGATGCAGATAGTCAAGTGAGTGAAATAGAAGTAACAGAGACTTTTTTAGATATGCAAATTGAAAAAGCAGAAGAAAACAGAAAAAAAAATCAAAAAATATATAAAACTTTAGGTGTGCTAGTAGGGTTATTTTTTGTGATTATATTAATATAATAATGTTTTGTGTTGTAAAACAAAAAGTTGCATAGAGTTTTTTGCTATATAAAATTAAATAAAAATATACTTTATAAGAGATTTCATAGTATTTCTTGTTATATTAAATTAAATAATTGCATATTAAAATTAGATAAAAAATACAAGATTTAATATTGTTTTTTATTATATTAAATATTTACATATTAAAATTTTAAAATTAAATAAAAGATATTTTTATAAATAAAAAGTTTGAAAGGGGACGGAAAGTTTTATGGATATTAATTTACTATTTAAAATAGCAGCAGTAGGAATTTTAGTTGCTGTATTACACCAAGTTTTAGTAAGAGCAGGAAGAGAAGACCAGGCAATGATGACAACACTTGCTGGGCTTGTAATTGTTTTAACAATGGTTATACAACAAATAAGTTCATTATTTAATACAGTAAGAACATTATTTGACTTATAGATTATATAATTAATTCTTAATATTTAAGATGTAAACATATAGTAAGAATATATAATTGTATATTAAATACTGAAATATATAAGAAAATATTTTTAAAGTAATATGTGTTATGCAAGTATAACTGGAAAAAAATTTATTATAGCTGATATTAGTAAATTAACTAGAAAGGAAAAAATTATTTATGGCTGATATTAGTAAAATAATTGGAATAGGCTTAATTGGATTAATAATAATTGTTATTTTAAAACAGTACAAGCCAGAACTTGCTATATATGTTTCAATAATTGCAGGTGTATTAATTTTAGTATTTGCAATAGAAAAATTAACAGGAATTATAAATTTACTGCAGTCAATTTCCAATAAAACAAATATAAACAGTAGTTTTTTAAAAATATTATTAAAAATAACAGGAATAACTTTTATTACAGAATTTGCTGTAAGCATATGTTCTGACGCAGGAGAAAAAGCAATTGCAAGTAAAATAGAAATTGGGAGCAAGGTTATAATAATAACAATGTCAATACCAATAATTACAAGTTTACTAGAACTAGTTTTAGAAATTTTACCATAAGGAGAAAATAATACAATGGTAAATCAAAAAATTTTAACTTTAAGATGCTACCGAAAAAAATACAATTTAAAAAAATTTATAAAATTTATAAGTATTGCTATATTGTTTATAATAATCATCATTTTCCCCAAAAAAGTATTTGCAGAAACAGAAGAAGAAATAATGGATACAACACAAGAAAAATTTAATATAAGTGATTTTATAAATGAAGCTCAAAATTATACAGGAGATTTCTTAGAAGATGTTGATTTAAATAACATATTAAGTCAGGCAATACAAGGTAAAGTTGATAATAAAACAATTTTTCAAAAAATATTAAAATTATTAGGTTCAGAAATAAATACAAGTTTAAAAACATTAATAAGTATATTAGTAATTATAGTAATTCATGGAATATTAAAATCTATTACAGATAATTTAGAAAATAAAAATATATCTCAAATTATTTATTTTGTTCAATACATATTAATAGTAACACTAATTATGTCTAATTTTACAGAAATAATAAATCTAGTAAAGAACACAGCAAATGATTTAGTTGGATTTATAAATTTACTAATGCCATTATTATTAACATTGATGATTTATACTGGAAGTATAGCTACAAGCTCAATTTTAGAACCAGTAATTTTATTTGCAATAAATTTAATTGGAAATTTAATAAAAGATATTTTAATACCTGTAGTTTTTATAATTGTTATATTTTCAATTATTTCTAAAATATCTGAAAGAATACAAATAGAAAAACTATCAAAATTTTTAAGGTCGAGTGTTGTTTGGGTTTTGGGTATAATATTAACAATTTTTGTTGGAGTAGTTTCTTTAGAAGGAACTTTAAGCAGTAGTGTTGATGGAATAACAGCAAAAACAGCAAAAACAGCTGTATCAACAGTTATACCTGTTGTTGGAAAAATACTTGGAGATGTTGTAGATAGTGTTTTAGGATGTGGAATTATTTTAAAAAATGCTGTAGGCATTGTTGGTGTAATAATTATAATTGGTATATGTATAATGCCAATTATAAAAATTGCAACACTATGTATAATGTATAGCTTAGCATCAGCAATAGTTCAACCAGTTGCAGATGGAAAAATAGTAAAAATTTTAGATGAAATGGGAGGAGTTTTTAAATTGTTATTAGGAATTTTATGTGCATTATCAGTTTTATTAATTGTTGGAATTACTCTAGTTGTAAGAATTTCAAATAGTGGGATGATGTATAGATGATAAATTTTTTAAGCTCATGGGCAGAACAAGTGGTTTTAGCAGTTATTATTGCAACAATTATAGAACTTATTTTGCCTAATAGTAAAAACAAAAAATATGTTCAAATGGTAATAGGAGTATATGTTTTATTTAATATAATTTCCCCAGTTATAAAAAACAAAGATATATTTACATTTGAAGAAATTAATTTAGAAAAATATTCAAACAGCTCAAATTATGAAGAAAATAATGGACAAAACTATGCAAATAATTCAAATTCTGAAGTAGACCAAACATCTATGGATTTAAGATTAGAAAAGATATATTTAGAAGAACTAGAAAATGATATTAAAACAAGGTTTAAAGAAAAAAATATAGAAATTTCCAAATGTACAATAGATGCAGAATTAGATACAACTAAGAAAAATGCCGGAATTCATCTAATAACAGTAAAAGTAAAAGACTCTGTAGATAAAGAAGTTGTTAATCAAATAAAACAAGAAATAATAGAAGAATATGAGATTGATGAAAACAAAGTAAAAATCGTATATAAATAATATTGTTGATAAAAGTTAAAGCCATATATAAAAAAATTGTTAATGAAACCAAAATTAAAATTTTATACAAATAATATTGTTGATGAAAATAAAATTAAAATCAAATATAAATAATATTTATGATGAAAGTTAAAATTATATATAAATAAATTAAATATAATTGGAAAGGAGTGAAATTAAGATGTTTAAAGATTTGTTTAAGAAAAAAGATGAACAAACAGATCAAAAAAGAAAAATTGAGAATATAGTTGTATTTATAATCATATTAATTATAACAGTATTAATAATAAATAATATATTATCAAAAGAAGATAATAATACAAATTATGATTCAAATAAAGTATTAGCAAGTACAAGTTCAGAAAAAGAAGTTTCTACAGAAACTGATGATTTAGAAAAAGAGCTTGAAGATATTTTAGAAACAATTAATGGAGTAGGCAAAGTTAAAGTTTTAATTAAATATTCTGAAAGTAGTAAAATTGTTGCAATGTATAATGAAACTAATTCAGAAAATAAAACAGAAGAAAACACAGGAGATGGAGAAACAAAAAGCACAACAGAAAAAGAAACAAAAAAAGAAATTGCATATAGTGACGAAAATGGAGATAGCAAACCAATTACAGAAAGAGTAGTAATGCCTGTTATAGAAGGAGCAATTATAACTGCACAAGGAGCCTCTGATGCAAATATAAAATCATCTATTGTAAGTGCAGTTGAAGCTGTAACAGGTCTCGCAGTACATAAAATTCAGGTTTTTGAAATGGAAAAAAGTAAATAATATAAACAAAAACATATTTTTTTAATATTTTATAATTAAGCAAATTTTTTTGTTTTGCATAATATATAAAGAAAGGGATGAAATTTATTATGAATATTGCAAAAATTAAATCTAAAACAGGAATTATTGCTGTATATGTTATGGCATTAATGTTAGTAGGACTTGGCTATTGGAATTATGTGTCTGTTGAATCTCAAAAAATACAAACTGTTGCAGAAACACAAGAAGAAAATAACCATGATGATGAAAACTTAGGAGATGCTCAATTAGTAAATAGTAATGATGTGATAATTGAAGATGAAAGTTTTGACGAGGAAAATGTTGGTACTATGAATACAGAATCAACTCACAGTACCCAAGTTAATGCTGAAAGTGGAAATAGTAATTCAAATAGTAGTTATTATGAAGAATCTAAATTGCAGAGAGATACAATGTATTCTCAAACATTAGAAACATATAAAGAAATGCTTGATAATTCTAATGTTTCAGAAGAGCAAAAAGCTATTATTACACAGGAAATTACAAATTTAAGCAAAGAAAAAAATGCTATTATGGTTTGTGAAAATTTAATTACTACAAAAGGTTTTTCTAATTGCGTAATTTTTGTTAATACAGATAGTATTAGTGTTGTAATTGAAAGTGACGAACTTAAAACTGATGAAATTGCTCAAATTCAAAATATAATTTCAAGAGAAATGGGAGCAGAAGTTGAAGATATACATATCATGACAAAAAATTAGGGCAATTTAGTGCCGGTTCTCTTTTTTCCCAATTGGGGTCGGTCCTTTTTTGTTGTTGGGGTTGGTCCCTTTTTTGATTTGGGACCGACCCCAGCACACAACAATAGCACAGTAAAAAATTTTGCTACAAAAACCAATTAATCTTGATTTTTAAAATTTATTATTGTAGAATGTAAATATATTGTATATGGAAAAGGGAACAAAACAAAAATGGTAGATTTAAATAAAGATGTAAAATATGTAAAAGGAGTTGGACCCAATAGAATTCAGCTTTTAAATAAATTAAAAATATATACATTAAAAGATTTAATAACATATTATCCAAGAGATTATGAAGACAGAAGTAAACCTCAAAATGTATGTGACTGTGAAGATGGTACAGAAGTTTTAATTGAGGCAATGCCAATAAGCAAAATAACAGAATACAGAAAAGGCAAAATGATAATTAGTAGATTAATTGTAAGAGACCAAACAGGTACATGTTATATTACATGGTATAATCAAGGATATTTAAAAAATAGATTTATACCTATGAAGTTTTACCGTTTTTTTGGCAAAGTGAGTAGAAAAGGGAATAGACTAGAAATGAATTCTCCTGTTTTTGACGAAATAGAGCAAACCAAAAATACAGGAAAAATAATTCCAATATATCCATTAACATATGAATTAAAACAAAGCACTTTAAGAAGAATTATAGAAAATGGCTTAGCAGAAGTAGATGGAAAGTTAGAAGAAACGCTACCAGAATATATTTTAAAAGAAAACAATTTATTAGACATAAATACAGCAATAAATAGAATACATTTTCCTATAGATTTTTCCGATTATAACAAATCTCGTGATAGATTAGTTTTTGAGGAATTACTAACAACTCAATTAGCTTTATTAAAATTAAAAAATAATTATGAAAGAGAAAAAAATGGTATAGAATTTAGTAAAGAAGTAAAAATGTCAGATGTAATAAATATATTGCCATTTAAGTTAACAAAGGCACAACTAAGAGTTCTTGAAGAAATTGATAATGATATGGAAAGCCAAAGACCTATGAATAGACTTTTACAAGGAGATGTAGGGTCAGGAAAAACAGTTGTTGCAATGATTTCTGCATATAAAGCTGTAAAATCTGGATATCAAGCAGCAATAATGGCACCAACGGCAATTCTTGCAAGCCAACACTTAGAGGGTTTCCAGTCAATTTTGTCTCAATTTGGAATTAGATGTGAGCTTCTAATTTCTAGTATTACTAAAAAGAAAAAAACAGAAATTTTGGAAAAATTACAAAATGGAGAAATAGATATTTTAATAGGAACACATGCACTATTAGAAGAAAATGTAGTATTTAAAAATTTAGGACTTGTTGTAACAGATGAGCAACATAGATTTGGAGTAAAACAACGTGCAACAATTGCAACAAAAGGCAAAAATCCAGACACAATTGCAATGTCTGCAACGCCAATTCCACGTACACTTGCTTTAATATTATATGGAGATTTGGATATATCTATTATAGACGAATTACCACCAAACAGAAAGAAAATAGAAACATTTGCAGTTAGAAAAGGAATGACAGAGAGAGTAAATCAGTTTATTAGGAAGCAAATAGATGATGGTAGACAAGCATATATAGTTTGTCCATTAGTTGAAGAAAATGAAGAATTAGGATTAAAATCTGTAATAGAATTAGAAGAAAAATATAAAAACGAAACATTTAGTAATTACAAAGTTGCATATTTACATGGTAAAATGAAAGCAAAAGAAAAAGACGAAATAATGGAAAAATTCAAAAATGGAGAAATACAAATATTAATTGCAACAACAGTAATAGAAGTTGGTGTAAATGTACCAAATGCAAGTATAATGGTAGTAGAAAATGCAGAAAGATTTGGACTTGCACAATTACACCAATTAAGAGGAAGAGTAGGAAGAGGAGAATATCAATCATATTGTATTTTAAAATTTGATGGAAATAGTGAAACAATAAGACAAAGAATGAAAGTAATGTGTGATACAAATGATGGATTTATAATATCAGAAAAAGATTTAGAACTAAGAGGTTCTGGAGACTTTTTTGGAACAGAACAACATGGTATACCAGAATTTAAAATTGCAAATTTATTTGAAGATATGGGAACACTAAAAAAAGTTCAAAAAATTGCAATGCAAATAATGGCAGATGACCCACTACTAGAAAAAGAAAAAAATGCAAAATTAAATGAATTAATAAAATCAAAATTTAGTTCAAGAATTGAGATTTAATATTGGGATTGTGGGCTTGGGGTCGGTCCCAAAACAAAAAAGGGACCGACCCCAGCAACAAAAGGGACCGACCCCAACGCAAAAAGGGACCGACCCCAGCAACAAAAGGGACCGCCCCCAACGCAAAAAGGGACTGACCCCAGCAACAAAAGGGACCGACCCCAACACAAAAAGGGACCGACCCCAACAAGAAAAAGGACCGACCCCAGCAAACAAGAAAAGGAAGTAGATAAAAATGTTACAAATTATAGTAAAATTAATTGGAGCAATTATTGTATTAACAGGTGTAGTAGTTATATATGATGCACGTTTAATTACAAAAAAATATTTTGGATTTGGAGATAAAAATGAAGCAACTACAGGACTAAAAATGTTGGGAACAATAATTTCAACTGTTGGTGGATTAATAATATTCTTTATTGGCTAATAATATGCTAATAATAGTCTAATATATGATAAAACAGGAAGAACACCATTAAACTTGACAGAAAGTGGGAAAATATTAGACAATAGAGAGCCAGCAATAGTCTGTGAATAATACAAAATCAAAATAATATATAAATTATCTTTTATTCTCATAGCAATAGTAATATAGTCGAATATTTTAGAAAAAAATGAAAAAGTTTCGACTATACTCGAATGTTTTGAATTACAAAAAAGTAAACACATAGAAAAAAATAAAGATGAAGCATTTGGAGCATATAGAAGTGTAGCAGACAATTTCCATAAATATGTTATTACGATGGATAAAATTAATTATAGTAGAGATGGAATTATTCATAAAAACATAATAGATTGGTTGTTAGAAAAATAAAAAGGCTGTTGGAGCTTGTGGCTCCAGCAGTCTTTTTCCCCATTAAGAAATGCAAAGTTTTTATGACCGAAAACTAATTTTTTGCCGAGACATAAAAATTATGCTCTGGGCATAAAATAAATAATTTCAACGAGGAAGTCCTCACCATTGTCAATGCTGAGGGTGTTGTACTTGTTTTTCTCGTTTAAAACATATATTTTATGCCCTGTAACATCGAAACACCTCAAAATTTCTTTTGAGTATGTATTTCTAATAGTTGCACTACAACACCCTTTTACACGGATTATTGCAAACCTGTGTAAAAAGGTTCCGGTTTTAAAGGTATAGTTCCGGTCCTTAGTAAAAAGGACAGCTACTCTCATATCCCGTGCAGTTAGATACACTGCAACAAGGAAGAATAATATTAGAGCAACTATTGTGATGGTAACTATTCTTACAGTCATAAATATTCTACCTCCTATTTTTTGTTATCACAATTGTGAATAGACGGATTTGAGCCAAATGGGGAATAGCTCAACAATTTGTGATATTAACATAATACCACAAATTTAATATAAAGTCAAATACTGTAATAATATAAAAAAAATTTATTTTTAAGTTAAAAATTTTTAAGCTATTGACAAAAGTAGTAAAAATGATATAGGATTATAATTAGTTAAACTAAAGAAAATATGATTAAATCGAAAGAAAAGGAATGTGAGAAAATGAAAAGAAATTATACTAATATTTCTAAATCCAATAAAAATGAAAACGGAGAAATTACAATATCAATGATATCTATTGTAATAACAATTGCAATACTTATTTTATTAGCAGGAGTTACTATTACTGCATTAGATATAAATGGAGAAAATGGAATAATTAGTAAAGCTAAAGAATCTAGACTCCAAAGTGAAATTGCTGGAGAAAAAGAAAAAATACAAACAGCAGTACAAGGAATAATTGGTCTAAGTTACATTGGTAAAGTTGAAGAAAATGCATTATACAATGAATTAACAAATATGAATGAAAATGTTGAAGTATATACATCTGGAACAACATGTTATATAACTTTTTTAGACAGTCAAAGAATATATCTAGTAACAAAAGATGGAGAAGTTTTAAGTGCAGAGGGTACAGGATTTGATGTAGGAAGTATTATGACTCAAAATACACCATATACAGATCCTGAAGGCAATACAGCTATTATACCAGCAGGTTTTTGTTTAGTAAAAGGATCTGTTAGAATATCTGATGGACTTGTTATATCTGATGTTGCAAATGATGATATAATGAATTCTAAAGGAGGAAACCAATTTGTATGGATTCCTGTTGATGGAGAAAATTTAAAATATGAACAAGATACTACAACTGGAAGAGATTTTTCTTATAAATATTATGAATATACAGACTGGAAAGATGATAATGGAAATCTTGAAAGTGTTTCCAAATATAAAGGATTTTATGTAGCAAGATTTGAAGCCGGAATTCCGGAGGGCACTTTATTTACAAATCAAGAAAATGATACATCTTATATTGTTACAGGAAAAAATATTGGTAATTATATACCTGTTAGCAAAAAAAATACAATGTCATGGAATTTAATTAATCAAGAAAATGCTAAAACTGTTTCAGAAAAAATGTATGCTAATAGTACATCTGTAACAAGTAGTTTAATAGATAGTTATGCATGGGACACTATTACAAAATGGATATCTAATTCTGGAAAAAACGTTACAAATAGTTCAGATTGGGGAAATTATATAGATTCTGAATTTTCATATTCTGGGCTATGTGCAAAACATAGTTATATTGATAGTAAATGGGAAATTGCAAAACAATGGGAAAATACAGATTTAATAAAATCTGGAGAAATGACAGAAATTTTAACAGGTTCATCAGAAAGAAATTTTGCAAATAATATTTATGATTTTGCAGGAAATATGTGGGAATGGACTACAGAATATGGTAGGCATGGAGGACCATCAAGTATATATGGTGTATTAAGAGGAGGAGGATTTTATACAGAAAGTAATAATACAGCAGTATGCCAACGTGATGGATTAAATAGAGATATTTATAGTGCTGTAAATGTTGGTTTTAGAGTAGTTTTATATTTAAAATAAAAAAGCTTTGCAATGACAAATGAACACAATTTTGCTTTGCAAAATTAACATACGAACAATAAAGGTTTATGGGTATCCTTTTAAAAATCTAAATATATTATACAAGGAAATAGAATGATTAGACTACCAAGTATTAAAATTAATGAAGAATTATCTGAAGAAAAAGTATTAGAAAAAGTACTACATAAAAATAATTTAAAATTAGAAGAAATTAAAAATTGGCACATATATAAAAAATCTATAGATGCAAGAAAAAAACCAGATATTTATTATAATTATATATTTGATGTTGAACTAGTTAATAAAAATAAAGAAAACAAGTTTGAAAAAGTTGAATATTATAAATTAGATAATATAGAAGTAAAAAGAAAAAGTTCCAAAAGACCTGTTATTATAGGTGCAGGACCTGCAGGTCTTTTTTCTGCAATAATCTTAGTGGAAAATGGAATAAAACCAATAATTTTTGAAAGAGGAAAAAAAGTAGAAGAAAGAATTATAGATGTAAATAATTTTATTAATACAAGAAAATTTAGTACAAATTCTAATGTCCAATTTGGTGAGGGCGGAGCAGGAACATTTTCTGATGGAAAACTAAACACTGGAAATACAAGCATATATTCCAGAAAAGTTTTAGAAGAATTTGTTAAGTTTGGTGCACCAAAAGAAATTTTATATGTTGCAAAGCCACATTTAGGAACAGACAATTTAGTAAAAATTTTAAAAAATATGAGAAACTATATAATTGAAAATGGTGGAGAATTTAGATTCCAAGAAAAAGTAATAGATTTTGAAATTAAAGATGGAACAATTAAATCTGTAATATCAGAAACTTTAAATAAAGAAATAAATAAAACAGAGACAGATGCAGTAGTACTAGCAATAGGGCATAGTGCAAGAGATACATTCAAAAAACTATTTGAAATAGGAGTACAAATTTCGCCTAAGAATTTTGCGGTAGGGGTTAGAATTGAACACTTACAAAAAGATATTAATTATGCTCAATATGGTAATCAAACAAAATTAAAATTAGGATCAGCAGATTATAAGCTAGTTTATCATGCAAAAAATGGAAGGACATGTTATACTTTTTGTATGTGCCCTGGTGGAAAAGTTATAGCATCTAATTCTGAAGAAAATGCTATTGTAACAAATGGAATGAGCAATTTTGCTAGAGATGGTGAAAATGCAAATAGTGCTTTACTTGTTAATATTAGTATACAAGATTTTTATAAAAACTCTCCTCTTGATGGAATAGATTTTCAAGAAAAATTAGAAAAAGATGCTTTTAATTTAGGAGGAAATAATTATAATGCTCCAATACAAAGAGTTGAAGACTTTTTGCAAAATAGAGAAAGCAGTTTTATTGGAAAAGTAAAACCAACATATAAGCCTGGCATAAAATTAACTAATTTAAATAAAATTTTGCCAGATTTTATATCTGACACAATTAAAGAAGCACTATTAGAATTAAATAAAAAATTATATGGATTTGCAGATAATGATGCTATTTTAACAGGAATAGAAACTAGAAGTTCTTCTCCTGTTCAAATTACAAGAGATAAAGAAACTTTAAATTCTACAAATGTTGTTGGATTATATCCTTGCGGTGAGGGAGCAGGCTATGCTGGAGGAATTATGACCTCTGCTATTGATGGAATTAAATGTAGTTTAAAAATTTTAGAAAGCTAAAAATATTCAGTACTTATTTGAATTATTTTTATATAATATAAAAGTTATACTTTCATATTATATAAAAAATGTAAAATAATTTGTATTAGGAAGTATAAAGTAAAAAAAATGAGATAAACTAATTTTAGCATATAAATTTTTGAAAAAAATAAGGATAATATAGTTGCAAAATTTTAAATTATATGCTAAAATAAATATAACAAAAAGTTAATTAAATATCAGCCCTGCGTAGTGCGTGTAGGCAGAATTTTTAGAACCTACAAGTTTAAAAAGGGACCAATTCTTTGAGTATGGCGTGCAAGCTTACACTTTTGCAAATTTATATTTAGCTTTAAGTAGTAAGAAGCCCACAAGTATTCAAGTAGGACCCACCTGTCGAAGACAGGTCCTTAAAAATTCCACTAACTTACGGCTAATGTGGGGAAATTAAAAAATTTCAACAATCACGAAAGGTGAAAAACATTTAATGTTTTTCACCTTTTAATATAAAATTAAAAATTTTTACTGAATAATGGTCTTAAGTAAAATAGAATAAAAAAACGATGATATTATAATATTTTAAAGTTCTCCTGTTCATTCCATTCAAAAAGAATTCATAAGGCTTTTTCATGAGCCTCTTTCACTCCGACCCTCTCGTAAACTCGAGTACCGTGAACATTCCTCATTAAAAAGCCAAATGAATTCTAATTTTCATTTCAATCAAGCGTCGAAGCTTTAAAATATTATAATATCATCGTTTTTAACGAAATAATTTAAAAGACCATTATCCAGTAAAAATTATAAAGAATTTCTTAAAACACTTTATTTTTTTATAAAAATATAATATAATGTACTCGCAACTTGTAAAATACAGAAAATAAGGATTTCTTACGAAAGGAAGTATAAAAAATGATTGGAAATAGTAATAATGATGAAAAAAAGAAAAAAAGTAAAAAAGTAAAAAAATCTAAAAATAAAGATAAAGAAACAAAAGCACTTTCTAAAAACAATAAAATGAAATTTAAATATAAACATCCTAAATTAGCACTAGCATTAAAAATAATATTAATTTTATTTTTAATATTATGTGTAGTATTTGCAGGAGTTGCAATAGGACTAATATATGGTGTATGGGGTGATGATTTTAAAATAGATATATCACAATTAACCATGTCTGAAAATACAATAATAGTAAATTCTACAGATACTGTTGTTTTAGCAGAACTAAATGGAAGTGAAAATAGAAAAATCATTACATTAGAAGAAATGTCACCATATTTACCAAAAGCATATATAGCAATTGAAGATGAAAGATTTTATCAACATCATGGAGTAGACTTTAAAAGAACTGCTGTTGCAATATTTTCATTTGTAACACATTTTGGTAAATCAACAGCAGGAGGAGGAAGTACAATTACACAACAATTAGTTAAAAATATAACTCAAGATAAAGATTCAAGTGGTATAAATGGTGTAATTAGAAAAGTTAAAGAATGGGTAAAAGCATATCAAGTAGAAAATGAATTGACAAAATATCAAATTCTTGAATTATATTTAAACTTAATACTTGTTGGCGGAAGAAATTATGGAGTTGAAGCAGGTGCTGAATATTATTTTAGTAAAAGTGCTAAAGATTTATCTATTGCACAATGTGCATTTTTAGCAGGAATTAATAATGCACCAAACTCATATGACCCATATTCAAAGACTAAAGATAATACAGAAAAAATAAAAAACAGAACAAAAACAGTATTAAATCAAATGAAAAAATTAGAATACATAAATCAAGAAGAATATGATTCAGCTGTTGCAGAAGTTGAAGCAGGATTTACATTCCAAAACGGAATTAAAGGAAATGTATATTCTTCACACACAGATGCTTTAATAGACCAATTAGTAGAACAAATAATGGAAGAAAAAAATATTTCTAGAGAAGCTGCTGAAACATATTTAAGTACAAGTGGATTAAAAATATATTCAACACAAGATGCTAATATACAAAATATAATGGAAACAGAAATGAAAGATGAAAGATATAAATTAGCATTAAAAGATGAAAAGAAAAATACTGTTTATGATGCAAATGGAAATGTTGTATATGCCCAAGCTGCTGCTGTATTTATTGACCCAAAAACAGGATATGTAGTTGGTGCTGTTGGACAATTAGGTGAAAAAACAACATCTAGAGGTCTAAATAGAGTAAATTCTGTAAGACAAACAGGTTCTGCTATAAAACCTATTGCAGATGTTTTACCAGCTATAGAAGAGGGATTAATAACTCCTGCTACATTATATGCAGATAAATATACAATATTTGGAGGAGGATATGACCCAGAAAACTATAATGGATATTCAAAAAAAGCTTATATAACAGTTAGATCTGCAATAACTACATCACAAAATATACCATTTATAAAAATTATGGCAGAATTAACACCAAAAAAATCTATGGAATATTTGAAAAAGATGGGAGTAACTTCATTAGATGAAGAAAAAGATAATAATCTTGCTTTATCAATTGGAGGATTAACATATGGTATTAGTCCATTAGAAATGGCAGCAGCTTATGCTATGATTGCTAATGATGGAACTTATATAGAACCTACTTTCTATACAAAAGCTGTTGATTCAAATGGAAATACTGTAATGCAACCAAATCAAAAAACAGAAAGAGTTTGTTCAGTAGAAACAGCTTATTTGGTTAAAGATATGTTAAAATCTGTTGTAACTTCTGGAACAGCTACATATTGTAAAATTAGTGGAATGGATGTTGCTGCTAAAACTGGTACAACAAATGAAGTAAAAGATAGATGGTTATGTGGATTTACAAATTACTATGCTGGTGCAGTATATTATGGATTTGATGAACCATCACATATTTCTATTTCAAGTAATAAATCTTCAGGTTTAATTTTTGCTAATATTTTGAAAAAAATTCATGCAAATTTAGAAGGTTCAAAATTTAACAGACCTGAAGGAGTTGTTAATGCAACAGTTTGTGATGATAGTGGAAGACTTGCATCAGACAAATGTACAAACACACATTCAGAAATATTTATTAAAGGCAAATTACCAGAAACATGTGATGCTCATGAAAATACTTATTTAATTTGTAAAGACTCTAATTTACTTGCAAATGAATATTGTCCAGAATCCTCAAGAGAAAATAGAAACTATGGATATGTTCCAGAAAAAGAGAGATTAGGATTATGGAATACACCTGATGTAAAAAAAGCTACATCAGCACCAACTGGATATTGTACAATTCATAAAAAACCAGAAGAAACAAAACCTACAGAGCCAACAACAAATAAAACAGAGCCTACAAAACCAACAACTAGCCCAACAACAGGAAGTACAACTGGAGGTAATACATCAAGTACAAATAAAACAGAGTCAACAAATCCGAAAACAGAGCCTACAAAACCAACAACTAGTCCAACAACAGGAAGTACAACAGGAGGTAATACGTCAAGTACAAATAAAACAGAATCCACCAATTAAAGAAAATCTTTGATTTTCTTTAATTGAGATTTTCTCCTTGCAGTCGAAAACTCAAATAAGGTTTATAGGTAACACCTTAGTTATAAAAACCTAAATATATTACAAGGAAAATAATAAATAATGGATATATTTTTTTACAATACACTACATAAGCAAAAAGAACTATTTAAACCAATAAAAGAAAGTGAAGCCACAATATATTCTTGTGGCCCAACTGTTTATAAAGATGCTACAATTGGTAATATGAGAACAAATTTATTAAGTGATACATTAAGAAGAATTTTAAAATATAATGGTTATAAATTAAAACATGTTATGAATATTACAGATGTAGGGCATTTAGTTTCTGATGGAGATGAAGGAGAAGACAAGATGATAAAATCAGCTAAAGAAGAACATAAAACTCCATTAGAAATAGCAGAACATTATACAAAATTATTTTTTATAGATTTAGAAAGATTAAATATTCAAACACCAGAAGTTGTATGTAAAGCAACAGACCATATAAAAGAAATGCTTGATATGGTAAAAAAGATTATGGATAACGGCTATGCATATGAAACATCTACAGCAATTTATTTTGATGTATCTAAATTAGATGAATATGGAATTTTATCTGGAATTGATTTAAAAAATCAAAAAGCTGGAGCAAGAGTTGATGTAGACCCAGAAAAAAGAAATCCATATGATTTTGCACTTTGGATAAAAGCACCAGAAAATCATTTAATGAAATGGGATAGTCCCTGGGGACCATCTTATCCAGGCTGGCATATTGAGTGTTCTGCAATGAGTACAAAATATTTAGGAGAAGAATTTGATATACATACAGGTGGAATAGATTTAGTTCCAACACATCATGAAAATGAAATTGCTCAAAATAAAGGAGCATGTGGTAAAATACCAGCACATTATTGGATTCATGGAGAATACTTACTTGTTAATGGTGGAAAAATGTCTAAAAGCTTGAAAAATGTATATTTATTAGATGATATTATTAAAAAAGGATATGATCCACTTACATATAGATTATTTAATTTTTCATGCCATTATAGGGGAAAATTAAATTTTACATGGGAAGGAATTGAATCTACATCCGCTTCTTTAGAGCGTTTAAGAGAAGGATATCAAAATCATTTAAATGGAACAGAAGAAGTTCCTGATGAAGTAATAAATGATTTAGAAAATAGATTCCATAAAGCAATAAATGATGATATGAATATGCCACTTGCATTAAGTGTTGTATGGGAAGCTGTTAGATATAAAAATAAATCTAAAAAAATAGCTGAATTATTAAAAAAGTTTGACACAGTTTTAGGAATAGATATTGATAAAGCCAAAAAAACAGAAGAACTACCACAAGATGTTTTAGATTTATTAGAAAAAAGAAATGAAGCAAGAAAAAATAAAAATTGGGAAGAATCAGATAGATTAAGAGATGAAATTTTAGAAAAAGGCTATATAATTAAAGATACTAAAAATGGAGCAGAATTACAGAAAAAAGCATAAAAGAAAATTTAGTACAAAATAAATATTTCTATATTTATGAGTGTTATGATAAAGGAACAGATAAGAAATTAAATTTAGTGTGAAAGGAAGAGACTCATGATAAATTTTAAAAATATAATTGCAGAAGAAATTTCTAAAATAACAAATATTGAAATTAATGAAATAAGCAAATTTATAGAAGTTCCAAAAGAGTCAGAAAATGGAGATTATGCATTTCCATGTTTTAAATTAGCAAAAACATTAAAAAAATCTCCAAATTTAATAGCAGATGATTTAAAATTAAATATAAATATTCCAGAAAATATTATAGAAAAAATAGAAGTAGTTGGAGGATATTTAAACTTTTTTATAAATAAAGAAACACTTGCAACAGAAATTTTAAGTGAGGTAACAAAAACAGAAAATTATGGAAAATCTAATATAGGAGAAGGTAAAAATATAGTTATAGACTATTCTTCTCCTAATATAGCAAAAACATTCCATATAGGGCATTTACGTACAACTGTTATTGGTGCAGCATTATATAATATATATAAATATCTAGGATACAATGTTACTGGAATAAACCATATAGGAGATTATGGAACACAATTTGGTAAATTAATTGAAGGATATAAAAGATGGGGATCAGAATATAATTTAGACGAAAATCCTATTGAAAAATTAACAGAAATTTATGTAAGAATATCAAATTTGTGTAAAGAAGATGAAAATGTTTTAGAGGAATGTAGAAATAATTTTAAAAAACTAGAAGATGGAGACAAAGAATGTGTTGAATTATGGACAAAATTTAAAGATTTAAGTTTAAAAGAATTCCAAAAAGTATATGATATTCTTGGAATAAAATTTGACTCATGGAATGGAGAAGCATTTTATACAGATAAAATGCAAGAAGTAATAGATTTGTTACAAAAATCTGGTAAATTAATAGAATCTCAAGGAGCTAGAATAATAGACTTAGAAGAATATGGAATGGCACCATGTTTAATACAAAAATCAAATGGGTCATCTACATATGCAACAAGAGATTTAGCTGCAATTTTATATAGAGCACGTACATATGATTATGATAAAGCTTTATATGTAACATCATATGAACAAACATTGCATTTTAAACAAGTTTTTCAAGTTGCAAAATTGTTAGGTTTAGATAAAAAATATACAGATGGATTAGAACATATATCTTATGGAATGGTTTTACTGGAAACAGGTAAAATGTCTACAAGAGATGGAAATGTTGTAAAACTTGAAGATTTATTAAATGAAGCAATAGAAAGAGCAAAAGAAATTATAAACGAAAAAAATCCAAAATTAAAAAATAAAGATGAAATTGCTAAAAAAGTTGGAGTAGGAGC
This sequence comes from uncultured Clostridia bacterium, assembly GCA_944386685.1. Taxonomy (GTDB): domain Bacteria; phylum Bacillota; class Clostridia; order TANB77; family CAG-508; genus CAG-269. Next base: position 7,943 of record CALXCA010000027.1, on the reverse strand, counting down.
AGTTGTATTTAATGATTTATCAAATAGTAGAGTTAAAGATGAAATATTTAATTGGGATAGAATTTTAAGTTTCCAAGGAGAAACTGGTCCATATTTACAATATACTTATGTAAGAACAAAAAGCATAATAGAAAAAGCAGGAGGACTTCCATCATTTGAGAATATTGATAAAAAATATTTACTAGAAGACTCTGCAAACAAAATATTAAAAATACTTTATAATTTTGAAAAAACATTAATACAAGTTACAGAAAAAAATGAACCATGTATATTATCAAGATATTTAATAGACTTAGCAAAAGCTTATAGCAATTTTTATAATGAAAATCAAATTATTACAGAAGATAAAAAAATTCAAAATACAAGGATATTTTTAACATATGCTACAGGAAATGTTTTAAAAATAGGTGCAAAATTACTAGGAATGGAAATGCCAGATAGAATGTAATAATGTATATGTTAAGAAAGGAAGAAAAATGTCGAAAAAGAAAAAATCAGTTGAAATTAATTTTGGAATGGTAATAATTATTATAATAATAATTTGTATTTCTATTTTTATAATAGGACGTTATTCTGGAAATTTTAATTTTGACACAAAAAATAACAATTCATCAGAAGAACAAGAATCAACAGAAGATTCAAATATAAATATATATTCAAATAATGTAATAATGCTAGATATAGGAAAATTATCTGATAAATGGCAAGTTATTGAAAAAACTAATGGATCAATTTTATATTATATACAAGGACCAGCAAATCAAAAAGAAGATGGAACAACAGATGATATTAGAATAAATATTTATTTAGAAAAAAATGATATGACAAATGAAGAAATGAAAACTCAACTATTAGAACATTCTATATATTCAACAATAGAATATACAAAAACACAATTAATTAATGACATACAATGGCGAGAATTTGAAGCAGGAAATAAGGGTATAAAAGCCAAAATACTTGCTGTTATGCAAGATGGATATATGTATGCAATAGAAATTGTTGGAGAAGAAAACTTGTATAATCAATATTATAATGAAGCAATGAGAACAGCAATGACAATACAAATTGCAAGCAAAATTCCAGATGATGTTGCTTCAGATGTAATTTATAATTATACAAATTTAGCAGATATAAAAACAGGTGGTACACAATATTTATTAAATAGTTTAAGTTTACCACAGACAGTAGAAAACACTAATGAAACATTGCCAGAAGAATATTCAGATTATAAATTTACTGGAATTGCATATTCTGACTTTGAAAATGCAATGACAAAATATATGACAAAAGATGTTTTAAAATCTCAATTTAGTGAATTTATAAATTATAATGGTACATTATATATGAAAGAAATAACAGGAACTCAAACAGATTATATGATTGAAGATATAAAAGTAAAAACAATTAAAGGACAAGAAACAACTTATGAAATTACTAAACAAAATATGAATAATTTTATAAGATTAATTCAAAATATAACTTTAAAATATGAAAATGGAGTATGTGTTGTTTCTAATGTGGAGGCTTAAATGAAAAAATTGTTAGAAGAAACAAAAACAATAATGAAAAAATATGGTATAAAAGCAAATAAAGATTTAGGGCAAAATTTTTTGATTAATGAAGAAGTGGTAGAAAATATTATTAATTCAAGTGAAATTTCTAAAGAAGATTTAATTATAGAAATTGGACCAGGATTAGGTACATTAACAAAAGAATTATTAAAAAAAGCAGGAAAAGTTGTTTGTATAGAATTAGACAAAAAAATGATTAAAATTTTAAAAGATAGATTTATTACTAGTTCTAATTTAGAAATTCTTAATGAAGATGTTTTACAAGTAGATTTAAATGAATTAATAAAAAAACATAAAGGTAATGACAATATAAAAAAAGCAAAAATAGTTGCAAATTTGCCATATTATATTACTACTCCAATAATTATGAAATTATTAGAAGATAAATTAGATATTGAGTCTATAACTGTTATGATACAAAAAGAAGTTGCAGATAGACTAATAGAAATTCCTGGTGGAAAAAACACTGGTGCAATTACTTATACTATATATTATTATTGTGAATCAGAAAAAATTATGGAAGTTCCAAATAATTCTTTTATTCCTGAACCTGATGTAACTTCTGAAGTTATTAAAATGAAATTAAGAAATAAACCTGCAGTTGAGATTGAAAATCCTAAAGTTATGTTTATGATAATTAAAAGTGCTTTTATGCAGAGGAGAAAAACTTTGCTAAATGCTTTGACAAATACTCAAGTTTTTGCAAGCAAACAAGAGGGATTAAAAATTTTGAAAAAGCTAAATTTAGATGAAAATGTTAGAGCTGAAAATTTAAGTATTCAAGATTATGCAAATATTGCTAAAGAAATTTTATAAGTATATTTATACAATAGGAAAGTTATACTTTCCTATTGTATAAAAAGCTACAATCGCTAGCCCTTTGAGATTTTCTCCTTACAGTCGAAAACTCAAATCGGGCGAGAACAAATTAAAGAAAATCAAAGATTTTCTTATTTGTTCTTTAACGTATTACTTCTCAAAAAAGTTAATATATTAATATTTCATAAATTTCTCGACTCATTACGGAGATATAAGAATTTCTAAAATAATTTTATGGCACCCTTTCACTTAGTCCTCGCTGGCGCTCGACGCGAACATTTTCCATAAAATTATTTAAGAAAGTCTAAATTTCCTCCAATCGTATTCGAAATTTATTCATTATTAATATATTAACTTTTTAGAGAATAAGTGAATTTTATGTAATTGGAGTGTGATTTTAGTGAAAATTGTTTTTATGGGAACACCAGATTTTGCGAGAGATTCTCTAGAAGCTATATATAATAAAGGATATGAAATTTTAGGAGTAGTTACAAATGTAGATAAGCCAAAAGGAAGAGGAATGAAGTTAATACCTACTCCTGTAAAAGAATTTGCAATAGAAAAAAATTTAAAAGTTTATCAACCAGAAAAAGTTAGAAATAATCAAGAATTTATTCAAGAAATAAAAAACTTAAATCCAGATATAATTTGTGTAGTTGCTTATGGAAAAATTTTACCTAAAGAAATATTAGATATTCCAAGATTAGGATGTATTAATGTTCATGGATCACTTTTACCACAATACAGAGGAGCAGCTCCAATACAATGGGCTGTTTTAAATGGAGATAAAGTAACAGGAATTACAACTATGTATATGGATGTTGGTATGGATACTGGTGATATGATTTTAAAAGAAGAAGTTCAAATTGGAGATAATGAAACAACTGGTGAATTATGGGATAGATTATCAAAAATAGGTGCAAAGCTTTTAGTTCAGACAATAGAACAAATAGAAAATGGAACAGCTCCTAGAGTTCCTCAAGGAGATAATTTTACTTTAGCTCCAATGCTTAATAAGGAAATGGCAAAAATTGATTGGAATGAAAAAAGTGCTTTTGAAATAAAAAATTTAGTTAGAGGACTAAACCCTATAATGGGAGCATATTCATTTTTAGATGATAAAAAGTATAAATTTTGGAAAGTTGAAGTTTTACCAATAAAAAATGAATCTGAAAATATAAGTGTTTTGACAATTGATAATGAATCTAATGATAATAATCTTTTACAAATTGAAAATGAATTAAAAAAATCTGAAAATGAATTTAAAAATAAGATAAATGGTACAATTTTAAAATCTGATAGTAAAGATGGGCTTTATATAAAAGCTAAAGATGGTATTATTAAAGTTCTTGAGATTCAAGCTGAAAATGCTAAAAAGATGTCTATATGTGATTTTTTAAGAGGAAATAATTTAGAAGTAGGAAAAAAGTTTGAATAATTACTATATTTTTGTTCATAATGATAAAAGAAAAGGGAAGATTATAGTATTTTTATAATATATTTGGATTTTAATTTTCTCTAAATTTTAAATATAGAAAGGAATTTTTTCATTATGGAAGAAAATATAATTAATTTAAATAAGTTTTTAAGTGAATTAGAAATTATGTCTGTGAAATTGCAAAATTATCATTGGAATGTTCAAGGACATAATTTTTTTATTATCCATAGCAAGCTAGAAGAATTTTATGATGAAATTAGAGAGCAAATTGATGAGATTGCAGAACATATTTTAGCAAAGGGATATGAGCCTCTTGGCACAATGAAAGATTTTATTAGTAATTCTGAAATTGTTGAAGCTAAAAATGAAAAAATTAAAAGTGAGGAATTACTGAAAATAGTAACTCAAGATTTTAACACATTATACAAGAAAGTTGTTGAGATAAAGAAATCTGCAGAAAAAGTAGAAGATTATGAAACTTCTGCATTGATTGATGATTATTTACGTGATTATTCTAAAAAATTATGGATGTTGAATGAGGTTACAAAAAATTAGAAAACTAATATTTAGAGTTTTTATATGTTGATATATTAATATTTTATAAATTTTTCAGTTCATTACAATATTTAAGAATTTGTAATATGATTTATTGAGCCTCTTTCACTCAGACCCTCACTTCGTGAGTACCGTGAACATCCCTCAATAAATCATTTAACAAATTCTAAAATATTTTCAATCACATTCAAAATTTATGCAATATTAATATATCAACATATTTTTATAAATCAAAATTGAATATTATAAAATTTTTTAAAAATAAAAATGTATAAAAAGCAGAAAAACATGCATGTAATATTTTTCCTATAATATATGGCTTTATAGATAAATCTGTTTTTGATATTACACTCCATACTTGTAAAAGTACAGAAATTCCTCCTAATCCTAATAAAAATGATGCTAAAATAATATTTATAGATATCTTTTTTTCTGGTAAAGTGCAAATAATATTTAATCCATTTGTTAATTCTATAATTCCAGAGATAAAACCAGATGAGAATGAAGTTGGTATATTCAATAAATTAAAAATAGGGTTAATAAAGTTACATAAAATATTAAGCAAATTGCTTGTTTTTATTATATTTAAAATTACAGAAAAAAGTACAACAAATCCTCCAATTAGTAGAATAGTATTTATTGAATTTGTAATACTGTTTCCAATTATTCCACCTAAGTTAGATAATGTTATTTCATTTATTTTATTAGATTCATATTTTTGTAAATTATTTTTTTCTTTTGTTTTATATTTCCAAAATCTGAATAAAAATCCAACGGTTAATGATGCCAGTAAATGTGTTAAAAGAAGTAAAAAACCAATTGTTGAATTACCGAACATTGTTATTCCAACAGTTCCAATTATAAATAATGGACCAGAATTATTAGTAAAACTTAATAATCTTTCACATTCTTCTTTTGAACATATATTGTTTTTCCTAAAGTTTGCAGAAATTTTTGCACCCATTGGATATCCACTAATAATACCCATAATCAATGCAAAACATCCTTCGCCTCTTATATTAAAAAACGGTTTCATAAATTTATTTAATAATTTTCCCATATTATATATTAAATTTGTGTGTGTGAGTAATTCTGTTGCTACAAAAAATGGGAATAATGATGGAACAATTGAATTTGCCCACAGAATTAGTCCATTTTTTGCTGATGAAAGATTTGTGCTTGAAAATATTATTAATGATATTGTAAATAATACTAAAATAAATGGTATTATAAATTGCTTAATTTTTATAATATAAAAATTATTTTTCCTCATATTAAATATTAGACCTTTCTTTTATCTACTTATATAAATATATAGTTAAAAATAAAATTTATTATTAAAAATTTTTATTATACAATAGGAAAGTATAACTTTCCTGTTGTATAAAATGTTACAATCGCTAGTCTTTTGAGATTTTCTTCTTGTATAGGAAAAATCGCTTTTTCCTATACAAGAAAAGAGCTTCGCTCAAACGGATGCACACAATTTTACTTCGTAAAATTGGCGCACGAACAATGACGCGGACTTTAAAATGTTATAAACATATAAAATGTCCAAAAAAGTCCGCTATTGTTCTTTGTTCTACTGATAAAAGATTTGTGCTTGAAAGTATTATTAATGAATAATTTATAGTCAATTATTTGATAACAAAAAAATGTTCGAAAAATTTTAAAAAAAGTATTGACATTTTTTAAATTAAGATATAAAATGTAATCACAAAAGCGAACAAGAGTTCAAAATAAATTAAGGAGGAAAAAATCATGAGTATATTTGGAAAAAAGAATAATGTTATTACATATACAGTAAATAAAGCAATAAATAGAGAAATGTATATTACTATACAAAACGGAGAAGTTGTAGTAAATGCACCATGGTATTTAAGTTCAAGCAAAATCCAAGAAGCAGTAGAACAAAAGAAAAATTGGATATTAAGCAAAATGAATGAATATGCAGAACTAAATAATCCAAATATACAATCAGTTAAAATATTTGGAAAAAACTATGATGTAAAAGTATATTACCAAAATATAATTACTCCAGAATTAAATTTAGAAGAAAATTATCAAATAAAAATAATTTTACCAATAAAATATAAAAAAATTGGAAATGAACAAATTTTAAAAATATCAATTGAAAAGATGTATGAGCAAATTGCAAATAACGAAATAGATAATATTATGGAAAAAGTTAGACTAATATTAGGACTTGCTCCAGAAGATTATGCAATAGAACAATTAGATTCTGAACTTGCAAAATGTGTTGGAAGCAAAAAAATAATTATAAATCCAAAATTAATGCAATTCAAAAAAGAAGTAATAGAATATGTAATTGCACATGAATTTTGCCATATAAAATATAAAACTCATTGTAAAAGTTTTATAGATTTAATGGAAAAGAACTTTGAAAATTATTCAAAAATAGAAAAAGAACTAAGTGGATATAAATTTTAATTATATCAGCTTAATGTTCACATATTTAAAAGATGAATTGTAAAAAAATAATAATACAACTTCATCTTTTTTGGAATTTATAATGAAAAATTAAAAAATAAATGCTATAATATTAATCAATAAAAGTAAAATAAATTATGCAGTTGATATTTGCACAATTTAGAAAGGTGGAAAATTTGAACGATATAGAGAAAATAATAACTGATGAAAAATATAATCTAGAATTGAAAGAGCAAGTTAATTTTGAAGAACCAAAAAAATACTTAAAAGCAGTTAGTTCTTTAGATAAAAAAGAAAATAATATAGATAAACTTGCTTGTAGTGAATTTTGGAAAGCAAAAGACAGTTATAGACAATTACAAAATGTTGGCTAAATTTAAAAAATAGTCATAACGGAATATTCGGACTTTTTTTGGTAAATAAATATAAAAAATATATAAGTTAAAAAAGTTTAATATCTTGCAAATTTAAAACAAATATGCTAATATAATTATGATGTAAAAATATTGGGGCATCGCCAAGCGGTAAGGCATCGGACTCTGACTCCGACATTCCTGTGTTCGAATCACAGTGCCCCAGCCAATAAGAGTTTTCGTCGAACTTTTTGAATGCCTTGATATAACTTGATTGAAAGTAGGTAAATATGAGTTTAGAAGAAATAAACAATAATTCAATGTTGTGAAAAATATTAATTCTGAAATGGTTGAACTATACTTTGAAATTGGTTCTACTATAAACGAATTAATTGAAAACTATAATTTAGAGACATCTCAAAATGAAATATTAAAACTATTTTCAGAAAAGTTAACTCGAGAATTTGGACAAGGTTTTAGTGTTTCAAGTTTAAAGAAAATGAAAAAATTTTATTTAACGTATAAAGGTGGTTCCACATTGTGGAACCAGTTGAGTTGGAGCCATAATCGTTTAATAATGAACATAGACAATGAGGCTAAAAGAAATTTTTATTTAGAAGAAACAATAAGGTCAAATTGGAGTGTTAGACAATTAGAAAGGCAAATAAATAGTTTTTATTATGAAAGGCTTTTATCAACAAGTGAAGAACACAAAGAAGAAGTAAAAAATGAAATAAATATTTTAGAGAAAAA
>CALXCA010000026.1 GCA_944386685.1 uncultured Clostridia bacterium | reverse complement strand
ATATTTAGACAATAGGGACTTTGCGTGCAAAAACAAGTCCCTATCATATAAATGAGATTTTATTTTCAAAAGAAAAAGCGATTTTTCCTATTCAAGAACAATAGCGGACTTTTTAGACATTTTATATGTTAAACAATCAAAAATTTATTTATTTTGGTTTCTTTTGTTTTCAACTTTTTTTGAAGCTTTCATTTTTTCACTAAATTCTCTTTTCGAATTCTCTATTTTTTCATTAAATTCTTTCTTTGAATTTTCCATCTTTTCACTAAATTCTCTTTTGGAATTTTCTATTTTTTTATTAAATTCTTTTCTTGAATTTTCTACTTTTTCATTAAATTCTTTTTTAGAATTTTCTATTCTTTCTTTAAAATCTTTTCTAGATTCTTCAATTTTTTTCTTTATCTCTTCCCAAGTATTATATTTTACATATTCTTTTATTGCAGGGAAAGCTTTTACTAATCTTCTATATAACTTAATTTTCCAGCTTCTAATTCGCTTTTGAACTTTTTCTGATATTTCTTCTGTATTATCTCTAAATTCTTTTGACATATCTTTTAAATCAAATATAACTTTATAAGATACTATTGTATCTAGAATAAATAAGATTGTTATTAAAGACAATATAATGTGAAGAGCTAATTCTGGAACTTTTTCTATATATTTTACAAAAAATGGATTTATTACAAATACAATTGTTGTTCCTAATAGACCAAATAAAATTAAATTTTGTAAACATACTCTACCATTCAAATTAAATTTTCTATCTGAATAATCCCACCATCTTGCTTTAAATATTTTTTCCATAAAATAACTTGTTAAATATTCCAAAATCCCACATATAATAATTGACATTACAAATGTTGCTAATACATCATCACTATATTTTTTTAATAAAATAGTTATTAATACAACTCCTGTCCCATATATTGGACAATATGGTCCTATTAAAAATCCTCTATCTACAAGCTTTTTTTCTCGAATTGAAATTCCTACAGTTTCCATCACCCATCCTGCAAAAGAATAAATATAAAATAATGCTAAATATGTTTCTATTTGTGATAACAATTTTTAATCCCTTTCTTTTATGATATTTTTCTTCTTAATAATTAATATAATAGGGAAGCAAAACTTCTCTATTACATTAATTTTTTAATAAATATAATTTATAATTATCTTTCTATAAGTAACTATCATTTAATTTGTTTTTACTTTTTTATTAGAATTTTTACTTTCTTTGATTTTTTCATTTTTTTCGCTATTTTCTTTTTCCAATACTTTTTTCTGTTTTTCTTTTAATTTCAAATTATCTTTTGCAACAGTCATAAGAAGCTTAATTCTATTAGTTTGGTTTGCCTCACTTGCACCTGGGTCATAGTCAACAGGAACAATATTGGAATCTGGAAATTTATCTCTAATAGTTTTAATTACACCTTTTCCAACAACATGGTTTGGTAAACACGCAAATGGTTGAACACAAATAATGTTTTTTATGTCATTTTCCATATATTCAAGCATTTCTGCTGTTAAAAACCATCCTTCTCCTGTTTGGTTTCCTGTTGATAAAATAGATTTTACATTATCTGCCAAATGCCAAATATCACAAGTTGGTAAATATCCTTTTTTAGATTTTGCAAGAGCCTTTCTCGTATCTTTTTCAAAAGAATCAATTAATTTTATAGCTGTACCGAATAATACTGATTTTAATGATTTATCTTTTAATAATTTATGTGAAATTACACTATTTGCTGCAACATATTTAATAAATCCCATAAAATCTGGAAGTACAACTTCTGCTCCTTCTTTTTCCAATAAATCAGTTACAAAATTGTTTCCAAATGGATGATATTTTATTAAAATTTCTCCAACTATACCAACTTTTGGCTTTTCTTTAGATTTTTTCCATTCAATTTTTTCAAAATCTTCTACTATGTTATATATACTTTTTGAAAATTCTTTTGAACTACTATTTATTGCAAGGTCTTTTGTTGTTTCTAGCCATTTGTCAAATAATTTTTGCGTTTCACCTTTATTTTTTTCATATGTTCTATTTTTATACAACATTTTTTGTAAAAGATCTCCATATACAATTGCTTTTAACAATTTTTCTACCATGCTAAATGTAAATTTAAATCCAGGATTTTTCTCCATGCCTACAACATTAAACGAAATAACTGGTACTTGCTCATATCCTGCATCTTTTAAAGCTTTACGTATAAATCCAATATAATTTGTTGCTCTACATCCTCCACCTGTTTGTGACATTATTAATGCTACTTTATTAACATCATATTCTCCTGATTCTAATGCTTCTATCATTTGTCCTGTTGTTATAATAGATGGATAACATGCATCATTATTTACATATTTTAGTCCTGTTTCTATTGTATGTGGTGTACATTCTCTTAAAAGTTTTGCTTTATATCCTTCACTTTGTAAAACTGGTTCTAAATATTCAAAATGTATTGGTGCCATTTGTGGTATTAAAATTAAAAATTCTTTTTTCATTTCTTTTGTAAATGGATTTTTCTTTAAATAATAATCTCCTGTTGCTTTACTTGTATCCTTTTTGGCATTTAGTCTTTTATTTATACTTGCAAGTAATGAACGTAAACGAATTCTTACAGCTCCTAAATTATTTACTTCATCTATTTTTATTAGTGTATACATCTTGCCAAAGCTTGTTAAAATTTCTTCAACTTCATCTGTTGTCACAGCATCAACTCCACAACCAAATGAATTTATTTGAACTAGTTCTAAGTTGTCATGTCTACCAACAAAGTCAGCTGCTGCATATAATCTTGAATGGAACATCCATTGGTCTACAACACGTAATGGTCTTTCTGGTATTGCTTTGTCTGCAACACTGTCTTCTGTTAATACACACATTCCTAAACTTGTTATTAATGTATCTATTCCATGGTTAATCTCTGGGTCTATATGATATGGTCTACCAGCAAGTACTATTCCCTTTAAATTATTTTTTTCTATATATTCTAATGTTTCTTTTCCCTTATTATGTATGTCTTCTCTACATTTTTTATATTCTTGCTGAGCTTTTTCTATTGCTATTTTTAATTCTTTTTTTGTAAAATTATATTCTTTAAATTCATCAAGCTCCATAATTCTTTTTAATAATGCATCAGATTCAAATGGTAAAAATGGGTTTATAAATTTTACATTTTTTAGTTCTTCAACATTATTTTTTAGAACTTCTGAATATGAGATTACAATTGGACAATTATATCTATTATTTGCATCTTTATATTCTTTTCTAGAATAAGGAATACATGGATAAAATATTGTTTTTATTCCTTTTTGTATTAAACTTATTACATGCCCATGTGATAATTTTGCTGGATAACATACAGATTCTGATGGCATTGATTCTATTCCTTTTTCATATATTTTTCTTGTGCTTTTTTCTGATATAATTACTCTAAATCCTAAATTAGTAAATAGTGTAAACCAAAATGGATAATCTTCATACATATTTAGTACCCTTGGAATTCCAATTGTTCCTCTTGGTGCATCTTTTTCTTCTAATGGATTATAATCAAATATTCTTTCATATTTGTATTTTACAAGATTTGGTAAGTCTTTGTGTGAATTTACTATTCCCTCTCCTTTTTCACATCTGTTTCCAGATATGTGGCGTTTTCCATTACTAAATTGATTTATTGTTAATTGACAATGATTTTCACATCCATTACATCTTGTATGTGTAACTTTTATATCTAGTTTATCAATTTGTTCTACTGTTGCAATTGTTGAATGATATTCCATATCCATATTTGCTTCATATTGTTCACATGCAAGTAATGCCATTCCATATGCTCCCATAAGTCCTGCAATATCTGGTCTTATAACATTTCTTCCAACTATTAATTCAAATGCTCTTAAAACTGCTTCATTATAAAATGTTCCACCTTGTACTACTATATGGCTTCCTAATTTTTTTACATCTCTAATTTTCATTACTTTTTGAATTGCATTTTTTATTACTGAATATGATAATCCTGCTGATATATCGCCAACAGAATATCCCTCTTTTTGTGCTTGTTTTATTTTAGAATTCATAAATACAGTACATCTTGACCCTAAGTCTACTGGATTTTGTGCTTCTAATGCTTCTTCAACAAATTTATCTATACTTAAGTTTAAACTTTTTGCAAATGTTTCTATAAATGAACCACATCCTGATGAACAAGCTTCATTTAACATGATATTATCTATTGTGTTATTTTTTAATTTGATATATTTCATGTCTTGTCCACCAATATCAACAATACTTGTTACTTTTGGTTCAAATTTTTTGGCTGCTGTGTAATGAGCTATTGTTTCTATTTCGTTTAAATCTACATTTAATGCTGTTTGTATTAGTTTTTCTCCATATCCTGTAACTCCACTATAACGTATAACTGCTTTTTCTGGTAAAACTTCATATAATTTTTTTAACATTTCTATAACACTGTCTAGTGGTTTTCCTTCATTGCTTTGATATGCAGAATATAATAATGTTCCATCTCTATCTGTTACTACAAGTTTTGATGTTGTAGAACCTGCATCAATTCCAATAAAACAGTCTCCTTTATGTTCTGAAAGTGGCTTTTTGGGCACAACATCTTTGTCATGTCTTTTTTTGAATTCTTCATATTCAATATTTGTTTTGAATAATGGTTGTAGTGGTTGTGATGTTGTGTCATGAGATTGCTTTAATACTTGAATTTTGCTTTTTAGTTTTTCTGCACTTATTGGTTCCATGTCTTTTGCATCTAAACATGCTCCTTTTGCAACTAATAAGTGTGCTTCTTTTGGTACTATTGTTTGTTCTGGTGTAAGGTGTAATGTTTCTACAAATCTTTTTCTTAATTCTGGTAAATATGTTAGTGGTCCACCTAAAAATGCAACATTTCCTCTAATTGGTCTTCCACAAGCAAGTCCAGATATTGTTTGATTTACAACTGCTTGTAAAATAGAAACAGCAATATCTTCTTTTGCTGCTCCTTCATTTAATAATGGTTGTACATCAGTTTTGGCAAAAACACCACATCTTGATGCTATTGGATAAATTGTTTGATATCCTTTGGCAAGTTCATTTAATCCTGCTGTATCTGTATTAAGTAATGATGCCATTTGGTCTAAAAATGCTCCTGTTCCTCCTGCACATGTTCCATTCATACGTTGCTCTATTGATTTTCCAAAATAAATTATTTTTGCATCTTCTCCACCAAGTTCTATTACTACATCTGTTTGTGGAATGTATTTTTCTACTGCTCTTTTACATGCAACTACTTCTTGGATAAATGGTACATCCAAAAAGTTTGCTGTACTCATTGCTCCAGAACCTGTTAATGCTAATGTGAATTTGCAGTCTTTATATTTTTTAACTAAATCCTCTAATACTCTACATACTGTGTTTTTAGTATCAGAATAATGTCTTTCGTATAATGTGTATATTTCTTCTAGATTTTCGTTCATAACAGCTATTTTTACTGTTGTTGAACCTACATCCATTCCTATATGTATAATCCTCATTTTAAATCACGTTTCCTTTTTAATGTTATTGGGCAATTTGGTGCCGGTCCATTTTTTCATTGGGGTCGGTCCCTTTTTGTTTAGAAATAATTTTTCAACCTTTTTATGTTCTTTCAATTCAATTGTAATATAACATAAAATTTAAGATTTTTCAAGTTAAGTTTTGACAATTTGACAATTTGGTGCCGGTTCTCTTTTGTCCATTTTTCTTTGCTCCGTTGGCTGTTTATGGTTTGTTATTTTTTGTCGCTTTTTGTATAATACTTTTTTATTATATAATTTTTTTATGAAAGTTTTGTGAATTAATTCCAAAAATGCTCTGACTACTGATTAACTGTTAAATAAACTTTTACATGATTAAATAAGTTAAATAGTTAAATAAAAAGTTAAATGATGTCGAAATTTGCATATTATGTGAATTTGTGTTATAATATAAACATCATATATTTTTATACCCGTAGGCTGGGTACAAGTGTATAGGAGAAAGGCTATACAAATTCAGAATACTCATTACTTAATTTCATTTCAAGAGAGGTAAAATGATGAGACTCAATTTTAAAATTGGAGCAATCGTAAAATTCGAGCTTTATGGATTTGGGGAACCTGTCTATAAAGTGGGGAAAGTGACAAATGTTACCCCTGGAGAAGTAACTATTCTTCCACAGTTGAAAGTTTATAGGAAGAATGAAAATTCTTCCTTTGAAAAACTGGACTTATTTTGTACTGCTGACGATGATTGTGCTGTCCACATTCGTCGAAAGCTAATATCAAGTTGGTCATATGTTAAGGCCATAGATTGTGCAATTGAAAAGTCAATATCTGAAGGGACAGATGTTAGAAGGAATTGGATGGATTTACCTAATCCCAAAAGATTTGGTGATTATACTTTTAATGAGTATGATCAACGGACCGGATTTTGTAAAGGGAATGGATTCTCATGCTTTGAAATTGAAGAAGCATGAATCATATTCCTAGCTTTCAAATTACCCAGCAAGAGGTCGCTGTAATAGCGACCTCTTATCATTTATAGGAAACAATATGAAAATTTAGGTTTCACAACTCAAAGTGAAAATAAAATTTTAAATATAAAAACTTTATTTTCAAAAGAAAAAACGTTTTTTCCTAAATTGTTTATTATTCGTCTATAATTTTTATTAAAGCCACACTCCAATGGAGTGTGGCTCGTGTGCTGTAGCTATAAATATTGTGTGTTGGCGTTTTAGGCTTCAAGATTCTTAACTTGCCCATCTTTGGTAACATAAGTCAAAACATTGTTACCATTGACTTTTAACCATTTTAGACAAGAAACATCTTCGCAGATATTCTTCATCTTTCCTGTTTCTGGGCTCAAACACAAGAGATTATCATTGGAACTAATAATATAAATATTAGTTCCATAAATTTGGACATCTCTTATATTGGGCACAATATACTGTGCCTTTTTCAAATTGTTCAATCTTTTGACTTTCAGGTCTTTTAGCCCCTCAGCCACAGGTGTAAGCTCAAACTGGTAATATTCATCACCAATGTATGTTAACCATACCTGAGTTTCAAGGCTATCGACATTGAAACTACAGTCTTCGCAATCTGTAGCATCATCAACTGCTACATTTTGCTCTAAGCCCAGAAAATTCCGGACTTTTTGTTCAAGAATACTCAACTTTTCTGACAGAAAAGTTTGAATATTTTGAATAAACATCAAACAGTTCTCTTCCTCGGATTCAGCTGTTTCAACTACAGACTCTACCTGCTGAACACAGGTATTATTGTCTGTAGCAAAAACAGGAGCAGACAGAGTTGCAAGCAACACAGTACTTGCCAGCAACATTGAAACAAACTTTTTCATTTGTACCTTTCCTTTCTTTTCTTGTTTGTATTTGTAGAAATAACTTCCACAAATTTTTGTATACAGCACACATTCAAGCCTTTCTATTTAGCTTTAACCTATATTTTACCATATTTTTTGTTTTACGTCAACTCATAAAATTTACTAATAGTGTAAAATGGTTTCGGAATAGAAAAAAGAGAACCGGTACCAATTTTCCCGACATAAAAAGGGAAAAAAGAGAACCGGCACTAAATTACCCAAGATATTTTTTTAAGAATTTTCCTGTATAGCTTCTTTCGTTTTTGCAAATTTGTTCAGGAGTTCCAACAGCAATTATTTCTCCTCCACCGTCTCCACCTTCTGGTCCTAAGTCTATTATATAGTCTGAGGTTTTTATTAAGTCTAAATTGTGTTCTATTACAATTATTGTGTTTCCGGTGTCAACTAGTCTTTGTAGAATATCTACTAATCTGTGGACATCTGCTATATGAAGTCCTGTTGTTGGTTCATCTAAAATATATAATGTTTTTCCTGTTGCTTTTTTAGATAATTCTGTTGCAAGTTTAACACGTTGTGCTTCTCCTCCTGATAGTGTTGTTGATGGTTGTCCTAATTTTATATATCCTAATCCTACATCATATAGTGTTTGTATTTTGGTTTTGATTCTTGGAATGTTTTCAAAAAATTCTAGTGCTTCTTCAACTGTCATGTCTAATACATCTGCTATATTTTTTCCTTTATATTTTACTTCTAATGTTTCTCTGTTATATCTTTTTCCTTTACATACTTCACATGGTACAAATACATCTGGTAAGAAATGCATTTCTATTCTGTGTACACCATCTCCTGAACAGCTTTCACATCTTCCTCCTGGTACATTAAAACTAAATCTTCCTTTTTCATATCCTCTCATTTTTGCTTCATTTGTTTCTGCAAAAATATCTCTTATTAAATCAAATGCACCTGTATATGTTGCTGGATTTGAACGTGGTGTACGTCCTATTGGTGATTGGTCAATATTGATAATTTTGTCTATATTATCTAAGCCTTTTATTTGTTTACATTTTCCTGCTTTTTCTGTTGCTCCATTTAATTTTTGTGCAATATTTTTGTATAATACTTCATTTATTAATGTACTTTTTCCCGAACCTGAAACTCCTGTAATACAAATAAATTTGCCTAGTGGAAATTTTACACTTATATTTTTTAAATTGTTTTCTGTTGCTCCAACAATTTCTATACTTCTTCTATTTCCTGTTCTTCTCTTTTTAGGTACTGAAATTTTTCTTCTTCCACTTAAATATGCTCCTGTTATAGACCCTTCTACATTTTTTATTTCTTCAGCAGTTCCTTGTGCTAATACTCTTCCTCCATGAACACCTGCACCTGGTCCAATATCTATAATTTGATCTGCTGCATACATTGTATCTTCATCATGCTCTACTACTATTAGTGTATTTCCTAAATCTCTTAATTTTTTTAATGTTGCAATTAATTTATCATTATCTCTTTGATGTAATCCAATACTTGGCTCATCTAATATATATAATACTCCTGTTAATCCTGAACCTATTTGTGTTGCTAAACGTATACGTTGTGCTTCTCCGCCTGATAGTGTTCCTGCACTTCTTGATAATGTTAAATATTCTAGTCCAACATCTATTAAAAATTGAAGTCTAGCATTTATTTCTTTTAATATTAATTCTGCTATCATTTTTTGTGAATTTGTTAATTCTAATGTTGAAAGAAATTCTTTTAAATGTTTTACAGATAAATCTGTCATTTCATTTATATTAATTCCACCAACTTTTACTGATAATACTTCTTTTTTTAGTCTTGCACCAAAACATTCATCACATGGAAGTTCACTCATATACATTTCGTAAAAGTCTCTCATTCCTTGTGATTTTGTTTCATTATGACGTCTTTCAAGTGTTGGTATTACTCCTTCAAATGGAGCTGTAAATTGCCTTTTTCCAATTGATGATTCATATTCAAAGTCTATTTCTTCATTTCCTGTTCCATATAATATTTTTTCTAGAAAATCTCTTGGCAAATCTTTGATTTTTTTGTTTCTTATATCTATTCCATAATGTCTTCCTACACTTTCAAAGTACATTTTTGCCATTGTATCTCCTTTTTTCATTGTACTTGAACCAAATGCTTTTACTCCATCATATAGTGTTTTTGTTTTGTCTGGGATTATTAAATCTTCGTCCATTTTCATTAAATATCCTATTCCAGAACATTTTGGACAGGCTCCATAAGGATTGTTAAATGAAAACATTCTTGGTGTTAATTCTGGAAAACTGAATCCACAGTCTGGACATGCATAATTACAGCTGTATAATACAGGCTTTTGTCCTACTACATCTATTAAAACTAGGTTTTCTGCATGTTTTAATGCTACTTCTATTGATTCTGTAAGTCTTCCTACAATATCTTCTTTTATTACTAATCTGTCTACTACAATTTCTATTTCATGTTTTTTATTTTTTTCTAGTTTTATTTCATCAGATAAATCATAAATTTCTCCATCTACTCTAACTCTTGCAAATCCATCTTTTTGTAGGTCTTCAAACAGTTTTGTATATTCTCCTTTTCTTCCTCTAACAACTGGTGCTAAAACTTGTATCCTTGTTCCTTCTTCTAATTTCATTACATTGTCTACAATTTGGTCTATTGATTGTTTTTCTATTTTTTTACCACAATTAGGACAATATGGTGTTCCTATTCTTGCATATAGTAAACGTATATAATCATATATTTCTGTTACTGTTCCTACTGTTGAACGTGGATTTTTTGAGGTTGTTTTTTGGTCTATTGAAATTGCTGGTGATAGTCCTTCTATTGATTCTACTTCTGGCTTTTCCATTAGTCCTAAAAATTGTCTTGCATATGATGATAGACTTTCTACATATCTTCTTTGTCCTTCTGCATATAGTGTGTCAAATGCTAGTGATGATTTTCCTGACCCTGATAGACCAGTTATTACTACTAATTTATTTCTTGGTATTTCTAAATTTATATTTTTTAAGTTGTGTTCTTTTGCTCCTTTTATTATTATTTTGTCATTCATTTTCCCCATTCCTTTTTTATTTAATATTCTGCATTATTTTATCACATTTTTGCTTAATTTACAATATATAAAACAGTTGTTTTTTATATATGTCAAAAAAAGATATGTATTATAACATATCCTTATCAATAAAATTTTTTATTTTATTTTCAAATTCTGCTTTAAAATTTTTGTCTGTTTCTATTTTTTCTTTAAATATATCTCCATATAGTTTTTGTTCTATGTTTTTGATATTAAAATGACTTAAAAATTCTTGTATTTGCTTTTCTTCGTTCGAAGCTTCTTGAAATTCTATTTCAATAAAATTTCCTAGCATATCCACTTCATCTATGTATATTTTTAAATCTTTAAATTTCCTAATTTGTCTTTTTCTATTTATATATAAATATGGTTTCATTCCTATTAGACTTAAAAAATTTACCCCTTCTCTAAATTCTTTTAGTTTAATTTTAGATTCATTCCAAGTATTATCTTTTATCTTCTTTTTACATTCTAAATATATTTCATCATTCTTCTTTCTTATTCGACAAATAAAACCATACTTATCCAAGGATTCAAATCCTTTCCACCCTAATACTAAATCTATGTTTTTACTTTTTTCTTGTATTTCTTCCGTTTCTAACTCAATCTCCTTAATTTTTGAGCCACTTTCTATTTTAAATCTTATCTCTTTTTCTATCTCCATATTTTTCTTTCCTCCACTAAACAAATATATTATAACATTAATTTTTATTTAAGCAAAGAATTTAAAGTCATTTGTTTCAATAATTTTTCTAAAAAGCTCTTGTAATATACTTTCAAATATAGCAAAAAAATATAATGCTACTATTTTGTTTGAAAATGTAAAAGTTGAAACTTATACTTTAAAAGCAATAGAAATAATTTCAAATTATAATAATCTATTCTTCACTTTAGATTTAGGACATAATATTAGATATGGAAACATAGCAAAAGAAATGTTCTTAAAATATGATGATAGAATTAAACATATTCATTTACACGATTTTAATGGTTCAAAAGATCATCAGGAATTATTTACAGGAATATTAAATATTAAAGAAGAATTAGATTTTTGTAAAAGTAAGAATATAGATGTACTCATTGAAGTAAAACGTAAAGAAGAATTAGTTAACTCTGTTAACAAATTGCATAAGTTCGATTATATGATTTAATAAAGTTCAATACATATAACAAAAAGGTTTACAAAATTAGAATTTTGCTGTATAATAATATAAGCATTTTGTGCTAAAAACAATATGACTTTTTTATTTACAGGAGGAAACCATTATGGAATACTATTCTCGAAAAGACCGTAACTTCCATCTGATGGAGGTGTTTATGCAGAGTGATGCTCTCACTCTGAAAGTTCCTTTGTATTCGAGGGAAGTGGACGATTTGCGGAAAAACTTTCCGCAAGTAGAGATTAGGAAAGGAGCGAAAATTGCAGAAAACGGCAAGTTTGTCTGCACTATTGAGAAGAAAGAAAAAGTCTAAATAAGTTTTAGACCGGCTGGAAATTCCAGCCGGTCTTTTTCATTGAATAGGAAAAATCGCTTTTTCCTATTCAATGAAAGAACTTCGCTCAAACAGATGCACACAAATTTTACTATTAAATTTTCCACAAATTCTAAGATTTTTATCCTTTTATAAAATTTTTAAGTTTATTCATTTATCAATTTTTCCAATTCTTTAATTTTGTCTCTTAATTCAGCAGCCTGTTCAAATTCCATGCGACTAGCATGTTCAAGCATTTCATCAGTAAGTTTAGAAATTGTATTTTTGATATCATCTTCTTTTTCGAACTTATATTCAACACCAATATTTTCAACCTGAATTGCTTTAATAGAATCTCTAATAGATTTATTAATTGTTTTTGGTGTAATATTATGTTCTTTATTATAAGCCTCTTGAATTGCACGTCTTCTGTTGGTTTCTTTAATTGCTTTTTCCATAGAATCTGTAAGTTCATCTGCATACATTATAACTGTTCCATTTGTATTTCTTGCAGCACGTCCAATAGTTTGAATTAAAGAACGTTCTGAACGTAAAAATCCTTCTTTATCAGCATCTAATATAGCAACTAAAGAAACTTCTGGAATATCAAGACCTTCTCTTAAAAGGTTAATACCAACTAATACATCAAATTCACCTAAACGTAAATTACGAATAATCTCCATTCTCTCTAATGCTTTTATATCTGAATGCATATAATTTACTTTTATATCAAGGCTTTTTAAATATGCAGTTAAATCTTCTGCCATCTTTTTGGTTAAAGTAGTAACTAAAACTCTTTCATTTCTTTCTACTCTTATTCTAATTTGTTCAATTAAATCATCTATTTGATTTGATATAGGTTTTACTTCTATTTTTGGATCTAATAATCCTGTTGGTCTTATAATTTGTTCTACAACATTGTCTTTTGCATGTTCTTTTTCATAATCTGCTGGTGTTGCACTAACAAAAATTACTTGATTAATTCTGTTTTCAAATTCATTAAATGTTAATGGTCTATTATCATAAGCAGATGGTAAACGAAATCCGTATTTTACTAAAGAATCTTTACGAGCTCTATCTCCATTATACATAGCTCTTACTTGTGGAATTGTTGCATGTGATTCATCAATTAAAAGTAGAAAATCTTTTGGAAAATAGTCAAATAGTGTAAATGGTGCACTTCCTGGCTCTCTACCACTAATGTGTCTAGAATAATTTTCTATTCCTTGACAAAATCCAGTTTCTTTCATCATTTCCATATCAAAATTTGTTCTTTCTTGAATTCTTTGTGCTTCAATTAATTTATTTTGACTTTTAAAATATTCTACTCTTTCTTCTAATTCTTGTTCAATTGTTTTTAATGCTCTTTCCATTTTTTCTTTAGATGTAACATAATGTGAATTTGGAAATACCATAACATGGCTACGAGTTCCAATAGATTTACCTGTTACAGGATTTATTTCTGAAATTTTTTCTATTTCATCTCCCCAAAATTCTGCTCTGATTGCAGATTCTCCTTTATCTGATGGATAAATTTCTAAAATATCTCCTTTTGCTCTAAAGGTTCCTCTTTTAAAATCAATTTCATTTCTTGAATATTGCATATTAATTAGCTTTTTCATTATGTTTTCTCTAGATATTTCCATTCCAGGTCGTAAAGATACTATCATATTTTCGTAGTCTATTGGGTCTCCTAAACCATATATACAAGAAACTGATGCAACAATAATTACATCTCTTGTTTCAAATAATGATGCTGTTGCTGAATGACGTAATTTATCTATTTCATCATTTATTGAGGCATCTTTTTCTATATATGTGTCACTTTGGGCTATATAACTTTCTGGTTGGTAATAATCATAATATGACACAAAGTATTCTACATGGTTTTCTGGAAAAAATTCTTTGAATTCACTGTATAATTGCCCTGCTAGTGTTTTGTTGTGTGCTAATACTAATGTTGGCTTTTGCACTTGCTGTATTATGTTAACCATTGTAAAAGTTTTTCCCGAACCTGTAACTCCAAGTAATGTTTGATATTTTTTGCCAGCTTTTACTCCATTACTTAAATATTCAATTGCTTGTGGTTGGTCTCCTGTTGGCGTATAATCTGATACTAATTTGAACATATTTCGCCTCCTATTTTTTATGCACTAATTTCTATATTTCAAAATCATTCCATATCCTAAATCCGCTTCTATTCTATTAACAAATCCAAATTTTTCATAGAACTTTTCTTTGTTTTTAGATGCTCCCAGATATACTCTTAAACTTGGATTTTCAATTTTTATTTTGTCTACTTTTTCTAATAATTTATTCATTATTGTAGTTCCAATCTTCTTTGATTGATATTCTGGTAAAACCATTACATCATGTATATACATAAAACATATAGTGTCTCCAATTAATCTTCCAAAACCTATTATCTTATCTTCGTCATAAACACTTACTGAATAAAAAGTATTGTCCAAAGCTCTTTTAACTATTTTTTCATCATATGCTCCCCAGCCAGCTGCTTCATAAAGATAGTTAAATTCTTTTATGTTTTTATTATTTTCTTTTATCTTTATTTTCAATTTTTCCTCCACAAATATATTTTCTCTTATTTCATAGTTTCTTTAGATATAATCAATTTATAGTATTTTATCATAAATGAGAGTAATTATCAATATTTTCACAAATATATAGCCAACAGCAGTCTTTACAAATCTCTTTAGGATTTAATTTTTTCCTCATCTTTTTTTACGTAATTATCTAAATTTAATTCTTTTTTAAATTCTTCTTCTGTTGGTAAATATAATTTATATTTTGACGCGAATATTTGATTATTTTCTTCTGGTAACGTATATTTTACAATCTGATCGCTTTTATCTGCACAAAGTACAATTCCTATTGGTGGATTGTCACCTTCATTCATCATCTCTCTTGTATAATAGTTTACATACATTTGCATTTGTCCTAAGTCTTGATGTGTCAAATCTCCAAGTTTTAAATCTATTATAACAAAACATTTCAATATATAATTATAAAAAACTAAATCAATAAAAAAATTTCTTCCATCAAAAGTTATTTTTTGTTGTCTTGCTACAAAAGAAAAACCTCTACCTAATTCAAGTAAAAACTTTTGAAGATGATCTATAATTGCTTGTTCTAAATCCTTTTCATAAAAACTAGTTTTTCCTTCTAATCCTAAAAATTCTAAAACATATGGATCTCTTACAATATTTTTAGGTTCTATCTTTTCAGGTAATCCTATTTCATTTTTTACACTTTCTTTGTCTTGACTTACTAATAATCTCTCATAATAAAATGTTCCTATTTGTCTTTCTAATTGTCTTACACTCCATCCAGATTTTACAGCTTCTTCCATATAAAATTTTCTTGCATTTTCATTTTCTATTCTCATTAATAATCGATAATGTGACCAACTTAATTCGTCACACAGTGTGTGGCGAATTGGAAAAGCTCGATAAAATTGTCTCATATATTTTAAATTTGTAACAGTAAAACCTTTCCCAAATTCTTTTGTTAAGTGCTCTGACAAATATTCTAAAAGTTTTTTGCCATATTCAGCTCTATCATTCTCCCCACAAGCTTTATGAATTTCTTGCCCTATTTCCCAATATGCTTGTACCATTGCAGAATTCACAGCAGTATATACTTTTGATTGTGCTGTTAATACACTTTTTCTAATTACTTTGTATGATTCTTCTGGTTGTATAGTAATTTGATTATTTTCCATAATTTTTCTCCTTTAAAATATTTTGTTTAGGAAAAAGCGATTTTTCCTATTCAATAATAAAGCATATGACTATAAATTATCATATGCCTCAAAATATCTTATTTTTTGATTATCCATATAATTATTTTCTCAATATTATAATTCAAATTGAGAATTATATAATTCTGCATAAGCTCCATTTTTAGCCATTAATTGTTCATGATTTCCTTGTTCAATAATATTACCATTTTTCATAACTAAAATTAGGTCCGCATTTTTTATTGTTGATAACCTATGTGCTATAATAAATGATGTTCTACCTTCTGTAAGTTTATCCATTGCTTGTTGAACCAACTCTTCTGTTCTTGTATCTACATTTGAGGTTGCTTCATCTAATATTAAAAATGGAGAGTCTTGTATCATTCCTCTTGCAATTGTAAGTAATTGTTTTTGTCCTGCTGATACTGTATCATTTTCTGATAAATATGAATTGTATCCATTTGGTAATGTTCTAATAAAGTGGTCTAACCCTACCTCCTTACATACTTCTACTACTCTTTCATCACTTACATTTTCTTGGTTGTAAATTATGTTCTCTTTTACAGTTCCTTCAAATAACCAAGTGTCTTGTAAAACCATTGTAAATAAGTCATGTATATTTTCTCTTGTTAAATCTTTTGTTGAAACTCCATCAATTTTTATATCTCCAGAGTTAATGTCATAAAATTTCATTAAAAGATTTACCATTGTAGTTTTTCCTGCTCCTGTTGGACCTACAATTGCTATTTTTTGTCCTGGTAGTGCTGTTGCTGTAAATCCATTAATTGTAGGTTTATCATTATTATCATATTGGAATACAATATGGTCAAATTCAATCTTTCCTTTAACTTTATTCTTGTCTAAATATTTTTTATTTTCTGTTTGTTCTGGCATTTCTTTTTCATCTAAAAATTCAAATACTCTTTCACTTGCTGCTGCTGTAGATTGTAATGATGTCATACTTTGTGCAATTTGTGATAATGGATTTGTAAATAGTCTTACATATGTAATAAATGCTACTATTACACCAAATGATATAATATCATTCATAGTTAATAATGCTCCAACTATACATACTGCAACATATCCAAAGTTTCCTATAAATGACATTATAGGTTGCATAATTCCTGATAAAAATTGACTTTTTTGGTTTGCAATTGATACTTTTTTGTTGTATTCATCAAATTTTTCGTCTGATTCTTTTTCTCCATTATATGCTTTTACAACATTTAGCCCTGAATAAATTTCTTCTATATGTCCATTTAAATTTCCTAATTCTTCTTGTCTTTGTACAAAGTATTTTTGAGATTTGCCTAAAATGAAGAACATTCCTAAAAATCCAAATAAACTTGCTCCAATTGCTGTTAATGCCATTATCCAGTTTGTTACAAACATCATTATAATTGAACCTAAAAATAGTGTTATATTTGTTACTAAACTTCCTAAAGATTGGTTCATTGTTTGTGCAATCATATCAACATCATTGGTAACTCTTGAAAGTGTGTCTCCTGCTTGGTGTTGGTCAAAATAGCTTAATGGTAATTTGTTTATTTTTATTGATATTCTTTTTCTTAAGCTTCTTGCAAAATTGTTTGCAACATTTGTCATACATAAGCCTTGTATAAATGTAAATATTGCACTACAACCATATAAACAGCCTAAGAATATTGTAATTGATTTAATTGCATCCATGTCCATTTCTGCCATTAAACCTTTTTGTATTTCGTCTGTCATTTTTGATAATTGGTCTGGTGCAGATATTGACAAAACAGCTCCAATTATTGCTAAGATTAAAGAAATTATTATTAAAATTTTAAATTTTCCTAATTCTTTTATTAGTCTTCTAACTGCTTCTTTAAAATCTTTTGCTTTTTCGCCTGTTGCCATTCCACGCCCCATTGGTCCTCTTCTTGGTGTTTCTGCTCTATTGCTACTCATTCTTTCTCCTTCCTTTCCTATTCTATTTATTTTTCTACCTTTGAATTTTTTTATTTATTAGTTTAAAAATTATTTATATAATTTTAGTGATTTTTTAAGTCTTAATTATTATTTAATATTATTTATATAATTTGGGTAAATTTTTAAGACTTAATTATTATTCAATATTTTTTAATAATTTAAGCTCCTAACTCTTTTTCTGATAATTGAGATAATGCTATTTGTTTGTATACTTCACAATTTTTTAATAGCTCTTTGTGTGTACCTTTTCCAACTACTACCCCTTCATCAAGTACAATAATTTGGTCTGCATTCATTATTGTTCCTATTCTTTGTGCAACTATTAAACTCGTTGCATCTTTTGTGTATTTTTTTAATTCTTTTCTTAATACACTATCTGTTTTATAATCTAAAGCAGAAAAACTGTCATCAAAAATATATATTTCTGGGTCTCTTGCAATTGCTCTTGCTATTGCTAATCTTTGTTTTTGTCCACCAGAAACATTTGTACCTCCTTGTGCAATATGACTTTCATATTTATCATCCATTTTTTCTACAAATTCTTTTCCTTGTGCTACTTCTACAGCTTTTTTTATTTGTTCTTCTGTTGCCTTTTCTTTTCCATTATCTCCATATGCAACATTTGAACTTACTGTTCCATTAAACATAACTGCTTTTTGTGGTACATATCCTATTTTATTGTGTAAATATTCTTGTGTATATTCTTTTACATTTATTCCATCTACAAGAACTTCTCCTTCTGTTGCATCATAAAATCTTGGTACTAAATTTATTAATGTAGATTTTCCACTTCCTGTTGATCCTATAAATGCTACTGTATCTCCTTTATTGGCTTTAAATGAGATATCTTTTAATAAATATTCGTCTGCATCTGGATATTTGAATGATACATTTTTAAATTCAACTGTTCCAACTTCATCAGTTGTTTTTGAATTTATTTTTCCGTCTTTTATACTTATTTGTGTATCTAATACTTCATTTATACGGTTTGCTGATACTTGTGCTCTTGGTAACATCATAAATATAAATGCTAACATTAAGAATGACATTATTACTTGCATTGCATATGAGCTAAATACTACCATGTTTCCAAATAATACTATTTTGTCTGCAATTCCTGCTTCTTTTATTAACATTGCTCCAACAAAGTATATTGCAAGTGTTACAGAATTCATTATTAAATACATTAATGGTTGCATTATTGAAAATACACTTTGGTTAAATAATTGTTGATTTGTTAGATTATTATTTGCTACATTGAATTTATCTTCTTGATATTGTTCTGCATTAAATGCTCTAACAACTCTAATTCCTGTTAAATTTTCACGTGTTACACCATTTAATTTATCTATTAATTTTTGTACTCTTCTAAATCTTGGTAATACTATTACCATTAATATTGCTATTGCTGTCATTAAAACTGCAACGGCTATTGCTGTAATTGTACTCCATTGCCAACTCTTATTTAAAATTTTAGTAACAGCCCATATTGCTGTTATTGGTGCTTTAATTAATAATTGCATTCCCATAGCAATTAACATTTCTATTTGTGTTACATCATTTGTTGTTCTAGTAATTAAACTATTTGTAGAAAATTGTTTTACTTCTTGCATTGCTAAATTTTCTACTTTTGTAAAAATTTTCTTTCTGATATTTTTTGAGAAATTAGAAGATATTTTTGAAGTTATATATCCTGTTACTACTGCTGCTACTAAACTTCCAAATGCACATGCTAGCATATATCCTCCATTAATTAATATATCTTTCATCTCACTTCCTTCTGTTTGTACTAGTTGTGTTATTTCTGACATATAATCTGGCATTTTTAGTTCTAACCATACTTGTGTAAAAATTAGCACTAATGCTATAAGTATAAATAGCCAGTCTTTTTTTGTAAAGTTTTTAAATAGTTTTAACATTTTATTCTCCCTTCTTTTATTATATTTATATTTTACCTTTACATTTATTTTGGGTAGTTTACATTCATATTATTTTATTACGATTTTTTCTTTTTATCAAGATGCTATTCCAATTTTTCACATAAAATTTACATTTTGCTAATGATTGTCAGCGGTTGTCAGCGATTGTCAGTGGGGACGTTGATTTTGACAACAAATTTAGTTGTCAAAATCAACGTCCCCACTGACACTTATTAATTTCTGCTCCTAGAAATATGCTATAAAAGCAAGCATATGTCCACATCATAATAAGTATTAATGTTGTTAAACTACCATATGTTATAGAAAAACCTTTAAATATATCTAAATAAATTGAAAATGCAAATGATATTATTCTTAAAGATATTACAGCAAAAATTGCTCCTAAAACTTGTTTTTTTGTCTTTTGACTGGATTTTACCATATATTTATATAATATTAAAATTATAAAAAAAGTTATAAGTAAAAATCCTATGTCAAATAATATTTTATCTGAAATTTTAAATTCATAAAATACTCCAAAATTTCTTTTTAAAAATAATATTAATCTTTCTCCAAAAACTAATGTTGTTAAGGCAATTATAATTAATAAAATAAAAAATATTGTTTGTATAATTGATTTAATTCTTAAATATATATATCCTTTTTTCTCTATTTCATTTACATTATATATGTTTTGTAAGCCTTTTGTAAAGCCATATAATCCTTTTCCTGCTGACCATAATGTAAATATTATAGATATAGAAATTGTTCCAAAAGATTTTGAATATACTTCTTGAACTACATCTATAACTAATCCTTTCATATTAGCTGGAACTATATTTGATATTACATTATATAGTGTTTGTTGTTCTATTCCTGTATATTGTATTAGTGTTAGTAATAATATTATAAATGGTATAAATGATAATATTGTATAATATGCACATTGTGCAGAATATTCACTTATATGGTCTTCTGATAATTTTTTTATAAAATTACTGACAATTATATATATCTTTTTTATAAATTTGTTATTAATTATATACATTTTTTCGTGTCTTCTCCTTGATAATTTGAGAAAGTTTCTTTTACTTATAGAACAATAGCGGGCTTTTTTGACATTTTATATGTTCATAACATTTTAAAGTCCGCGTTATTGTTCGTGCGCCAAATTTTACAAAGTAAAATTTGTGTGCATCCATTTGAGCGAAGCTCTTTTCTTGAATAGGAAAAAGCGATTTTTCCTATTCAAGAACAATAGCGGGCTTTTTTGACGTTTTATATGTTTATAACATTTTAAAGCCCGCGTTATTGTTCGTGCACCAAATTTTACAAAGTAAAATTTGTGTGCATCCATTTGAGCGAAGCTCTTTTATTGAATAGGAAAAAGCGATTTTTCCTATTCAATAAAAAATAAGAAACTTATATTATATTATAAGCTTCTTATTATAATTTTATTATATTTATTGTATTAAAAGTAAATCTGTAAGCCGGGTTCTGTCCTTTAAAATAGTCATTTATCTAGTACATATATTGCTATATGTATCAAGCCACGCAATTCAGAAGACGCCGAGCAGACTTAATCTTCTACTTAGGTGTTGCTCCAGATGGGGTTTACACTGACCCAATATGTCACCATACTGGCGGTGAGCTCTTACCTCGCCTTTTCACCCTTACCCCAAATTTTTAAGTAAAATTTTATTTTCTTTAATTTAATTTTTATATAATATTATTAAATTATAAGTATTTAAAACTACATATATAGAGGCGGTTATTTTCTGTTGCACTTTCCTTAAGGTTTCCCTCACTAGACGTTATCTAGCATCATTGCTCTTTGGAGCCCGGACTTTCCTCTCGTAAATCCTTTCGAATTTTACCAGCGACTATTCAATTTACTCTTTAATATTATAACACTTTTGTATTTATTAATCAATGATTATTGTAACTTTTTGTCTTACATCAATTGTAACACTGCATATATTTATTTACATTCATACCAGTTATCAGCTTCTGAAATTTCTGCAACAAGTGGCACATTTAATTTTACTGCATTTTCCATTTTATCTTTTAAAATTTTCTTTATTTCTTCCGCTTCTTCTAATGGTGCTTCTATCATCATTTCATCATGAACTTGAAGAATAATTTTAGATTTTAAATTACGTGTTTTTATTTCTTTTAAAACATTTATCATGGCAATTTTCATTATATCTGCTGCAGTTCCCTGAATTGGAGTATTCATTGCAACTCTTTGTCCAAATTGTCTTACCATATAATTATTAGATTTTAATTCTGGTATATATCTTCTTCTTTTAAATTCTGTTTCAACATATCCTTTTTCTTTTGCAGTTTCTACAATATCATTCATAAATTTTTTAATTCCAGAATACATCTGTAAATATTGTTCTATATATTGTTTAGCCTTTTTTCTTGGAATATGCAATTGTTCTCCTAGTCCAAAATCACTTATTCCATATACAATTCCAAAATTTACTGCTTTGGCACTACTTCTTTGTTCTTTTGTAACTTCATCTATTGGAATATTAAATACTTTTGATGCAGCTTGTTTATGGATATCTTCTCCATTCTTAAATGCTTGTATCATATGTTCATCATTTGAAATATGAGCTAATACTCTTAATTCTATTTGTGAATAATCTGCATCTATATAAACACAATTTTCTGCTGGTCTAAATACTTTTCTTAATTGTTTGCCAAGTTCAAATCTTGTAGGTATATTTTGCAAATTAGGCTCTGTTGAACTTATTCTTCCTGTTGCTGTTATTGTTTGATGAAAAAATGAATGTATTCTTTTTGTTTTTGGGTTTACATATACTTTCATTCCTTCAACATATGTTGAATTTAATTTCATTAATTGTCTATATTCTAATAATTTTTCAATAACAGGATGTTCTTCTACCAATTTTTCTAATACATCAACATCTGTTGAATACCCACTTTTAGTCTTTTTTACTACAGGTAATTTTAATTTTTCAAATAAAACTTCTCCTAATTGTTTTGGTGAATTTATGTTAAATTCTTGTCCACTTAATTGATAAATTTCTTCTGTTAATGAATTTAATCTTGTTTTTAACATGTCTCCATAATTGTCTAATTC
The DNA here is from genome assembly GCA_944386685.1 of uncultured Clostridia bacterium. Classification (GTDB taxonomy): domain Bacteria; phylum Bacillota; class Clostridia; order TANB77; family CAG-508; genus CAG-269. The sequence continues at coordinate 9,899 of CALXCA010000026.1, read as the reverse complement.
ATTTACATCTAAATACATTCCATTCCATTGCATTTCTGCTAATACTTCTATTGTTGGCATGTCTATATTTTTAAATAAATCTAATTCTTTCTCTTCTTCTAATTTTTTTAATGTAATTTCTGCTAATTGGTATATTTCTTTTGCATATATACAACTTTTAACTTTTAAAGAATTATCTTCTTTCGTTTCTTCAAATAAAGATGTTTGTTTATTTTCTTCATTAATTCCATTTAAAGCAAAAATTTCGTTATTATCTATATCTAAATAATCTTTTACTATAATGTCTATGTCTAATTTTCTAGTTGAATCTAAAATATATGTTGCAACTTTTGCATCATAAACTATGTTTTCCATTGTTATTCCTATTTGTTTTAGTAAAATATAATCTTCTGCAAGGTTATAACCATATTTTTCAATTTCTTTGTTTTCAAATATTTTCTTTAAAATATTTTCAAAACCATCTTTAGTTTGTTTAAATGAATTTTTGTTTATATAATATAATTTGTCTTCACTATAAATTCCAATTCCTACAATATCATTTTTTATTATATTATTTTCGTTTTTATTTTCTTTTAATTCAAAATAATAATATAATTTTCCATTAAGTTCTGGTATATTTGTTGTTTCTATAATATCAATTTTTTCGTTTTCTTGTTGTGGCTTTTCTTTACTTTCTATTGTTCTTAAACTAAATTTGTCTATATATCTTTGAAAACTTAGTTTTTCAAAAAGTTCTAAAACTTTTGGCTTATCCCATTCTTCTACTTTTAAATTTTCTAAAGATATATCTAATGGTACTTTTGTATCAATTTCTCCTAAAGTTCTTGAAAGCTCTGCTTTTTCTTTGTTTGATATAATATTTTCTTTTTGTTTTCCTTTTAAATCATCTTTACCTTTTTCTATTTTTTCGTATAATTCTTTAACACTATGATATTTTTTTATTAGTGAAATTGCTGTTTTAGGTCCAATTCCTGGAACTCCTGGAATATTATCAGATGTATCTCCTTGCAGTGCCTTTACTTCTATTAATTGCTTTGGCTCTAATCCGTATTCTTCTATTACTTTTGCTTTATTATAATTTTCTGTTTCTGTTTTTCCTGCTTTTGTTCTTGGGATTCTAATTGTTATGTGGTCACTTGCTAGTTGGAATGTATCTCTATCTCCAGATAAAATTGTAACATCTAATCCCTTTTTCTCTCCAAATTTTGCAAGTGTTCCTAAAATGTCATCACCTTCATATCCCTCTTTTTCCAATATATCAATATTCATTGCTTTTAAAACATCTTTTATTATAGGCATTTGCTGTGCTAGTTCTTCTGGCATACCATGTCTATTTGCTTTATAATCTTCAAATAATTCTTTTCTTTTTAATTTACCTTTTACATCAAATGCAACACCTATATATTCTGGTTTTATATCATCTAAAATGTTAAATAATATTGCTAAAAAACCATATATTGCATTTGTATAAATTCCATCTTTTGTTGTTAACATTTTACTTCCCATAATTCCATAAAATGCTCTATTCATTATACTGTTTCCATCTATTAAAACTAGCTTATCCATAATTTTTTCCTTATATAATATATTTAGGTTTTTTAGTGGTTACCTATAAACCTGTTGATTTTCTTTTTTGCATAATTTTGAAAATGTTTTCTTATTTTTGTTGCCTTTACCTATAAAACTGTTACTTTTTTTATGGTTACACCATATCCAAATTGCTGATAATCCAAATAATACTATTACATATGGTAAATCATATACAGGAGCTTCGCAATCAAACATATATACAGAATTTGCAAGTTCTGATATAAACGATACTCCTAATATGTCTTTTATCATTTTTGATTTTTGCCACATTATTGTTGCAAATAACCATGTTAAATACCATTGTTGTGAATTTGTTAATGCTAATAAAAATAATATTAATCCTATATTATAATCTTTTATTATTTTTCTAAATTTTATATCTTTTGTAAATAATGTTTTTATACATATTGTTATATATGTAAATACAAATATAGCCATTACAATGTTTTTAATAATTTTAGCTATTGTTTCATTATGTTGCATTAGTACAGAACATATAGATTTAGAATATTTGTCTGTTTGTACAAGTACTGCAAATAATATATCAAAATCCCTAAAATAAAGCAAGTATGCTAATCCAACAAAAGCTAAATATAATAGTCCAAATATTATACATTTTAAAAATCTTTTTCCAATGTTTTGTTCATTTCTATAATGATATAATATCACAAATGGAAGTATTAGTAATGCTATATATTTCATACCTGTTGCTAAACTTAAAAATAAAATACATAATATTAGATTTTTCTTTTTTAATAAAAAATATAATGCTAATAAAATGAAAAATATTACAATTACATCATTGTGTACATTTGCCATTGCTTCTAATAATATAAATGGATTTAATCCATATAATGCAACAAATAATTTTTTTCCTGTAATTTTATATATTAAGTAACAATTTACTATATGAACAATTAAGTTTACTAGTTTATAAATTGCAAGACATAATGTTACATTTTTAAATGATAAAACAGCACATATTTTAAATATTAGTTGTGCAATTGGTCCATATACTACTGTTGTCCATGACCAAAATGTATTTACTCCTTGTATAAGAATTTCATCATCTATATTTTCTTTATTTGCTTCATAATATTCTCTCATTGTAACATAATATGGATTTTGTTTATATACTCCATCTAATTCTCCCACTCCCATATAATAAAATACATCAGAAGAAGTAAATGGTAATATTATACCTATTATTATGCTTACAATTATTGTAAATAAAATAATCTGTTTTAGATTTTTAAATAAATCTTTTTTCTTTAATATAATTAAATATAATATAAATATAGCAATTAAAATAACTATATATATTATTGTTGATATTATCTTATTAAATTCTGGATTTATAAAAAAATTATAATATGTATTAAATCCATATACTGTTTTGTTTTTTATATAATATATAATTGTTGGTATTATTAGTAATATGTTTAGTATTATAAATGATATTTTTATTATTTTATTTTTTCTTTCTTTTTCCATTTTATTTTTCCCTTTTATTTTTATCTCTTATAGCATTATTTCTTTTTCCAAATAAGTTGAATATATATATGTTTTATCTACTTTTTTTTCTAAAGATATTTCTAATGCTTTTTTATATAAGTATAATTGTGTTTTATATTTATTAATTAATATATCTTCTTGTCTATCTGGAACATAGTCTGTTTTAAAATCTACTAGTATTAGTTCTCCTTTTTGATTTATGTAATACAAGTCTATAATACCTTGTACAAGTATCTTTTCCTCTACATTTTTATTATAAATTTCTTTTGCAGGTATATTTATATAAAAAGGCTTTTCTTGTTCCACTGTCTGTGATTTTGTTATTTCTTTCCAAATATTTGATTTTGTGAATTGTAATATTTTGTTTAAATTAATTACATTTGCTTCTTGTTGAGTAATTATTTTTTTAACAACTAATTTTTCAACCAATTCTTTAATTTCTTCTATATTGTATTCTTGTTTTTTTACATCTAATTTCTGCATACACAAGTGTATCAATGTTCCCTTTTCAGCACTTGTTATATTCATATCTCCATCTGATTGTAAAAATTTAGGTTTTGGTAGTTCTTCTGTTTTGCTATTTTCTATAGTCTTATTATAATTATCTTTTATATTGTTTAATTTTTCAATATTAATGTATTCTACTATAGTTCCTTTTATGTCTTGTTTATTAATACCTTCCATTTTTATTTGTTTTATTTCTGTTACAGATGTTTTTGTTGGTATTATAGTTGATTCTATATATGGATATATATAATTCAATTTTTCTTTAATTTGTTTTTCTAATTTTTCATCTTTTGGATATTCTTCTAATTTTTTTATTATATTTTTATAAATATCTTCTTCCTGTTTTTTTTCATTTTCCTTCTCATACATTTTTATAATATCTTCTTTTTTGTAATAATTTATTGTAGCTAATTCTTTCATTTTTTCTTTATTGTAATTATAAATTAGCATTAACCATTCTAAATATGATTTGGCATTTTGTAATAACATTACACTTAAATTTTCATATTTTTCGACATTTTCCATCATTTTATCTATTTTTTCTTTTTTAGTAAATCCTGTTATAATTATCTTCTCTTTTGCCCTTGTTAATGCAACATATAGTACTCTCATTTCTTCTGATAATGTTTCTAATTTTATTTTACTTCTAATTGCTCTTTTAGATAATGTGTCATACCTAATTTGTATATCATAGTCTATATATTTTACACCTATACCTAATTCTGGATGTAATAATATTTTTTGGTTTAAATCTTGTAAATTAAATTGTTTCCCAGTATTTGATAAAATAACAACAGGAAATTCTAAGCCTTTACTCTTATGTATACTCATAATTCTTATAACATCATCATTTTCTCCAATTACTCTTGCAGAATCCATATCTTTACTACTTGTTTTTATTTTTTCTATATAATTTATAAAATTATATAATCCTTTAAAACTAATGTTTTCACATTGTTTTGCTATTTCAAATAACATTTTTAAATTGGCTTGTCTTAATTCACCATTTTTCATTAAACCAACATAATTAAAATAACCTGTATCATTATAAATTTTCCAAATAAATTCTGCTAAACTAAAATATTCTTGCTCTTTTCTCCACATTTCTAAGTTAATCAAAAATCTTTCAATTTTTAAGCGTAATTTATTATTTACATTTAATTTTGCTTTTAACATTGTTGTGTAAAAATTATCATATTTATCACATAAACGTATTTCTACTAAATCATTGTCTGTAAAACCACCTATTATACTTCTCATTGTTGCAACTAATGGAATTTCTTGTAATGGGTTATCTATAATTTTTAGTAAATTCATAATTGTTTGAATTTCTAAACTTTCTAAATATTCTGACGAAGAATCACTAAAAACAGGCATTCCTAATTTTATAATTTCTTTCTCAAATATTGGTGCAGAAGTTTTAGTTGACCTTAACAATATTACTATATCTTTATATTTTATATCTCTTTGAATTTTGTTTTTTGTATCATATACTTGGAATTTATTTTCTACTAATTGTTTTATTTTATTTGCAACAAACTGTGCTTCTACTTCTATATCTTCTTTTCTTTCTATTTCTTCTTTAAAATCTTCATCATCTAAACTTTCTTGTTCTGTTTCTACCTCTAAATCTTCTATGTTTTCATTTTCCTCTTCTTTTGGTTCAATTTGTATAACATCTATTTCTGTTTTTAAATCTGCTCCTGTTTCTATATAATTTGCCCCTAAGTTTAAGTATTCTTCTTCTGTATAATTTAATTCTCCTAATTCTTCACTCATTATATTAGAAAAAATAAAATTGGAAAAATCTAAAACTTCTTTTCTACTTCTAAAGTTTTTGAACAATTGAATTTTTAAGTCCTCTTCTTTTGTTTTTTGTTTTTTTAATTTGTATCTTCTATATTTATCTAAAAATAAATCTGGTCTAGCTTGTCTAAATTTATAAATGCTTTGTTTTACATCTCCAACCATAAAAATATTATTTCCTCTAGAAATTGATGTTAATATATATTCTTGTACTAAGTTACTATCTTGATATTCATCTATTGCAATTTCTTCAAACTTTTCTTGGTATTTTTTTGCAATTTCTGTTGGTTTTCCGTTTTCATCTAATAGTATTTTTAGTGCAAAATGTTCAATATCACTAAAATCCACTATATTTTTTTCTTTTTTCTTTTTAGAAAACTTTTGTATAAATTCTAGAATTATATTTTCTAGTTTTTTTAATATTTTGTACATGTGTGAAATGTCTTTAAAACTTTCTTGAGAATCCATAACTAATACTTTATCTGCAACAGATTTTAGTGAATCTATTACTTTTGATCTAGTTTTTTGTGCGTTTATTTTCTCTTCTGTTTTTATTTTTGAGTCCACCATCCATCTTCCGAAATCTATAGAATTATATATTGTATATGCTTTATCCCAGCTTTCTAAATTAGATTGTAGTAATTCTAGTTGTTGCAAATTTCCTTTTAAAAATTCATAACTTTTTGATAGTTCTTGAACTTGTGATAATTTTTCAACTTCTGGTTTTAATTGATATACTCCGTCATCTACAATATCTTTTATTTGTTTTAACAAAATTTCTCCCCAGCTTGTTTTTGAAAAGTCTTTATTTATATCTTCTGGAAAATTAAACATTTCTATTTTTTCATGTAACCATTTTTCTGGATATGGATTACTTTGTATATATTTATAAATTGTTGTTATTAAATCTTTTAATGGTGTATCATCTCTGTATTCTGTATAAGTATTTATTAATTTTAAAAAGTCTTCATCATTATTCTCATATTTTTCTTCAAATAGCTCTTCTAGTGTGTCTTGTTGTAATATTTCTATTTCTGTAGTATCTGCTATTCTAAAATTATTTGATAAGTCTATTTCAAAGAAATTATTTCTAACTACATCTAAACAAAATGAGTCTATTGTACATATACTAGATTTATTTAATAAGGTTACTTGTCTTTGCAACCTTTCATCTGCTGGATTTTCATCTATTTTTTTGTATATTGCTTTTAATACTCTTTCTCTCATTTCTGAAGCTGCAGAATTTGTAAATGTAACAACTAAAAGTCTATCTATATCTACATTTTCATTTATAATCTTATTTATTATTCTTTCAACTAATACTGCTGTTTTTCCACTTCCAGCTGCAGCAGCAACTAATATATTATTTCCTTTTTCATATATCGCTTGCTTTTGCTCATCTGTCCATTTTACTTCTTCTGCCATATATGTTCTCCTTTTCTTGTTTATTAATATTATTTTTTCTTACAAACAATAGAGCATATAATATTAATCCTATTTTATGAGGACGGAAGTTTTTGACAATAATTGTCAAAAGCTTCCGTCCTCAATTACGAATCTCAATCACCAATGGCAGATAACTTTTTAATTTTCTATCCATTTAACTAAGTCTAAATTTTCACTTTCAAGTAGCATTTCATGTTGTGGCATTACTCTAAATGAGTATCCATAATTTCCACCTGATATTAAATCTATTCTTGTTGTATAATGATACTTTCTATTTTCTTCGTCTTTTCCATCACATTTCATTGGAATTATACTAACATCTTGAATTGTACCATCCTCTAAGAATTTACCATAATATACTTCTACTCTTATATGGTTTACATCTATATTTGGAAGTGTTACGGTACATTTTACTTCTATCTGATTTCCTGCGTCTATTGTTATATTATCTGCATTTGTTTGGTCTTGTTCAATTTGTATATCTTTCCAATTAGATGCAATACTATGTTTCCAAGCATTATACTCAGAAACTAAATCTAAATTATTGTAATATTTTTTAGTTAAGTTACATAATGGCATATATAGTTTATTTGTATAATCAACCAACATTCTTGATGTGCTATATTTTCCACCTGTAGACATTATTGAATTTTTCATATATTGTAGCCATGTTTTAGATATTCCGTTTTTGTCTTTATTGTAATATGCTGGAATAATTTTGTTTTCTAAAGTATCATACATGCTTTTACTATCTGCTTGGTCTTGTTCTTCATATGATGAGTATTCTGCATTTGTTCCAATTGTCCATCCATTTTTTTGATTATATCCTTCTGCCCACCATCCATCTAATACACTAAAGTTTACAACTCCATTTACAGAAGCTTTTTGTCCACTGGTACCTGATGCTTCCATTGGTCTTCTTGGATTATTTAACCATACATCTACTCCACTTACTAAATATCTTGAAATTTCTATACTATAATTTTCTAATATAAATATTTTTCCTTTAAATTGAGGCATCATAGAAACTTCGTGTATATATTTTATTAAATCTGCTCCTTCTTTGTCTGCTGGATGTGCTTTTCCTGCAAATATTAATACTACAGGCTTATTTGTATTATTTAATATTTGTGTAATTCTTTCTAAATCTTTAAAGATTAATGTTGCTCTTTTATATGTTGCAAATCTTCTTGCAAAACCTATCATTAATGTTTCTGGATGTAAATTTGCTATTGCTTCACTAACAGCATCATAGCTTACTCCTTCACGTCTTAGTCTTGTTGATAAATTTTCTTTTATTAATGCAATTAATTTTCTTTTTCTTTCCATATGAACTTCCCATAATTTTTCGTCTGGGATATTATTTATTTTTTTCCATACTTCATCATCATAAATATTATCTTGCCAATATGGAATTAAGTATTTATTATATAAATCTTTTAATTTAGGGGCAAGCCATGTACAAGTATGTATTCCATTTGTTACATAAGTAATTGGAGATTCACTTGGAGCTATATGTGGCCATACATCTGCAAATAATTCTCTTGATACTTCTCCATGTAATTTACTTACTCCATTTTTCTTTCCTGCAATTTTTAATGCTAGTATTCCCATATTAAATCCATGTTCTAGGTTTTCTGTAGGCTTCATTCCTAATTTTAAGAATTCTTCTCTTGTTAATCCTAAACGTGGCCAAAATTCTTTAAAATATTTTTCAACTAAACCTATTGGGAATATATCATTTCCTGCTGGTACTGGAGTATGTGTTGTAAATACCGTTTTTGAAGATACTATATCTCTTGCTATTTCAAAAGATACCTCTTTTTCTTTTATAGTATTTTTTATTAATTCTAAGTTTAAGAATGCTGAATGTCCTTCATTCATATGGTAAACTGTTGGATTATATCCTAGTTTTTTTAATGTGTTTACTCCACCCATTCCAAGAATAATTTCTTGACGAATCCTCATTTCTTGGTCTCCACCATATAATCTTGCTGTTGTATCTCTATCTTCTACATTGTTTTTATCTATATCAGAATCTAATAAATATAATTTTACTCTACCTACATCTATTTCCCATACTTTTAAATAAATTTTTCTTTTTGGGAATTTTATGTATGTAATAAATTCATTTCCATCTGCATCTTTAACTGTTTTAATTGGCAAATCTGACATATTTAAATCTTTGTATTCTGGATGTTGTACTCCATTTTTATCTATTTTTTGATGAAAATATCCATTTTTGTACATTAATCCAACAGCAACTAATGGAATTCCTAAGTCACTAGCAGATTTTAAGTGATCTCCTGATAGTATTCCTAGTCCTCCTGAATATATTGCTATTGTTTGGTCTAACCCATATTCTGCTGAAAAATATGCAATTAGATCATTTTTATTTTCTGGATATTTTTGAGAAAACCATGTATCTTTACTCTCCATATATGAGTCAAAATTATCTACAATTTTGTCATATTCTCTTAAAAAAGAAATATCATCTTCTGCTTCTTCTAATTTTTCTTGTGATACGTGTTTTAGAAATTTTACAGGGTTTTTATTACATGTTTCCCATAAGTCTCCATCAATTCTTTTTAGTAATCTTAAAAATTCTGTGTTCCAAGACCACCATAAATTATTTGAAATTTCTGTTAATCTATTTATTCTTTTTGGTAATTGTGGGTTTACTGTTATTTTATTAAATATGTACATAAAAATTTTCCTCCTAAGTATTTTTATTCACTTTTTTCTAATTGTAGTCGTTTATATTATCTACTAAAAAAAAGTTTTTGTCAATAATTTTCTAGTTAATTTTAATTTATTTTTATATAGTTGGGGTCGGTCCTTTTCTTTGTTGGGGTCGGTCCCTTTTTGGGCTAGTGGTTGTTGTTGGGGTCGGTCTCTTTTTTGTCTGGTGCCGGTACTAAAATCAAACCCAATATATAAATTGTTTTGAAATACCGTGTAAGCGACCAAATGAGCGTAGCGAATGCGATTTGGAGCAACCTACATATTGAAATTCTTTTGTAGGTTGCGACACA
>CALXCA010000025.1 GCA_944386685.1 uncultured Clostridia bacterium | reverse complement strand
GGTCCCTTTTTTTGTTGGGGTCGGTCCCTTTTTTTGTTGGGGTCGGTCCCTTTTTTTGTTGGGGTCGGTCCCTTTTTTTGTTGGGGTCGGTCCCTTTTTCTGTTAGGAATGGTCCCTTTTAGTCTTAAATAATCATATTAAAAAAATTTATTGAATATGATAGAAGAAATAATAAAAATTAGAATAAATAAAATTCTACATAAAATCACATTTTTTCTTTAAATTAATATAATATATAAAAAGTTGGAGGAAATCATAATGAAAATTTTAAAAAAGACATTAGGAGTATGTCTAGTAGGACTAGGATTAGGTATTTTGCTGGCATTATTCCTTCCAATAACTGGGTGGCTCTTTTTAATAGGAGTAATAGTAATACTTGTAGGTATATTATGGCTACTCTGCTAAAAAAGCGAAAAAGGAGGTACATATGACTATTGTTGTAAAAAAAGTTCCAAAATGTTTAAGAGGAATAGTAAAATTATTATTTGGAATTAAAGATTAATTGAATAAAAAAATAAAAAAAGCACATACCTTATATGAAAGGAGTGCTTTTTTATGAGTGAAAAACAAAAACAGTCACATCCAGAAGTTGGAGAAGATGCAACACAATATGGTGAATTTGTATCATCTTATTTTGCATGGATTCCATTACCAGAACAAAAGAAAAAAGCAGAGGAATTAGCAAAAATAACAAAACAGAAAAAAAGTAATAAATAGGTTTATAGGTAAATCCTTAAAAACTTAAATTTTAATATAAGGATATTTATATAAGATGATTTATAAATTTACAAATAGAGCAAAAAAGGTTATTGAAATTGCAAATGATAAATCAATTGAATTAGGACATAATTATATAGGAACAGAACATATTTTATATGGCCTTGTTAAGGAAGGGGAAGGTGTTGCTTCTAAAGTATTAACAAATAAAGGAATTACACCAGAAAAAGTGTTAAAAGAAATTCAAGAAATGCTTGGAAATGGGAAGCAAATACAAGAATCTTTAGGTTTTACTCCAAGAAGCAAAAGAATATTAGAAAATGCTTTTATAGAAGCCAGAAGAATAGGATATAATTATATAGGAACAGAGCATTTGTTATTAGCAATATTAAAAGAAGAAGATAGTATTGCAACAAAAATAATTTTAGAATTAAATGTAGAAATACCACAAATATATAATGAAATAGCAAAAGTAATTAATGAAGAGGTAGATATAGAAAATAATAGAGAAATTAAAAATAATAAATATAAAAATTCTCAAACACCAATTTTAAATCAATTTGGAGAAGATATTACACAAAAAGCAGAAGAAGGTAAATTTGACAATATTATTGGAAGAGAGAAAGAAATAGAAAGAATAATAGAAATTTTATCAAGAAGAACAAAGAATAATCCTTGTTTAATTGGAGAACCTGGTGTAGGTAAAACTGCTATTGTAGAGGGATTGGCAGAAAGAATTGTTGTTGGAGGTGTTCCGCAAAACTTAATAGACAAAAGAATTGTTAGCCTAGACCTTTCTGGAATGGTTGCTGGAACTAAGTATAGAGGAGATTTTGAGGATAGAATAAAAAAGGCTTTAAGTGAAGTAAAAAAGGTAGGAAATGTAATATTATTTATAGATGAAATACATACAATAGTTGGAGCTGGTGCTGCAGAAGGTGCAATAGATGCTGCAAATATATTAAAACCCTTATTGGCAAGAGGAGAGATACAGTTAATTGGAGCTACTACATTAGAAGAATATAGAAAATATATAGAAAAAGATTCTGCTTTAGAAAGAAGATTTACAACAATCCAGGTAGATGAACCAACAGAAGCGGAAACAATTGAAATTTTGTATGGAATAAGGGATAAATATGAAGCACACCATAATGTAAAAATAACAGATGAAGCAATAAAATCTGCAACAAAATTATCAATTAGATATATTACAGATAGATATTTGCCTGATAAAGCAATAGATTTAATAGATGAATCTGCATCAAAAATTAGAACAAGAAAATTTATTGAACCAGATGAAATAAAAAAATTACAAGAGGAAATAGAAAAAATTGAAAAAGAAAAAGAAGAGTCAATTTATAATCAACAATTTGAAAGAGCTGCTAATTTAAGAGATAGAGAAAAAGAAATAATGGAACAATTAAACGAAAATATAAACAAATGGGAAAAACAGAAAAATTTAGATATTACAGAAATAAGAGAAGAAAATATAGCAGAAGTAATTTCTAAATGGACAGGAATACCAATACAAAGACTTAATGAAAACGAAAATGAAAAAATGTTACATTTAGAAGAGAATTTGCATAAAAGAGTAATAGGGCAAAACGAAGCTGTTGAAGCAGTTTCTAAATCAATTAGAAGAGGTAGGATTGGACTAAATGACCCTAATAGACCTATAGGTTCATTTTTATTTCTTGGGCCAACAGGAGTTGGTAAAACAGAATTATCAAAAGCCTTAGCAGAAAGTATATTTGACAATGAAAGTGCAATGATAAGATTAGATATGTCTGAATATATGGAACCTCATTCTATATCTAAAATTATAGGAGCTCCTCCTGGATATGTTGGATTTGACAATGGAGGTAAATTAACAGAAAAAGTTAGAAGAAAGCCATATTCTCTAATTTTATTTGATGAAATAGAAAAAGCTCATCAAGATGTAATGAATTTATTATTACAAATATTAGAAGATGGTAGATTAACAGATTCACAAGGAAGAGAAGTTGATTTTAAAAATACAATTATTATAATGACTTCTAATATTGGTGCAAGATATATTACTGATAAAAAGGTATTAGGCTTTGAGAGTGATAAAAATTCAAATACAAAAGAATATGAGTCTACAAAAGAAGAGATTATGAAAGAATTAAAAAGAGAATTTAGACCAGAATTTATAAATAGAATAGATGAAATAATTGTATTTCATAAGCTAGAAGAAAATGAGATAATACAAATTGTACAAATAATGTTAAAACAAGTAGAAAATAGGTTAAAAGAAAAAAATTATTTGGTAAAAATAGATTCTTCTGTTGCTGAAGATATATCAAAAACTAAGATAGATAAAAATTATGGTGCAAGACCATTAAGAAGAACTATACAAGAATTAGTTGAAGATAAAATAGCTGAAGAAATTCTGAATGGAAAAATTGAAAGAAATAAAGAATTTGTATTTAAACTAAATTAAATAATATATCTAGTTAAAATAAAAAATGGATATTAATTTGATATCCATTTTTCTAATTTTATCTCCTTATATTTTTTTAAAACTTCATCATATTTTTTAAATTCATCTTCCCACACAATATCAGGAATTTTATCAAAAGCTTTAAAAACTTTTTCTGCTTCCATTAAATATACAACTTGTTGTTGAGGTGTTAAAGTCTTATATTTTTGTGAAAATTCATATAACTTATCTAAAATTTGGTTTGCTTCAATAAAACTCCAGAAATCTTTTACATCTATTCCTGCAAGCTTTATTTGCATTACTGCAAAAACACATAATGCAAAAATTATAAATATTAATATATATATTACTACTAATAATCCCATTAATTAACATCCTTTCAAATGTCTAATTTATTGATTAATTTTTGGTTACAATAAATGCTAACACTTCTAATTATAACATATTTTGGGTAAAATTGCAAACATAAGAAAAATTTACTTTATAGGCATAAAAAAATAATTTTATCCTTGAAAGTATTGACTTATCTAAAAAAAGTGATATAATATTGTACGTAAAAAACACATAAAGAGTAGTTTATGGGGGAGTGCCTAAAAAATAAGGTCCAAATAAATGATGATACTTTATGGAAGAAAAAACAAAAAAGGGAGGAATTAAAAATGTCAGTAGTTGCAATGAAACAATTACTAGAAGCAGGTGTTCATTTCGGACATCAAACAAGAAGATGGGATCCAAGAATGGCTGAATATATATTTCAAGCTAGAAATGGAATCCATATAATCGACTTACAAAAAGCTTCAAAAAAAATTGATGAAGCATATGAATTCATCAAAGAACAAGTAGAAGAAGGAAAAACAGTTCTATTTGTTGGAACAAAAAAGCAAGCTCAAGAATGCATGAAAGATGCAGCAGAAAAAAGTGGAATGTTCTATGTAAATCAAAGATGGTTAGGAGGAATGCTAACAAACTTTGATACAATCCAAAAAAGAATTCAAAGATTAAAAGACTTAGAAACAATGGAACAAGACGGTACATTTGATGTATTACCAAAAAAAGAAGTAATATTATTAAAGAAAGAAATGGACAAACTAGAAAAAAATCTTGGTGGAATTAAAGAAATGGATAAATTACCAGGAGTAATATTCTTAGTAGATCCTAAAAAAGAAAGAATAGCTATATTAGAAGCTAAAAAATTAAACATTCCAGTTGTAGGAATTGTAGACACAAACTGCAATCCACAAGAATTAGATTACCCAATTCCAGGAAATGATGATGCAATAAGATCTGTAAGCTTAATTGCAGATGTTATGGCAAATGCAATCATAGAAGGAAAACAAGGAGAAAGCTTTGAAACAGCAGAAAGTGAAGAACAACAACCAGTAGAAGAAGAAAATTCAATGGAACAAGTTGTTGCAAATGCTGAAGAAAAAGTAGAAGAATAAGTTTATAAAAATAAATTTATTATAAAAGAGTAGGGCTCTAACTGCTCTACTCTATTTTTATAATTTTATACAAGGCGAGAACAAATTAAACTTCTAAAAACTAAAAAATAGATATTAAATTTGAAAATTAATCTTATTAATAGATTAATAAAAAATATAAAAGGAGGAATTTTAAATGGTTACAGCTGCATTAGTAAAAGAACTTAGAGAAAAAACAGGTGCAGGAATGATGGACTGCAAAAAAGTATTAACAGAAACAGATGGAGATTTAGAAAAAGCATCAGAACTTTTACGTGAAAGAGGAATAGCAAAAGCTGCTAAAAAATCTGGAAGAGTTGCTGCAGAAGGAATGGTAGAAGCATATATTTCTGATGATGAAAAAGTTGGAGCTATAGTAGAAGTAAATTCTGAAACAGACTTTGTTGCAAAAAATGAAGAATTCAGAAAATTTGTTATGGATGTTGCAAAACAAGTAGTAAAAAATAATCCAAAAACAGTTGAAGATTTATTAAATGAACCAGCTATATTTGAAGATGGAAAAACAGTTAACGAAGCATTAGTTGGAAAAATAGCTACAATTGGTGAAAATATATCAATAAGAAGATTTGCTAGATTTGAGACAACAGATGGTTTAATAGAAAAATATATTCATGGAGATGGAAAAATAGCTGTTTTAGTAGATATGACTTCAGGAAGTAAAGAACTAGCAAAAGATGTTTGTATGCAAATAGCTGCTGCAAGACCAGAATATGTAAGTAGAGAACAAGTTCCAGCAGAAAGATTAGAAAAAGAAAAAGAAATTTTAAAAGCACAAACAATGAATGAAGGAAAACCAGAAGCTATAGCAGAAAAAATAGTTATGGGAAGAATTAATAAATTCTATGAAGAAATTTGTTTAGTTGACCAAGAATTTGTTAAAGACCCAAGCCAAAAAGTTTCTAATATTTTAAAAGATGCAAAAGTTGTTGAATTTGCAAGATTTGAAACAGGCGAAGGAATAGAGAAAAAAGAAGAAAACTTCGCAGAAGAAGTTATGAAACAATTAAAATAATAGTTAATAAAAAACTATCTGTTGAAACTGAACTCAACAGGTAGTTTTTTGTTCCTCAAAATTTACTTTTAGAAATTTTTTCTTTTTATTGAAAATATTAAACTAATATGGTAATATTTATTTAGAAAATAAAGGAGAAAGGTTGAAAAAAGTGAATGAATTAATAGAAAATGAATTAATAAAAATATTTAGAAGAAAAAATATATACATATTACTATTAATAGGAATTTTAATGATAGTAGGTTATAGTATAGTTCAAAAAATAACAAATCCAAAAGTTGATGATATTGTAAAACAATATGAAAAAGGATATGAAAGAGATAAACTATATTTGGAGTATCAAAAAAATATAGATGATGAAAAATATGAAGAAATTATTGAAAGAATTGCTCTTGAAAAATATGCTTTTGAAAATAATATTCAATATAATATATTATTAAATACAGAAAATACAAATGCACCAGTGCCAAAAGATGCAAGAATAATATTAATGAAAATTTTTGACAATTTTGAAATCATTTTTGTTTTTATAGTTATAGCAATATCTAGTACAATTATTTCTGAAGAATATAGCAAAAGAACAATAAAAAACTTATTTGTAAAGCCTCATAAAAGAACAAAGATTATGTGTTCAAAAATAATAACAAATATATTTCTTGTAATTATAATTATAGTATGTATGGTTTTATTGCAATATATAGTTGGTGGTTTAATATTTGGATTTGATAGTTATAATTTAGATGCAATAATATACAATAAATCATCTCAAAATATAGATGTTATGAACTTAACTTATTACATGTTAAATTTAATTATTAATAAAATATCATTATATATTTTATTAATTTCTATAAGTATACTAATTAGTGCATTTACAAGTAATATAGCATTAAATATTCTAATTTCTTTAGGAATATATATTATATTTAATTATTATAATATTGCATATTCACCAATAATATTAATTGTTTTCGCAATTATAATTGATATTTTATCATTAATATTATTTCAGAAAAAAGATATAAAAAATGAATAGGAGATGTAAATAATGAAAGTTTTAGTATGTGAAAATTTGAAAAAACAAGTAAAAAGAAAAGTAATTATAGATAATATTTCATTTTCGGTAGATAAAGGAGAAGTTGTTGGATTAATAGGACCAAATGGAGCAGGAAAGACAACAATTATAAAATCTATTTTAGGTTTAATAAATTTAACAGAAGGAAAAGTAACTATAAATGGATATGATATAAAAAAAGATTTTGTTAAAGCCATTGAAAAAGTTGGAGCAATAGTAGAAAATCCAGATTCATATATGTATTTATCAGGATATGATAATTTAAAAATAACAGCTAATAATTATAAAGGGATAACAAAAAGTAGAATAGATGAAGTAACAAAAATAGTAGGATTAGAAAATAGAATAAAAGATAAAGTTTCAACATATTCATTAGGAATGAGACAAAGACTAGGAATTGCAGAAGCAATAATAAATAATCCAGAACTACTAATACTAGATGAGCCTACAAATGGGCTAGATGTAGAAGGAATAATAGAAATAAGAAACCTAATAAAAGATTTATCACATCAAGGGATAGCAATTATAATTTCAAGCCATAATTTAACAGAAATCGACAATCTATGTAATAGAATTATAGCAATAAAAAATGGTAAAATGATTGTAGATGAGACAATAGAAGAATTTAAGACTTCAGATAATGGAGAAAAACTATCATCAGAAGAAGCATTTATAAAAAAAGTGGGTGAAAATAAAATTGTTTAAACTTGTACAAAATGAACTAATAAAAATATTTAAAAGAAAAAGTATATATGTATTATTATTAATTTCTATTATTGTTGTTATAATTTTTAATTACAAAAATCCAGATCAAAATGCAAGTATTATGCAAATTGGAACTAAAAATATAGATTTAAAAGGACTTGAACAAAGCCTAGAATCGTCAAAAGATAATATAGAAAGATATTTAAGACAAAAAGTATCACTTGAATTTTATAAAATCTATAATAAATATGAAGAAAATTCATGGCAAAAATATGCAATTAATGAAGAAAGAGGAGGATATGGAGGGAATAAAATAGAATATAATCATAATATAGAGAATAATTTATATTTAATTTATGATTATGAGTTAAATGACAATACAGAAGTATCTGCTGAAATTTATGAAAAAGCAAAAGGATATTTAAAGCAATTAATTGAAGCATTAGATTCAAATAATTGGAAAAGATTTGTTGAAATAAAAATTCAAAATTTAGAAGAAGTAAAAAAATATGTACAAGATGATAAAACAGAATTATCAAAAGTTAATATAAATATTGAAATATATGAATTAAGATTAAAAAATAATATAATATTTGCAAATAATATATTAAATAGTTATTTAGATGAATATAGAACAAATTGCTATTTGATGGAAGATTCTGAAGATAAAAGTACAAATAATTTTAACTTTAAAAAATATCTTGAAAATAAAGAAATATTAAAATATGCAATAAATAATAATATAACTCAAGATATTTCTCAGGAAAACTTTAATGTAATTCTTGAAAATAAAATTGATGCAAGAATTTCTTTAATAAGAACATTTAGACATTTTGATATTATTTTAGTAATTATTACATTATACATATCGTGTACAACAGTAGTAGATGAAACAAATAAAGGAACAATAAAAGGATTATTAACAAAACCACATAAAAGAGCAACAATTATTGTCTCTAAAGTATTAGCATGTATTATAGCTGTATTAGTATTTATGATTTTTATTATAATTACTCAATATATAGTTGGAGGAATAATATTTGGATTTGATAGTTATAAATTAGACTATATAGATTATAATCATAATAAAGGGCAAATTGTAACTGTAAATTTATTAATATATATATTATTGGTTGGTTTAGCAAAAATACCAATGTATGCAATAATAAGTATATTTGCAACACTAATGAGTACTATTTTTAATAATATTTCAATTACACTTATTTTAACTTTGATTGTATTTTATTTTGGAAATACTGTAATTGCAGATTGGTCTAAAGAAAGAACAATTGCAACTGTTACAAAATATTTTATTACAAACAACTGGGACTTTAGTCAATATTTATTTGGACAAGTTTCTGATGTGTATGGTTTGAGTTTTCCATTTTCATTAATAATTTATACGATTTATTTAGTTTTGATTTTGGGAATTTTAATAAAAGTATTTAATAAAAAAGAAATAAAAAATGTATAATAAATTTATTTTGAAAATAAATTATGATCTAAAAAGAGAAAGGGGATGTATTATGATAATTCCAAAAAAATTAAAAAAAGGTGATACAATAGGAGTCGTAGCACCATCAAACCCAATAATAGGAGAAAATACTGAAGAAATTAATAAAGCAAAAAATATAATAGAAAATCTAGGTTTTAGAGTAAAATTTTCAAAAAATTTATTTTCAAACATAAATGAGTATAGTGCAACAGCAAAAGAAAAAGCAGAAGATATAAATAAAATGTTTGCAGATAAAGAAGTTAAAATGATATGGTGTGCAAAAGGTGGAGAAAATAGTAATTCAACATTTGAATATTTAGATTTTGAATTAATAAAACAAAATCCAAAAATAATATGTGGTTATAGTGATATAACATCAATAACAAATATAATTACAGAAAAAACAGGATTAGTAACATTTAGTGGTACAAACTTTAAAACAATAGCAACAGATGAAACAGAATATAGCTTAAATGAAGTATTAAATAGATTAGCAAATGCAAGCTTAGAATTTGGAAATACTTTAGAAGGATATAAAACAATAAAAGACGGAATGGCAGAAGGAAAATTAATAGGTGGAAATTTAAGCTTAACAAGAGCAATGGTAGCAGGAAAATATAATATAGACTTTGCAGATAAGATATTATTTTTAGAGGAATTAGGATTAGAAACAGGACCAGCTTTAGTAAGTAATTATTTATATTTTATGAAACAAAATGAAATATTTAAAAAAATAAAAGGAATTTGGCTTGGAAATTATACACATGAAAGTGGAATAACATTAGAAAAAATATTGATTGACACAATAGGAGATGAATTTAAAGGACCAATAATAAAATCTGAAAATTTTGGACACATAGAAAACAAAACAGTAATTCCAATAGGAATAAATGCAAAAATAAATACAAGTGAAAAAATAAAAATAAAAATATTAGAAAAATGTGTAAAGTGAAATATAAGAAATAAAAATATAAAAAATAAAAATATAAAAAATAAATAATAAATAATAAAAAAATAAAATAACAAAAATTAAATAATAAATATAAATAAATAATAAAAATTAAATAAATAATAAAAAACAAAATAATAAATAATAAAAAATAAACAATAAACAATAAAATAACAAAAACAAAATAAAAATATAAATAATAAAATAATAAATAATAAAAATAAATAATAAAAATAAATAATAAAAAATAAAATAATAAATAATAAAAAATAAAATAATAAATAATAAAAAATAAAATAATAAATAATAAAAATAAATAATAAAAATTAAATAAAAAATATATAATAAAAAATAAAAATAAATAATAAAAATAAATAGTAAAAATAAATAATAAATAATAAATAAAATAATATAAAAATATTTAAATAAATAATATATAAATATTCAAAAAATAATTAAATATATAATAAATTAAAATAAAAAATTATAAATTAATATTGAAAAATAAAATAGCAAAATTAAATACAACTAAAATTAAAATATAATATTGAAGAAAAATACAATAGAATTATATTTTATATGGAAAAAGATGTAATTTTAAATGCTCTTCTCGTTTAGAAAAGTGTGGAGAAATGCTAGGCAAATAAATAGTTAAAAAATTTAATTCTTGAATAATTAGATTTGAAAAAAAGATACTCACAAGCAATTGAATATTTTAAAAAATATGGTATAATAAATACGAAATATTGCAAAATATAAAATTGCTTAATGAAGCCATTAAATAAAGATTAATAAGTTTTAGTAAAAATTAATAAAAATATAAAAAATAAATGAATTAAAAATTAGCAAGTACGCAAGGAGGAGAGATATGATTGATTTTTCAAATGCAATAGAAGAGTTAAACAATTATAAAGGATCTGAAAAAAAGAAAACTCTCATTTATAACAATAAAAAATATCTAGTTAAATTTCCAGACCCAATAAGAGAAAAAAATAAAAATATTTCATAATATAAATAATGCTTTTTCAGAATATATAGGAAGTAACATATTTAAAATAGCTGGATTTAAAGTTCAAAATACAATACTTGGAACCTATACATATAATGGAAGAGAAAAAATTGTGTGTGCTTGTGAAGATTTTACTGATGAAAATCATGTTTTATATGAGTTCGAAAATTTGGCATTAAGTGCCAATCTAGATAAAAAAATTGATACTGAATTATCTGATATAATGGAAGTTATAGATGAAACAAAGAAATTGACACAAATAAATCTTGTGATTGTTGATGAGATAAAAGAAAACCTTTGGAATATGTTTATTATAGATAGCTTAATAGGAAATACAGACAGACATAATGGAAACTGGGGGCTTTTGGTAAACACGAAAAGTAACCAAGCAAGATTTTCTCCAATTTATGATTGCGGGTCATGCTTAAATCCTATGTTAGAAGATAAACAAATTGAGAATATAAGTGAAGTTGAATTGAAAAATTTAGCAATAAATTGTTATTCTTGCATAAAAGAAAATGTAAAGAAGATAAATTATATATCATATATAAAAAGCACTAAAAATGTAGAATGTAATAATGCAATTAATAACATGTATAAAAAAATTAATATAGACATAATTAATAATTTTATAGATAAAATTCCTAGTATTACAATTGTTAGAAAAGAATTTTATAAAAAAATAATTGGTTATAGATATGAAATATTGCAAAGTGCTTATAAAAAGCTAAATAATATTTAATAATAAAGCATTAAGTATATTATTTGAGTTAAAACTAGCTAACATGATTGTTAGCTAGTTTCTTAATATTTCTTTAAATCTTTACATTTAAAGGAAAAATGTGGTATAATAGGGGTATAATGATAAAAGTAGTTACAAAGAAAATTAGACATATAATATTAAACAAATTATTTTTTTGTTTAGTAAATCGGAAAAACAATGTAAATATAGGAAGGAATAACAAAGATGAAATTAATATCATGGAATGTAAATGGAATTAGAGCATGTCTAAACAAAGGATTTTTAGACTTTTTTAATAGTGAAAACGCAGACATTTTTTGTTTGCAAGAAACAAAATGCCAAGAAGGGCAAGTGGAATTAGAAATAGATGGATATACAAGTTATTGGAATAGTGCAGAAAAAAAGGGTTATTCAGGAACAGCTGTATTTACAAAAAATAAACCATTAAAAGTAACATATGGCATAGGGAAACAAGAACATGATAAAGAAGGAAGAATTATAACCTTAGAATTTGAAAAATTTTATTTAGTAACAAACTATACACCAAATGCCAAAAGAGAACTAGAGAGACTAGATTATAGAATGATTTGGGAAGATGAAATAAGAAAATATTTATTAAAACTAAATAAAACAAAACCTGTTATTATGTGTGGAGATTTAAATGTAGCACATGAAGAAATAGACTTAAAAAATCCAAAAACAAATAGAGGAAATGCAGGTTTTACAGATGAAGAAAGAGGAAAAATGACAGAACTTTTAAATGCAGGATTTGTTGATAGTTATAGATATTTATATCCAGAAAAAATAGAATATAGCTGGTGGTCATATATGGGACATGCAAGAGAAAAAAATATTGGGTGGAGAATAGATTATTTTATTACATCAAAAGATATAGAAAAAAATATAAAAGAAGCTAAAATATATACACAAATACTTGGAAGTGACCATTGTCCTATAGGATTAGAAATTGAATTATAGTATATTATGCATATGTAAAATTCTATTTATTTTATAATAATTATAAAGAATTAAAAAGTTTCAAAATTAAGTAAAACAAATGAAAGGAGCAAAAATCTATGAATGAGATAAAAAGAAATTTTTCTAAATGGATGTATTGGTTTATGTTCGCAGTTGCAATTATTCTAGTATATAAATTTCTAGATAATTTTACGGCAATAGGCAATGTAATAGGTAATTTTATTGAAGTTGTGTCACCATTCTTGGCTGGGATTTTAATTGCATATTTGTTATACATTCCAGAGTCAAGAATAGAAAAAAGATTTTCAAAATCGAAGAAAAAGTTTTTAAAGAAAAGAGCTAGGGGAATAAGTGTTTTAATTACATTTACAATAGCAATTTTATTAATTGTATTATTAGTAAATGTTATATTACCAGCTGTAACACAAAGTATAATAGAATTAGTAAATAATTTTCAAAATTATTGGAATTCAACAATGGAGAAAATAAATTCTCTACCAGAAGATTCTATATTAAAAAATGAGAAAGTAGTAGAAACAATTAAAAATTTAGGAAAAAGCCTACAACAAATAGATTTAACCAAATATTTTAGTTATGATAAGATTACTGAATATATAAAAGGTGCAGTAGGTGTTGCAAGTGGAATATTTGATATATTTGTAACAATAGTTGTATCTGTATATGTTCTATTACAAAGAACACAAATTATTAATTTTTTAAGAAAATTAACAATGGCAATATTTAATGAAAAAGTTTGTAATACAATTAACAAATATTTTTATAATACAAATGAAATCTTTTTTAGATTTATTAGTGGACAATTAATTGATGCAGTTGTAGTTGGAATATTAGTAACAATTGCAATGTCAATAATAGGAGTAAAATACTCTGTATTACTAGGATTTATGATAGGTTTATTTAATATGATTCCATATTTTGGAGCAATTGTTGCAGTTGCTATAAGTGTTTTGATTACTGTAATTACAGGTGGATTGTCACAAGCAATAATTATGGCAGTTGTTGTTATTATCTTACAACAAATTGACTCAAATATCATTAACCCTAAGATAATAGGAAGTTCTTTACAAATAAGTCCATTACTTGTAATATTTGCAGTAACTTTAGGTGGAGCTTATTTTGGAGTACTAGGAATGTTCTTAGGCGTACCTTTTATAGCAGTTTTAAGAATTATGATAAATGATTGGATTGATTATAGAAATAGATTAAAAATGCAATCTTAAATAAAAAAATCGTTTTAGTCAATTTAAAGCTAAAGCGATTTTTTGTTATATATAAACATTTTACTTGACAAATGATATAATAAGTAATATAATGTTAACCGTGGTTAACAAATAATGCTAATATATGAAATACTAGCAAAAGGAGAGAAAAAATGATTTCAAAATCATCAGAAGAATATATAAAAAATATGTACATTTTAAAAAAGCAAAAAGGAAATATCAGAGTTACAGATATAGCTCAAAAAATGAAATGTAGCAAACCTAGTGTTAATAAAGCAATAAATATTTTAAAAGAAGAAAAATTAATAAATTACGAGACTTATGGAACAATAGAATTAACTGGGCAAGGAGAAGATTTAGCAAAAAAAATATTAGAAGCTTATGATATTACTTATTTGTTTATGAAAGATGTATTAAATTTAGACGAAAAAGAAGCTAAAGAAGAAGCAGAAAAAATAAAGTCAATAATAAGTGATAATACAATAAATCAATTAGCAAAATATGTTCATAATGTATTAGGATTAAAAAGCCTAAATTGCAATTATGATATAAATAATGAACAATGTAGAAGCTGTATCAAAAGAACGCCTACAAAAGCACAATTATAAAATATGTTAAATATTAAAAATTAGTATTATGATAAACAATTTATTAAATAAAATTTTTACGATGAAAAAGTGCTAACAAACACCAATAAAAAGTATGAAGAAAGGAAAATAAAAATGGCAGAAAATTTATTAGAAATTAAAGATTTATATGTAAATGCAGGAGAAAAAGAAATATTAAAAGGATTAAATTTAGAAATAAAAAAGGGAGAAGTACATGTAATAATGGGACCAAATGGAGCAGGAAAATCAACACTTGCAAATGTAATATTAAATAATCCTCAATACAAAAAAATAAGTGGAGAAATAGACTTTGAAGGAGAAAACATAAATGATTTAAGTACAGATAAAATTGCAAAAAAAGGAATATTTATGTCATTTCAAATGCCAGAAGAAATTCCAGGAATATCAACAATTAATTTCTTAAGAACAGCAAAAAATAATATTACAAATAAACCTGTAAAAATTTTTGAATTTAAAGATTCCGTAAAGAAATATTCAGAAGAATTAAACATGAATCCAAAATTAATTGAAAGAAACTTAAATGTTGGATTTTCAGGTGGAGAAAAAAAGAAAAATGAAATTTTACAAATGCTAATATTAAATCCAAAACTTGCAATTTTAGATGAAACTGATTCAGGACTAGATGTAGACGCAATAAAAATAGTATCTAAAGGAATAGAAATGTATAAATCAAGTGAAAATGCAGTTTTAATTATAACTCATAATACAAGAATTTTAAATCATTTAGATGTTGACTTTGTACATGTATTAATAAATGGCAAAATTGTAAAAACAGGTACAGCAGAACTAGCAAAAGAAATAGACGAAAATGGATATACACAATTTAAAAATTTATAATGAAAGGGAAAAAATGAAAACTCAAGTAGAAGATATAAATAGAAATATATATGATATAAAAAACAAAGATGATTATGAAATTAAAATACAAGGACTAAACAGAGAAATTGTAGAAGAAATTTCAAGATTAAAAAATGAACCAGACTGGATGTTAGAAATAAGATTAAAAGCACTAAAAATGTATGAAGAATTAGCACTTCCAACATGGGGACCAGATTTATCTGAATTAAATATGGATGATATTGCAACATATGTTAAGCCAAAATCAAAATTAAACAGTTCATGGGAAGATGTTCCAGAAGATATAAAAAATACATTTGATAAACTAGGAATACCAGAAGCAGAAAAGAAATCACTTGCAGGAGTTGGAGCACAATATGATTCTGAAGTTGTATATCATAGTATGAAAGAGGATTTAATAAAACAAGGTGTAATTTATACTGATATGGAATCAGCAGTAAGAGATTATCCTGAGATTGTAAAAAAACATTTTATGAAATGTGTTCCAATCAGTGACCATAAATTTGTTGCATTACATGCAGCCGTATGGTCTGGTGGATCTTTTGTATATGTACCAAAAGGAGTAAAACTTGATTTTCCATTACAATCATATTTTAGACTAAATTCTCCAGAATCAGGACAATTTGAACATACATTAATAATAGTTGATGAAGGAGCAAGTTTACACTTTATAGAAGGATGTTCAGCACCAAAATATAATAAAGTTAATTTACATGCTGGTTGTGTAGAATTATATGTTAAAGATAATGCATATTTAAGATATTCAACAATTGAAAATTGGTCTAAAAATATGATGAATTTAAATACAAAAAAAGCAATTGTAGGGAAAAATGCACAAATGGATTGGGTAACAGGTTCATTTGGTTCAAAAGTTTCAATGTTATATCCAATGAGTATATTAAATGGACAAGGAGCAAAAACAGAATATACAGGAATAACATTTGCTGGAGGAGGACAAAACTTAGATACAGGATTTAAGGTAATTCATAATGCACCAAATACATCTTCAGTAATAAATTCTAAATCAATATCAAAAGATGGTGGAGCATGCACATATAGATCACTAGTTAGAATAAATGAAAATGCTAAAAATTCTAGATGTAGTGTAAGTTGTGAGTCATTAATGTTAGATGATAAATCTAGGTCAGATACAATACCTGTAAATGATATAAAAACAGATGAAGTTGAATTTTCTCATGAAGCTAAAATAGGAAAAATAAGTGATAAAACAATATTTTATTTAATGTCTAGAGGATTATCAGAAGAAGATGCAAAAGCAATGATAGTTAGAGGATTTGCTTATCCAATTTCTAAAGAACTTCCAGTAGAATATGCTGTAGAAATGAATAATTTAATTAATTTGGAATTAGAGGGGGCTATTGGATAATATGGAAAAATTGAAATTAAATAATACACCTGTAAGAACAGCAAGAAATTTTGCTATAAATAACATAGAACTTCCTGTTGAAATTCCAAATAAAATAAAAAACTTTGAAAGTGTAGAAATTACAAATTCTAAAAGTAATATAGATAATGAAGTTTCAAATAAGGAATTAACTTACGGAATAGGCAAAATTCTTGAAGAATTAGTTTTTAAAAATGCAAATAACAAAATAAGAATACAAACAACAAAACAAAAAGAAGATATTAAAATAATATATAATTTTGATGAAAACAATTTAAATCTTATAAATCAAATAGAAATATTAGCTGAAAATGATGCAAATATTATAATAATATATAAATCTAAAACATCTAAACAATGTTTTCATACTGGAATTATCAGAACTATTGCAAAAGAAAATGTTCAGTTAAATGTAACTATTGTAAATTTATTAAATGAAGAAACAAATAATTTTGAAGCAATTGAAAATACATTATATCAAAATTCAAATGTAAAATATACAATTATTGATATTGGTGGAAAAACAAGTGTGTCTAATTATTATTCAAATATAATTGGAAATAATGCAAATAATGTATTAAAAACAATTTATTTGGGAAAAGATAAACAAATAAAAGATTTAAATTATATTGCTGAATTAAGAGGAGAAAAATCAAATATTGATATAGATGTTCAAGGTGATTTAAATGACGAGGCAAAGAAAAACTTTAAAGGTACAATTGATTTTAAAAGAGGTTGTAAAAAATCTAAAGGGAATGAAAACGAAAGTTGTATGCTATTATCTAATAGAGCAAAATCAATTGCATTGCCAATGTTATTGTGTACAGAAGAAGATGTTGAGGGAAATCATTCTACTTCTTCTGGAAAAGTTGATGAAAAACAATTATTTTATATTATGGCGAGAGGAATTAGTTATAAAGAAGCGGTTAAATTAATTGTAAAATCTAAGTTTAATAAAATTATTGAAACTGTACAAGATAGTGAATTAAAAGAAGAAATTTTAAAAGAAATTGATGAAAGATTAAACTAAAAATATAAAAAATGGTAAATAATTTTAAGATAGACTATTTTTATAAGAATTTATGCCTTATAGAGGTAAGTGCTTAAAAATAATTATTTCCAAATCAAATTTATGCCTTATGGAGGAATAAGATTAGTTATGAATGTTGAAGATATAAAAAAAGATTTTCCATTATTAGAAAATCGAGAAATTACTTATTTAGATAATGGTGCAACAGCACAAAAACCAATTCAAGTAATAAAAGCAATTGAAGAATTTTATGAAAAAAGTAATGCAAATCCACATAGAGGAGCATATGAATTAAGTATTGAAGCAACAGAAGAATATGAAAGTACAAGAGCAAAAATTGCAAAATTTATTAATGCAAAACACTCAGAAGAAATCATATTTTCAAAAAATGCAACAGAGAGTTTAAATTTAATTGCTTATTCATATGGAATGGATAATTTAAAAAAAGATGATGAAGTTGTTATTTCAATAATGGAACATCATTCTAATTTAGTTCCTTGGCAGAAAATAACAAAAGCTACAGGAAGTAAATTAAAATATATGTATATTAATGAAGATTTTGAACTTTCTGATGAAGAAATAAAAAATAAAATTACAGATAAAACAAAAATAGTAGGTATTACACATGTTTCAAATGTTTTAGGAACAATTAATCCTGTTAAAAAAATTATACAATATGCACATGAAAAAGGTGCAATTGTTATAGTTGATGCTTCACAAAGTATTCCTCATATGAAAATTGATGTGCAAGATTTAGATGCAGACTTTTTAGTTTTTTCTGGTCATAAAATGCTAGCACCTTTAGGGATAGGTGTATTATATGGTAAAAAAGAAATTTTGGATAAAATGACTCCTTTTCTTATGGGAGGAGATATGATAGAATACGTTTATGAGCAAGAAACAACATTTGCACCACTTCCAAATAAGTTTGAAGCTGGAACTCAAAATGTTGAAGGAGTTATTGGCTTAGGTGCAGCAATTGATTATATTGAAAACATTGGATATAATAAAATACATGACTTAGAAAGTGAAGTTGTATCATATGCTAGACAAGAATTATCTAAATTAGATTATTTAACTTTATATTTAACTCCAAATGTACAAAATCATTGTAGTGTAATATCTTTTAATATAAAGGGTGTTCATCCACATGATGTTGCAAGTATTTTAGACTCAGAAAAAGTTTGCATTCGTGCTGGAAATCATTGTGCTCAGCCATTATTAAGGTCTTTGGGAATTGATTCAACTTGTAGGGCAAGTTTTTGTTTTTACAATACAAAGGAAGATGTGGACAATCTTGTTAAAGCTTTGAATAAAACTTATAGGATGTTTAAGAAATATATAAATAAATAGCGAAAAAATGTTTGAAAATATATTGACATTTGAATTAAAAACTGATATAGTTATCTATAGTTGGTTGGACTATCTTAAATACGTTTCCTTAAAAAGAAAAATTGAGATTTATCCGGCAAAAGATAAATCTCACCAATCAAATGGATAAGGGCGAGAGCTCTTATCTTTTATATTATATATATTATCATATAAAAAGTTGAATGTCAATAGAAAGGTGAAAAAATGGAAAATTTAAATGATGTTTATAATGAATTAATTATGGAACATAGTATGAATTCATATAACAAGAAAAAATTAGACAAATGCGACTTGTGCAAAATGGGAAAAAATCCAAATTGTGGAGACGAAATAGAAATTGAACTAAAATTAGATGGAAATAAAATACAAGATATAGGTTTTACAGGACATGGATGTGCTATTTCACAAGCTTCGACATCTATTATGATAGATACATTAAAAGGAAAAACAATTGAAGAAGCAAGAGAAATTATAAAAACATTTATAGAAATGATAAAAAGAGAAATAACAGATGAAGAAGAGCTAAAAAAATTAGAAGATGCTATAGCATTTAGAAACATATCAAATATGCCAGCAAGAGTAAAATGTGCATTACTTGCATGGCACACTATAGAAGATATGTTAAAAGAACAAAATAATAATAAACAAAAATAGAAATTTAAATGATGTAGTATATAATAATAATTACAAAAAATAAATATAATCAAAAAAATAATAATATAAGAAAGAGAGAAAAATGGATAAAAAGAAAGTATTAGTTGGAATGAGTGGTGGAGTAGATAGTAGTGTAACAGCTTTATTATTAAAGCAAAAAGGATATGAGCCAATTGGAATAACTTTAGACTTTTTTTCTAAAAGTGAATTTCAAGAAACAAGTACATATCTAGATGCACAAAAAGTTTGTGAAAAATTAGATATTCCACATTATTATTGTGATTGCAAAGAAGACTTCAATAAATATGTAATACAAGATTTTATAAAATGTTATGCAGACTGTAAAACGCCTAACCCATGTATAGAATGTAATAAATATATGAAATTTGGATATATGTGGGAAAAAGCTAAGGAATTAGGATGTAATTACATAGCTACAGGACATTATGCAAAAACAGAATATTCTGAAAAATACAAAAAATGGGTATTAAAAAAATCTAAAGTTTTAAAAAAAGACCAAACTTATGTATTATGGAATATTCCTCAAGAATTGTTAGAACATATTTTATTTCCATTATCAGATTTTGAAAATAAAGAACAAATTAGAGATATTGCAAGACAAAATAATTTAGATGTTGCAGAAAAAAAAGATAGTGAAGATATTTGTTTTATACCAGATGGAAATTACAAAAAGTTTTTAGAAGAAAATTCAAACTTAAAACAAAAACAAGGAAACATTGTTACTTTAAAAGGGGAAATACTAGGAAAACATTTAGGATTATATAATTACACAATAGGACAAAGAAAAGGATTAGGTATTTCATATTCAGAGCCTTTGTTTGTACTAGGATTTAATCCACCAAAAAATGAAGTTATAGTAGGAACTCAAAGTGAATTATATCAAAAAGAATTAATTGTTGAAAATATAAATTTATTGCTTTTTGATAAAATACCAGAAAATTTAGAAGTTAATGTAAAAACAAGATATTCTTCAAAAGAAGCTAAAGCAATAATAAATCAAAAAGATAATTTAATAAAAGTAGAATTTAAAGAACCACAAAAATCAATTACTCCAGGGCAGTCTGCCGTGTTTTATATAGATGATATTGTTGTTGGTGGAGGGAAAATTCAAAAAAATAGCTGTTAGGCTACAGTTCAGTGAGAAATTTTAATATATTAATAATTGCATAAATTTTTCGACTCAATACGGAAATATAAGAATTTCTAAAATAATTTTATGGCACCCTTTCACTTAGTCCTCGCTAACGCTCGACGCGAACATTTTCCATAAAATGATTTAAGAAATTCTAAAATTCCTCCAATCGTATTCAAAATTTATTTATTATTAATATATTAAAATTTCTCACTGAACTGTAACGCTATTAGGGCTTTTTTTAAATAACATTTTATAAAAATTATTGAAAGATAAAAATCTATATGATAAGATTAATTAAAAAGTATAATAGGTTTAAATAATACTTTTAAAACTTTATATATGTTTTTTTACGAAAGAGAGATGGAAATTTGTAATGGATATATTAAAAATAAAAGAAAAATTAGAAAAAGAAAATAAAGGAAGTTACATTACCAAAATAACATTAGATGATGAGAAATATATTCAAGTAATAAAAACAACTCAAGATAGTTTTGAATATTTATATTATAAAATTGAGAATAATGAATTAATACCTGTTAAAGATGGAAAATTATTAAATAAACTTAGAGAATTGTATGAATTAAAACCTAGTGATATTATATATTAGATAAATACAAAGGATATGAGAATTTATGGAAAAAGTAGAAAATAAAGAGGTTGAACAATATATAAAAAATACGATTTCATCAATGATTGATTCAAATAAGCTTTTTGAAAAAGTATACGGTAAAAATTTTGCTAAAAGAAGATTAGCACAAAATCTAAAAAAAGTTTATACTAATTTATATGAAATAGGGAGACTTGGATTTTATCATAATATTAATAAATCAATAACAATTTGCACCAAAAATAGAGATGATGATTCAGTTTTAACAGTAGAAGATATAGAATCTAATAATAATCTTTTATTTGTAATCATACATGAATCTGTTCATGCAACATTAAAAAGAACATTGCCTGAAAGACTAAAATATGGAATTGGAAATATGAGTACTGGTTTATTAGAAGAAATTTCAAAAGGAAAGAGATTAGGAATAGGTTTAAATGAAGGATTAACAAATTGGATTAGTACAAAAGTTTCCGGATTAGATCATACAAGCTATAATGAATTAACAACATTAATTAAAGAGCTAGAAATTGCAATAGGTGAAGAAAATGTAATGAAACTTGGAAAAGGTAACATTAAGAAAAATATTGGAAACATATTACAAATGAAACCAAAAGAGTTAGTTACATTTCTTGCAAAAGGAGATTCATTATTTTTATTTGGCGAACAGATTTGGCAACTTTATGAAATTAATTTTGTACTAGAAGAATGCTTATATGCAAATTTGTCTGAACAAGAGATTGAAGGAAAAATAAAAAAATTAAAAGCAGATTGTCCAGTTTATGATAAACAAAATATGGATGATATTCCTACGTTAGCTGAAAGGAAGCAGAAAATAGATGAAATTTTAAATTCTTCAGAAGAAAGCCGTAGTGCTTTAACAACAGATTTAGAAAATACAATTTATGAAAAATATCTTCAAAAGGACTTTGAAAGAATGTCTATTGAAGGAAATATTTCTGATGGAGATTTTAAAAAATTTAAAGATTTGAAATCACTAATAATGACTAGAATTGATTCTTCTCAAGAAAGTGAACAAAAAGAACAATCATCTATAATAACTTTTTTAAAACAATTTCCTGATTTTGAAAAAAAATATATGGAAGAAGTTTCAAAAATTACTCAAGAGGAGTTAGCAAAAGGAACATTTTCTCTAGAAAAATTTAGAAGTAAGATAGAAGCATTAAATTATAGAAATGATAATATGACAGGGATAGAAAGTTCGTTTTTAAATAAATATATTAAACAAGTTGCATTAGGATTTGGAGGAAAGAATACAAAACAAACAGAAATTTTACTGGATTATTTAGTAAGGACAAATAATTTAGAAGATAATGATATTTCACAATTTTCTATAACAACTGCAACTTATAATGGCAAGACAATTCCAATAATTTTAAAAGATGGAGTACCTGTATCAAGAAAAGGAGACTATTTTGAAAACAAACATACAGCAAGTGATAAAATTTCTGACAAATTTGAAGATGAATTTGAGTTTACTTTAGAAACTGATGAAGATTCACAAAATATAATTAAAGAGTTTAATCAACTAGTATCACAAGTAAAGCTAAGTTGCCCTAATGCTCAGATAACAATTTTAGATAGAGAAATTTATATACAAACAGATACAGAATTATCATTATTAGTAATAGATAAGGGAGAAATTTTGCCTACTAAATTAAGTAAAGATAAACCTTATAAAATGGAATTTCAAGAAGAAAAAAATAGTTTAATACCAGTAAAGCAAAATAAACCAACAAGATTTTCAAAAATAACATCAAGGCTAAAGCAATTATTTTCAAGAAAATCAGATTTAAAAATAGCACAAATTACACCTTTAGTACAAGAACCAAAATTACAATATATTAAAAATGCACAGAATCAATTTAGAGAAAGTTTAAAATATAATGTAGATTATAATAAAGAAGATAATAGCTCTCAACAAGATAGTAAATTTATTAAATCACAAGATGAAGAAAGGTAAATAACAAAATGTTTTTATTATGTTCCAGTTCAGTGAGAAATTTTGATATATTAATAATTGCTTTTTTAAAAGCTTTGTGCTAAAATATGTTGATAGAAATATCATTATATTTTTTGTAAAAAGTATAGAAAATATTAATTAGAATTAATATAAAAACAAATAATATATTGATATAAAAAATAGAAAGGATGTTGAAAATTATGGAAGAATTAATAATTAAAAAATGTGCACATTGTGGTGCAATTGTAAAAGTTTTAAAAGATTGTAATTGTGAAGGTGGAATTCAATGCTGTGGAGAAGAAATGAAAACATTAGTGCCAAATTCAGTTGACGCAGCAGTAGAAAAACATGTTCCAACATATGAAGTTAAAGATAATAAAATTATTGTAAAAGTAAATCATGTAATGGAAGAAGAACATTATATAGAGTGGATAACATTTAAAAATGAAAATAAAGAAAAAACAATATATTTTAAACCAGGAGAAGAAGCTGTTGCAAAATTCTGTTATCATCCAGGTACAGAAATTTATGCATATTGTAATAAACATGGTCTATGGAAAAAAGTTGTTGAATAAATATTTATTAAAGTAAATTTTTATATTAGTAAAATATGCCATTTTAAGTTATATAACTCAAAATGGCAATAAAAATATATAAAACAAATAATAAAATATTTGATTTTTAAATATTAGAGTTTTTACATTTCAAAATCAAAATTGTGTAAAAATTTGAGGGGAGGTATATCAATTGGAAATAGAAGAAGTAGAAAAATTGTTAGAAGAAAAGAAATATAATGTATTAAAAGAAAAATTAAAAATGGTTAACAGTGCAGATATACCGACCATTTTAGAAGACTTAGATAAAGAAAATGTAGTAAAATTATTTAGAATTTTACCAAAAGAACAGGCTGGAGAGGCATTTTCGTATATGGAACCATATATGAAAGAAAAATTAATTCAAGATTTAACAGATACAGAACTAAAAGGCATAATAAATGAGCTATTTATGGATGACACAGTAGATTTAATAGAAGAAATGCCATCAAATGTAGTAAAAAAGATTTTAAAAGTTGTAAATGCGAAAGATAGAAAAATAATAAATGAATTATTACAATATCCAGAAGATAGTGCTGGAAGCATAATGACAACAGAATTTATAGATTTAAAAGAAACAATGACAGTAGAACAAGCATTACAACGTATTAGAGATATTGGAATTGATTCAGAAACAATATACAATTGTTATGTTTTAAACAAAAACAGAGTTTTACTTGGAATTATAGATATAAAAGAAATATTAATATCAAAAAAAGAACAAGTTATAAAAGAATTAATGACTACAAATGTAATTTCTGTAAATACATTAGAAGACCAAGAAGATGTTGCAAAATTATTTGATAAATATGATATGTATGCAATACCTGTTGTAGATACAGAAAACAGACTAGTTGGAATTATTACAGTTGATGATGCTATTAATGTATTACAAGATGAAACATCAGAAGACTTTGAAAAAATGGCAGCTATGAGTCCAAGTGAAAAAGGATATTTTGAAACTTCAGTATTTCACCATGCAAAAAACAGAATAGTTTGGCTTTTAGTGTTAATGTTATCATCAGCTATAACAGGAGGAATTATAACAAATTATGAGCAAGCATTTGCGGCAGTTCCTTTATTAGTTGCATTTATTCCAATGATAATGGGAACTGGGGGAAATTGTGGTTCACAAAGTTCAACATTAATTATTCGTGGACTTGCAACAGATGAAATTGAACTTAAAGATATTTTTAAAGCATTATGGAAAGAATTTAGAGTCTCTATAATTGTTGGAATTACACTTGCAATTGTAAATGGAATTAGAATAATGATTCAATATGATGATTTACAATTAGCAATTGTTATTGGACTTACATTAATAGCAACTGTAGCTTTATCAAAAGCATTAGGATGTTTATTACCTATGCTTGCAAAAAAATTGAAATTAGATCCAGCAATTATGGCAACACCATTAATAACAACACTTGTTGACATATTCTCAATTTTAGTATATTTCCAAATTGCAACAGCAATTATGCACATTTAATTGCAAAGTATTGATAAATTTTTATATATTAATAATGAATAAATTTCTCGACTCAATACGGAAATATAAGAATTTCTAAAATAATTTTATGGCACCCTTTCACTTAGTCCTCGCTAGCACTCGACGCGAACATTTTCCATAAAATTAATTTAAGAAATTCTAAATTTCCTCCAATCATATTCGAAATTTATTCATTATTAATATATAAAAATTTATCAAAAATGTTGAAATTTGAAGATATAAACAACTTGACAAACAGTGAGTTTAGAGTTATACTAAGATAGTATAAAAAGGAGAAATTATGTCTGAAAATAATAATAGAAAAATGTTTGATAATTTAGTATCAAGAACAAAAATATATTTAATTATTATATTAATATTATTTATATTAATATCTATAATAAAGCCACAATTAATTATACCATCTATAATATTATATGTGGCTATTTTATGTTATACATATTTTGCAAATAACAAAAGAAAAAGTGAGATTTCAGAGCAACTACAAGACTTAATATTAACAGTAGATTCAGCAGCTAAAAGTAGTTTAATTAATTCACCAATTCCTCTTGTTATACTAGAAACAAATGGAAACATAGTTTGGAAAAGTGCAAAATTTGTGAATGAATTTGCAGAAGTTGATATAAATAATTATTTAGATGATTTAATAGTTGATGTAAAAGATGAGATAGAAAAAAGTGAAAATCCAAAAAGAAAATCTGTAACAAGACAATTAGAAATTGGAAAAAAGATATATACAGTTCAGGGAGAATTTGCAAAGTCAAAAAAATATGACAGAAGAAAAAACGCAGAATATATGATAATTTTATATTTTATGGATGAAACAGAAAAATATAAGTTAGAAAAAGAAAATGAGGACCAAAAAATATGTGTTGGAATTATAATGATAGATAATTATGAAGAAGTAACACAAAGGGTAGATGCAGAACAAAAAACACAATTAATGGCACAAGTAGAAAGAATCATATATGATTGGGTTAATCAAACAAATGGAATATTAGTTAAATCTGATAGAGACACATATGTTTATATTTTTGAACAAAAAAATTTAGAAAAAATAAAAGAAGATAAATTTGCAATTTTAGATGAAATAAAAGAAATTGTGCGTAAAGATAAAATACAATTAACTTTAAGTATTGCAATATCAAATGAAGGAGAAACAGAAAAAGATGTATATAAATCTGCTTCTGCTGCAATGGATGTTATTCTTGGCAGAGGTGGAGACCAAGCTGTTATAAGACAAGATGGTAAATATATCTTTTTTGGAGGAAAAGTAGAAGAAATAGAAAAAAGAACTAAAGTTAAAGCTAGGATTGTTGCACATGCTTTAGAAGAATTAATATCTGAAAATGATAAAATTATGATAATGGGACATACAAATCCAGATACAGATGCAATGGGATCTGCTTTAGGACTTTATAGAATGGCAGTTGGTTTGGGCAAATCTCCTAAAATAGTTACAAATATAAATACTCCATCAATAAAAAACTTTTTTGAAAGTATACAAAGTCAATATAAAGATGTATTTATTAATAAAGAAACAGCTATTTCACAAATTGATAGTGAAACATTATTAATTGTTGTAGATACCCATAAAAGATCCTATGTTGAAGAGCCAGAATTGTTAACAAAAACAAATAAAATTGTTGTTATAGATCATCATAGAAGAAGTGAAGATTTTATAGATAATAGTATATTAACATTCCAAGAAGTATATGCATCTTCTGCATCAGAATTAGTTACAGAAATAATTCAATATACACAAAAAGATATTGAATTAACAGAAATAGAAGCAGAAGCATTATATGTTGGAATTATGACAGATACCAAAAATTTTACATTTAAAACAGGTGTAAGAACATTTGAAGCTGCTGCATATTTACGTAGATGTGGAGTAGATATAATTAAGGTAAAAAAATGGTTCCAAAGTGATTTAGAAAGTTATAACAAAATTTCTGAAATTGTAAGAAATGCTGAACTAATTAGAGAAAGTATAGGCATATCTACATATAATATTAAAGAAAAAGATACAAGCCTAATTTGTGCTAAAGCCGCTGATGAATTATTAACTATAGGAAATATAACAGCATCATTTGTTTTAGGAACAATGGAAGATGGTAAAATTTGCATTAGTGGACGTTCTATAGGAGACATTAATGTACAATTAATACTAGAAAAATTAGGCGGAGGAGGACATATAACTTTAGCAGGAGCTCAATTAGAAAATAAAACTTTAGAAGAAGCAAAATCAGAGTTAATAGAAAAGATAAATGAATATTTTGAGGAAAAAGAATAATTTTAAAGTTGAGAGGATAGTGAAAATTATGAAAGTTATTTTAAAAGCAGATATAAAAGGTGTTGGAAAAAAAGATGAAATAATAAACGCATCAGATGGATATGTTCGTAATTATTTATTTCCAAAAAATTTAGCAGTAGAAGCAAATAATGAGAATATGGCAAAATTACAAGCTCAGAATGATTCAAAAAAGTTTAAAAAAGATACAGAAAGAGAAGAGGCAAAAAAATTAGCAGAAAAAATGAACAAAATAATGCTTAAAATAAAAGTTAAAGCAGGAGAAAATGGAAAAATATTTGGAGGCGTATCTGCTAAAGATATTGCAGAAGCTTTTGAAGCACAACATAATATAAAAATAGACAAGAAAAAGGTGGATTTGAAAGAGACAATTAAAACTTTAGGTGTGCATACAGTTCCAATAAAATTATTTGAAGGAATTATAGGAAATATAAAAGTAGATGTTATTGGATAAAATATAAATATTTATAATTTAAAATATTAATAATTCATTTTATATATTAATACTTCATATCAATAAAGAAATTTAATATTTCTTATAGAAAGGGGCAACAAATGGACATAGGAAAAGTACCACCACATGATGAAGATGCTGAACAAGCTGTTTTAGGAAGCATGCTTACAGATAGTGATGCAGTAATGTCTGCAGTAGAAGTTTTAAAACCAGAAGCATTTTATAGAGAAGATAATAGAACAATATATCAAGCTATATTAAATTTATATAATAAATCTGAACCAATTGATATTATTACATTAAAAGACGAACTAGAAACAATGGGAAAATTTGAACAAATTGGTGGATTTGAATATTTGGCTAGTTTGCCAGATAAAGTCCCAACAACAGCAAATGTACAAAAATATATAAAAATAGTTGAAGAAAAATCAATTTCTAGAAGTTTAATAAAAACAGCAAATGAAATAATAGACTTAGGATATAGCCAAACAGAAGATATAGAAGACATAATGAATGGAGCAGAAAAAAAGATTTTTGATATTATGCAAAGCAAAAATAATAAAAGTTATACTCCAATTAAAGATGTATTAGTTGAAAGTTTTACTAATTTAGAAAAACTATATAACCAAAAACAACATGTAACAGGTGTTCCAACACAATTTTATGATTTAGATGATAAGACTGCTGGTTTGCATGGCTCAGAACTAATTTTAGTTGCAGCAAGACCAGCGATGGGTAAAACAGCATTTGCTTTAAATATTGCTACAAATGCGGCATTAAGAGCCAATGTTCCTGTAGCAATTTTTAGTTTAGAGATGTCAAAAGATCAACTTGTTAACAGAATTTTGTGTAGTGAAGCAATGGTAGATAGTAATAAAGTTAGAACAGGAAAATTAGATGAAGAGGATTGGGGAAAACTAGCGGAAGCAATAGGTCCACTTTCTGAAGCAGGAATATATATAGATGATACTCCAGGTATTTCTATAATGGAAATTAGGACAAAATGTAGAAAACTAAAATTAGAAAAGAATATTGGTTTAGTTGTTATAGACTATCTGCAATTAATTGTTGGAAGCAATAGAAGAAGCGGAGGAAGTAGGGAACAAGAGATTTCAGAAATTAGTAGATCTTTAAAAATTCTTGCAAAAGAATTAAACGTTCCTGTTATAGCCTTATCCCAATTATCTAGAGCAGTAGAACAAAGAGAAGACCATAGACCTATGCTTTCAGATTTACGTGAATCTGGAGCAATTGAACAAGATGCTGATATTGTAATGTTTTTATATAGAGATGATTACTATAATAAAGAAAGTCCAGAAAAAGATATAGCAGAAGTAATTATAGCAAAACAAAGAGCTGGTTCAACAGGAACAGTAAAACTATATTGGATGGGTAATTATACAAAATTTGTTAATATAGAAAAAAGATTTGATGATTAAGAAAGATAATTTATAGATTAGAAAAAAGCTTATATCTAAATACAGTACATATATAAAGATATAATTAAATTTATAATTTAGTAAAGGAATGAATAAAATTAATAATGAAAGAAAAAGTAATAGATACAATAAAAAAATACAAGTTAATAGAAAAAGGAGATAAAATTGTATTAGGTGTATCTGGTGGACCTGATTCTATTGCAATGCTAGACATATTAAAAGATTTAAGAAATAAATTTGAATTTGAGATATATGTTTGTCATTTAAATCATATGATAAGAGGACAAGATGCTATAAATGATCAAAAATATGTTGAACAGTATTGTAATAAAAATCAGATAGAATTTTTTACTAAAAACGTAAATATTATTGAAATTTCTAATAATCAAAAAATTGGAACAGAAGAGTGTGGAAGAAATGCAAGGTACAATTTTTTTGAAGAAATATTAGAAAAAACAAAATCAAATAAAATTGCAACAGCACATAATAAAAATGATAATGCAGAAACTGTTTTGATGCATCTTCTTAGGGGAAGCGGAATTTCCGGATTAAAAGGAATAAAACCAATTAGAAATAATAAATTTATAAAACCACTAATAGAATGTGATAGAAAAGAAATAGAAGAATATTGTAAACAAAAAAATTTAAATCCATGTATAGATAAGACAAATTTTGAAAATACATATACAAGAAATAAAATAAGAAATATTGTTATTCCATATATAAAAAAAGAGTTCAACCCTAATATTATAGAAACATTATTTAGATTATCTGAAGTTGTATCTAGTGAAGATGAATTTCTTGATAGAATAACACAAAAAGAATTTGAAAATATAGTTTTATTAGAAAATGAACATCAAATAGATTTAAAATTAAAAGAATTTAATTTACTTGATAATGTTATAAAAAATAGGTTAATATTATTAACAACAAAAAAAATATTTGGAACAGTTAATGGAATAGAAAAAATAAATATTGATGATATTATCAAAATGTGTAAGAAAAATATAGGAAATAAATTTTTAATGCCAAATAAAAATTTAAAAGTTATGGTAAAAGATAAAAAAATTTCTTTTTATACAATAGGAAACAATATGGAATTTTAAGTTACTTAGGATCAAAGTGAGAATAAAACTTTAAATATAAAAATTTTATTTTCAAAAGGAAGTTATACTGTAATAATATATAAAAAAGTTTTACTCATAGGTATGAAATAGTTAAAAATTAAAATTGGCTAAGACTAAAATAATAGAAATTTGATGAATTAGAAATATCCGTAATAACTAGTGAAATGTAACAAAAAAGACACAAAAAAATCATAAAAAAACTATTGAAAATAAAAAAAATATATGCTATAGTTTTTGATGTAAAAATTTGTAACATCTAAATTTTATTGAAAAATAAAGTTATTAGAATAAAATTTTGAAAGGAAAGTGATAAATTGAAAAAGGGAATTAAAACATTAGCAATGTGGCTAATTATAGGAATAATAGTAATAGTGTTATTAACATCAATAATGGAAAATAGAAGTTCACAAATAACTTATTCAGAACTTGTAACAAGTATAGAAAATGGAGAAGTAGAAAAAATAACAATCTCATCTAATGGGAAAAATGCGACAGTAAAAATGAAAGAATCAAAACTTGAAAAAGAAGTAAATATTCCAAGTTTAGACAGTTTTATGACATATTCTCAAGATTATTTAAAAACAGGAGCATTTTCTCTTGAAGAAGAAAAAGAATCTATGTGGATAGCAGCATTAAGTTTATTTACGCCATTTGGATTACTTGCTATATTCTTAATATTCTGGTTTATAATGATGAGTGGAAATAATCAAAATGGTTCTAAATCATTATCATTTGGTAAAAGTAGAGCAAGATTAGTAAATGCAGGAGAAAAAAATAGAGTAACATTTGATGATGTAGCAGGTGTAGATGAAGAAAAAGAAGAATTAGAAGAAATTGTGGAATTCTTAAAAAATCCTAAAAAATTTACAGATATGGGAGCAAGAATTCCAAAGGGAGTTTTACTTGTTGGACAACCAGGTACAGGTAAAACATTATTAGCAAAAGCAGTTGCAGGAGAAGCAGGAGTACCATTTTATACAATTAGTGGTTCAGACTTTGTTGAAATGTTTGTTGGTGTTGGAGCATCAAGAGTTAGAGACTTATTTGAACAAGCAAAAAAATCAGCTCCATGTATTATATTTATAGACGAAATTGATGCTGTTGGACGTCAAAGAGGTGCAGGTCTTGGTGGAGGACATGACGAAAGAGAGCAAACATTAAATCAATTATTAGTAGAAATGGATGGATTTTCTGATAATGAGGGTGTAATTATTTTAGCTGCAACAAATAGACCAGATGTACTAGATAAAGCATTATTAAGAGCTGGAAGGTTTGATAGACAAATAGTTGTTTCTAGTCCAGATGTAAAAGCAAGAGAACAAATACTAGAAGTACATGCACGTAAAAAGAAATTAGCTGATGATGTAGATTTAAAAATAATTGCAAAAAACACCTCAGGTTTTGCAGGAGCAGACTTAGAAAATGTACTAAATGAAGCAGCATTACTTGCAGCGAGAAGAAATTATAAAGAAATTGGAATGAAAGAAATAGAAGATGCTATGGTAAAAGTAACTATGGGACCTGAGAAAAAGACAAGAGTAAGAAGTGAAAAAGAAAATAAATTAGTTGCATACCATGAAGCAGGACATGCAGTTGTAAGTAGATATTTACCAACACAAGACCCAGTACATCAAATATCAATTGTTCCTAGAGGAATGGCTGGAGGATATACAATGTATAGACCAACAGAAGATAAGTCATTTATGTCTAAAACAGAAATGGAAGAAAATATTGTTTCACTTCTTGGAGGAAGAGTTGCAGAAGCATTAATATTAAATGATATTTCAACAGGAGCAAGTAATGATATAGAAAGAGCATCACAAATTGCAAGAAATATGGTTACAAAATATGGAATGAGTAGTAAAATAGGAACTGTGATGTTTGGAGGAGGACAAGGAGAAGTTTTCCTAGGAAGAGATTTTGCACAAACGAAAGATTATTCAGAAGAAACTGCAGCATTAATAGATGAAGAAGTAAAAAGAATTATAGAAACAGCATATAACAGAGCTGTAAGTATTTTAACAGAACATATGGATAAACTTCATATAGTTGCAGGAGTATTAATGGAAAAAGAGAAGATTGAGGGAGAAGAATTTGATAAAATTTTTGAGAATGGGGTCAACTGAAAAAGTAAAATATAATTAGAAAAAGTAAATTCTATTTACTGATTAAAAGCTATTTAAAGGGATTTAA
>CALXCA010000024.1 GCA_944386685.1 uncultured Clostridia bacterium | reverse complement strand
CGAACATTTTCCATAAAATTAATTTAAGAAATTCTAAATTTCCTCCAATCGTATTCAAAATTTATTTATTATTAATAAATTAAAATTTCTCACTAAACTGTAGCAACTGTCGGGCTTTAATATGCTTTAGAAAGGAATGTGATTTAACATGAGTAAAACTTTAATTTGGATATTAATTTTTTTTATTTTGCTTTTCTTTTTTATATATGGTTTCTCAAATTCATATATTTCTCGTAATCTAAGCAATCTTGCATATGTATTTTCTTTAGGTATTGACAAAGGAGAAAATGCAAAATTTAAAATTACTGCACAATTTACTAAAAATTCTGCAATTTCCAAAGGAAATTCTTCTGATGATTCCTCTAATTTTGTTTTAACCTCTTGTGAAGCTGATTCTATTTTTAGTGGAATTAATCTTATAAACAGTTATATTGGTAGGGAAGTAAACTTGGCTCATTGTAGTGTTGTTGTTTTTTCTAAAGAAATAGCAGAACAAGGTATTTCTGAAGAAATTTATAGTTTAATTAATAATGAAGAAATTAGACCTGGTGCAAATCTTG
Organism: uncultured Clostridia bacterium; assembly: GCA_944386685.1. Lineage (GTDB taxonomy): Bacteria > Bacillota > Clostridia > TANB77 > CAG-508 > CAG-269. The sequence continues at coordinate 32,958 of CALXCA010000024.1, read as the reverse complement.
TTATTAGTAATTGTTCTGCTTATGATTATATCAACAATGTAAAGCCAAATATAGAAACTCTTGCTAGTCACTATTACGAGACTTTTTCTATTACAAGTAAATTTACTGGTTATATTGCAGATATTACAATTGGGAATTTCTTTAATGACCTTTCAGGAAAAAGTGGAGATTCTACTGCTATTTTAGGTGGATTAAACTTAACTGCAAGAGATAATGATAATAAAACATCTGAAAATAATAGCAGTTCTTCTGGAGGCTCAGAAAGTGGCAGTAGTTCTTCAGAAAGTTCTTCTAAAGACTCTAAAAATAGTAATAGCTCTTCAGAAGATTCTTCTAACAATTCAGAGAGTGGTGGCGAATCTTCAGAAAACTCACCTAGTAGTTCTAATGAACAAAACTCAGCACAGTCTAGTGTTATAACTTCTCAAGAAAATTTAATTGCAGGAAGTAGTTCTATTTCTGGTGAACGTGGTACTGAGAATCTAGGATTAGCCGTTTTTAAAAATGATAAATATTGCGGAGATTTAACTGTATCTGAAACAATTTCTCATCTTCTAATTAATAATAAAATAAGTACTTGTGTAGTTTCTATTAATAATCCTTTAAATGATGGTTCTAAAATGGAACTTCAAATCTCTCCAGAAAAAAAAGCTAAAATTAATACAAAAATTGAAAATGATAAATTAAAAATTAATGTAAAACTAGATTTAGTAGCAGATATAATTTCTTTAGACAATGAAATAGATTATGAAAATAATGTTATTTTAGAAAAAGTTTCTGAAACTGCTAGCTCTTATTTTAATGAAGAGTTGAACAAGTATTTTAACAAAGTTTCTAAAGAATATTCTGTTGATATTGATAAATTTTGTTTATCTTCTTTAAAATACTTCCCTACTGAAAAAGATTTTGAAAATTTTAACTGGGATGAAAAATATAAAAATGCAGAGTTTTCTACAGATATAAATGTAAATGTTGTTTCTAGTCTTCTTGTAACAAAAACATAAATTCTTATATGTTTATTGCTTTTTTACAAAAAATAGTGTATAGTAAATATCGATAGAAATGAAGTAGTAGATATGATTTGCCACTATTTTCTATACTAAATACTTCAATGGCAATAAGAAAGGATGATTTTTGTGAAAACAGTACAATTAACATCTTACAATGAATGTGAAACAAAAAATTTGGCAAGAAAAATTGCTAGTAAATTAAATATAGGAGATATAATAGTTTTATCTGGAGAATTGGGTTCTGGAAAAACCAAATTTACTGAAGGCTTTTTAAGCTATTTTGGATTAGAAAACGAAATTTCAAGTCCTACATTTACAATTGTAAATGAATACAAAAATAACAAAATAACCATTTTTCATTTTGATGTTTATAGATTAGAAGATATTGATGAATTTTATGCTATTGGTGGAGACGAATATTTTAATTCTGGAATTTGTATTATTGAGTGGGGAGAACTTATAAAAGAAGCACTTCCACAGGATTATATAGAAATTGTTTTTAAAAAAGATATTTCTAATGATGATGTTAGACATTTGAATATAAATTTAATTGGTAATAAGTATTTAAATATTTTAGATTAAGAACAATAGCGGACTTTTTAAATATTTTATATATTTATAACATTTTGAAGTCCGCGTCATTGTTCGTGCACCAAATTTTACGAAGTAAAATTTGTGTGCATCTGTTTGAGCAAAGATCTTTTATTGAATAGGAAACAAAAAAAGTAAGATTTTCTTTATAAACTTCTCTTAGAAAATCTTACTTTTTTTTATTCTCCTCTACCTTCTGGTAATGCGTTTGGTAGTTCAATTCTAATTTTAATTTTAAATATATATGAAACTGCTCTTGCAAATTTTGATTTTTTAAATCTTTGCCATAATGATGGTTTTTTCTCAAATAAAATTGATTGCTCATATTCTTCTAGTTTATTATTTTCTTCAAATTGATCTAGTAATTGTCCAATATCATTATTTTCTTCTGTTTTGTCTACTGCAACAACTTGTGATACTGTTTGTTTCTTTATTTCAGGTATTTCTATTTCTGGTATTTCCTCTATTTCGTCTGGTACAGATTCTTTTACTTGTTTATTTTCTTTTACAAGCTTTGGTTCTTTAGATATTTTTGTTTCTTTTCCAACTTTTAGTTCTTTTGGAATTTTTATTTCTTTTGTTGGCTTAGTTTCTTTTATTTCAAGTTCTTTAATTTCTAGTTCTTTTTCTGGTTTTGTTTCTGTAACTGGTTTTTCCTCAATTTCCATTTCTATTGGTTTTGGTATTACTTTTAATGCGTCTGCAACTTCAATTCCTATATAACTTAAAGCTTTTGATCTGTCTTCTATTCTTTCCATGTCTATTTCTATATGAAGATTTGTTTCTAGGTTATTTACTCTTGCATTTAAAAGTTTTACTGCATCTTGATAGTTTTGACTTGTTTTGGATTTACTTTTTCCTACAATTCTTAATGTTTCTATAACATCAGATGCAAATTTTCCTTCTTCTTCTACTTTGTCTACTCTTTCTTTCCAATCTCCATTTTTGTTTTCTACAGCTTCTATTAAGTCTTTAAGTTTTCCAGATAAGATTATATTTTCTTCTCTTTGTCTGATAAGTTCTTCAACTTTTTTTGTATTTTCTTCAAATTGATTTGTTGCAAATTCTACAAGTTCATAGGCTGCTTTATATACATTTACAGGAAAATTCTTTTTCTTTGGATATTCTATTAAATAAGCTTTTATAGATTCAATTAGGTCTTTAAAATAAGTATCATCTTCAAATTGAACTATTTGCTTTTTGCTTTTTGGATTTATTAATTTTTGTACTTTATCTATATTTGATAATATTTTTTCTTCTGTTATTACCATTCGAACATTTACTATGCCAGTTCTTCTTCTTGACATTGCAAATACCTCCTCTTCATGTGTGGTATATAAATTATTATTCTTTTTTATTATATACTAGTTTCCGTAAAACTACAAGTATTTTTGAGGTTTTTTATGTTACTTTTTTATTACTTTTTTGTTACATTTTGTAATATTTTTGTAACAATATTGTAATATTTTTGATTTTTATACTACTTTATTGTTCTTATTTATTCTAGTTTTTAAATTAAATATTTTTTATTTTCCTAAAACTTTTTTTAGTTCTTCATGTCTTTTTATTTTTAATGTAGTTGTTTTTATTAAAGGTTCTTCTGTTATTACCATTTCTCTAACATATTTATATTTAGGCATTAATTTATTAACTTCTTTAACTTTTTCCCATAGGAAATTTCTTATATTTTCTTCTCCTTCTATATTATATAATTCTTTAATTAGATCTTTATCATATACAATTTCTGCACAGACTTTTACATCTCCATCTGCTTCTTTTTTCTCATATACAAATGATTCTTTTATTCCCTCTACTTTATTAAATAATGTTTCTATTTCTTCTGGAAATACATTTTTTCCATTATTTAACACTATCACACTTTTCTTTCTTCCTAATATGAATATAAATCCTTCTTCATCTATTCTTGCTAAATCTCCTGTATGGAACCATCCATCTGGTTCTAATGCTTCTTTTGTTGCTTCTTCATTATTATAATATCCTAACATTACAGATGGTCCTTTTGCCATTAATTCTCCTACACCCTCAGAATCTGGATTGTCTATTTTTACTTCTACACTAGGAAATTTTTTTCCTATAGATCCTAATTTTCTACATTTTGGAGTTTCTGCTGCTATTACTGGTGATGTTTCTGTTAGTCCATAGCCTTGTTCTACATCAAATCCTAAGTCATTAAATCCTTTTTCTGTTTCTGGGTCTAATGCTGCTCCTCCTGTTACTACTAGTTTTAGTTTTGGTCCTAGACTTTCATGCACTTCTTTAAATAGTTTTTTTCTTAAGTCTATTTTTACTTTTAATAATAAATTAGATATTTTCTTTCCTTTTTCTAATGTTGCTAATTTTCCTTTTTTCTCTATTTCTTTCATTACTTTTCTATATATAATATCAAAAACTGCTGGTACAGATATCATTGCTGTTATTCCATAATCTTTGATATTATTTGCCATATGTTTTACACCCTCACAAAATACTATACATCCACCTATTGACACTGGATATAAAAATCCAACAGTACATTCGAATACATGGTGTAGTGGTAAAAATGATAGTAAAACGTCTTCTTCGTTTAAATCAAACCTTTGTGTAATATCCATTACATTTGTAACTAGGTTTTTATGTGATAACATTACTGCTTTGGACATAGCTGTGGTTCCAGATGTAAATAACATTATTCCCATTTCTTCTGGATTAATTTTTGCTTCTAAAAAACTATTATCTCCATTTTCTATTAATTTTTTTCCTTTTTCAACTAATATTTTTTGAGAATATATACCATTTGTATTTTCTTCTAAATCCATTGAAATAAAATATTTTAAATTGGTATTCTTTTTTTCTCTTAATGTATTCATTATTCCATCATATTTTTTTGAATAAAAAATTGCTTCTACTTGTGAGCGAAGTACTAGATTTTCTAACTCATTATCTGGTAATGCTTTGTCTAATGGAACTACTACTCCAACACCTGTTACAACTGATAGATATGCTAATTCCCACTCATATCTGTTTTCTGAAATTACTGCAATTCTTTTATTTTTTAATCCCATTTGTATTAGGGCTGTACCTAATGCATTTATTTCATCTCTAAATTGTTTATGAGTTATTGTTTTGTATTTTCCTTGTTCATCTGCTTTAAACATATATGCAGGTCTTTCTCCATATGCATCTCCTGTTTGTTTTAACATATCTTTTAAATCTGTATATTTAAATGTTTTAGATTTTGATTCCATTATTATTCCATTCCTTTCTTTGATTAAATATTGCTTAAATTTTTTAGAACATAATTTATTTCTTTTATACAGCTTTATTTCTTAATCCATTTATAACTGTATTTTCATATTCACGATATAACTGCATTATATTCATATCTTTATTTTCTCTTTTTTGGTAAACTAGTGTAGAGCAAATTAACCCATATATTTCTGAAGCAATTGCTCTTGTATCACCTTTTTTTATTTCTCCCTTTTCTATTCCTTCTTGTACTATCTTTTCAATTTTTCCAATATATTGATATACTAATTCTTGACATTTTTTATTTCTCTCTTTAGTTCCCCAAAATTGACTTAATAATATTGTTATTATATTTTCATATTTGACTACTATTTTTATTTGTATTAATACTATAGCTTTTATTTTATCAATATAGTTGTTGTGTTTTGAAGTTTTGATGTCTACACTATTTTGTAATAGCTTTATTCCTTCTTCAATTAAAAAATTGAATATTTCTTCTTTGCTTGAAAAATGATAATACAATGTTCCCTTTGCCACCCCCACTGTTGCAGTTATTTCTTCTATACTTGTTGCATCATATCCTTTTTCTGCAAATAATTTCATTGAAGTTTCAAATATTTTTCTCTTTGTTTTATTCAATTTTCCATTCACCCTTTCATTAGGCATATTTTTGTTTAATATTTTCTTATTTAAATCAGAATTTTAAATTTTTCTTATAAGTAGTTTAAATGTTGTCCTATATTTCCTTTTTACTCTTTAATTTTACAGATACATTATATAACGTATTTAACTTTTGTGCAAGATTTTTTTAAGTTTTGACTTGTTTTTTTTTACATAATATTGTATAATTTTGCCATACTAACAAAAAAAGGGAATTAGCTTGGAAGAAATTACTTTCATAACTATATGTACCTTAGAAGGGATGGGATTTTATATGACTAATTTAACTATTAAAGATTTATACAAAAATACTAAAAACTACGAAAACAAAGAAATTACTATTGAGGGATGGGTAAAAACAATTAGAGATTCAAAAACTTTTGGTTTTATAGAACTAAATGATGGTTCTTTTTTTAAAAATGTTCAAATTGTTTTTAATGATAAATTATCAAATTTTGAAAATATCACAAAATTGACAATTAGTTCCACAATAAAGGTTACAGGTACTGTAGTTATTACAGAAAATGCAAAACAACCATTTGAAATACAAGCTAGTTCAATAGTTATTGAAGCATTGTCACCTACAGATTATCCTCTTCAAAAGAAAAGACATTCTTTTGAATATTTAAGAACTATTGCACATTTACGTCCTAGAACAAATACTTTTAATGCTGTTTTTAGAATTAGAAGTGTTACTGCATTTGCTATTCATCAATATTTTCAAGACAGAGGATATGTGTATGTACATTCACCAATTATAACTTGTGCAGATTGCGAAGGTTCTGCAGAAATGTTTAAATTAACAACTTTTAATTTAGATGAAGAATTGCCAAAAAAAGATGGAAAAGTAGATTTTTCTGAAGATTTATTTGGCAAAAAAGCATATATTACAGGTTCTGGTCAATTACATGGAGAAACTTTTGCTTCTGCCTTTGGCAAAATTTATACATTTGGACCAACTTTGAGAAGTGAAAATTCTAATACCAAAACTCATGCAAATGAATTTTGGATGATAGAACCAGAAATATCTTTTTGTGATTTAGATGAGTTAATGGATATTGAAGAAGACTGTTTAAAATACATTGTTAAAACAGTAATGGACAAATGTCCAGAAGAAATTGATTTTTGTGATAATTTTATAGAAAAAGGATTAAAACAAAAATTAAATAAATTATTAGATTCTGAATTTGTTAGAATTGACCACAAAGATGTTATTGATATTCTAAAAAAAGCAGATAGAACTTGGGAATTTGAGCCAGAATATGGTGGAGATTTAGCAAAAGAGCATGAAAAATATATTACAGAATATTTTAATGGTCCTGTTTTTGTAAAAAATTGGCCAAAAGATATTAAATCTTATTATATGAAATTAAATCCAGATGGAAAAACAGTTGCAGGTGTTGATTTAGAGGTTCCTGGTGCTGGAGAAATTATGGGTGGATCTCAAAGGGAAGAGGATTACAATAAGCTTGTTTCTCGTATGAAAGAAATGGGAATTGAACAAGAACCTCTATATTGGTATTTAGATTTACGTAAATATGGTACAAATATTCATTCTGGATTTGGTCTAGGATTTGAAAGATTACTTATGTATATTACTGGTATAGAAAACATTAGAGATGTTATTCCTTTTCCTAGAACACCAAATAATTGTGAATTTTAACATATAGTTGGGGTCGGTCCTTTTCTTTATTGGGGTCGGTCCCTTTTTTGGGTGGTGGTTGTTGCTGGTGCCTGGTCTAAAATCAAACCCAATATATAAATTGTTTTGAAATACCGCGTAAGCGACCAAATGAGCGTAGCGAATGCGACTTTGAGCAACCTACTTATTAAAATTCTTTTGTAGGTTGCGACACACAAGGTATAAAAAACACTTTATATATTGGCTTAATTTAGGACCGACCCCAGACAAAACCAGACACGGCACCAGCACCAACCACCAACCAAAAAAGGGACCGACCCCAACAAAGAAAAGGACCGACCCCAATTATACTCCAAAACAAAATTATTTTTTGTTTTTTATTAAATTTTTATTTCTTATAATTAGTAGAAACATTCCTAATATTAATGTTGCTATTCCAACTTGATATATTGTTTTACTTCCTATGCTTCCACTTGCTGGAAATTGGAAATATGCTCTGTTTGGTAATAATAGTTCTTCTATTATCCCTGTTTCTTCATTTTTGGTTATTGCAAATGCTGGTGGCTCTTTTTCTCCTATTGATTCTATTTTTATTTTTACTCCATTGTTTATTTTGGTTATTTCTGTGTTTATACCTGCACTTGAATTTTCATCTTCTGTTTTGTTTTCTGTATCTGTACTTTCTTTTGATTCATCTACAAGTGAAAATTCTATTTTCCACTGTCCTTCTGGTTTTATTCTGTTTATTGAGGCTTTTGTTTCTACTAATCTGTATTCTTGGTTTATTTCTAAATCTTCGAATTTTACTGTTCCTTGATTTTCATTTGTTATTGCTATTTTACTTGTTTGTGTATCTACTAATTGCCAACAGTTATTGTCTAAATTTTCTGTAGTATTTGTGTTATCTGCATTTTGGGTATTATTTGCATTATTGCTATTACTGCTACTTTCTGTTTTTTCTATAATTTGTGAATTAATTAATTCTGTATCATGATATCCTTCTTCATGTTCTGTACATACTAGTTTATATAGTTTAAATTCTGTTCCTCCTATTTTGTCTGTATGGTCTTCTTCTGCTACTTTTGTGAATTCTAAGTTTATTTTTTCTTTTAATCCTGCATTTACATTTTCTTCTTTTATCATGTAATTTGAATTATCATTTAACTTTTCTATTAAGTCTGTTTTTCCTATCTCTTTTACCAAATTTGAGTTTTGTTCATTTTGGGTACTCTCTTCTGTTCCTGTCTCTGAATTTTCTCCAACTTCTAAATTTGAACTTTCTCCTGTATCTGAACTTGTCTCTATCTCAAATTTGCTATTTATTTCTGTATTTGAGCCTATTTCTTTTTCTACTAGTTTGTATTTTTCTCCATTATATTCTATTTTTACTACATATTTTTCTGCTGGTAAGTGCGTAAATTCATAATATCCTGTTTCATCTGGATTTATTGCTTCAACTTTCTCTCCATCTACATTTGTTACTTCTTCTAATTCCTTATTTTCATTTTCTTTGTATAGTTTTATCCAGATTTCTTCTCTATTTATATTTCCTAAGTCTTCATTATTGTCTATTATGTTATTATAATTTTCGTCTAGCCATACTTTTCCACTTATTGTTCTTCCTATTACTTGAGCTTTTTCTTGTGATGTTTGTACTACTTCTGTTATTGTTTGGGTTTGGGCTGTTGCTGAATTTACATATTTGTCTTCTACTTGGTTTCCATTTGTTTTTATGTATATATCTACTACTATTTCTGTTTGTCCTGCTAGCTCTCCTTTTATTGCTATTCCTGTTACTCCATCATTTGCTTGTTCTACATTTAAATTATAACTTGTTATATTTATTGCATTTGTACTGTTTTCTGTTGCATCATTATTTTGAGTTATATTATTTATATTTGAGTTTTCACTATTTTCTATCATAGTATTATTTTTTATTGTATTATTATCTTCTAGATTATTTGTTGAAGTTTTTGTTTCTTGCACTTCTGTCCATATTCCTGCTTCTCCTATATTATCATCTTTTGCTGTAGCTGTTTTTACTTGTTCATCTTGTGTATAATATACTTTTAAGTTTGAATTATCCCTTGATTTTCCTTCTATATTTTGTGTTATAACTATTTTTTCTATTGTATATGTTCCACTATATTCTGTTCCTCTTCCATCTCCATTGTCTGTTTCTCCTGTACCACTTTCTTCTTTTTTGTTGTATGGCATTATGTCTAATAACACAAAATCTGGTAATACTACATCTGTTGTATTTATTCCTGTTATTCTATATTGCATTTCTCCATCTTTTTCTATTATTGGTGTTATTGCCTCTTTATATAATCTAAAACTTGCTAAGTTTATTATATTTATTGCTACTGTTGATGTTCTATTATTTACTTCACTATTTCCTATTTTGGTTATTCCATTTTCTCCCACATGTTCTGATATTATAAATGTTGTTGTATATTGCATTCCATGGTCACTACCTTTTGATATTTTTGCCCCAAATTCTATTGGTTCTATTTGTTCTCCTGATGTCACTCCATTTATATACCATACTAGTGTTGTTGTTCCATCTGCATTTTCTGTTATTTCTGGTTCTGTATATTCTTCTCCTCCTCTTTTACTACTTCCTAGTTCATAACTTAATCCCTTTGGAAGTGTTACTTGTGCTTTTAATGTTACATCTTCTATTTGTGATGATAAATTTTCATTTGCATCTAATTTTGGTTCTATACTGTATGTTACTATATCTTCATTTTTTCCTAAGTCATAATTTGTTTTTGATTGTTCTTTATTATTTTCATCTACTGTTCTTATACTTCCATATAAATTTGCTCCTACTACTAATACTGTATTCCCCCAACTTGAACCTCCACTATGTGTTCCTGCTACCATTTGTCCATTTTCATCATATTCTGTTTTTATATAGTTTCTATTTCCTGAATCCCATTCTGTTTCTGGCCAGTCTTCTATGTATTTAATATTTTTATTTTCTATTGTATATATACTTCTATCTAGCTTATCTTTCCAGTACCATGTTCTTTGTGTTAGTCCATATGTTTTTCCTATTTCTGCTGTTTCTTTTATTTTTAATAAAAAATATAATCTTGTACTTGTTGCATTTTCCCTAGATATAGTTCCACTAATACTTTCTAAATATATACCTATACAAATTTTATCTTCTGGTATTTTTTCTATAGTTTCATATATTTCCATATCTTCTATATTTCCATTATTCATCTCTTCTTGGCTTGTCCAATTTGTTCCATCTGGCTTTGTTACATACCATACTTTAAATTCTGCCTCATAATTTGTTTTATAATTTGTTCCATTATCATAATATACTGGTTCAAATGCTTCTCCGTCAAATTTTATAAATTTATTTACTGTTTCTATATCATAATCATTTGTTGTACCTATTGTAAGAGCTATTTCAACTTGTATTACATCTCCAATATTAACTTTTCCATCTCCTTTTCCATAATTTGATTCTACTGTATATCTATGTCCAGTTTTATCATATAAATTCATAGAGTGACCATATGAACCCTTTTTATTTAAAACATGTTGTACTTTAATATTATCATCTTTTATATTCATCTGTTCTGATATTTGTAATTGTGTATTTGTTTGTACTTTCATATTATTATCTGATATTGTTAAATAATAATTTCTGTTTTCTATTGTACTTGCTTCTGTATCTGGTACAAATATTTGCATATATCCTACACTAAATGTTCCTATGTTTTCTGTGTATGCCTTATTACGACTTGAATTTCCTTCCCAACTTGATTCATACACTGGGAATATTCCATTTAAATCATAATTATTTATTGTTACATGTAATACAGAACCATCTTGCTCTATTTTTATATCTCCTGAATTATATACTGAATAATCTGATTCTTCATATCCTGAATTATCTTTTCCATAATATTTTCCTAATGGTAAACTATCATCATATATAGAATAATTTTCACCAATTTTCATCATTTCTCTATTTTCTATGTTTCCAGATAAATCATTAGCATCCCAATTATTTACTCTATAATTCCATAATATTGGGGTTGCCTCTTCTGTTATATCTTTTAACTCACTTGAACCAAACTCACTTCTTTCTAGTTTTAAGTTTATATCAAAACTTATTTCTCCTTTTGGATATTCTATCCCTTTTAGTCCTTTTGAATATGGATTTTCTTCTTCACTATATTCATTATTATATAATTGCACTGCAAATCCATATCCATACATTCTTCCTGTTACTTCTCCTTCTCCATAATCTACTGTTGCTTTGCTTGATAAATTACTTGTATTATCATGCAATTGTATATTATATCTTCCTGTTGCACTTACTGTTATTTCTTTTAGAGCTGTTATCTCTTTTTTCTCATTTTCTTCATTTCCTTCTAGCATAAATGTAAATCTTGGTTGTATTTTTGTTCCATTTATTGCATTTTTTACTTTTAATACAAATATTACATCTTGGTTTCCTGGTATTGTTACTTCTTCTTCATTCATGCTGTATTCTCCAGATAAGCTTATTCCATCTTCACTTAAGTTTCCATTACTTAGCCATTTCATTGACTCTATATCCCATTCTACTATATTTGCTAGTTCTTCTGGTAAACTTGCTGTTATTTGTATTACTCCTCCTTTTAAACTTGTTCCTGAATCTGGCTCTTTTAATGAAAAGTTTAGTTGGTATGTCCATGTTATTTGGTCAAATGAACGTACTATATCATTATTTTCTGTTGAGTCATTTCCTGGTTTATCATCTTTATCAAATGGTCCTGTTCCTGTTTTTACTTCTTTTGTATCTATTGAACTTATATATCCTAAGTCTCCATTTATACTTCTTGCTGTTTGTAACTCTGTGCCATTATTTATGTCTTCATTTGCTAACAGTTCTGTTTTATTTACCTCTATTATTGTTGTTACTATCTCTTTTGTTAGTAATCCCGCTAATACTACTCCTATTATTATTAACATTATTACTGCTTTACTTAAATTAAATTCTATTACTGTCGTTCCTTTTTTATATCTTTTCTTATCAGTTTGTTTCTTTTATTTGTTTTGTTTTTGCTATTTAGTTCTTTTTTTCTATTTTCTTTTGAGTTTATCATTTTTTATCACTTTCCTCGTATAATAGATTTAGGTTTTTAAAAGGTTACCTATAAACTTTTTTTATAAAATTTACTTTTAATTATAATTATAAAATTATTTAATAATTTTTTCTTTTTAAGCTTTATATAACTTTTTGTATAATAGTTTTCTTTTTAAATAAATAGTTACTAAAAAATCGTTAAGATATCTATTTAATTTAAACATGTTAAATTTTAAGATACTAATTTTAAGCACAAAAAAGCTACTTAGCAACACATTATTTTTCACATACTTTTTGTGTATGCAAAAATAACATATTGCTAAATAGCTTTATGTTTTTCTTTTGTTCTTTTTTATTTATTTTTCTAATATACCCTGTGTGTATACAGCCTCAAGGCTTTCAAGGTTTGCATTTTTCGTTACTCCTTTGTGCTTTTTCTTTTAAATTTTATAGTTGCAAATATTATTAATAAAAAGTTTTTTCTTTATTATTTACTCTGCAAATATTTATTATTTCTATAAATCTACATTTTTATTATATCATAACTAGTTTTCGTGTCAATAGAAAAATTTTTCATTTTCTATATTAATTTTTTACTTTACTTTTACATATTTTACCTATAGCTTCTTCTACAAGAACATGATATACTTCCATTGTTACATTGGTTTTCATCGGTTACACATGTAACATTATTTCCATTTATTCTTGCCACTACTTCTCCCTCACTGTTTAAAATTGTAAGTCTTTGTGATGAATTGCAACAATTGTTGTTATTATTGTTTAATGTTCCAATTCCACTATTACTTGTAGTATTAATATTGTTGTTTCCGCAATTATTTTCATTGCTATTATTACAATTCATTCTACTTCTATCTCCAATTTTTAAACAATTGCTAACTCTCCAAAAATTACATTGTGAAAATAAGCAATCAAATAATGCGGATAAAAATGCTATTACTGATAATATTACTGCTAATATTGTAAATAATGTATTATTTGTTATTGCTGATATTAATAAAAGTACAGAAAAAACTATTAGTCCAACTAATATTGGGCTGTGTACTAGTCTTTGAATAAATATTCCAAAAACTATGGATATTAATATAATTGAAAAAATTAAAAACAAACTCATAATATATATTAAATGTATATTTTATAAAAATATACATTATCTCCTTAAATTAAGTATTTAGGTTTTTATAAAGGTTTTACCTATAAACCTATTTATTTTTGCTTCTATAATTTTTTTATAATTACTAATTAATATTTTTATTAATTAATTGTTATTAGTTCATTTATTATCTCAATTTAATTTATATTATATTTTATGAATTTGTTTTTTTATTGTTACTTTATTTAACTTTTTTTAGTTTATTTTTTAGCATATTTTTTTATTCATATTCAACACTAACTAAGTATAATCCATTTGGTGGCAAAGTTTTTCCAGCATTTTCTCTTTTTTTCTCTTTTATAATATTTTCTATTTGTTGTGGCTCTATTTTTCCAAGCCCCACATCTACAAGAGTACCTGCAATAATTCTTACCATATTATATAAAAATCCATTTCCTGTAAGTTCTATAATAATTCTATCTTCTTTTTTATATATTTGTGTTTTATATATTGTCCTTACACTACTTTTACTACTTGTGCCACTTGCTTTAAATGCCTTAAAATCATGTTCTCCTTCAAAATATTTTAATGCTTGTTCCATTTTTTTAACATCTAACTTTTGTGGTATATGTGTTTCTAAATATCTATAAATTGCTGTTCCTTCTGGTGAGTTGTTTATTATATATCTATATGTTTTCCTTTTGCAATTTAGCCTACTATGAAATCTCTCATCAACTTCTTCTGCTTTTTTTATAACAATTGATTTTTTTAATTTTGAATTAATTGCTATTGCAAACTTTTCTATAGGTATTTCTGAATTAGTTTTAAAATTTGCAACTTGTCCTAAAGCATGAACTCCTGCATCTGTTCTTCCAGAAGCATTTAATTCTACATCTTCTCCAGTTATATTTTTTATTGCTTGTTCTATTGTTCCTTGTATATTTAATTTATTAGGTTGTTTTTGCCATCCATTAAAATCTTTTCCATCATATTCTATTGTTAATTTGATGTTTCTCATTTTTTACTATCAATTCACCTTTCTGTGTTTTTATATTCTTTATTTTTATTATTTCAACATTTTTTGTATAACGTTTCTGCCTACAAACTAACTGTGAAAAGAAGCGTTAGTTTGAAAGAATTGACTTTTATTTACTATGTGTGCCTTAGAAAGGAATGGAATTTATAATGGAAAAGTAATAATAATTTCTATGATACTAGATTTTAATTATATAATCAACTCTTTTTGCCATTTTTTATATTTTTAAAAAATCCCTTAATTTTATCTATTAATTTTGTTCCTTTATTTCTAGTTTCCTCAATATTTGCAAATCTCTTTGTTACTATATTACTTATTAAAATCTTTTTTAATACATCTTCTCTAACATCTGCAATTAATGTTCCATCTTTTGCTACAGAAACTTTTCCTGTTTCTTCTGAAACTATTATTGCTAATGCATCTGACTCTTTAGAAATTCCAATTCCTGCTCTATGTCTTGTTCCTAGTTCTTTTGCTATGTCTTGATCACTTGCTAATGGAAGCATACAAGCAGCTGCAGAAATTTTATTTTCACTTATTACAACTGCACCATCATGTAATGGTGTATTTGGAACAAATATATTTACTAGCAATTGTGGAGATACTTCTGAATTCATCGGAATTCCTGTTGCAATTATGTCATTTAATTTTATATCTCTTTCCATTACTATTAATGCTCCTGTGTGGCTTTTTGCAAGTTCAAATACTGCAATTACTACTTTATATATATCTTCTTTGGTTCGTGTAACAATATCTTTATCAAATCCAAAAAATCTAGAAAACTTGTTAGTTCCTCCTAATTGTTCTAATGCTCTTCGTATTTCTGGTTGGAATATTATAATTATTAATATAACTCCCCAGTCCATTATCATTGATAATATAAAGTTTAATATATATAAATTCAATACTTTACTTAATAATGTTGCAATTACTAAAAAAGCTATTCCTTTAATTAATTGCCATGCTCTAGAACCTTTTACTATTTTTATTAATTCATAAGCAAGTAGCAAAACTATAGATATATCTATTATTAATGAAACCAATTTTATTGGGTATTCTTGTAAACTTTGTATATATGATAAAATATTTTGTTCATAAAATGTATGCATTATTTCTCCTATATTTAACATTTTTTCTCCATTCTTTTACTTTATTTGTTTACATTATTTTTGTAAACTTGATACTAAATAATATATAAATGTTGAACAAGATGGTACTACTAATAATATAAGCACAATTATAGCAAGTATTCTTGTAATAATTTGTCTTTTATCTGTTTTTTCTTTTTTTATTTTATTTTCACTTTTTTTCATTAAATTCAGTCCTTATCTAATATATTTAGGTTTTTAAGGTTTTACCTATAAACCTTTTTGTAAATAATTATATTTTTTATACATTTCTATTATAGCAAAACTATTGTTAAAAATCAAAGTTTTTTTATACAATAAAATCTCCACTATATTTTCCATATTTCAAGGATTTTGTTTTTCGCATATTCAATAATTTCTTCTTTATTTGTATGTAGATATGCAATAATTTCATTTTCTTTTACATAATCTCCTGTTTTTTTATTTAATACAATTCCTGCAGAACTATCTATTTCGTCTTCTTTTTTTAATCTACCGGCACCTAATAGACAAGCTAATTTTCCTACTTCTTCTGCATTTATTTCTTTAATTATTCCATTTTTCTTACTCTCAACTGGTATTATATATTTTGCTTTTTCAAATTTATTAATATCATTTATATAAGTTATATCTCCACCTTGATTTTTTACCATTTGTATTAGTTTTTCGTAAGCTTTGCCATTAATAATGTTTTCTATAATCATGTCTTTGTTTTTGTTTAAATCTTCTCCAAAACCAGCAAGTTTTAACATATTTGCTCCTAGTTCAAATACTACATCTTTTAAATCTTTTGGCATAAATCCTTTCAAAAAGTTTATAGCTTCTTTTACTTCTAAAGAATTTCCAACAGCCTTTCCAAGTGGTTCATCCATTTTTGTAAATACACATATAACTTCTTTTCCGGCTAAGTTGCCAATTTTAGTCATAAGCTCTGCAAGTTCTTGTGCATTTTCTTGTGTCTTCATAAATGCACCTTTTCCTACTGTTATGTCTAAAACAATTTTATTTGCACCACTGGCTATTTTTTTGCTCATAATGCTTGATGCAATTAATGGAATACTTTCTACACATGATACTGTATCTCTTAATGCATATAATTTTTTATCTGCTGGGGCTAAATTTAATGTTTGCCCTATCATACTTATTCCTATTTTTTTTACATTTTCTATAAATTCATCTATTGGTATATTTGTTCTATATCCTGGTATTGATTCTAATTTATCAACAGTTCCACCTGTGAAGCCTAGTCCTCTACCAGACATCTTTGCAACAGGTATTCCTAATGATGCAATAATTGGAAGTAAAATTATAGAAACTTTATCTCCAACTCCTCCTGTACTGTGTTTGTCTACAATATTATCTCCTAATTCTGATAAGTCTAATACATCTCCAGAATATGCCATAGATAAACTTAAATCTTTAGCTTCTCTTTCATTCATTCCATTAATATATATAGCCATTATTAGTGCAGAGGCTTGATAATCTGCAATTGTACCTTTTGTATATTCTTTAACAAAATATTCTATTTCTTCTTTTGTTAATTCTTTTTTATCTCTTTTTTTAGCAATTATTTCTAAAATATTCATTTTTAATTTCGTTCCTTTTTTTATACAATCACTATCCCTTTGAAATTTTTTTCTTGCAGTCGAAAACTCAAAGTTTTTTCTTATTTGTTCATATTTGCTATTAATTAATTAAATTTTTTTATAAATTTTGGATGCTGTCTAATGTATAATTATTTTGATATCCTTTTGTATTTATTACTTGTACATTTGATGTATATTCTTCATCTGAAGTGTCTAAATCTGTTGTATATCCAACAATATAAAATCCTGTTTCTTCACTACTTTCTATATCATTTAACCCTAATGATGCTAATGTTTCTGTATCTAAATAATAATATTCATATCCATATTCTTGTAAACCTAAATCGTTAAATTTTTGCTCTATTTCTGGATTTTCTGCTAATTTTTTTCCTATTAAATATTTTCCTTTTAGTTCTTCTATTGCTGTAGTATCTTCTGGTTTTATTGATTGAACTTCAAAATTATATTGTTCCAGATTTCCTTTTAATGTTGCTTGTATTAATAACATATTTGTTGATAAATCTTGTATTTTAGATTCACTTATTATACTGTTTCCATAATACATTGTTACTGATGCTAGCATTACTAAAATAATAACCATTATTGTTAATGATATTAATGTTATTCCTTTGTTTTTTTTCATTTAAAAATCCATTCCTTTCTTGCCTTGCTTAAAGGCATACATAGTATTGTTATTTTATATTATACAAAATGTTTTATAAAAGTTTCTCTATGAATTGGGCAAGGTCCATATTCTTTTATTGCTTTAATATGTGCAGATGTTCCATAGCCTTTATGTGTAGCAAAACCATATTGTGGAAAAACTTTATCCCATTCTCTCATAATTCTGTCCCTTGTAACTTTTGCAATTATTGATGCAGATGCAATAGAGTAACATTTTGCGTCTCCTTTTATTATTGATTCATATGGTATTCCTAACGTATTAATTTTTGATAGTGCATCAACTAAAATAAGATCTGGCTTTTGTGTTAATTGTTCTAATGACATTGTTAGTCCTTTTTTTGTTGCATTTAAAATATTTATTTCATCTATTTCATCTTGTCCAATTATTCCTACCCCATAACTTATAGCTTCTTCTAAAATTAAATCATATAATTTTTCTCTTTTCTTTTCAGATACCTTTTTTGAGTCATTAATTCCTTCAATCATAGAATTTTCTGGCATTATTACACTTGCAACTACAACAGGTCCTGCTAAAGGTCCTCTTCCTGCTTCATCTATTCCGCATATATATTTAAAATCTTTTTTTCTAAGTTCTTCTTCATATTTCTTTAAATTTTTGAGTCTTTCTTCTTCTTTTTCTTTCATTATAAATTCAATTCCTTTCTCGCTTTACTCTAAAGGCACACAAATTTAAATTTATATGATTATTCTACAATAATTTATATAAAATATCAATATAATTTACTTTGCTTTCACAAAATTTTCACATTTATAATGTATTCTTATAATGATAAAAAACAAGGTAAATATTATTATTAAAGTGTTTTAATTATTTATCTTGCCATAAATTTTTAGGAGGTCTTAATTATGGAAGGAAATAATAATGGATTTGAAGTTATTTCAAGTAAAACTTTAAATTCTGATTTTAAAAAGAAAAATAATTTTAATTTTGGAAAAAGCATTATTTTACCATTTTTAAGTGGTATTGTTGGATGTTCTGTAGTAATTGGAACTTGTTTTGGAGTTCCTGGTATTAAGGAAAAACTAGTTGGTAAAACTACTTCTGTCCAAACATCAACACCAAGTACAAGTGGTACAACTACAAATTTAATCTCACTTTCAAATTTTTCTAATACTGCTGTTTTTGCAGCAAATAAAATTTTACCATCAATTGTTGGTATAGAAGTTAATTATAATGTTACAACAAATTCATTTTTTGGATTTGGTTCACCACAAACAGCCACTGCACAAGCTACTGGTTCAGGAATTATAATTAGTGAAGATGGTTACATAGTAACTAATAACCATGTTGTAGATACTTCTTCTACTTCTTCTTATTCTTATTATGAATTATCAAAAGCAACTTCTATAAAAGTAAAATTAAATAGTGAAACATATGGTGATGATGCTACTTTTGATGCAACAGTTGTAGGTCAAGATTCTCAAACAGATTTAGCAGTATTAAAAATAGAAAAAGATGGTTTAACAGCTGCCGAATTTGCAGATTCTGATCAAGCAGTTGTTGGTGAATTCGTAATGGCTGTAGGTAGCCCTCTTGGACTAGACACAACTGTTACTCAAGGAATTATTAGTGCAGTAAATAGACAGGTTGAATCTGATGGTGTTGTTTACACATGTATTCAAACAGATGCAGCTATCAACTCTGGTAATAGTGGTGGTGCATTAGTAAATAGTGATGGTCAAGTTATTGGTATTAATACTTTAAAACTTTCTGGCTCAGGTGTTGAGGGTATAGGATTTGCTATTCCAATTAATTCAACTCTTGATGTTATAGATCAATTAATTGATCATAAAAAAGTTTTAAGACCTTATATTGGTATAACTGGTATTAATATTGATGAGGAACTTTCTAAACAAGAAAATTTAGAGATTGGTGTTTATGTAAAAAGTGTTGAAGATTTCTCTCCCGCAGAAAAAGCTGGAGTAAAACCTGGTGATGTTATTATAAAAGCTGACGGAAAAGACGTTGAAGATATGGATGATTTAAATGAAGTTAAAAATTCTCATCAAATTGGAGAAACAATGACTTTAGTTGTTACTAGAAATGGTGAAGAACGTGAACTTACTGTAACTTTAGAAGAAACTCCTTAATTATAATATTATTGAAATTAAGCTAGTATTGAATTAAATCTTTAATTCAATACTAGCTCTACTTTTTAACAAAAAGTTTGTTAAAGACTGTAACAATTTTCTAAATTACCACACTAAACAAAAACATTTTATTATTTAAGAAAATTATAATTTTGTATTTTCTTGAATTTTCACTTTTAGTTCACAAAAAGAACAAATTTGGTTGGTATATTATATATAGTCAGTAAACTTAAATAAAGTAAAAACTGATTAAAACAAACATCCCCTTTTATTTTCGAAAAAGACCTAAGTTTTAAAACTTAGGTCTTTTTAAGTAACTATATTTTTCTGCTTACCATATGTTAGTTAAATTTTATAATCGACTCCAACAACCACCACTAGACAAAAAAGGACCGACCCCAACACTTAGGTATGTTTTAGAGCCGACCCCAAACATTCAGACATTCAAACAATTTATAATACTACTATATCCATTTCACTTGTATTATTTTGATTGCCATATGCAAATATAACATATAGTGCATTATCTTCTCCTATAAAGAATTCTGTTATATTGTCTATATCATAAATTTCATCATTAGAGTTTCTAGGATATAAATTATATCCTAGTTCTGCCATATTATTAACTTCTGTTTCTATTTCTTTAATTTCTGCTTTTATTTTTCTACTAGCATCTAATCTAGAAACAGATTTTAATTCAAGTAAATCTTCAAATGAAACTTCTTTTTGGTTTATTAAATCGTAATTATATGTTTGAATAATATCTCTTGCAGGATTTTCTCCCTCTTTTAAATTTGATCTTATTACTAGTGATAGAATATTATTTGTAACATATGCACAATAATTTACAGAATATATTATGTTTTGTCTTTGTGTATTTAATATGTCTTTAGCTTTTTGTTCAAATATTTCTTTTATTTCATCATTAAAGCCTTTTATTACTTCGTTTTGAATATTAATGTAAGGAATATTAACATCTAAATTATAATCACTTATTTTATTGTTTTTATCTTTATATCCTGTATATACTATTTCTTGATTACTGTCTATTCTATCTATTCTATAACTATTATTTTCTAAATAATTAACTTTATTTTCAAATATGTCATTAAACATATCTTTATATTTGTTTACTCTTTCGTTTGTTACTGATGGTGGTTCATTTGAATCTATATTTCTAACTATTTGTACTATAACAGTTATCAATACAGCTAATATACATACAGATATTATTGATATATATATGATTTTTAATTTTCTATTTTTTTCGTAATTGTCTTCTAATCTTACGTTCATTAAAATCAGTCCTTTCTTTTGGAAATTGGATAATGATTATCTTTTTGTTTTTTTCCTCTCTTTAAATATTAACTTATAAATTTATGATTGTCAACATTTATTTCGTGATTTCTTTGATATTTCATTTTTGTTGCCATTCCTCCTCTTATATGTCTTTCTGCTTTGTTTTCATTTAATATTTCTCTTACTTGTCTCGCTAGTGCAGAATTTATTTTTATTAGCCTTTCTGTTACATCTTTGTGTACCGTTGTTACTTTTCGTAACGGTAGAACCATCTTTATTTTTATCAGTAGTAATATCTTCAAAATTAGTTATCACAGTAGGGTTTGTACCAATTTCATCCAATAATTTTAATCTTATTTCTACATTTCCTTCGCTATCTACTTCAATAACATCTATTATTGTTTTAAGCATTGCATTTGTAATTGTGTCATTGTTTAAAATGTCATCAACCGTTCTTATTGTTTTTGTTAGTTCTTTTTCTAATACATCTTTTTCTTTTATTTCAGAAGTAATTAACTTTAATTCTCTTTCTAATCTTGATATATCTTCATTTAATGGATTTGTATATTGTTTTAGTTCTTGCATATTGATTACTTCATTTTGGAACATTTCCATATATTTTTGTTTTTTAACTGTTACTTTTTCTATTTCTTTAAGTAGGCTTTCTTCACTTCTTTCATTATTTTCTCTTAATGCTGTTATCTTTTCAAACTCTTTTTCTACTGCTTTCATAAAGTTCTTTTTATTAGAAATTATACTTTTAAGATATTCTTTAATGGCATTTAAAAGTTCTTCTTCATCAATTACAGTTGTGTTAGGGCAATGATTTACACCCATTGAGTTTCTCCCACTACATACCCACCTTATATATTCTTTGCCATCTTCTGTGTATTTTCTTCTTATTCTTCTAAAGGAATAACCACAATGTTTGCAATATATTAGTGTACTAAATACATATTCTGTTTTTTCTCTTTTATTGTTTAGTTTAAATTCATTTGACCTCTGTTCTAAAATTTCTTGCGTTCTATTAAATAATTCATCTGATATAATTCTCATTTCTGGTTTGTCAGCAACAATCCAATCTTCTTCTGGTAAATCTTTTCTTGATCCTGTTATAAAGTCAGTAATTTCTGATTTCTTATTTGTTACTCTACCTGTATATATTGGATTTTTTAGCATTCTTACAATAGAAGTTTGTACCCATTTTGACTTTGTTTTCTTTGTTCTTATTCCTCTATCATTTAATTCCCAAGCAATTTTCGTTGTTCCCATTCCTTTATATACATAGCTTTCAAATATTTCTTTTACAATTTTTGCTTCTTCTTCATTTATTTTTAAAGTATATTTTTCTCCTGGTATTTTGTCATAACCAAATACTAAGTTAGGTACTCGACCTTTTTTAGCTGTAATGTCTTTTCCGAATTTAACCCTTTTAGACATATTGGCACTTTCTTGCTGTGCCATTGCACCTAAAATAGTTAGTATAAATTCTGATCCACCTTCCATAACTTCACCATTATTTAAGAAATCCACTTGTATTCCATAAGATTTTAGTTCTCTTATACTTTGCAATAAATCTACTGTATTCCTTGCAAAACGGCTTACATCTTTAACAACTACTTTGTCAAATTTCTTTGTTTTTGCATCTTGCATCATTGCTTGAAATTGTTTTCTGTGTTTTATTTGTTTTCCAGAAATTCCTTCATCTGCATATAGCTTGTACAACTCATAGTTATTCTTTTTTATAAATTCATTAAAGAACTCTATTTGCTTTTCTAATGAATCTATTTGTGCCTCTTTTTCAGTTGATACCCTACAATATGCTGCAATTTTCATAATAAATCTCAATCCTTCCTTTAGGCTCTTACTAATTTGGAAAAGAATTGTGATTTTGGCTAGGCGAACAAGCGAGAAAACCGCAGGCGTGCTTTTGCACGTTGAGGATTTTCGATGTGATGTTCAACAACGCCAAAACGCAATTATTTTTCAAATTTTCGTTCTGTTACATCATAGCATATCTGTTTCACTTTTTCAACATAAAAGTGCAAAAAAACTACTCCTATTTTTAGGAATAGTTTTAAACCTTACAATTAAAATTTATTTATTATATATTTTCTATTTCTATTTGCGCCCTTAGCAATAATAAAATTATCCTTTGCCATTTTAGATAATATTGCTCTTGCTCTCTGTTGTGATAGCTCTAATAATTCACTTGCAATATTTGTTGTAATATATTCATTTTGTTTTAAATATTCTAAAATTTTATCGCTTGTTTTATCGCTTGTTTTATCGCTTGTTTTATCGCTCATTTTTATATTTTCATAATTTTTTAATTCTTCAGGATATAACTCTGGATACTCTCCATTATAGAATGTTACAACAAAATCTTCTCTTTCATTAATAAATATAGGTTCTGGTAATTTAGCTTCTTTCATTTTATCTTCCATAGTTGAAATTCCCGTATGTCTATTTTCAATTATTCCACCCAATATTTCTAATAATTTTACAATAGTTTCATTTCTTACCTCCATTGCTTTTCTTGTTTTTAATAATTCTAAAGTATTTGAGCCATATAAATTTCCAACATTTCTAAATTCAATTCTATCCTTATATATAGTAACCATACTATATACACCTGTTTTTAAATCGCTATAATCTCTATGAATAATCATATTAGCTATTGCTTCTCTCAGTGCATCCATCGGATATTGTGTTATATCTGTTCTAAGCCCTGTTTTATCACTGATAATAACCTTGACCTTCATATTCCTACTTATAAAACTTATTGTTTCTTGGTACATTTCAGCTATATTGCCTTCAATTCTTTTATTATCATCAAATCTTTGTCCAATTTCACCCAAGTTAGAAACCTCGAATCCAGGAATTACTATTGCTGCAACAAACCATTGTGGAAAGAACTTTTGTGGATATATACCAAAAACCATTAGCCCTGCAACAGTAGGAAATATTTTATCTTCCACTTGTGTTAAAACTCCATATTGCAATAATATTTCTTCATCTCTAAATTCCGCAAATTTAGGCTTGTCTATTTTAGCATTCACTATAAATTTATTTAAAAGATTTTCGTCCAAATCTTTTATTGTTGCTCTCGTAACAGCTTTTAAATCATCTTTTACATTTTCTCTATATGAAATACACTTATATATTTCATATTCAGTCATATGATCATCTCTATCACCAACTCGTATATATGAACCATTGTGCAATCCTTTTGGTTTGTAATAGCAAGGTTTATTTCTTGGAGTTAATGCATTAATTTCTACTACAACTATTTTATTATTATCTATATCTACTACACTTATTTCAGGTCTTACAATTGGTTCAAATTCTGTACTACATAAGTTAGTTATATGCTTTTGCAAATCACTTACATCATGAACTCCTACTGGAATAAATACTGTTTTATTTTTAATTTTCGTTTCTTCAACTCCAAATAATATTGTACCACCCATAGTATTAGAAAAACTTGATACAGTATCATAATATTTTTCTGGTTTGCCTTTATTTGCTGTTTTAGCTTCAATACAAATAGTTTCTGTTTGCTTTTCATTTAATTCTTGAATCAATTCTAAAACTCTTTCTTTATCCATATTAGATAACTCCTCTTAAATATTTTTTATCATTCTATCATATTTGTATTATTTATTCTATAACTTGTTATGAATTTTCTATACTTTTTTCTAGTTTTTCTAATAAATTCAACCAACTTCTCTTGTCGCATTCGTCTCCATATCCGCCATCTTTCTTGGTCTTTTATATCTTCTATCATTGATTTTTTTATCTTATTTGAAAGTATATCCATATTCTCAATTATAAATTCTGGTATAACACTAGTTATATATGTTCTTCTACCTAGTCCATATCTTAAGCTACTTGCAACTATCAACTCAAAATTATTTTTTGTATCTTTTATTTCCATTTCTATCCTCCAATCTTATATGAATTTTTATATTAGCAAAATATACTTTCCATTTTTTATTTTTCCTAATATATTTAATTTTATAAAAAAATTGCTACCCTTTACTATAATTAATTTAATCTTTTATTTTAATTTGATAACCTAATAATAAATGTAGATATTAAACTATAAAATATAATAAACATATAAATTGTAATTAGATAATACCTTTAACTGGCATTTAAATTCTTTCTCATTTTATTTTCAATCATCATTTATAATTATAGGCTCATTTGCAGTTCTGCAAATTCTGCACAAAGGGTAGCATATGGGCCGTTAAAATCTTTTTTCATTTAACTTGTTGAATAACTTTACAAGCACCCAATATTTTATTAAATATTAACTTCAAATTCTATTGAGTTCAACTTTGATATTTCAAAATCAGTTTCTTGAATCTTCTTTTCGATTAATTCATTCTCATTCTTAATTTTTTCTATATCATAATTCAATGTTTTGCATTCAAAATATGAATTATTTACTTCTGTAACTCTTCTTTTAGAATTTCTTTTATTTAGTAATGAACTATATAAAGACTTCATTTTTCTTAAGTTTGTATTATCAACTATAGCTTCTTGAATAGTTCTTCCATCTGGTAACTTAAATGTGTTATTTTTTTCGTATATAATTGATTTTATTTTT
Organism: uncultured Clostridia bacterium; assembly: GCA_944386685.1. Lineage (GTDB taxonomy): Bacteria > Bacillota > Clostridia > TANB77 > CAG-508 > CAG-269. The sequence continues at coordinate 7,138 of CALXCA010000024.1, read as the reverse complement.
GTGATCTTTATTTGTGTATTTTTATATTCTTCAAATGTTTTTTTGAAATCTTCAGTATAGTCCTCTATTACATTAACTTTTCCATCTAATTCTTGAATTGATGTGTTATATGCATATTCATTTACATTACACCCGTATTCTGAGAATTTTCTTTCTTCTTCTGCAACTACATTCATTAAATTTGATAAATTTGTTTTCATAAAATCCACTCCATTCTTTTTGATTTTTATTTCAAACTTTTGTTCGATTATACTGTTTGTTTTTCTTTTTGTCAATATTTATTTGTAAATTTTTATATTTTTTATAAAAATAACAAAAAGACATACTTATTAGTATGCTTTCTAAGTATTTATTGTTTAATTTTACATTTCTAATTCTTCCATTTCTTCGTGAGAATTTTGATAAGAACTCGAAGTTTTATAATCAAATGTTATTTTGTCATCACTCTCAGCTAAATTATAAGCAAGAACTCCAGCCATAGCTTGTACTATTTGTTCCTCTGTATTAGGATTATAAAAAGTAATATTTAAAGCCTTTTTCAAAATTCTCACCTACTTCCTTTTCAATACTATTATTAAAAATAAAAAATTATTACTAAAACAAAAAAATATACTCTGAACAATTTCAAAGTATATTTCATACATATATTCTTTTACTTTTTATACTATTTGCATTTACAACATTACTTACTCTTTTTGGTACATCAAAAGCAAATTTGAATCCTTTTCTCAAAATTAAATTACTACTATTCTTATCGTACCTAAACATATCTCTATTCCATTTTACAAAAGCTAAATCCGATATTTCCTTTTTAGTTGATAAATACTCATTATCTTTATTAATTTGTATAATCATAGCCTGATATTCTAGTTTTTCTTTTTGTCTTCTCTTATTTATATAATTTCTTTTACAAACTTTGTGATTTTCTTTGCTTAAATTACTTCTATATTCTTTTTCTTTAATATATCTTTCATCTTTTTGAATAACCTTTGTAATATAAGGTTTACTCACCTTTAACTCTTTTGCAATATCTGTTGGTCTTTTATGTTCTTCATAAAATAATATTATAATTTTTTGATTCTTATCTATTCTAATCACCTCCATTCATCTTAGTTAATTTTTTGTCTACATTCTAAAACAATAATTATTTCAAAAGCTATTGTATTTATATCAGCATTATAGTATAATATAATTAAGATGTCAAGTACAATTTTTAATATTTTAAAAATTGTCTGTAAGATATATAAATATATATATATTTATATTTAAGGAATTGGGGGGGATTTTGAAATGAATATTGATTTACCAGAAATAAAACATTTTGATGATTTTTATATTTGGTTTAATAAAGAAAAGAAAGAAGAATATTATTCTACTCCTTTATATTTCTACAAGGCAGACTTTTCATTTGATTATAATGATAAAGATATAAACTCTCATAAGAATCGGACTAAATAATAATGGTGGTACAAGATATATAAGATGGAAAGAAAAAGAAGGCACAGATATGGGATTAAAACATCCAGGTAATATATATTTTCCTTTTGTCGAAAGACTTGGATTATTACTACTAAAATTTCTAAATGCGAACTTATCTACATATGAAACTGCATATAAAGACTTTTTCTATGCATATGGTTTTGAATTATTAAAAGATTTAGATAAAAATTATAAATTTGAATTAAAAGGAAAATATGGAGATGATGAAACATATTTAAAAGAAACAAAAAAAATATATAATAACTTAAAAGATCAACTTATATATGTTCAAGAAAATATAAAAGATGCGGTTAATTATATATATAACATAAATGAAAATGAAGATTTAAGACCATTTACTCATTCTCAAAGATATGCTGTATATCTTATAAAGAGAAAAGGAAAATTATATTCTTATATAAAAAATGATGAAATTATTGCAGATAACTATTCAAATAAATATGATGATTTAGGACATATATCGGATTATGATTTACTAAAAAAATTAAAAGAAGAAGGAATGCTTATTTCTATAGTTAATACTCATAAAAGCAATGATATTTCAAGTGTCTGTTATGCTATATTGGAAGAATTATCAAAAATTGATAATTATCCAATCAAAAAATGTCAAAACTGTGGTATGTATTTTATACCTAATTCAAGGCTTGATGAAATTTACTGCGATTATCCAAAAGAAAATGGGAAAACTTGTAGAGAGCAAGGAGCAATACTTTCTTATAATAGAAGGTTACAAGAAAAATCTGCTTATGCAGAATATAGAAAAACATATCAACAAAAATTCGCTATGGTTAATAAAAATAAAAATGATAAAAATCTAAAGAAAGAGTTTGACAATTGGAAAAAACAAGCCAAAGAGAAAATCGCTAAATTGAAACACGGTGAACTTTCTGAAGATGAGGTTTATGAGTGGATTTTAAGGAACAAATAATACTGTGAATATAGAATTGACATAATGTCGAAAAAGTAGTATAATTTGCTTGTAATGGATCATTACGCAATTTAATGATAGCTCATAATAGGGCTGTCATGAATTATCCTTAAAACTTTATTACGAGGAGGAATAGTATGCCAGGAATTTTGTATCATCTTAGTTTTGCGGAGGAGGTATATCGGAAATTAGAGCCAGTCATATCCCTTGATAAGGTTTCTTTTATGGCCGGCAACCTGATTCCTGATTTGGCCACCGACAAGAAACAGTCTCATTATCGCAAGAAAGCGTCTGTCGACGGTTTCTTTGTTCCGGAAATGGAACTGGTAAAAAGAGACCTGTTCGTCCCTGAGGACTCGGTTAAGTTCGGAATGTTCTGTCACCTGTATCTGGATTATTATTTCATCGAGGAGTTCTTGATTCCTGAATTCGTTTGGGATGTTGAGAGGATGAAAGTAATCAATCCGAGAAACAACAAAGAGTGGGATGTAAAGACCTTCTTTTCCCATTCTGGTATGTATGGTGCATACACCGAAATTAACCAGCTGCTGGTGAGAGATGGTCATGTATCAGTCAGCACCATCGAAGAAATTCCGGAAATTCTGCCCAACACAGGCTTGACCGTGTTTGATGCAAGACGCGAAAAGACATGGAAGGCAGAGCTGGATGAGTATTTGGCACAGAAAAAAGAATATACCGGAGAAATTTTTGACTATAATAGGTTGTGGAGCTGCATCGAAAGAATCGCAACCCAATTTGTAGACGAAATTTCTAAATAAGTTACAAAAAATGGCAAGGAGCCACTAAACTGCAAAGTTTGGTGGCTCTATTCTTTTTATAAGAAATCCCCCCAAGACAAACGTCTTGGGGGGATAGATTAGAGATTTAACTATTGGTTCTGTCGATTATTCGGCAGGGTTCTGAGGAGGAGGAGTCTGAGCGGGCTGCTGAGCCTTTTCGTCCTTCTTCTTACACATGAACATATCGAGCATCAGGTAGCTCATGACAGGGTTGTTGTTGCCTGCCATATTGCCGCCCATCATGGAAGACATGAGCATCATCTTCATCATATCGTCATCACCGCCGAGCTTGTCCTTGAAAAGCATCAGGGGAAGCAGCTGGTTCATAGTGGCGTTCTGATCGCCATCTTCTGCCGGAGCAGACATCATGGAATACATGAGCATCATCTTCATCATGTCGTCATCACCGCCGAGCTTGTCCTTGAAAAGCATCAGGGGAAGCAGCTGGTTCATCTGGTTGTTCTGGCCGGGCTGACCACACATCGTGGACATGATAGCCAGCTTCTCGACATCGAAGTCGCCTCCCATATTGATGGAGTCGCTGAGAGCGATGACCTTGGAGTAGCAACTGAAACCCAAAACATTCTTGATAGGAATGACGGTCTTCATCTCGCCAGTCTTTGCACACAAAGTCTGGGTGCTGCCTGCATCCACCTTCATGACGAAGTAGTATTCGCCGGCGTCCTTGATGAGGTCGCCCTCGCTCAGCTTGGTAGTAGGCAGAATGAAGATAGGAAGATTGCCGAGCTGCATGTCGCCGATATCGGTGATTTGCTTCGTCTTCTTGTCGTAAATCCGCCAGCTGTCGCCGTTCTTGACCGCGATGCCCATAAGGGTACTCGCGATGTTCTCGTCCTTATTAGGACCAAATTCCATGTTCATGTTGAAAAAGTTGTTTGCCATTGTAGTTTCCTCCTTGACTTGATTTGTTGTTTTGGATTTGGTTTGTCTTGCAGGCTCTTCCTGACGCTGAGCTTCTTCGGCTTCACGCTGTCTTGCCAGTTCTTCCTGACGCTGAGCTTCTTCGGCTTCACGCTGTCTTGCCAGTTCTTCCTGACGCTTGGTTTCTTCAGCTTCGTGCTGTCTTGCCAGTTCTTCCTGACGCTTGGCTTCTTCAGCTTCGCGCTGCTGTCTGAGCTTTTCCTCACGAGCTGCCTCAGAATATTTGTTAAAGTATCTGCTTGCGAATTCGAATTTGAACTCTAACTCGAAGTTATATTCATCTTCGTCATCATCGCGATTGTCACCAATCGTAGCAAAGTTGCAACAATCACAATATTCGCAGTCTTCGCATTCGCTTTCACAAATGATTTCATCGGCCTCCAGGCTAAAAGGAATTTTGATTACCGGGTCGGTTCCATCATACTCCATATCACGCAAATCTGCATCGACATTAATCTCTGAATTGAGTTTGTCGCAAGGCGAGTCTGCATAAATACGAATGTGATCTTCAACAACCCAAATACTGACTGTAACACCATTACATTCATACTCGTAGGAGTTATACTCATACTCATCATATGACTGTAATGTTTTTCCCTCCCAATCATGCCATTCACCACACAAGGGGCAAAGGATACGTTTGGGAGTTAACCGTAAAATTCTTTTATCGATCACTGGTGCTCCTTCCTTTCTTTAAGATTTTTAACAGTAATAGTTTTTCTCTCCTTTCTTAATAGTGTATTTGTGCATATACACTTTAGGCTACCAAAGTCAATTTGCCTTTGATATAAGCACATAGAATACCAACATCTATTATACTATAACTTTACATAAAAGTCAATATATTCCTATATTATTCCTTTTATACGCTAAAAGGGCGGATAAGAACATATTCTATCCTTATCCACCCCATTAGTTTTTTGTACAAATTACTTTTTCTTCTTTTTGTTAGACGTTCTGTAAGTCACTCCGTTCCCTAAGTTGATTGTTGTTGTTCCTCTGGAATTGATGGTAGTTTTGCCAACTTTCTGGCTCACAGAAATGCCACTCTTACTGACATTCAAAAAAGTACCATCTCCAATTTTAATCCGTTTGCGATAACTAATTCCCACTGTGATGTCTCCTTTCAGAAAAATTAATGTACTGCATTCTCTCTTAGCACAAAAGAATTTTATTACGAGAATATGGCTATAGTATAACATATTTTACATAAAATTGCAAACAGGATGTCTTTTTATAATTCTAGTTTCATATTTTTTTCTCTTTCTTCTCGTTTAATCTGTTCTTCTCCATCCAAACAAATTCTAGTTTTTCTTTCAAAATCTCTAATTAGTGTATCTCCTGCACCCATATTGAAATTTACACAAATCCATTCTATAAACTTATGGATTGTTTCTCTAAATTTGTATATTACATTATGCAAATAACCATTTTCTTTTTCTAATTTGTTAATTCTATACTTGTATTTCCATTCCAAATTATCTTCTTTTTGTTTATATTCAGCCTTAATATCATCTATTTGCTTATGCAAATCTCTATTGTCAGCCATAATATTATTTCTTTCTATTTGATATTTTTCTGCTTCTTCTACTATTTTAGCTTGTCTTAATAATTGTTGGTGCATTAGTAAATTATTCTGGTACAATTCATTTATTAATTCATCTTTTGGTTTTATAATTTCTTCTAAAATCTTTTCATCTCTTTTTATTGAAAATTTACTTATATCTGCTATTTTAGGTACATCTGGTAATTCTAATTTTATATTCTTTAATGTTTCTTTTGTCTTTTCAAAATTAGTTATTTCTTTATATTCTTCTAAATTCAAATGTTCTCTACCTGTTTCTTCTTTTGGTAATCCTCTTTCTAATTCAAAATTGTGTGAAATCATATATTCATAAAAGGCATTTTGTAATCGCCTGTAACTGTCTTTTTCTTTCCAAAATTCACTACAAGCTAATTTATCAATATCATTTCCTTTTTTATCTTTTGTGTGAACAACAGGCAAGAAAACTAGATGTAAATGTGGAGTATCCTCGTCATTATGAACTTTAGCTGATAAAATATATTGCTCTCCTAAATCTTTATATTCACATACAAATTTATATGCAGTTTCAAAAAATCTTCTAGTTTCTTTTTCTCCAATTCTATTGAAAAATTCATTATCAGATGTGATGATATATTCACAGGCAATGTTACTAACTGTTTTAATTTGACCTTTTAAATTATATTCTTTTCTTATTCTTTCAAATTCTTTTTCATAACTATATTTTGGATCTTTTAACGAATAGTTTAAATGTGATCTCTCTTTATCAATATTCTTATTAGAATAATTTTCATTTTTCCTTTCATTATGTCTAAATATGCCTTTTAGATTTTCTCTTTTGTATTTTTGATTTCTTATTATAGCATAACTCATATAATATCTACCTCCCTTAAATAGCTAAATAAAGTAACACAAACTAAACTTAAAATTGGCACTTATTTAGAATGTGTTGTAACACACTACAACACTTTTTAATAAAAGTGTCCGTGTGGCAGGGTAAACCCTACAACCCAAAACTAAAAATTGCTACTAGCATTTTTTAGTTTTCTCATAACAAATGAACTTGTCATTTGTTATGCTTTTCAATAAATTGCATATCTGCATTTATTGAAAAAAGAGCAAGAAAAAAATAAATTTTTTCTTACTCTTTGAAACCTTGCTCGGTTTCAAACTTCCACGCTATATAGCTACCTTTTACAGAAACCAGAGGGAATGAGCTAAAGTAGAATTAGGTGTAACATCCCATTTGTAAAATAGAATTATTACACCTATACAAACTGAAACCGTCGGTCATTCGCCTCGTTTCATAGGTAGTCTAGTAAGTAACAATGTTGTTACTATAATTGCTGATACATTTAAGTATCTTTGTTCATACTTGTCCAAACTTTTTACAATTATAAATCCACACCAAGTTTTGCCACCGAA
>CALXCA010000023.1 GCA_944386685.1 uncultured Clostridia bacterium | reverse complement strand
TTATTCCTAGTAAAGAAAGCAAACCCAATCCTGCAAAGAGTTTCATATTACTATTATCTCCAGTTTTAGGAACTTCTATTTTTTTGTTTTCAAATGTAAATTCTATTGTATCTTCTTTTTCTTCTATTTGTTTATCGTCTACAAATATTTCTTTGTCGTTTATTTCGACTTTTACAACTCTATTAGACAACTCATAATCTGTTGGTGCTTTAGTTTCTTTTATGTAATAAGTACCATATCTTAAATCTTCAAATATAGCTGTTCCATCTTCTTTATTAGATTGAACTTCTTTAATTAGTTTAGTACATTCTGGATCTTCATAAATTGCAAAAGTAAATTTATCTTTAATTGTTTCTTTTGTTTCAGAATCAACCTTAATTACTTTTACATTCTTTAGTATTGGCATATCTTTCATCTCAATTTTTTGAGTTTCCTTATCAGTTGTAATAGTGAATTTTATTTCTTCAGTAATTTCATATCCATAAGGAGCTGTTGTTTCTCTTAGTATGTAAGTTTTTCCTTCTTCAAGACCTTTTACTTGGTGTGGCTCTTTTGTAGAAGTCCATTTATCGACTACATTTTCATTTTCGTCTATAACTTCTAACTCTGCCCCTTCTAATTCTTTTCCAGTTGTTAAATCTGTTTTAGTTACTTCTACTAATTTATCTATCATAGTAATTTTTTGAGTTTCTTTATCCTCTGTAACAGTAAATTCTATATCAGATGCCTTTACATAGTTTCCAACTGCTAATTCTTCATGTAATATGTATGTTTCATTTTCTTTTAAACCTTTTACTTTGTGTGCTTCTTTTTCTGAAGTCCACTCATCTATTACATTTCCATCTTTGTCTAATACTTGTAATTTGGCACCTTCTATTTCTTTACCTGAAATATCTTCTTTAGAAATTTCAACAATTTTATCTTTCATATTTACTTTTTGAATTTCATTTGTTTCCTTTACTTTGAATTTTATTTCTGTTGCTATAACATAACCATCTGGTGCAATTTCTTCTTTTAGTATGTATTCTTTTCCTACTGTTAATCCTTCTATTTTGTGAGTTTCCTCTGTAGATGTCCATGTATCTATAACATTATTTTCATTATCTAAAACTGTAAGTGTTGCTCCTGGTAACTCTTTTTCTCCAGTTATATCAGTTTTAGAAAATTCTACTAATGTAGTATCATTTTTAATATCTAATTTTGTGTCATAAACTTTTGTTATTAAATCTTTTTGTTCAAACTTAACTTCATATTTTGTTGTATTTAAAACAAGTCCATCTAAAGTTTTTGTTTCTTCTATTTCATAGGTTCCCATTGGTAAATCTGTGATTGTTAATTTTCCATCTTTACTTAAATTATATGTCTTGATCTGTTGTCCTTTTTGATAAATTACACTTCCATCTGCCTTATCAATTATATCTTCTTTAGCTGTAAGTTTAAATTCTATACCAGATAAATCTGATATATCTACTAATGAGGTATCTACATTTTCTCTTATAGCTATTGTCTTATCTAGTCTTATTGTTCCTGTTGGTTGCTCATTTTTTACTACTATTTCTTTTATGAAATCTCCATCTTTATCTGTGTCATAATCTTTAATGTTTTTTATTTCAAAAGTAACTGGCTTATCTAATTGTAAGAAACCTTCTGGAACTTTTATTTCAGTTATTTCATAACTTCCTACTGGTAGTTTTAAAGGTGTAGTAACCTCAGCTTTATTGTCATTTTCAGAATTATATGAATTATCTGGAACTACAATATTGTCTGCGTTAGTTGTAAATGATGTGTATGTCGTATTTCCAACTTTTTGAGAAATTGTTTCTCCCTTTTTGAATAATATTTTGTTTGTAGCTCTGTCATAAATATTTTCTGTTGCTTTTATTTCAAATGTCGTAGAATTTAATGTTACTGGTTTATTAGTTTTTAAATCTTTCTTTATAAGTTTAATGTAAGTTTCTAACTGCTCATTATTTACTATAATGTGCTTTGTTTTCTTTGCTATTTCTTCAACTTCTGATTCGTCTTCTGTAATAGAAAATGTAAAGTCAACTGATGTTTCATAATCTTCTGGAGTTACTGTTTCTTTTACTATGTATTTGCCATAAGGTAATTTATTTTGTGTATATGCATCTCCGTTTTCATCAGTTACTATTTTTTCTATTGTTGGTGCTATAACTTGTGCTTGTGCAACTCTTTTGATATCAACTTTTACTGGATTACCATTTTCATCAATTCCATTCCATACTTCTTCATAAGTATAGCCTTGTTCATAAGCATTTTCTACATCTGAATTTAATTTTATTGTAAATTCTGCACCTGCTAAGCCAGGAGTTACTCCAGAATTTTCTTTAATTCCAGATTTGAAAATATGAAGTCCCATTTCTTTTACTTTTTCTAAACTCGTTGTTGTATTCGAGATTACTTCTTCGTGTTGGTCTTTGTATGATAATGTAACATCATATTCTTTGGTATCTAACATATATCCTTTTGGTGCAACTTCCTCTTTTACTACATATTTACCTAAAGGAAGATTTGTAATATCTTCTGTTGTTCCTTTATCATTCATAGTTCTAGTTGCTACTAAATCTCCTTTAGAATAAAATTTTTTAGTTTTAGCTTTATTGTATATATCTTCATTAGCATATACTTTATATACTGCTCCTTCAAAGACTGCATCTCCTTGTGTTACTGAGCCAGTTTTTATATCTTTTTTAATTATAGATATACTTCCTGTTGGCTCATTGTCAGTTCTTTCTGCTGATGCAAATACGACTGCTGTATTTTGATCTTTATACTTAAGTTCAAATGAATATACAGTATCATCTAATAAGTAACCTTCAGGAGCTTTTGTTTCTTGATAATTGTATGTACCTAATTTTAAACCTCCAACTTTAATTTCTCCATTTTCGTTAGTAGTAAAAGTTTCGTCATAATCATTATTCCATACTCTATATTCAGCTCCTTTTAAGTTAGCTGATTTATCTGAATTTTTCTTAACTAATGTAAAAGTACCTGTTGGCTCTTCATTTACAACTGCTTGAGTTGCAGTTTGATTTACTTTGACTTCTACATTATATGCTTTAGTGTCTAAAAGATAGCCATAAGGGGCAGATATTTCTTTTATTGTATAAGTGCCTTTTTTTAGTTTGTCTAAAGTTATTTTTCCGTCTGTTACAGTTACTTCTTTGCTATAATTATTCGGACCTGTAACTTTAAACACAGCTCCTGGAACTAAATCTCCTTCTTTGTTTAATTTTGAAAGTTCCAATTTTCCAAAGCTTTCTATATTTAAACTTACACTTAAAGTTATTGGATCATTATAAGATAATGAATATAATTGATTTTGAACTCCATTTTGAAATTCAAAAAATACCATTGTATCTTTGTCCTCAGTTCCTTCTTTAATCATTCCCCATGACTTAAACTGTGCATCTGTTATTGTATAATTCTCTAAAGTAGTATTTTCATCTACTGATATTGTCATTGAGTTACTTCCTTTTGAATGTTTAACACTAATTCCATTTATTGTTTTATCAATACTTGGATAACTAGATAATACACCATTAGAGTCATTTATTGTTTTACTTTCTCCTGCTTGAACATTTATTGTTGTTCCATCAAAACTAGGTCTAGTTTCTATCTTCTCCATTTCTCTATTTATATTGGCTTTAAATTCTTCATATTCTGCTTGGATTTCACTATCTAAAAATCTAGCATTAGTTTGACCTAGAACTTCCCATATATATTGTTGTACTAGAACATATTGTTTTTTATCTGCATTTGAAATTCCACCATCCACAACGTAATTTCCTTTGTCTTTGTACCATCCTAGATATGCTATTTTACAAGCTTTTCTTACATCAGCTTTAACAGGTGTGTAATAACTACCGTTATATACTACATCAGTTTTAAAGTCCACTCCATGTTCTGCACAAAATACAGTTCTTTTTTCTCCTGTATTATAATTTATTAATTTTCTTATTAAAATTCCATATTCAGAATCAGCATTATCTGTTGTTCTAATATAAGAAGCATATTGTCCTCCAACCCATTCTCCTGTTCCAGATGCTGCAAATATAGGTTGTGCTACACTTAGTATTGTAACTAATAATAATATACTAGCTAAAATTCTTTTATATTTTGACTTTTTTATCATATAAAATTTCCTCCTTTTTCATAAAAAAAGAACAAGTGTAATACTTGCTCTCTAAAAATTATTATTTATTATCTTTTATAATAGTTTAAAGTCCATTTACCACAATATGGACAACTCCATGTTTCATACCCATAAGGACATAATTTATAATATTCTTCAGAAGTTATTTCACCACTATGTACTTGATTACTATATGTATTAATTAAATTATCATAATAAGAAACTGCTTCTTCATAACTACTAAACCATAAATTAGAATTTCCTACACTAACTCCATGTTTTGTAGCTGTACATTTAGGCTTTTCTTCTACTCTATTTTCAGTTTTATTTTCTTGAACGGATTCTTTAGGCTTTTCCTCTTTTGGAGTATTCTTTGATATTGTATCTTCTTTTTCAGTAACTTGTGTTGTCTTTTTTGTTTCTGCTCGTTTTGGACTTTCAACTACTTTATCTTGTGTTTTTTTAGTAGTTTCTTTTTGTTCATTCTTTCCATTTTTTTCAGTTTCTATTTTTTTACTTTCTTCTGTATCTTTTTGCATAGTTTCCTCTGTCTTTTTATCTTTGATTATATTTGTTTTCTGAATGATATTCTCTCTTGTTTCTTGAATCTCATTTGAATTATTTATTTCATTTACAATCTCATTCTCAACATCTCTTTTACTTTGAGTCTTTGTAACTCGATTTATTATTAAAGCTATTATAATCAATGCAATTATTAGAGCTATTGTTAAAATTATTATTTTTTTACTTTTCATACTTATCTCATCTCCTTATACTTTAATTATACTGCTTTAACTTTGTAACTCAAGTGTATAAATATATATTTAATTTATAAATTATTAAAATAAATATATTACTCTTTTAGTTTGTAATATAGTATGTATTTGAAAGGGATTGTAAGGGAAAACTTTGTAATGTGTTCACACAAAAAAGAGATATTTTGTTATAATATATGTTCACACACATTATCTAGCATTTCTTTCTTGTCTTAGTTTTTCTCTTTTATTATGTTCTTCTACACATTGAATAATGAAATCTTCTACTTTTCCTGATTCTTTTATTTTTGTTGGTATATATTTATCTATTCTTTCATGGTGTATCTTTATAAATTCTTTTTGATTAGGTTTTTCTTGTTGCATTATTTCTTCTATCTTTTCTTCTGTTAAGTGTCCCTCTTGTTCTAGTTTTTTTAATCTTATTGCTTGGCTTAATGATGGTGTAACTTCATCAAATTCAAATATATTTTGTACTACATATTGATTGTCTTTACTTAGATAAGAAAGCTCTACTGCTGGTCTAAAAGCTATTCTTTTTAAATCAACTTGTTCTAGTAATTCTGGAATAAGATGAGTAAGTCGAATATATCTTCTAATATTAGTCATACTTTCTCCAACTTCTTCACCTAATCTATTAGCACTTTCTGACTTCCAACCCATTGGGTCGGAAGTTGTATTTTCCTCCAACTCTATTTTTTTACCTTGATGTTTCATTGCCTCTAGTTTCATTTTATATGCAAATGCCTTTTCGCTTGGCAGTATTTCTTCTCTCTGTATATTGCTATCTACCATTAAAATTACCGCTTCATCATCTGATAAGTCTTTAACAATACATCTAATTTCTTTTATTCCTGCAATTTCACATGCTCTTTTTCTTCTATGACCTGAGATCATTTCATAAGTTCCATCATCTTTTGGTCTAACAATAACAGGTAATATAACACCATATTGCTTTATACTCTTTACCATTTCATCCATCTTGTCATCATCTTGCACCTTAAATGGGTGATTTGGAAAATCTGTAATTTTACTTATATCTATTTCTTCTACTTTTTCAGCTTTTTCATAATCTCTTTGAGCTTGATTACTAAATAAATCATCTAACTTTGGAAGTTTCATTTTTTGTTCTTGTTCTTTCATCTTCTAAAACCTCCTTTGCAAACTTTTTATATGCCTCAGCAACTGGGCTATTTTTATCAAACTCAAAAATACTCTTACCTGTTGAGGTAGATTTTGCTGTATTTACTGCTTTTGGAATTTCTGTGTCATATATTTTCACTATTTGTCCATAATTTTCATTTATTGTATTTCTTACTTCTTTTGACAAATTTGTTCTTTTATCTACAAGAGTAAGTAATACTCCTCCTATTTTTAGTTCTGGATTTATTTGCTTATGTATTCTATTAACTGTCTTTAACAAATGCCCCATACCTTTTGCAGCTAAATATTCTCCTTGCACAGGTATTATAATCTTATCACTACATGATAAAGCATTTATCGTTATCATTCCTAGACTAGGCATACAATCAATAAGAATATAATCATAATTGTCTTTTATATCTCTTATAGAATTTTTAAGTGTGAACTCTCTACTCATGGCATTAACTAATGAAAATTCTATTGCTGATAAATCAAGATTAGATGGAATTAAATCTATTCCTTCCTTATGATGCAAAATACTTTTCTCTACTTTGACTTCATTATCACATATAGTATCATACATAAGTGTACCAATAGTATTTTGCAATTCTTCTTGGTTATAGTATCCCATACAAGTTGTAAGATCGCCTTGAGGATCTGCATCAATAAGTAAAACTTTTTTACCTAACTGACTAAGAGCAACACCTAAAGAAAAAGTGGTAGTTGTTTTTCCAACCCCACCTTTTTGATTTGCTATTGCTATAATTTTAATCATTGACATTCTCCTTTTCTTTACTATTTATTTGATCTCTAAAATTTACAAATTGGTCATATAAATCATGTTTTTGTATATCATCTATATATTCCTCTGCATTATCTATAAAATCTTCAATATTGTTATTTATAATAGCACATATTTCCTTATAGCTTGGAGCATTATAAAGTTCTGCAAATATAAATGTTAAACTCTCTGCAATTTCTTCCTCCATATCTATCATATAATATAAGTTCTCATATAATTTTGGTATATCCTGCTTAAAACATTGTTTTATATAATCACTTGATAACATTTCAAATAATAAAGTATATAAACTTTCTTCTGAAATTTTTGAAAAATGTAATGAATTTCTTAATCTATCTTGTGCATTTTTTATCTTTCTCATATCATCTTCTGTTTTCTTTTCCTTAAATAAGATTTTGCTTATTTCAGTCATATCAGGATCCATCCAATTTTCATATTTAATACAATCCTTTATTGTATTTATAAGCATTGCTTTTATTGTTTCATGCAATGTTCTTTCATCCAGTCCTTCTAAAGCTCCCTCATTTAATAGTTCATCTTGAACCTCATATTTTCTTTCAAAATCATAAATAGTTTTTTTCATCTAATTTACCTCCTTGAAATTATTTTTTCGAGGCATAAAAGGAGAAGCTAACTTATTTCTAAATTAACTTCTATATGTTAGATATTATTTCAATAACTGCATTTTTTATAAAAATTTTATATAAATTATACTTGATATGGGATTTCTAATGTTTTTGGAATGTTCAGTGTATTAGTATATTCCTCAAATTTATTGACCGTATCTGTTTCCATTCTACTTGTAACCTTAACATAAATATTATAAGTAGTTTGTATGCTAGAGTGTCCTAATCTTTTTGATACTGCTTTAATATCAGCGCCATTTTCAATTAATCTTGTTGCATGAGTATCTCTAAAATCATGAAATCTACTATTAATACCTAACTCATAATGAATTACTTTAAAAGCATATTTAGGAGAATCTGTTCCTAAAAATTGTCCATTACTTTTAACAAAAACCAACTCAGCTCTTGGTAATGCTACTTCTAATTCTGCTTTTGCTTCTATCAATTTTATTTCTTCTTTATTAGTAATCTCATTTAATACTCTTTTTTCATAATAATACAGATATGAATCTCCATAAAATTTTTGATTTTCTTCTTGTTCCTTTTTATATTCCTTTAAAGCTTTTACTAATGTATCGCCAATAGATATAGTTCTCCTACTTTGTGGATTTTTACAATCTCCATAATACCATACACAAACAGAATTTCCTTTAGTTATATTTTTTCTTTTTGGTAACCCGTACTGATTTTTCTTTATAATATTCTTATTTATAGTCAATGTCTTTTTTTCAAAGTCTACACAGTCCCAAGTCAACGCATATACTTCTGATACTCTCAAACCAGTGTAATAAGCAGTTAAAAATGAATAATAAATCGAATGAGTTCCTTTAAATCTATCTAATATTCTTTCTATTTCTTCTTGTGTAAATATATGTACTGGATCTTTATTAATTTTATCTATTCTTGGAGCATGTACATTTTCTGCTGGATTAGTATTAATATAATTTAATGTATAACACGCATACTTTAAAGAACCTTTAATGACCTTTAAAATACTAGCCATATAATTTTTGGAAAAAGCATATTCCACATATATTTTATTTATAAATTCTTGTAATATTCTAGTATCTAACTGCCATAATTTATAGAATCCTATCTTAGGTTTAACATGATTCTTAATAATGTTTATATAAGATACCGTAGTTGAATAATGTAAATTTAAGTTAGCATAATTATCTATCCAATAATCTAAAAAGTCTGCATAAGACATATTTTCTTTTAATTGTACTTTGTTTCCATTGTAATAAAACTCATTATAAGCTTTTGCTCCCTCCTTAAAAGCTTCTGATTTTGATGGGTAACCAGACTTTGTTATCCATTTTCTTTTTCCATCAACTATTCCTGTTTCAAATCGATATTCATAAACCTTTCCTCTTTTTCTTACACTTACCATAAATTGATCTCTCCTTTTACTAAAATTATTAGTAAACGGAAAGATGTCAGCATATCGAATGCTGACATCTAATAACTATATCCACTAATTTGTTCACACAGTTTTTTATTGATATATAAAGTTTTCCTTCTTATTTGTCCACAAGATTTAATTTATGTGGACAAATCGTGGACATTTGTCCACTGTGGACAGTTTTTTTGATTTTAGTGTTTTTTATAAATCCTTATTTTTCAAGGCTTCTAAGCATTTTTACCATGGCAGTTCTTATATTTCTTCCCACTTCCACATGGACAAGGGTCATTTCTTCCAACTTTTGGACCTTGATTTACAACTGTTTTATTTACTTGTGTTTTAACTTTACTTTGGTCTGCATCTAAGTTCTGTAAATTTTGTAATGCTACACCTGTTATTTTAGCAGTTTCTTCACGTTTTACTTCTTCGTTTTTACGAAGATTCATTAACAATTGTACCACATCATGTTTAATGTCTAATATCATTTCGTCAAACATGTCCATTCCTTCAATTCTGTATTTTACAACTGGATCTTGTTGTCCATATGCTCTTAGTCCTATTCCGTCTTTTAGTTCATCCATGCTATCAATATGATCCATCCATTTTTGGTCAACAACTTTTAACATTACAATTCTTTCTAATTCTCTTAATTGTGCACTTCCTATTTCTTCTTCTTTTTTTGCATATTCTGCAAGTGCTGTTTCTTGTAAATTTTCTACTATTGCATTTTGGTCTTTTGAATTTTCTTTTACAAAATCACTTATATCAAGTCCAAATATATTTTTTATGTTTGTATTTAGTGCTTCTTCATTTACTTCTTTTTCTCCTGCAAATTGTTGCATTACTACTTCTTCTGCTAGTGATTTTATCATGTTTAAAATATTTTCATTTATGTTTTCTCCATCTAGTACTTGTCTTCTTTGTTTGTATATTATTTCTCTTTGTGCATTCATTACATCATCATATTTTAATACATTTTTTCTGATGCTGAAGTTTCTTCCTTCAACTCTTTTTTGAGCTGATTCTACTGCATTACTTATTATTTTGTTTTCTATAGGTACATTTTCGTCCATTCCTATTGTGTTATATACTTTTGTAATCATTTCTCCGCCAAAGATTTTCATTAGGTCGTCATCTAGACCTATATAGAATTTTGATTCTCCTGGATCTCCTTGACGTCCACTACGTCCTCTTAACTGGTTGTCTATTCTTCTAGATTCGTGTCTTTCTGTTCCTATTATTTTTAGTCCACCTACAGCGATTACTTTTTCTTTTTCTTCTTTTATTTCTTTGTCATATTTTTCTTCTAATTCTTTGAATGTTTTTCTTGCATTTAATATTTCTTCATCTTCTGTCTCGTAAAATGTGTTTGATTCTTCTATTAAGTTTTCTGGAATTTTGTTTTTTCTCATTTCTTGTTTTGCAAGATATTCACTGTTTCCTCCAAGCATAATATCTGTACCACGTCCTGCCATGTTTGTTGCTATTGTTACTGCTCCAAATTTTCCCGCTTGTGCTATAATTTCCGCTTCTTTCTCGTGATATTTTGCGTTTAATACTTCGTGTTTTATTCCTTCTTTTTTTAGTATATTACTTAACTTTTCTGATTTTTCTATTGATACTGTACCTACTAGAACTGGTTGTCCTTTTTCATGACTTTCTTTGATGCTTTGTACAATGGCATTGAATTTTGCATTTTCGTTTTTATAAATTGCATCATTTTGGTCTTTTCTAATCATTGGCTTGTTTGTTGGAATTGAGACTACATCTAAATTGTATATTTCTTCAAATTCATCTTCTTCTGTCATTGCTGTACCTGTCATTCCTGATAATTTGTTATACATTCTAAAATAATTTTGGAATGTTATAGTTGCAAGTGTTTTTGATTCGTCTGCTATTTTAACTCCTTCTTTTGCTTCTATTGCTTGATGTAAACCATTATTGTATCTTCTTCCATACATTATACGTCCTGTAAATTCGTCTACTATTAGGACTTCTCCATCTTTTACGATATAGTCAATGTCTTTTTTCATTATTCCATGTGCTCTTAGTGCTTGGTTTACATGATGTACTATTGTAGAGTTTTCTATATCATTAAAGTTTTCTAGATTGAATGCTTGTTCTGCTTTTTTTATACCTTTTTGTGTTAATGATGCTGACTTCGCTTTTAAGTCTACTATATAATCATAGTTTTCGTTGTCTTCTTCTTGTGCTTTATCTTTTACATCTTCTTCTACTATGATTTTTGGTGTTAATTTCTTTACAAAGTCATTTGCCTTTTTATATAATTCTGATGATTGATTTGCTCTTCCTGATATTATAAGTGGTGTTCTTGCTTCATCTATTAATATACTATCAATCTCGTCTACTATGGCATATTCTAATCCTCTTTGTACTAATTGTTCTTTGTAAATTACCATATTGTCTCTTAAATAGTCAAATCCAAATTCATTGTTTGTTCCATAAGTAATATCACAATTATATGCTTTTTGTTTTTCTTTTGGATTCATTCCAGCAATTACTAGTCCAACTGATAATCCCATAAATTTGTATAATTTTCCCATCCATTCACTGTCTCTTTTGGCTAAGTAATCGTTAACTGTAATTACATGTACTCCTTTTCCTGTTAGTGCATTTAGATATACTGGTAGTGTTGCTACAAGTGTTTTTCCTTCACCTGTTTTCATTTCTGCAATTCTTCCTTGGTGTAATATTATTCCTCCTATTAATTGTACATCAAAATGCCTCATTCCTAGTACTCTTCTTGATGCCTCTCTTACAACTGCAAATGCTTCTGGTAATATATCATCTAGTGTTTTTCCTTGCTTTAGTTGTTCTTTAAATTCATTAGTTTTATTTTTTAATTGTTCATCTGTTAATTCCTTAATCTGTGGTTCTAATGAATTTATTTTTTCTACTATTGGCATTACTCTTTTAACTTCTTTTTCACTATAGCTTTTAAATATCTTATTAAAAATACTCATTGTATTATCATATCCTTCCTAATCTCTTTTTACTTGTACAACTATATCACGAATTAGTATATTTTTCAAGTTATTTTTTAACAAGTGTACTTTATTTTTGATATAAATATTACAGTTTAGTAAGAAATTTTGATATATTAATAATAAATAAATTTTGAATACGATTGGAGGAAATTTAGAATTTCTTAAATTAATTTTATGGAAAATGTTCGCGCCCAAGCGTAGCGAGGACTAAGTGAAATGGTGCCATAAAATTATTTTAGAAATTCTTATATTTCCGTATTGAGTCGAAAAATTTATGCCATTATTAATATATCAAAATTTCTTACTGAACTGTAACAAAAAAATATTGCTTTGTGTAATATTTTTTTTTGAATTTCATATTTTTTTAAAAGAAACGATTTGACGTCTTATGAAAGGAATGTATTTAATTGTGAAGAAATTTAAGATTTTTAGTATTTTTTTAGTTATTTTGTTTGTTTTTTCTAATCAATTATTAGCTGTTGATACTTCCTCTGCTAAGCAACCTGATATTCCTACTATTAATTCTAAATCTGCAATTGTTTTGGATAGAAATTCAGGGATGGTTTTAATAGGAAAAGATGAAAATGAAAAAAGAAAGATGGCTTCTACCACAAAAATTATGACTTGTATAGTTGTTTTAGAAAATTCAACTTTTGAATCTTTAAATACAATTGTAACTGTTTCTTCGAAATCCGCTGGAACTGGTGGCTCACGACTTGGATTACATACAAATGATAAAGTTTCTGTAATTAATTTGCTTTATGGATTAATGCTTTGCTCTGGAAATGATGCTGCAGTTGCCCTTGCCGAACATGTTGGTGGCAGTATCCAAGGATTTGCTGATTTAATGAATAAAAGAGCTATAGATTTAGGTCTTTCCTCTACTCATTTTGTTACTCCTCATGGTTTAGATAATGATGATCATTATACAACTGCTTATGAACTTGCAGTTTTAACCAATTATGCCCTAAAAAATGAAACTTTTCGAAAAATTGTTAGTACACAATCAAAAACAATTATGATAAATAATTATTCAAAAACTTTGACAAATACAAATGAACTTCTAGGATATTTAGATGGTGTTTATGGTGTTAAAACAGGTTTTACAAATGGTGCTAATCGTTGTTTAGTTACAGCCATTAAAAGAAACAATATGGATATTATTTGTATTGTATTAGGTGCTGACACAAAAAAGGATAGAACTCAAGATAGTATTAAATTAATTGAATATGTTTTTACTAATTTTTCATCTTTTAATTTAAAAGAAAAAATTAATTCCGAATTTGAAAATTGGAAATTATGTAATTATAATAATTTTTTAGTAGCAAAAGGTGTTTCTAACAATGTGGAACTTTATTTAGAAAATTTAGAATATGATTTTTTGCCACTTACTAGTAATCAAATTCAAAATTTGTGCATATATATATATTGTGATTATAAATTTGAAGCTCCTTTAGAGCAAAATCACGTTTTAGGATGTTTAAATGTTTTTATTGATAATAAAAATGTACTTACATTAAATATTTATAATTCTAATTTTATAGAGAAAAAATCTTCAAATAATTTTTTTGTTGATTTATTAAAAAATTATGTTTATTATTTAGAATCAATATTTTATTGAACTAAAAGAATAAGTGCATGTGTTTGAGCAAAGCTCTGTTCTTATATAGGAAAAACTTGATTTTTCTTTTGAAAATAAAATATTTTTTAATTTTGAGTTGTGAAATAAAAAATTTCATATTGTTTATATTAAAGAAAAAAATTTTAACAAGTATTGACAAATTTAAATTTTTTTGTTATCATAAAAGAGCTTAGTTATTAATTAATTGTTTTGTTCATTGCCAATTAATATATTAAGTACATTATTATATTTTTTGCTGTAATATTGCAGGTATAGTTTAGTGGTAAAACGAGACCTTGCCAAGGTTTAGTCACGAGTCCGATTCTCGTTACCTGCTCCACTTTTTAATATTTGATAACTATTTATAGTTATTATAATTTTTGGCGAGTTAGCCAAGCGGTAAGGCACGAGTCTGCAAAACTCTGATTCATCGGTTCGATTCCGATACTCGCCTCCAAGTTTTCTTAAATTTTTTCATAAAATATGAAAAAATTTGAATAACTATTGACATTTATAGAAAAACTAATTATAATATTTATTGTTTATGGCGAAGTAGCTCAGTTGGCTAGAGCATTCGGTTCATACCCGACAGGTCGGCGGTTCGAATCCACCCTTCGCTACCAAATTTTTAAGTTTATAAAAACTGCATATTCAATTTTTTTGAATATGCTATTTTTATTTTATAACTTTTTTCATATTTATAATAATTTAATATTTTAAGGTGATTTTTTATTTTTGTATCTTTTTGCTCAAAATCTTTAAAAGTAATTTTTTATTTTGTATTATTCTACTCAAAATCTTCAATTGTTTTATTTAATTCTTCTTTTCCATATATTTCTAATGTTCCATTATTTATATTTATTAAATCTGTTTCTGTTAAGTATTCACTTGATATATTTGTCTTTTCATATAGCGTTTCTGTTCCATCTTGATTTACTAGATATATGTTTATTTTTCCTTCTTCTATTTTTAATTTAAAGTGTTCTCCGCAAAAGTCATTAAATTCTTTGTATAATATTATTTTATTGGGTTCAAAACCAATTACTTCCCATTCTGGATATTGTTTTTGTAGTTCTTCTTTTGTCATATTAACACATTCTTCTGGTATTTCTGTATATTCGTTTATTGTATGATCACATTGCGAAAAATATTTTTTTAATATTAATTGTGCATTTACTGCAATTCTTTCTTCTTCTGATACAACTGGTTTTAATTCTTGCTCTTGAATATATTCTTCAGTGCAGTCGTCTTCTATTAGTTCTGAAGTTTTTGTATTTTCTATTTGTTTCTGTTCATTTAATTTATTATTTTCGTTTATTTGTTGAATTGTAAAAAAAAGTGCTATTAAAAATATACTAATTAAAATTATTGATATTAAATATACTTTTTTCATATTTTTGTTTTCCTTTCACTAAATAATCCCAAAATTTTATGTAATAATTGTTTTTATTTATATTATTCCATTATTTGTAATTTTCTATACATTTTTAAATAAATATATTTATTATTAATAATTAGAGAAATTATTATTTGTCTAATTACTTTATAAAATTTTAAGCATTTCACAAATTATTATTTATTTAATTATTTTACAAAATTTTAAGCAATTAACAAATTTTTTTTTATTTATGTGAATTTTAAATTTATCTTGTATATTTGTCCTTTCTTATTAACATTTATTATTATTTCTCCATTTTTATCTGTTCTATAAATCTTGGTAGATATTTTTTGTAATCTTTCTAATGTTTGTGGGTTTGGATGTCCAAATGTGTTATTTATTCCAACTCCTATTAATGATATTTTAGGATTTACTTTTTCTAAAAATTCCATACATGATGAATTTTTAGCTCCGATGGTGGGCAACTTTTAATATATCTGCTTCTAGATATTTTGTATTTTCATATATCTTTAAAATTTTTTCCTCTGCCTTTTTTTCAATGTCTCCTGTAAATAGCATTTTAAATTCATTGTATTCTAGTCTTGCAACCATTGCATTATTATTTAAAACGTTTTCTGTTATAATATCTTCTATTGGAAATAAAATTCTTATTTGCAAGTTTTCTTCTATTTTTATAATGTCTCCTTTTTTTACCTCTACAACAAAGATTTTTTTGCGATTTGTTATTTCTTTAAATTTACTATAATTTTCTGATTGTTGAAATTGCTTTGAAATTAAAACATTTTTTACTTTTAGTTCTTCTAAAACAGATAAAATTCCTCCGTACATGGTCTTGGTCAAAATGACTAATTATACAATAATCTATTTGTTTTATTTTTCTGTCTAATAAATATGGAACTAAAGTATTTTTTCCTACATCAAATGTTTCTTGCCCTCCTCCATCTATTAAAATTGTTGTATTTTGTGGAGTTATTACTAATGTACTATCTCCTTGTCCTACATCTAAAAAATAAATTTCTAAATCATGTGGAATATTGTTAATTATTTTTAAAGAGAAAAAAATTATAATAAAAAAAATGAATATTTTTTTATAATTATTTAAAAAATTAGATTTTATTTTTTGATAAATATTGAATATCTTTTTTTCAAAAAAGCTTTTATTTGGGTTTATTTTAATTTTATATAGTTTATATATAAAAAATATAATAATGTAATATATAATTACTTGATATGTTTCTGGTGTTGCTATTTTGAAATTCATAAAAGTAAATTGGGTTCCTATTTTGGATGTTAAAGAAAGTCCTATTAATGGTATTTGCACAATTTTTGCAATTGCAATACCAGCTTGAAAAGAAATAAAAGTTATTATTATTTGAATAAATCCAATTATTACTATTGGTCCTGTAACTATTTCTATTAAAAAGTTAGTTATTATAAAATTAAAACTAAAGAAATTGTATTTTATTATAATAACTGGTAATGTTATTAATTGTGCTCCAATTGTAACTGAAATTGATTCTATAAAAGATGTATGTTTTTTACAAAAGTTCGTATATTTTTCTTGTATTTGTGGAGATTTTATTTTTATATTTGTAATTGTTTCTTGCATAAATGGTCTAAAATATACTACTCCTATTGTTCCTAAATATGTAAATATAAAACTTGTACTTAATAAATTAAATGGGTTTTGAATTAATAATATTAAAGCAGAAATTGAGATATTATTTAATGTGTCACTTTTCCTATAAAACAAAAATGATGAACACATTAATATTCCCATTATGCAAGCTCTTTCAACACACAATGTAAATCCTGTAATGGCTAAATATATTAATAACATTATAATTTCAATAATTCTACTTTTCTTTTGTCCAAATATGTTTTGAGTGCAAATTTCTATTAAATAAATAATATATGTTACATGTAAACCTGATACTGATAATACATGTATTATGCTACTTTGAGAAAAGTCTTGAATTGTTTCTTCATCAATTAAGCTTATATCTCCTAACATTACTCCTAATATTAGTGGTGCTACTGTTGGATTATATGTTTTTTCTATATTTCCTTTAATTTTTAATGATAATTCATTTAGCCAATAAAATATATCTTTTTTTATTGTTACTTTTTCTATTTTACTAACTTTTATTGTTCCATAAATTTTATTTCCTTTTAAATATTCTTTATAATTAAATCCTTTATAGTTTCTTGCTTCTGATGGTTTGCTATATTCTCCTTCTATATTTAGTATTTCTCCATATTGTAATTCTTCTTTTGTATTTACATATAAATATGTATCTTTATATTTTTCTGTTAATACTTTAGCTTTGTATCTATTATAATATTCTTTTTCTGTTTTGTTTCCTATTATTTGTACTTGTAATTTTATTTCTTTTACATTTTTATATAAAGATTCAAAACTATTATTCATTTTTTCTGTGATAGTACATGATATTATTGATGAGAATACTAATAGCATCATTATTTTGAATTTTATAATGAGTTTTAGATATCTACAAAAAGTGTTTCTAAAATTTTCAGATAAAAAATATAATATGAAAAAAATTAGATATAAAAAGACTATACTTATTTTAAAGTATAGCCCCCATAATATACCTATAATATATCCAATTGTTATAATAAAAATTGGTCTGTTCAATTAAATTACTCTCCTTGCTCCAACATATCTTTGTGAATAATAACTTGATGAGGTAGATGTAATTTTTACTCCTTCTTTTTTATTTGCTGAGTGTATAAAATTACCATTACCTATATATATTCCTACATGACCTATTGCTGTTTTGCTCTCATTTTTATATACTAATATATCTCCTTGTTGCCAATTATTTTTTTCTACTGCTATTCCATTTTTTATTTGACCACTAGATGATCTATTTAATGATATTCCAAAATGCTTAAATACATATGATGTAAATCCTGAACAGTCAAAACCTGTGCTAGGAGTTGCTCCTCCAGCTTTATATTTATAGCCAAGATATTGTTTTGCATATTCTACAACTTGTGCTCCTGTAACATTAGAATTTGAAGTTTGTTTTTGTTCTTCTACATTGTTTTGTGTACTAGAAACTTCTTCTTTTTTCTCTGTTTCTTGACTTGTATTTGCCTTTGCTGTTCTATCTACTCCACCTCTTGATGTTGTTTCTGGAAGTCTTGTGTCTGATATATATTTTTTTGAAACATATCCAACTTGGTCTTGATAGTCTATTTGATACCAATTCTCAATTTCTCCTGTTATTGTTACTTTTGCATTGAAGCTTAAACTGTGTATTATTTCACTTGATGTGTTTGGTTCTGTTCTTATGTTTAAACCATCTGAACTTACATATCCTGTTTTATTAAGTTCTGTTACTTCTTCTGGATTAAATGTTTCTTCTTCATCATTATCTTCATTTTCTGAATTTTCGTTATTATTTTCTGGTTCTTGTTCATCTCCACTATTGTCTTCTGGGTTTGTAGCTTCTGTATTGTCTACTTCTACCGGTGTTTCTGTATTGTTTCCTGTTGTTATTTCTTTTAATTTGCTTATTCTTACCCATCCACTGCTTTCTGCTGTTTCTATTTTACACCAGTCATTTAAAACTTCTGTTACTGTTATATTTCCATTAACTGTTTTTTCTTTTTCGGCAGAATAAATAAGTGGTAATATTCTTATTTTTATTTCTTGGTTTATATTGTATTGTTTTCCTTCTTCTATATTTTCTACTGCTTTACTTTTGTTTGTTAGTATTAGAATGAGTGTTATCATTAGTACAATTATTGATAGCTTTTTTATTCTCATTTTTTAGTAGATGTTAGCTTTTGTAGCTAATATCCCCCTTTCTTTTTATTCTTATTTTATTTTACGAATTCTAGTATACACTTTATTATATTAATTGTCAATATTTTTGTTCTTTTTTGTTTTCTTTATGTTCAGTAGAAAAATTTATGCAATTATTAAGATATCAAAATTTCCTACTTAACTTCTATATCATCATTACTATTAATAAGTCAGAGGGAGTAATTCGCTCCCCCTGACTGAATTTTAGTTGATTATTCCTCTACACTGTCTGTAGCCCAGATTTCACAGGTGCAAGCACCATCTCCTGAGTACATGACAATCTTTATCGTTTTTCCTGTGGTATTTGTAAAAGAAAAGTCCACATTTCCAAAACTTACTGTTGCTTCATCTTCTCTGCTTGCATAACTTACAGGCAAAGAATGTTGCCGAGCATTAGTCTTTATTCCTGCATTTTTTGCAGAAATATTCACAGTTGTGGAAACTTGGCATACTCCTCCACCAATGCCTGTTGAAACTTTTCCTGCATTGTAAACTGTAGCATCTTTGTACCCTTTATCATAGGTGCATTTGCCTACAGTATCCCAAAAAGAAAATTTTTCTCCAGGTTTAAGGATTGTGCCATTAATATAGTTTGATGCTATACTAATGTTTGTGTCCCTATTTTGGTTTGCATCTGCTTGAGTAGTTGCTGTACTAAGCAAATACCATTCTGCTTGGATATTCTCTATTGGTGTTACGTATTTTTTGGCAATATAGCCCTCCTTTTCTTGGTAGATAATTTTGATTCGATTGCCAAACTCGTCAGTATTTTCTACTTCTGACCCTGGCACAATCTCTACCGCTACTCCTTTGGAAAGACTGCAGATTTTTTCTGTTTCTCTGGTAGTGCCTGTACGCATAATGACGTTTGTAGCATTGATTCTGCCAAAGACTTTTTCTTCTACAGTTGTTCCTTGACTGGCTTCTTCTGTGATTGTGGCTACCTCATTGGTAGGTTTTGTTGCATAGACATTTACTGCAAGCAAACACCCCATAATGAGTACGGACATGCTCTTGAATAACCGTTTCATTTGCAAAACCCTCCTTTAGGTTTTAATGAATTATATTATATCACTTAATATATTTTATGTCAAACAAAAAATTTTTAGTAGTTTTATTATGATTTATTTTTTTGCAATTTATTTTTATTCAACAATATTTTTATAATATAAATGATTATATAAAATATTAATAATATTATTGCTATTATAGTACTAGTATATTTGAAAAAGTCAAAAACCCCCATTATAGAATACCATATTGTAAAAATTATAATGGATATTAGACCAATAAAATTCCACTTTTTTTCATTTCTATATAAACCATAGCCATTAATAAATAATAACAAAGATGTAACTAGAAACACCATCAATTCTATACTTTCCCCAATAATTAATAATAAAATACCAATAAAAAAATATAATATAAATGGTAAAAATAAAACAATTGATATAATTTTCATAAAAAAACTCATAATTTCCTCTCCTTTTATATTTTTAGTTAAGGAGTGCCAATTTTTTATTATAATAAAAAATAAATGAAATAAAATTTAGGAGCAGTATTTCTATTATAATATCTCCTCCAATAATTAATCTTTATCATATAAGAATAAAAAAGTTAAGATATTATTTCAAAAAATATTGACAGATATTATTTCAAAAAAGCACACTTTTTGAAAATTATTTACATTTTTTAATGATGAAAAATAAATTTTTTTCGTAAAAATAAAAACACCAATATTTTGGTGTTTTTTGTTTTTTTTTAGGCTGTTTTCTTTTTTATTACCGTTTTCTTTGATTGTGGTTGTTGTAAATGCTTTGTTTCGCATATAGCTTTAATATAAAATTTTTTCTTTTTTTCATCATAAGAAATAATATTTACACTTGTATTTCCTTGACTAAATTTTTTACTCTCTACATTAAATGGAACTTTTGCTATTCCTCTTAGAAAAGCTTCTATTGCAATTCCGTGTGAACAAACAAGTATTGTTTTGTTTGGGTTTTCTTTTACTATTTTTTTCATAATTTTTTTCATTCTTTTTTGAACTTGTTTTGTTGTTTCTTGTTTTGGAATTCCCATAATTTCTTTTTTCGAATTATGCATAATTTTACTATCTAATTTATCAACTTCATTCCAAGTAAAACCATCATAAATTCCAAAATCCATTTCTTCTAATTCTTGACTTAGTTGTATATTTACATTTTCGATTTTTGCAATAGGTGCAATTGTTTTTATTGTCCTTTTTAATGGACTAGAGTAAATTTTGTCAAATTTTATATTTTTTAAGTAATTTGTTAGTAATTGTACTTGCATTTTTCCTTCTTCAGTTAAATCATAATCGCATCTTCCTGTTAGTCTATTTTCAATATTTCCTGTACATTGAGCATGCCTAATCAGGTATACATCTGTCATGTAAAAAACCATTCCTTTCTTTTTTGAGAAATTTTTATAATATTTTTAAATTTTATAAATAATTAGTTGTTCTAGCCCGATTTGAGTTTTTGACTACAAGGAAAAAATCTCAAGGGGCTGGCGATTGTAGCTTTTATACAATATTATCTTTTCTTACAAAGATTTAATTATTTATAAAGTTTTCAAAATATGTATCAAATTTTTGTTTTATTTCTCCAATTTCAAATTTTTTTGAATTTTCATAATTTTCATTTGATAATATTTTTAGTAAATCCTTATTATTATTTAAATATATAATTTTTTCTTTTAGCTTTTCTTTTATTTGACTGTCATTAATTCCGATTATTCTTTTTCCTAATATGAATTGTTTTCCTTCTAATCCTAAAGCTTCATTTACAACACCTACATCTGTTGTAATAACTGGTACTCCACATCCCATTGCTTCTAATAATGGTTTTGGAGTTCCTTCTTTATTTGAAACACATGTATATATGTGTATATTTGAAAAGTATTCACACATATCATCATTTGATATTTGTTTAACTGCTTTATCTGCAGTTTGAAGCTTTATATTATATCCATCTTTTTGCAATTCTTCAATTACTGGTTTTAATACTGTATGAAATCCTTTAAAATCTATAAAATTTCCATTCTCATCTTTTTGTTTTTCATTCCATTTTGAGTTTCCTACCCATCCAATTACTAGTGGTTCGCCACTTTTAAAATTAAATCTTTCCATATTTAATGGATAAAATTTTTCTTTTTCAAAGGTATCTCCAATTATTGCAGTAGGCTTTTTTATTCCCTTTATATTACTATATATGTCAAACAATTTTTGAGAACTTACAACATATTTTTTACAATATTTTGTAAATGTTTGGTTGAATTTTATATCATCTTCATATAAATGATCATATATTCCTGTTGATATTTTGCTTACCATTCTTTTGGTATATTCTTCGTAATTTCCATATTTATTAATTACTTTTTGTTTAAATTCTTCATTTTCTTCAAAATCTAATAATATATATCTCCAAAAGAAATGTATTAAATCATAATCTTTTAATGTTTCTAATATTTTAAATAAGTCTTTTTTAAATTCTTCTGATTTTGTATAATAGATATCAATTTGATATTTATCTGATAATGCTCTTTTTATTATTTGTGCTGCAATATCAAATGCCCAGTCTTTTACATCTGCTACTAAAGCAATTTTTTTCATAAAAAATTTCATTCCTTTCTCGCTTCTCTCAAAGGCACACATAGTAATAAAAGTCAATTTTTTTCGAACTAATTTTTACTCCTTTTTTGCTTAATTTTGCAAATTAAAATAGTAATGAAAATATTTTTTTAACAATTTCCTTTGATATCATTGATATCTCTATATTTATATTCACGTTTAGGAAAAATAGGTGAATTTTCTTTATTTTTTATTGCATTTAATATTCCCTTTAATTTAAATGGAATACTTTCTGTTTCATTTATTATAAAACTTAGTACATATGGTTTTAAATTTTCTGGTGCTTCATCATATATTTCCATTAAATATGCTAACATTTTATACATATCTGTGCATCTACGAATAGATGGAGTTGTCATTATACTTCCTCCTCTATTTTTGTAGTAATTGAAGATTGGAAAATCTCCATATGTTGTTTCTCCTGCTAATGTAATTGCTTTCATTGAATATATCATGTCTTCATAATATACATCTTCTTTAAATTTTATGTTCTTTTCTAGTAGAAATTCTCTTCTCCAGCATTTACTAGGTATTGAAAATGTTGCATCACACATTAAACGTGCTTCTTTTGTTGAGTTTTCTTTTGTTGCAACTCTTAGCCTATTGTTTCCGTTTATTTCTTGGAACCCGAAAAATATAATATCTGGTTTCTTATTTCCAATAACTTTGTCTATGTCTGTTAATGTTGTATCATTATATAATGTGTCATCACCGTCTAAATGTACAATGTATTCTCCTACTGCGTTTTCTATTCCAACATTTCTTACAGCTCCCAACCCTTTATTTTCTGGATTTTTTATGATTCTAATTTTTCCATCATATTTCATAATTTTTTCTAATGTATTATCTGTTGATTTATCTTCTACAACAATTAATTCATAGTCTTTAAAGTCTTGTTTTAATACACTATTAATTGCTCTTTCAATATATGGTTCAACATTATATGCACTAATTATTACTGAAAATCTACATTTACTATTCATACATTTTTACATCGCTAAAAACGACATATCTCCTTTCAATTTTTTTGGAAATGCTTATTTTTCTGAACATGTCCGTGTCTATTATATCACTATTTTGGGCAATCGTCAAATTTAAAATCTTAAATTTTGACATTATTAATTATTTTTTGATATTTACATAATTTTTATTTGTTAGTTTTACAAAAAGTTTTCTATTTTTATTAGATATTTTTCTCAACTAATGGTAAAACTTGTTTTTTTCTTGATACAACTCCTGGCATTTCTGCTAAGTTGTCTTTTATTTCATATGTTTTTGATATTACATCTGTTCTTTCCCCTAAAACAATTGCTTTTGAATTACTATTTACAATATCTGTTATTACAAATACAAATAAACATAATCCTTTCTCTTTTATAACTTTTTTAATTTCTTCTTCTATTTTTTCTTTTCTTTTTAATACATCTGGAATACTTACTGTATTAACTTGTGCAATTATATATTTAAAATTGTCCTTTTCCATTGATTTTGCATCTAAATTAATTAATTCTTGTTCTGTATATTTATCTAAATTTGTTCCAGCTTTTAACATATCTAATCCATATGTGCTTAAATCAATATTTGCAATTTTAGCTAATTCTTCAACAGCTTTTTTATCTTTATCTGTTGTTGTTGGAGATTTTAATAATAATGTATCAGAAATTATTGCACTTAGCATTAATCCTGCTATATTTTGTTCTATTTTTATATTATTTGTGTTAAATAATTCAAATAATACTGTTGATGTGCATCCTACAGGTTGTGCATAATAAAATAATGGTTCTGATGTTTGAAAATTATTAATTCTATGGTGGTCTACAACTGCTAAAATTTTTGCATTTTCTATTCCATCTACTGATTGTGTAAATTCATTGTGGTCTACTAATATTACTTTTTGTGCTTCTTCTACTTTTTCTATTAATTTTGGAGCTTCTACATCAAAATAATTTAACGCATATTTTGTTTCTTCATTTATTTCTCCTAATCTGCATGGTACTACTTCTTCTCCTAATAATTTTGTTTGTAAATTTGCCATAGCTATGCTTGAACAAATTGAATCTGTGTCTGGGTTTTTATGTCCAAATACTAATGTTTTTTCCATTTATATTACATCCTTTCTTGTATATAATTTTTATAAATTCTTATATTTTATAATTATTTATAATATTTCTAATTTTTTTCTGTTCTTTTTAATATTTCTTCTAATTCTTGTTTATTGAATTCATATTTTTTGTTACAGAATTGACATTGAATTTCTGCTTTTTCATCTTCTTCTATTAATTCTTTAAGTTGTTGTTTTCCTAATGTTAGTAAACTATCTGCAAACTTTTCTTTACTACATTCGCATTTATATTTAGGTTCAATTGATGCATCTATAACTTGTACATTTTTATCCCCTGTAATTTTTTGTGCTATTTCTTTTAATGTTAAATTTTGGTCTAACATTTTTGACATAGCTCCTGCTTCAAATATTGATTTTTCTACTATAGAAATTTCTTGTTCTGTTGCATCTGGCATTGGTGTAATAATATAACCTCCACTTGAACGAACTCCATTTTTATCAACTAAAACACCTAATGCAACTGCTGTTTGCTTTTGCTCTGAAGTTTGGAAATAATTTGCGAAATCATCTGCTATTTCTCCAGATGTTAATGGACTTATTCCTATATATGGCTCTTTTAATCCTATATCTTTAATAACATTAATAAAACCCTGGCTTCCAACTGCTCCTCCAACATCTAGTTTTTGAAATTCATTTAGTGGTAAATCTACATGTGGATTTGTTATACATGCTTTTACATTTGGTGTATTATCAGATACTGCAACTATTTTTCCTATTGGTCCATTTCCTTTTATTTGTATTGTTAATTTATCTGTTTTATTTTTCATTTCTGATCCAATTAATGATGTTATTGTTAAAACTCTTCCCATTGCAGCTGTTGCAAGTGGACTTAAATCGTGTAATTTTCTTGCCTCTTCTACTAAATTTGTTGTTGAAGAGCAAACTACAGAAATTTTTCCTTTATGTGCTAAAAATTTTATTATCTGGTCTTTCATTTTTTATTTTCCTTGTATAAATTTAGGTTTTTAAAAGGATTCCTATAAACCTATTTACTCATTTTTACATTGTGTCTTTATATTTATAAATTTTAATAATACTATTTTTCATCTGTACTTTTTTCTTCAAGTTTTGGTCTACTTTCTTGTTCTTTTACAAAATTTTTATATCCTACAGATAATGTTGCTATTATTAATAACAAAAATGATAATGCTTTCCATATTCCACTATCAAAAAGTATAATTGCAAACATACCAAGTGAGGCACTTAAACCATATAATATTAATACTGCTTGTTTTGGTGTAAATCCTCTTTCTACTAGTTTATGATGCAAATGACCTTTATCTGGTTTAAATACTGCTTTTATAGATTTTCCTTTTATTATTCTTCTTATAATTGCAAATATTACATCAAATATTGGTAATCCTAAAACTATTACAGGTAATACAATTACAGCAGCTGTATATGTTTTGGCAACACCTAAAATTGATACTATTGCTAGCATAAATCCTAAAAAATTTGACCCAACATCTCCTATAAATGTTTTTGCAGGCGAAAAATTAAATGGTAAAAATCCAACTATTGCTCCTGCCATAGCTGTTACTATTACTGTTGCTATTATTGGTGAATCATTTAATACAAATATTATTAATAATGAAATACATGAAATTAGTGAAATGCCTGAAGATAGTCCATCTAATCCATCAATTAAATTAATTGCATTTGTTACTCCTACTATCCATAAGACTGTTATAATTATTGAAAAAGTCTCATTAAAACCTATTCTATATAAAAATGGTATATCTAAATGTTCAATTTGTGTTCCAAATAATACTACTATAATTGCTGCTATTGTTTGACCTATTAATTCTTGCCATGGTTTTAATGTTTTTATATCATCTAAAGTTCCTGTTATAAATATTACTCCTATTCCTAGCAATATTCCAAATAATTTTTTACCATACTCTTGTGTTGAAAATAAGTCTAAGCTTCCTTCAATTGTCATTACTGCAATTAAATATAACATTGAAACTAAAAATCCTAAGATAACGGCTGGTCCACCATATTTGGGCATTTTTTTTGTATGCATTCTTCTTTTGTCTTTTGGTATATCTACTGCACCTATTTTATTAGCTATTTTTATAGTATATGGTGTTGCTATAAATGATACTATAAATGCTAATAAAAATGCAATTGCTATATTTCCCCACATTTATGTGCAACCTCCCATTATTTCATATTTTCATTTTCAATTTCAGTTATTATTTTAATTCTTTCTGCATGTCTTCCACCCTCAAATTGTGTTGCCAACCACATTCTTACTACTCTTATTGCTTCATTTGTTTCTATATAATCTGCTCCTAGTGCTAATACATTGCTGTCATTATGCATTCTTGAAAATTTTGCTTCTTCTTCATTATCACATTTTGCACATCTTATTCCTTTAAATTTGTTTGCTACTATGCTCATTCCTATTCCTGAACGACATATTAGTATTCCTTTATCACATTGTTTGTTCTGTATTTCTGTTGCTACTGCTTTTGCTATTTCTGGGTAATCTACACTTTCTTCTGAAAATGTTCCGCAATCTTCATATTCTATTTCTTTTTCTTCTAAATATTTTTTTATTTCTTCTTTTAATTTATACCCTCCATGATCACTTCCTATTGCTACCATATTTTCACTCACCTTTCTTTTTATATTGATGATTATTGTGCTAAGTTGCTACAATTTTATAAGAAATTTATATAATTGTTAATATATTAAAATTTCTCTCTGAAATATAGCTTTTTGTTCCATAACAATATATCACATTATTGGTTAAAGTGCAACATTTTTCTATTTGTAATAGTTTAAAAAAGTTACAATTCAGTAAGAATTTAAAATATTTAACAGTTTTGCAACTTTTTTTATTACAAAATTTGCTATTTTGCTATTGCAAAAAGTTTTTTTGTATGTTATAATGTTATGCGTTATAGTTTATTTTACTAAGAGGAGGTGCATTCAAAATGCCAAATATCAAATCAGCAAAAAAGAGAGTTAAAATTATTGAGAAAAAAACATTAACAAATAATATGATTAAAAGTGCATATAAATCAGCTGTAAAGAAATTTGAAGAAGCTGTTGTAGCTGGAAACAAAGAAGAAGCAAAAACATTAATGTCAGAAGCTACAAAGAAAATTGATCAAGCTTGTTCAAAAGGAGTTATTGTAAAAAATACAGCTTCTAGAAAAAAATCTAGTTTATCAAAAAAATTAAATGCTATGGCATAAATAGCAATAATGTGTTAATTATATAAAAAAGTTATTTTTTATATACCTAAATAAAAAAGAATTTGAATAATGAAATATTAATCAAATTCTTTTTTATTATATTTAAAATTGAAATCTATATTTTTTTGAAAATAAAATTTTTATATTCGAAATTATATTTTCGCTTTGAGTTGCAAAACTTAAAGTTGCATATTATATTTGAAATTATATTTCCACCTTGAGTTGCGAAACTTAAAACTGTACACTGTTTTCTATTTGCTTAAAATTTTTCAAATTATCTTCTATCTAAATTATCCAAATTGTCTAGTGCTTTACCTGTTCCTAGTGCAACACAAGAAACCGCATCATTTGCAATCATAACATTTATTCCTGTCTTTTCTTGTAATAGTCTATCTAATCCATCAATTAAACATCCTCCACCTGTCATGTAAATTCCTCTATCACTTATATCTGCAGAAAGTTCTGGTGGTGTTTTTTCTAGTACAGAATGCACTGCTTCTACAATTTGCATAGCTGGTTCTATAAGAGCTTCTAGCATTTCACTTGAATAAACTACGATGTTTTTTGGTAGCCCTGTTGTTAAGTCTCTTCCTCTTATTTCCATTTCTAAATCTTGTACTTTTGGGTATACACATCCTATATTTATTTTTAAATCTTCTGCTGTTCTTTCTCCAATCATAATATTATGTTTCTTTTTAATATATTTAACAATTGCTTCATCAAATTTATCCCCAGCAACTTTTAAAGATGTGCTTTCTACTGAACCTCCAAGCGAAATAACTGCTATATCTGTTGTTCCTCCGCCAATGTCTACTACCATATTTCCACATGGTTTTGCTATATCAATTCCTGCTCCAATTGCTGCTGCAATAGGTTCTTCTATTAAAAATACTTTTCTTGCACCAGCTTGTGTTGCTGCATCTATTACTGCTTTTTTTTCTACTTCTGTTACTCTAGATGGTATACATATCATTGTTCTTGGTGAAAAGATAGTTTTTCCATTTACTTTGTTAATAAAATATTTTAACATTTTTTCTGTTACTGTATAATCTGATATAACCCCTTCTCTTAGTGGTCTTGTTGCTACAATACTTCCAGGTGTTCTTCCTAACATTCTTCTTGCTTCTTGTCCAACTGCTAAAACCTCTTTTGTATTACTATCTACTGCAACAACAGATGGTTCTCTTAATACAACACCTTTTCCTTTAACATATGCAATAATTGTTGCTGTACCTAAATCAATTCCAATATCTTGACCAAAATTAAACATAACTAATTCAATCCTTCCAATTTCCTTATTTTTTAACTTTTGTAATTCAATTTTAGTATATTACTAAATTTTGAACTTATGTATTTCTTATATTTAATTTATGTACATTTTTTATTAATTATATTCACTTTTAATCATTTTTATTTTAATTTTAAATTCATTATAATAACTCCTGCAATAATTAATAGTGCTCCACCTAATGTTGCTACAGAATATTCTTCTTTTAAAAATATTATTGATGCTATAACAATACATGCTTGTGCGATTCCATTACATATAGGAGATATATAACTTACATTATCAAACATCATTATTATTCTTGTAAATAATAAAAAACTTATTATATAACATATAAAACCTAATGCACTTATCCAACTTATGCTAAAGCTGAATTCTCCTGAACCTATTCCTATTTTTCCAGCATTTCCACCCTTTTTCATTAAAATTAGTCCTGATACTGTAAATGCTATATATATTACAATCATTAAATATTTCATGATATCTTTGCTCCTTATCTTCATGTTTTTCTTTCCCTTCTCTTATTAATCATTTTCTGTTTCTCTTACTATGTATATTGGGCGTTTTTTTACTTCTAAATATGTTTTTGATAAATATTGTCCAATTATTCCTATTGTAAATAGTTGTATTCCACTAACAAATACAACTATACATATTGTTGATGGCCAACCTGGTGTTGGGTCTCCAAATGCTAGTGTTCTAACTATAATAAATATAATTGCAATAAATGCTATCAAACAGAAAATTAAGCCTAATAAAGATGATAATATTAAGGGTGTTGTTGAAAATGCTGTTATTCCCTCTAAAGCATATTTAAATAATTTCCAGAATGACCACTTTGTCTCTCCTGCTACTCTTTCTACATTTTCGTATTCAATCCATTTTGTTTTAAATCCAACAAAACTGAAAAGGCCTTTTGAATATCTATTATATTCTTTTAAAGATATTATTGCATCTACAACTTTTCTTTTCATTAGTCTATAATCTCTTGCTCCATCTACCATTTCTATTGATGACATTTTGTTTATTATTTTATAAAACATTCTTGCAAAAAAACTTCTGATTGGTGGCTCTCCTTTTCTTGTAACTCTACGTGTTCCTACAGAATCATATCCTTCATTTTTTATTGCATTATACATTTGTTTTAATAATGCTGGTGGGTCTTGTAAATCTGCATCCATTAGTGTTACATAATCTCCTTTTGATGCTTCTAGTCCTGCATACATTGCTGCTTCTTTTCCAAAATTTCTAGAAAATGATACATATCTTACTTTACTGTCTTTTGAATGTAGTTCTTTCATTATTTGTAAAGTGTTATCTTTTGAGCCATCATCTACAAAAATGTATTCAAAATCTACAATTCCATCAAAATCTTGTTTTCTTACTCTTTCCATTTCTTCATAAAATAATGGTAAAGCTTTTTCTTCGTTGTAACATGATACTACTACAGATATTTTCTCCATTTTTTGATACATCTATTGGTATTCCAATGATTTCTCCTTATTTATTTTATTTAGGTTTTTTATGGATTCCTATAAACCATTTTTATATATTCCAAAATAATTTCATTCTTTTGGAATCTTTTTATTTATTTATAATTTTTTAAAGACATTTATTTCTTCCTATTTTGTATATATCTCCAAGAGTCTTTACACATATCTTTTAATGTTTTATTTGCTTCCCAGCCTAATTCTGTTTTTGCTTTTTCTGGGTTTGAATAACATGTTGCTATGTCTCCTGGTCTACGTTCTACTATTTTGTAATTTACTTTTTGCTCTGTTGCTTCTTCAAATGCTTTTACCATGTCTAATACACTATATCCTGTTCCAGTTCCTAAATTATAAACAAAAATTCCTTTATTTTCTTTTTCAAGTTTTTCTAGTGCTTTTATATGTCCTTTTGCTAAATCTACAACATGTATATAATCTCTTACTCCTGTTCCATCTGGAGTATTATAATCATTTCCAAATACTGATAATTGTTCTAATTCTCCTGATGCAACTCTAACTATATATGGCATTAGATTATTTGGTATTCCTTGTGGCTCTTCTCCTATTAATCCACTTTCATGTGCTCCAACTGGGTTAAAGTATCTTAATATTGCAATATCCCAACTGTTGTCTGATTTATATAAATCTTGTAATATTTGTTCTATAAATAGTTTTGTAGTTCCATATGGATTTGTTGTTCCTCCTGTTTTACATTCTTCTGTTATTGGTATTTGTTCTGGCTCTCCATATACTGTTGCTGATGAACTAAATATAAATTTTTTTACATTGTATTTTTGCATTGTTTTTAATAATACTAAAGCTCCAGATATGTTATTTTCATAATATTCTAGTGGTTTTTTTGTTGATTCTCCTACTGCTTTGTATCCTGCAAAATTCATAACTGCTTCTATTTTATTTTCTTCAAATACTTTTTCTAATTTTTCTTTATCTAAATAGTTTATTTCGTAAAATTTAAAGTCTTTTCCTGTTATTTTTTTTATGTTTTCTAATACTTCTGGTTTACTGTTTGAAAAATTATCTATTATTACAACTTCTCTTCCTGAATTTAATAGTTCTACTACTGTGTGGCTTCCTATATAGCCAGCTCCTCCTGTTACTAATATTGACATTTTTTGCACCTTTCTTTCTATATAATATTTTCCGTTAGTATTTTATCATATTTTTATATATATTTCAATCTTATATTTTCTCTACATATAACTTATCATTTACAGCTACTACTGTGTATTTATTCATATTTGGTATTTCTTTTATTTCTTCCATTTCTGCATATTCTTCTATTTGTTTTTTGGCTTCTTCTTGTTTTTCTTGTAATTTGCTTTCTTCTTCTTTTTTTAAGTACTTAAATTCTATCATTACTGCTTTATAATTTTTACTTCTGTCTTTTGGTATTAATAATATGTCTGGATATTTTCTTTGTACTTCCATTTCTGATTTTAATCTATATACTTTAAAATTCATTGATATACAGTAAAATATTAGTTTTACATATTTTTCATCAAATTTTACATAGTCTCTATTTGATAAGTTCTCTAAATATTTGTGTGCTAATCCTACTAATTTTTCTATTTTTCCTTCTATTGCTATTTCTCTTAATATTTCTACATATTCACTATCTGTTATTTGCATGTTTGTATTAGCACTTAATATCTTCATAAAATATTCTGTATATATTTCTTTCATTACTTTATTTGGTATTTTTAGTTCTGTCATTTCAAATTCTTGTCCTCCTATTGTTAAATACCCTAAATAAAATAACATTGATACTAAATCTTTTTCTGTAAACTCTATCGCTGGATTAAATTTTGCTGTTATTTCTCCTATTATTCCTTCTCCTGATACTGTTTTTTCTATTATTTTTTCTCTTTCTTCTCCTTTACACAAGTCTAACATGCTTCCTAATTTACTGTAATCACTTGCTATGTTTACATCTATTAATTGATGTGGCACTTTTCTTTGCTCTAAATATCTATTCAAAAAATATAAACACATATTTGAGTTATACATTTTTTCTGTTCCATCTAAAGAAAATTTATATCCATCATAATTTTCTTTCATTATTGGTAATATTTCTTCTTGCTCTTCTTTTGTTAACCCTATATCTTCTATCATTTTTATTAGTTCATCTTTAGTAAATCCCATCATTTCATTAAATTTTGCATTTTGTGTTATATCTAATCCAATATTAAATCCTGATGTTAAACTATCTAATGTTATTGGAGCTACTCCTGTTATAAATATTCTATCTATTACACTTTCTGTTCCTTTTTTTAGTATTTCATACCATTTTCGTACTTTTCCATTTTTTGATACTAAATTTTTGAATTGATTTGTATTAAATCCTAATAATTCATTTGCAAAGTGATCATATTCATCTATTATTACATATATTTTTTCATTTCTTCTTTGGATATTAAATGCTTTTACTAGATTATCTAGAATTCCTTCTGCCTCATCTTCAGTATTGACTATAAAATTCATCCCATATTTTTCTACAAATACTTTTATTGATGATGCAATCTCATTTTTAAAACCTTTGATGGTTGTTTCTTCATTTGTAGTATCTATTCCTGAAAAATTAAATTTTAATATGTGGTATTTGTTTTTTTGTTTTGTTGGATTTTTTCCTATATATGTATTTTTAAACAACTCATCAAATTTATCTGCTTTTTTTATATCATAATAATTTTCTAATGTGCTTGTAAATAATGTTTTTCCAAATTTTCTTGGGCGTAAAAAAATTATTCTTTTTTCAGCTAAATTTTCTAATAATTCTATATGTTTTGTCTTATCTACATAATAATATCCATCTGCTATTAGTTCTTCATAATTGCTTATTCCATATGGTAATTTTTTCATATATATCACTTTCCTTACAAATTATATTTAGTTTTTTAAAAGGGAACCTACAAACCTTTATAGATAATTTTATTTTTCTCTTACTTTTTGCTTCTACATTATACCATAGTATTTTTGTTTTTTACAAGACTTAATTAAAACATTTTATTTGTCTGGGTCGGTCCTTTTCTCTATTGGGGTCGGTCCCTTTTTTGTCTAGTTGTTGTTGTTGGGGTCGGTCCTAAATCAAACCAATATATAAAGTGTTTTTTATACCTTGTGTGTCGCAACCTACAAAAGAATTTTAATAAGTAGGTTGC
>CALXCA010000022.1 GCA_944386685.1 uncultured Clostridia bacterium | reverse complement strand
CCACAATTTATTTTTATCACAAGAAAATTGCTTTTTTATATTTGATTTAATCATCTTAACCTCCATAAATTACTATTCATCTGTAGGTAGTATATCATATGAATCATAAAAAATCTATAATTTTTCTAACTATTACAACAAGTTTCTATATTGTTTCTTCCTCATCTTCTTGACATTCTTTCCTTCTTGCAACAGATTCTACATAATCTTTTTCAAATTGTAATTCATTTCTATATTGCAATTCATCCCAATGCTTTAAAATTGTTTCTTTTTCTTTATCTGAAACTATTGCAAATTTAACAATATAATCATCTAGCTCAGGTCCACCTATGTACTCATTATATTCAAAAACCCAGTTTGTACTATTAGGTATCTTCGCTAGATGTATATATGTTCCTTCTGCACCTGATTGCCACATATAATCTGGATAACCACAATGAGATATACTCTCATCATTATATCTAAACTCATCATAATATTTATATGGAAACTTATTTGTAAAACTATCAAAATCTATAAGGCTTTCCATAATCTCTTTATATGTTCTATTTGTTTCTAATGTAGGATTAGCATTTTTATAGTTATCATATAAATTATTCACAGACTTTTTTATTTCTAATTTTATAGCATTTATTAAATTGTCATATTGTATTTTATCAATTTCAAATGTTTTCATTTTTTCAATAATCTTTGAATAATCACTTTTACTATGTTGTAAGTAATCTATTAAATAGTCATTTTCTGTTTTTTTATCAAGTTCTTCTTTTCTTTCTAATTGGAGTATCTTTTCATTCATAAGTTCTGATCTGTAAAATTCTCCATAATACTCAAAATTATCCTTATTCATTTCTATAAATTCTAAATCTGGATTATTAAGCATAAATGGAAAATTTTTATCTTTAATTAAAACAAAAGGCTTTTCTCGATTTCTTAAATA
This sequence comes from uncultured Clostridia bacterium, assembly GCA_944386685.1. Lineage (GTDB taxonomy): Bacteria > Bacillota > Clostridia > TANB77 > CAG-508 > CAG-269. The sequence continues at coordinate 32,987 of CALXCA010000022.1, read as the reverse complement.
TAAAGCACATTTATCAATATCATTTAATAATATCTCAAAATTTTCTGTTTTTTCTTCTATTATTGGATTGTTTTTTTGTTCATTTTTATTAAATATTAATTTTAAGTTATCTAATAATTTCATTTTTATCTCCTCACATCTCGTGATACCAGTCTATTCCAGCATCTTTATTTCTTCTCATTATTTCTTTTATTTCTCTTTTAGATAAATCTCCAAATGTCCTTGTTGCTCTTTTATACCTTTGAAATTTTGATATATTTTCTTCTGATAACATTTTATATATATTTTGGATTAAATTCCTCATATTAATTTCTTGTAATTGTTTTTCATATAGTTCTTGTCTTGCCTCAAATTTGCCTTGTGCTTCTTGATATTCTTTATTTCTTTGATTCCAATATTCTTTTCTTTCAATCCATTCTTGTTTTCTTCTGTTATATTCTTCTGTTTTAGTTTCTTTTATAAATTTTAATAATTGATTACCAACTTTTTTTAACATTTCATATCTAGCTGTATTTTTTGATTTTTCATAATCTTTATATGTATTTACTTTTTGTAGTATTTTGTCTATTTTTACACAAGTATCTATATATGTTGTAAATTTGCTTTTACAGTCATTGTTGGAATTTACTAATAATAAAGATATTTCATTTATTATTCTTTTTGCTTCTGGTTCTTGATATTGATATATAAAACCTCTTTTATAAGAGTTTGTAGTCTTTTCTAATTTTGCTATTTTATTTATAATTTGCTCTATATTTTCTTGTTTTATATTACTTGATATTATTGGTATATTAAATATACTAGGCATAATTTCTTTTAATTCTGATTCTATATTTTTAAATTCTTCTTGTTTTTTGTCTAAAAAATTTTGTAAATCTTCTTTTGAATATATTATTTTTAAATTGCTAAATTTACTTAAAAATGTTACAGCTTCTAAGTATGAATTATCTTTATATAATATTGCTTTTTCTCCTATATTTTTAAACTCAAATTTATTATCATCTTTTTTAGTTATCTCTGTAAAATTATCTGGATCAGAATTATTTACTATATATATTGTTTCACTTATTTTCATTTTCTCTAATGCTTTATTTAAAAAATTTTCTGTTTCATCTGTTTCTACTGCTCTTAACATTAAATCTTTGTTATTATATAATTTTTTAACATTTTCCTTATATTTTTCAAACTCTTCTTTTGATAATTTTCCTACCTGTTCTTTTGAAACATCTTTTATATTATACATTGCTTCTAATTCTTCCTTAAATACTCCTTTTGCAATAGCTGTTTTAATTTTATTAAAAAATATATATGGTTTTCTTTTTACTGATAAATCTTGATTTTTATTCCAAACAACCAAATGACAATGTGGTCTTTCTTTTTTTGCATGAAAAGAGGCTACCCATTCCATATCATTTAATGGTATTTTAAATGCTTTTGATATATCTAATATTCTTTCTTGTAATAAGTCTTTCCATGCTTTTTTATTCATAAAACCATATTGTAAAGCATCTTCTTGTTTTAATGATATTACTGTTTTAAATATATCTATATTATTATTTGATATATTTTGAATATATTTTTTTATTGTTTCTAAATCTAGCATTTCGACTTCTTCTGTATCTAATAAATTTCCAAATAAGCCATGCACATCTATTCCATTGTCAACTCCACTTCGAGTTGCAATATAACCCACATGTAATTTATCTATATATGCTTGTAAATTTTGTGGTTTCCCTTTTCCGTTATATTTATTATATATTTCATTCTTATTTAACCACTTAAAAACAATTCCACCTTTGTATCTGTCTATTTCCATTTCTTTCTCCTACATTATATTATCGAAGTTCAAATCATCTGGTATCATTTGTCTTATATCTTCATCTAAAAACTTATTTTTTACTACTGAATAAGCTAATTTATTTGCTAATTCTATTTTCTCTTTCATAAATTCTTTACTATCTTCTGATTCGCATATTTTTGATAAAAAATATGCTTGTAAGAATAAAGAAGAATATGATGCTTTTGCATTTTTAGCTTGCAATGCTATTGTTCTTTCAAATCTTTTCCCTAATTGTTTTTCTATTGCTTTTGCCATTATTTCTGTAATATCATCTACATCTTCTTTTAACATTTTTACTTTAAAAAATTCATTTAATGCTACATTTACAATTTCACTTTCGCTCATATTCGTTTTAGCTTTATACCTTAATACTTTTTCTTTTAAAGTTTTTGGTATTACTGCAAATATTTTTTCACTTTTAGTTTGTTTTTTTGTTTCTTCTTTATTCTTCATAAGTAACTACTCCCATCTAAAATTCTTCTTCATCTTCAATTCCATCTATTTGATTTTGTCTTACTTTATTATTGTCTACAATATCACTAAACCATCTTGCACCAATATCAAATCTTGGAACTGCTACTCTAAATACATCTTTTATATCATCTAGCCTTATACTTATAATGTTTAAATCTTCTGGATAAGCATTATCTTTTGTTAAACTATATTTTTCATTCATAAATGAACCTTTTGTAATATATATTGATACTGGATTATTAACTCCTCCATATTTTTCAAACCATTCTATTAATTTATTTATATTTTCTGCTGATGTATCAAATCCTTCTAATGTAAATGCACTATTTTTATATAAATCATCTAATTGTTCCTCTTTTGTAACTTTTATTTTATTTATCTCTATCTTATTTTCCATTTATAAAATTCTCCTTATATAATTTTTTCTTTTCATAAAATTTCAAAAGGCAGGAAAGAGATACAGAGTGTATCTCACAAACACATAGAAAAACAAGTTTTCTAGTCCTCTGTAAACAGTAAAAAAATACAGAGAAAGCACAGAAAACATACTAACCTTAGGATGTTCTATCTTTCTCTAATTTTTCAAATATGTATTGCTTTATTTGACTTTCCGTTTTTCTATTTTCAAAATATTTCTCAATTTCATTTTTATAAAAAGTAATTTTTATTGCTTCTTGCATATATTCATCTTTTTTATTTATTATATCTTTTATTTCTTCCTTACTTAAATTATTATATATATCTTCTATTTTGCACTTTTCTGATTTTTGCTTTATTCTTTTAGCTATACTATCTGATATTTTTATATTTTCTTCTAATAATTCAGCAATATAATGTTGTTCTTCTTTAGATAAAAAACTTATTTTTTCACCTGTATTAATTTTTATCTTGCCTTTATCTATTGCACTTTGTAATTCTGGTATTAAATATGTTAATCTTAAATATCTTTGAATTGTTCCATTGCTTGATTTTTCTTCTTTAATCATTGCTGCTTTTGCCATTCCATAATTATCTTTTCTAACTTCTTCTAATACAGAGGTTTTAATATTTCTTTTTTTATATGTATCATATTTAATTCTATAAGCTCTGGCTCTTTCCATTGGAGAAATATTATCTCTTGTGCATAAATTTGTATCTATTAAATAAATTTTTGCTTCATCATCTGTTAGATTTTCTTTTATAATACAAGGTAATTCTGTTAAACCAATTTCTTTTGCACAGTTTCTACGATTATGTCCTGCAAGTATTTGATATTTATTTTCTCCTATTGGTCTAACTATAAGAGGTTGCATAATTCCATTTATTTTAATGCTTTCTATCATTTCTCTCTTTTTATCATCACTATATAGTTTAAAAGGTTGGTTTGGATAATCTTCTAATTTTTCTTCTGCTATCATAACAACTTTAACATTATTTTCTTGTTCATTGTTTTCTATATTATCTTCAACTATTTCATCATATTCATCAACTTTGTGTTCTTCTTGTTCTACTTCTTGATGTTCTTCTATTTCATCTTCATCTATACCTAACGCTTGTTTTATTTCTTCTATTGAAATATATTCTTTATTTGCTAATCTAATAATTTCTTTTAAAGTGCAACCTTCTTGCCTTCTTTGTTTAGCTTTTTTTACTTCTTCTTTTTTGTAATAATTAATTAATAACTGATTTGTTTCCATATTTTCATTTCTCCTTTACTTTTGTAGTTCTTGTTTATGCATGCATCTTTTGTAATTGCATTTCTTTTCTGCTATATCTTTTGGTTCTAAAAAGCACTTATGTAATTTACAATAGGCAACTGAATTACTTTTTCTTGACAGTCGTCCATAAATACATAAGTGCTTAGTTATATTTGGTCTTTTCCTTCTATTTTTTCTTCCCATAGGCATATTCCTCCATTGATAATCTTAATCTTTTGTTGAAATTTCAATACTTCCCTATTTCTAATTCTCTGCATTTTCTCTGTATATTTTTGCCATTTGCAGAGTGCTAGAAAACTTGTTTTTCTATGTGTTTACGAGATACACTCTGTATCTCTTTCCTGCCTTTTAGAAATTTTGTAATAAACTCTTAATTCTATATATTGATTCCTTTTATGCCAAAAAAATAAGGTGCTAGATCCTTTATTAATCTATCCTTATCTGAATAAAAAGTTCTATCTACCTCGTAATATTTATAAATAAATTCTGATTGTTTCATACCATCAATATATAAATGTTTTAATATATTCCTTTTTCTAATTTCTATTTTGTCATTACTTTTATTTTTTAAATATCCTTCTAATATTCCATCTATAAAATCCATAAACATTTTAGTTTTACATCTACTTTTTAATAAACTTTCTAAATACAATTCATCCTCTGAAAATAGTCCTGTCATAATACTTTCTATTTGTTTATCTTGATATTCTTTTGTTACTCCCAATAATTCATCTTTTTCTTGTTTTGTTAAAGTTATATGGTCTTTTAGCTTCTTGTAATTTTTTAGTATTTCTTCTGTATTTTCTAAACTAACTTTATAATTTATTTCAAGTAACTCTTTTTTTGTTTCATCCATTTTCTGTTTAAATACATTGCTTATTTCTTCTGTTACCTTTCTTACTAAATAATCTTTATATGTTTCTTTTTCTGAATTTTGCATAATGGAATCTCCTTTACATTTCTAATCTTTTTTTAGCAATTTCAAATGCTTTTTCATCTATTTCTATACCAATAAAATTTCGATTAGTATTTTTACAAGCAAGTCCTGTTGTACCTGACCCCATACAATTATCAAGTATTAAATCATTTTCATCTGTATAAGTCTTAATCAAATATTCTAACAATTCTATAGGTTTTTCCGTTGGATATACCATTTGACTTGAATGTAATTTTTGAAATTTTAATATGCTCGTAGGATACTTTTCTGTACTACCTTTTCTTAAATCTGGTGTAGCATGAAAATTATCATATACATTATTCTTTTTTATTTTTTCTAATTTTATATTTCCTTTTCCATGCAATGGTTTACCTTTCCCCATTTGTGGCTTATATTTTGGTTGCTTTTTGTAAAAAATAGCAATTTGCTCGTGCCTCCTAAGTGGTTGCCTATTTGCATTTAAAAAGCCTGTAACTAAAACTTTATCCCAAATTAAATCATACCTAAACAGTTTCTCATTGCTTTTAATTAGTTCATAATAAAATTTAGTTTGTGCAAATAAACATATTACACCATTATCTTTTATGATTCGTTCGTATTGTTCCCACATTTGTTTTAAGTCTATCTTTTTGTCCCATTTACACCTTGTTAGTCCGTATGGTGGATCACATAAAATCATATCTATACTCTTGGCTGGAATTTCTTTCATTTTTTCTAAACAATCGGCATTATATAAATTTATCATTTATACAATCTCCAAATATTAATTCTTTAAATATTCCCATTAATACATTCACAACTATAGAGTTTCCAGCCTGTCTATATAATTGTGTATCCGACATTGGTACTGCTTTTGCTTTTTCAAAATCTTCATCTGAAAATCCCATAAGCCTCCAACATTCTTTTGGTGTTAGTTTTCTAATTCTAAAACAATGTTTTCCATCTTCTGTTACTAAAACTGCTGCACTTGAATTTATATTTCCACAATTTCTAGTTTGTGTAGGTGCAATATTTTCTATTGTTTTATTATTATAAGGATTAAACATCATATTGTTTGTTTCTTCTGCAATATTAGATTTAAAATTACCAGCTGTAACTGTTGGCATTATTCCTTTTGTGTTATAAATTCTATTTTGAATACTTGTTTTTCCATCTTGATTATTTAAGCATAATAATTTATCTGTTTTCTCTACTGTTGCCATATTTACATTACTTGCAAGTATTGTTTGTGATACTTGATTTCCTACTCTACCTCTTTTTTTTACATTGTTTGGGTAAGAAACATTAATAGAATCTCCATCGTATGCTTCTGTATAACCTTTTTTAGTTCCCTCATTTACTAAAATATGTGGCTGAACATGTCCTCCACTTGCTCTTGTTAGAGTAGGTGCTATTCCATTTTTATCATAAATACTTCCTGCTTGATGTCTTTTATTTTCTTCATCAAATATTCCTGCAATTCTATTTACATTATCTCTTATGTATTGCTGATCCCTTCCTCCCATTTTAAAGTAACCAGCAACTAAACAACCACTTATATTTGGATTTTCTTGTTTTCTTATTACTCTATTGGAATGTCTTATTAATCTACCTATTGCCTTGTCTGATAAGTAATATTTATCTTCTACATTATCTTCTAATAAATCTTTTAATCTTATTTCTAAAAATTGTTTATCTGGAAAATTAAAAGAGCATTTGTCAATATCTTTTCTAATAGATACTACAAATACCCTTTCTCTATTCTGTGGAACACCATAATCTTTTGAATTTAGCACTCTCCAGTAGTTATTATATCCTACATCTTCTATGTCTTTTAATATCATTGCAAACTTTTCTCTAAATCTTTTACTTGTTAGATTTTTTACATTTTCTATAATGCTTATTTTTGGTTTTACATCTTTTAATATTCTATACCCTTCAAAATATAGACCACTTCTTGTTTTGCCTTTTTCTATTCCTTTTAAATGTCCTGCAATACTAACATCTTGGCAAGGAAATCCCCAAGTCATAAAATCTATTTCTTTTAAGTTCTTAGTGCTAATATTTTTCACATCACCTAAATTCTTGTTTTCGTCTGCATTATGAATTGCACAATACGATTTTATTGCGAATTTATCTATTTCACTAAATCCTACTAATTCATAAGGTATATTCAAATTTCTTAGTGCTTTTTCAAATGCCCCAATTCCTGTAAATAAACTTAATAATCTTATCATTTGTATATATCTCCTTTTCTTTTGTTTTAAACTTCATTTCCCCAACAATCCCAACCTTCTGCAGTTTGTCTTGCAAAAAGTTCAATGCGAGGTAAATCTCCAATAAGTTCTACAATTCTATCTCGTACAATATCTGGCTTTTTACTATGTTCTTGAATATGTGTGTCTACTACTTGTGAAACTTTATTAGAAATTCTTTTTATATGTCCTCGTGTTGCAATTAAACATATTTCTGCATTAGCTCTGGTCCAATGTCCTAGTCCAAAAAACCAGGTATCACTTACTTTATTTCTTTTTACCCAAGTAAATCCACAAGTCTTATACTTAAATCCCCATTCTTTAATTGTTTTAATTCCCTCTAATAGACAAGGAAAAGTAACCCATAAAAAAAGAACACAGTCTTTTTCAGATATTTTCTGGATTGTGTCTTTCATTGCAACTATTTCTTCTATTTTCATTGTTGGATAATGTCTATTTGCTGTTCCATTTCCATCTCTCCAAGTTCTATAATGCCAGGGCGGATCAGCATAAATTATGCTATATTTTTTATCTGTATTGTATATATCAACTTTCATCTTTCGTGTACTCCTTTATTAATTTTCTTTTGTAAATCTTCTTTCTAAATCATATATAGTTAAATTCACTTTAAAATGAAAAGGAGAATCTCTTTGCCATTGCAAAAGTTTCTCCCATAATCTTACTCTATTTAATTTCACAATATGTTTCAGAACCTTACACATATCTTAAACTCCTTTATTATTTTTATTCCATTTCTTCCTCATCTTGTTCTAAACTTTCTTCAAGTTTTTTAATACCTTCTGGATCATATTTTCTTAGTTCCTCTATATCAAAAGCAACAATGTCATAAGTTCCCATATTATATCTTGCTGTTCCATATACTTCTTTGATAATTCCATTTTTTATTAATGCTTTTTCCAGTCCACAACTTTTTGCTAATGAATTAATAGCACCCTCATCTTCATCTAAGCACATTCCTGGCAAATTAATAGTTATGTCTGAATATGGTTCTTCTTCTGTATATGATAAAATTGCTATTCTTCCATTACTTCTATATTGTGAAACTTCTATAAATAAATTTTCTCCTTTAAATTTTAGTGTTTTTCTTTGTTTTCCATCCATTTTATTTTTTCCTCCAATTCATCTATATCTTTTTCCTGTTCTATAGTTAAACTTCTTAAAAACTCTAGTTCATTTTTATTTGTCAAAAATTCTACAAGTAACTCTTGCATATCTTTATATTTCTTTATTTTTATTTCTTCTTCGTCTAATGTAACAATGATAAATTCTTCATCATCCCAAATAAGTAAACACTCTACTTCTTCTCCAAATGTTTCATCTATAAAATTAAATCTTACATATCTCATATTTATAATTCCTCTCCTTCTTCATCTTCTTCAGATGATTTATTTTCTTCTAACTTATTTTTAGGCATAAAAAAAGAGGGGCTCTTGCCCCTTAGAAGTTGACCTTTTAAACTTTTATAATAATAATTTGTAAAATTAATAATTTCATTATCTGTATCTTTATTTTGTGATTCTCGTAATTTACATTCATCATAAAGACTAATTATCTGTTCTCTATTCATTTTATATAATAAATGGCTCACGTTTTCTTTTACTGTTAATGCTAATGAATAACTTATCACTTTTACTTTCTCAATATTTTCCGTTCTCATATATTTTAGTATTTCTTCTGTAAAAATCATTTCATAATTTTCTAATACCTCCAATATCTGTGATTCTAAATTTTCAAATTCTTTTGGAATTTTCTTTTCTTTATTTATAATATAATTAAAAAAACTATCTAACATATTATTATTTATAATATTATCTTTGCTCTTTCTGCATATAGGGTATGTACTATTTTGCACATAGGGGTATTGATTATTTTGCATATAGGGGTTATCTACAACATAAATTCTTCTTTCAACAATTTCTTTTTTATCATTTCTTATTATCTCTACGTGTAAACTTCCCAATTCTGCTAAATGTGAAATCCATCTTGATATTGTGCTTTGACTTACTCCATATAAATCAGCAAAATATCTGTTACTTGCAAAACAATATCCTTCTTTATTGCTTAATGCTGTTATTTCTCCATACATTAACCTTTCTGCAAATTTTAATTCTTTATTGTACCTAATATATGCTGGTATTATTGCATAATAACTACTTGGTAAATTGTTTTCCATAATAGTTTACTCCTTTTTTTAACTTAATAAATAACTCCTACCTATTATTTTTTAATAATTTTACTTTCAAAATTAATAGAGATTATACCTAAAAAATATAATCTCTTACTAATTTTTAAAATCGATTTTAAGGCTTTTTTTATTTTATTGGTAATTTTTTTATCGTTTAATTTATTTGAATTACTTAAAATAGGCTTTTAAATGTTTGATAACAAAATGGTACAGTCGAATATGCTCCATTTTGTTATCAATAGTTGATATTTGATAACAATAAACGGTTTAATTGATAACATTTTGGAGCCTATTCTTCTGTTCCGAATATCATTTAAAATAGCTTTTGCTTTTTGGTCTGGCATACCAAATCTTTGTGTTAAATATCTTAATGATGCAGCAAGTTCTCCATCTGGTCCTCCATATTGACTAATTATTACTTTTGCAAGACGTGGATCTGGACATTTAATATTTATTGGATATTCTAATATTTTATTATAAGTCCACATATTTTAATAGTTCCCCCTTTCCCAAGGCCATGGTTCTTCAATCCATCTCCATTTATTACATGGAAAGTGTATTGTTAATGGACCATATACTTTTTGATATTTATCTGTTAATTCTCTATATTCTTTACAATATTTTCTGTGTAAGCAAATTGCTCTTTCATCATCAATATGTGTATCAAGATATAGACCTAATTCTATAATTGCAAAATTTAAACATTTAATTCTTTCTATCATTTCTTCTCTAGTTTGATTAAATTTATTACATTCACAATCTGACATTTTGTTTTCCATATTAGCTATAAAATTTGTATTCATACTATTGTAATTCATATTATTTTCAATATTATTCATGTTGGCATTCATATTATTATTCATATTGTTAAACATACAATTGCAGTTTCTATTTTCATCTTCTAGCATTTGTTACATCCCTCCCCTATCTTATTTGTTGCCTCTAAATATTCATTAGTCCTCATTGATTGACAAGGCATGTAAGGACTTACTAGTTCTGGAAATATTGTACCCATTTTTAATCCAACACATGGTTTAAATGTTTTATCCATATATTGCCATGGAACATAACTTTGTGCTAACATTGGATTTTCTGGAAATACTCCCATTTCATATTCTTCATCAAATCCACATTCACAATTATCTGTAATTTCATCACAACAATTATTTGAACATAAATTATTACATTTATCTTCTATTAAATTGTCTGACGCATTACTTGTATTGTAACTTGAATTGTTCATGCAGTAACATTTTTTGTATCTACGCGTAAACATTTTATTCCTCCTTTTTTTATTTTTATATTACATTTTATGACATTTTTTTTGAATTGTTACAAAAATAAAAACATCATCATATTATTTTTTATTCCATCTCCATAATGTCTTATTTATGTTAAAAAAACTTATTTACATTGAGTAAATATCTAACTTTTTAGCCAAAAATGTTAATACGCCAATTTTACTTTGTAAAATTGGCGTACATTAAATTGAGCAAAGCTCATTTATTAAAAAAATCTTTTATTTTATTAATTATTCTTTGAAATATATTCTCATCATCATAGTCTCCTACATAATTTAACATACCAGAATATTTTTCTTCTTCATCTGTTTTTTGAACATGTCTTTCTCTTGATACTTCATCTTTTTTTAATAAGTTATCTAAATTATACTTTCTTTTTAATTTTTCTTGAAATCTTACTTCATTTTCATTCCATTTTTGTACTATTAACTTTTTTTCTTCAGGTGAAGCAATATAATTATAATACAATACAGCTATCATATCTCTTGTCTCTGGCATAATATTCTGCTCATTTAAACTTTTGGTTTTATCTATACTTACAATTTTATTTGATTTATAAGCTAATTGTTTTAAATCATTTAAAACTCTTTTAGATATTTTGGCAACAAATGCAGGTTCAAAATTACTTAAAACATATATTGTTTCTCTTGCTATATCGCAAATTTCCTGTTGCTCTGCCATATTGATTTTCCTCCTTTGTTTATTTGTTATATTATCTTCCATTATCTTCTTGATTTTTCGATAAATTATTATTTACATTAGGAATTTCGCCTTGATTCCTTGTTGAAATATTATTTTCAATGGAATCTTTACCTTGATTTCTCAAACTTTTTATTCCTTCTTTTAATTTTTCTTGTAATATTTTTAATCTACCAGTTCTAGCTCCGCAGAGCAATTTCCCTTGCCTCAACTTGTTTAAATGTTCTTACAGAATTATTTGTTTTTGGTATATTAGTATTTTTTTGATATTTTTGGCTATCTCTTAAATTTTGTCTATCTTCATCCATTTGTATCTCTCCTTGCATTTATTATTCTCTTCTTTTCTTAATATTATATCACTTTTTTTACAAGAACAATAGCGGACTTATTTAGAAACTTTATGTGGCTACAGTTCAGTAAGAAATTTTGATATATTAATAATAAATAAATTTTGAATACGATTGGAGGAAATTATGAATTATCTTGCTAACCATCCTCCATCAACAGCTAATGTATATCCATTTACATAGTCAGATGCTTTGGATGCAAGAAAAACAATTGCTCCTGCTAAATCTTCTGGGGTTCCCCATCTTCCTGCAGGTATTCTTTCTAAAATTTCTAAATTTCTTTTATCATCTTCTCTAATTGCTTTTGTATTATCTGTAGCAATATATCCTGGAGCAATTGCATTTACATTAATATTATATTTTGCCCATTCATTTGCTAATGATTTTGTTATTCCTGCAACTCCACTTTTACTTGCAGTATATGCTGGAACCCTAATTCCACCTTGAAATGATAACATTGATGCGATACTAATTATTTTTCCACCTGTTTTTTGTTTTATAAATTCTTTTGCAACTCTTTGAGATAAGAAAAATACTGTTTTTAGATTTAAATTTAGAATGTCATCCCAATCTTTTTCTGTATATTCAATTGCATCCTGTCTTCTTATTGTTCCTGCATTATTAACCAAAATATCTACTCTTCCAAATTCTTCTACAGTTTTTCTTACTATTTCATCTACTTTTTCTGTAGTTGTTAAGTCTGCTTTTATTTCAAAAAATTCTCTTCCTACTTTGTTTATTTCTGCTTTTGTTGATTTCATATCACTTTGACCAACTCCAACTATATTTGCTCCTGCTTGTGCTAAAGCAATTGCCATGCCTTGTCCAAGTCCTCTACTTGCTCCTGTAACTATTGCAACTTTTCCATCTAAGTTAAATAAATCCTTTACCATAGTTTAATTTCCTTTCTAAAAAATTAATTTATCCAATTATAAAATGCTCTAACAGTATGTGCTATGCGTTTTTGCCACAACAGTTCTTATACTTTTTACCCGAACCACATGTAGTAGGAAATCAAGTATTATTAGTATATACAATATTATCTATACTATTGGTATTTCTTGATTTAAAGAATTAATATAAGAAGGTATATATAGTATTTATTGTATTATTCTAATTATCTTTTCTTATATTGTGGCAACAAATTGGCAACAATGTCGCCAACATATTTTTATTTACCATTAATATATTTATAAAATATAATGTAAAAACTTACACAGTATATTTTATATACTTATATATACCATGTAAGTTTTATTTTGTCAATTAATATATATAATTAGACCAAGTAGTAGTGGAAAATTTATTATTATTAATATATACAATATTATCTATATTATTGGTATTTCTTAATTTTAAAAAACTTTATGAAAAGGTATATATAGTATTTATTGTATTATTCTAATTATCTTTTTTTATATTGTGGCAACAAATTGGCAACAATGTCGCCAACATATTTTTATTTACCATAATACATTTTGATTGTGTTTATTCATTTAATTCTAAATTTTTCTTTTCTTCTTCTACAGCATCAATCAATTCCTGTTCTGTTGGCAAATGTAGTTTGTAACTAGATGAAAAAATATTTTTATTATCTTCCGGTAATGTATACTTTACTACCGTTTTATTCTTTAAGGTAGAAAGTAAGATTCCAACTGTTGGATTTTCATCATCACTTTTTATCTCTCTGTCGTAATAGTTAACATACATTTGCATTTGTCCAATATCCTGATGCGTCACTTTTCCAATTTTTAAATCTATTATTACAAAGCATTTTAAAAGCCTATTATAAAAAACTAAGTCAGGATAAAAGTGGTCTTCTTCTAATGTTAATCTCACTTGAGAACCTACAAACATAAATCCCTTTCCTAATTCCAACAGAAACTCTTTTAAATGTTCCAATATGTTTTTTTCTAAATCAGATTCTAAATAATCTGTATTTTCTTTTATGTCAAGGAATTCAAGTACAAATGGGTCTTTTACTAAATCCTTACTTTCTGTTATCTCATGCCCTTTCTCTGATAATTCTAATACTTTGTTTTTATTAGATGATATTAGCAATCTTTCATATAATAATGAACCAATTTGTCTTTGGAGTTCGCGAACACTCCATCTTGAGTTTATGGTCTCTTTAATATAAAAATTTCTCTTTGCCTCTTCTTCAATCTTAATTATTTCAAGATAATGTGACCAACTTAATTGCGTCGACACTGTTGTCGCAATTGGAAAATATATATAAAATTTTCTCATTCTTTCTAAATTTCGTTTAGAAAAACCTTTTCCAAATTCTGCTGTTAATTTTTGAGATAGCCTTTCGAGTACAGTTTCTCCATAAGTGGCTCGTTCATCTCCTTGTTGTATTTCCATAATTGCTTTTCCTATATTCCAATATAAATTAAGCATTTCTGTATTAACAGTATTGTAAACCTTGTTTCTACTATTAATTACTAACTCTTTAATGTTATCAAATATATTATTGATTTCATTATTTATTAATTTATTATTCAAAGCACTACCTCCTTTTGATATTGCGAACATTTGTATTGTATCATATAAGTATTTATTATTCAACCTTTTTTACAAATTCTTCAAAATTTATAATCTTATTTGTAATATCCGATTGAATTATATTTTCTAAAACTACACTTGCTTTTTGTATATCTTCTATTGTACTTGATATATAATAATTTTCTGTAGTTTCAATTCTTTTATGTCCTAATATATCAGCGACATCCTTAATTTCAACACCATTCCTTAAACATTTTGTTGCATAACTTCCCCTTAAATCATAAAATCTACAATTCTCTATTTGTAATTCATGGTGGATAATTTTAAATGGATATTTAATAACATCAGTTCCTGCATAGCTTCCATTTTTGCGTGTAAATACCATTTCAACATTATTTCTATTTTTATATTTACTTTCAATTATCTTGTATTCAATTATTTTTCCATATTTATTTTTTATTGGCTCTAATGAATACTTTTTATAATTATTACCATATTTTTTCTTGTATAATTGTTGTTGCTTTTTGTAATTACATAATGCTTTATATAAGGTATCACAAATATAAACTTCTCTACAACATCCTTCAGTTTTGGCTGTTCCTAAAAACCATCTTCCTTTTTCATCTTTTAATTTTGAATATACAGTTTTATTTATCCTTATTAACCTATTTTTTAAATCAATATCATTCCAGGTTAGAGCAAATACTTCTCCAGTTCTCATTCCTGTATAACATGCTGTTAAAAATGCACAAGTGAATGTTGTATTGTTTTGAAATCTTAATAATATTCTTTTAATTTCTTCTTTGGTATAAATATGTTTTATTCTGTTTTTTTTAACTCGAATGATAAAACTCTTGGAATTTGCAAATTTCCTGCCGGATTACCTTCAATAAAGCCAAAATAGTTTGCAGCATCTCTTAATGAACTTTTTATAACTTTTTGATAATTTCTCAAAGATTCTTTATTCCCTGTTTTTTGATATAATTTTAATAGTGCTTGATTTAGTAAATATGGTGTAATATTGCAAATTCTATACTTTCCAAGTATTTTCTTTATTGCTTCGAATGATTCTCTATATCTTTTAGCAGTTGAATATTTATAGTTTATTTCAAAATATTCTTTCATCCAATAATCTAAATAGTCTGAATATGACATTTGGGCTTCTTCTTTATTTTTTCCATTAATATATTCATCATAAGATTTCATTCCTGCTAAATACGCTTCATTTTTTGTTCTAAATCCAGATTTTGAAATTCTAGTCCTTTTGTTGTTTACTTTTGCTCCCTCGAAAAAGTATTCATACACCTTTCCCCTTTTTCTTACATTAATTTTCCTCATAATTACTACCTCCTTAATTTTTTATTTCTATCTTTTGTAAATTTTAATATAAAAAGAAGCGCCACCCATTTTATTTAGGTTACACTTCTTTAATTTTAAGCTTTTATAAATTTTTTATTTAAGTTTGGGTGACAACCTAATTTTGTCACCAAATTTTCAATTTTTGTAAAATGTTTAAACACAGGTGCTATGCGTTCTTTCCACAGCAATTCTTATATTTCTTTCCCGAACCACATGAAGACTTTATTTCTGTATTATCAATACTATAAAACATTATTTTTACTAATAATATCAAGGATTATGTCCTTTCATATTTATTATATTATTAGTACTAATTTTATATATGTTTTCATATTTTTTGCAAACAAAATGCAAACAATGTTTACATTCATTTATGAAGTTAGTATATAATAATTAATGAAAAAATACAATATGTATTTATTATTTTTATATTCTCTACATTTTTCTTCTAATAGTTTAAAATCAACTACATTCTTTATATATGAATCATCATAACCGTTATCTTTTTGATTATAAATAATACTTGCATTTTTTTATCAAATCTTCATTTTTTTCAATAATTTTAAGTTCTTTTTCAACATTTTTAGGAGATGACATATATATAGTAATTCATTTCATTTATTGTTAAAACTATACCTAAATATTTTCTCATTGCTTTTTTTTATCTTATTTATTGTCATAAACTATACTATCAAATCGTCTTAAATAATCTCTATATTCATCTGTTACTGCATATAGTTTCATGTTTTCCTTCTAAAAAATATAAAAAATTTTTACTATTGTTCAACACTACTGCCATTTTCTTTTTATGTTTTCTTCTTCTTTATCTTTTAATGCTTTGTATAAATCAATATTTAATTTATTGCATACACTATTTAATACTATAAAAACATCTGCGATTTCACTTTCTATTGTATCATAATGATTTAATTTATTTTTATCAATGTTCATATTCGTTGCATTTTTTCTAATCGATTTTGCAAGTTCACCTACTTCTTCTAGTAATAATAACATTGTTTTCTCAATTTCTTGACCTACAAAACCTCTAATTCTTATTACTTCTTTTATGTAATTTTGTATTTCTGGCAATGTATTGCTTTCATTAAGTTTATTCCATAATTCTAATTGATTATTATTTATATCTTCATTTTGTTTTTCTTTATTATCTATACCATCCATAAGTTCCATCATTTTCTCCTTAATTTTCAAACTATAATATACTCATCTTGCAATATACTATTTTCTAGATTTTATGCTAGATACCGAAAATTCATCATTTAATTCATCTTTATAATAAATTATTTTTTCTCCATATTAAATTTCATTCCTTTAAAAATGCCGTGGGAAAATCGTACCCTTGGCATCTGATTTTGAGAAGACCCCAAAACATGTCACCAGTTATATTTGATTATAATTCCATATCGCAATCATTTTTTTCTTTTGTTTTTCTTTTTTTAGGTCTTAATCCATAATATATATCTTTAACATTATACCCTGTAATTCTTCTTTTCGATTTTTGTAAGATTTTGTCTCTTATTCTTTTTAATTGTTCATAATCAGTTAGTCTATTGTTAGCTTTTAAATATTCTTCTAACTCATCAACTCTTTTATATAGCAACTGCCTTGGATTTATTTTCCCTGTTTCTTCTATTTCTAGTACATCAAAATCTTCATTGTTTTCTATAGCATTTATCTTAAATGTAAAAGGTTGAAGCAAAAATTCATTTTCCTGACTTTCACCACAATATACTATTCCTAAATTTTCAAGTAAATCTACTGGTACTGCCATATCATCTTTTCTTAAAATTCTTCTATATACAACGGGCTTTTTATCTGTAACAGTTTCTTTATCTGTAAATGTACCACCAGATGTTCCAAAAGATACAAAACTCTCATAGACATTTTCAGCACCAATTCTCTTGTCCTTATTCACACACAATCCTACTCTATATACTGCTAAATCTTGTTTTCTTTTTGGTGATTCTTCTAGTGCTTGAGTTATATTTTGTGCAAGATAAACTATAGTTCCTATTAAAACTTTTTTATCAAGTTTTCCCATGTATCTAGACATTTCATCAAAGTCACCTCTCATAAAACAATTAACTAAGTAATATATTCTAGGTTCTTTATTTTTAAAAGCACATAAGGCATCAAGTAACTTATCATTTAATGAAATATTTTCTTCATATAAACTCATATTTAAATAATTTTGAATACCTTTATCATATCCTGCTTTGTAAAAATCTAAATATGATTCTCCATTTTCACTTTGAATAGCATTGCTTAATAATTCTGTTACAACTTCTTCTATTTTTCTTAACGGTTTATTATCTATTAATAGTTCATCAAGACTTGTTAGAATAGTTACATCTTGTTTAGTTTTAGAATCCCTAGAACCAACTCTTGCAGTTATTTGTGCATATTTATATTTTGATGAACCATCGTTTTTTTCTTTTTCATTCAAGGCCAAATTTAATCTTAAAGTGGCTAGAGCATTATTAATACCTTTATAATCTCTTTTCATAAATACTAATGCATATAATTGATTTTCTCTTGTTTTGATTAAAATAGCCCTTTTATTTTTACCTATATTTGTGAATTTCATTACATAATTACTACAAGAACAATAATTTAATTCTTCATTAATTTGTGTATCATAAAAATCTTGATCATCTGTAGTAAATCTATTAAGGAATGGTAATTTTATCATAAAAACTCTCCTAACATTTCTCTTCATGCATTACTTGTTAATTATACTTATACCATAAAGGTTTCTTTTTTTCAAGTTTATGGTCAACCAAAAGCCCAAATCATAAATTTAATTGTTTTAAGGAGCTCGTTTTCTTTTGACATTTACTTTTCCTGTCTCAAACCTGTATCGATATACATTATCTCGTTTTATAATATTAATCATATTATTTTTTCTCCTTTTTACATAATTATTTAAAATAAAAATCCTCCGGCTTAGCCGGAGGTATTTTTCTCATAACGCCCATAGGGCTATGTTACAAGCAGAGCCTCAAGGCTCATAGCTGTTCCGACGCATGCGTCTCTTAAGACCCGTTAAACGGGTCTTTATATTCTTTTATTGATATTTGATCATACATCATGTCTTCCTGTAATTGATTTCTTACATATTCTGCTATTCTTTTTGCATTTTTACCTACCGTGTCTACATAGTATCCACGGCGCCAAAAACTTCGCTGGCCAAATTTGTATTTCAAATTTGACCACCTCTGGAAAATTATGAGGCTACTTTTGCCCTTTAATATTCCCATATATTTTGATACTGATAATTTTGGTGGTATTTCCACGAACATATGCACATGGTCTGGGCAAACTTCCGCCTCTATAATTTTCACTTCTTGCCAATCTGAAATATCTCGTAATATTTTTCCAATTTCTAGTCTTTTCTGCCCATAAAAAATTTTTCTCCTATATTTAGGCGTAAACACAATGTGATATTTGCAATTCCATTTTGTATGTGATAAACTTGATAATGTATCATATGTAGTGTTTTCTTCTTTAGTTTTCTTATTGAATATACTATTCATGATACGCAACTCCTTTCATTTATTTTATCAATTATGCGTCGAAACATATTGATATTATAACATGAAAGGAGTTGCTTTGCTACAAAGCTAAAGCCTATGTTACTACCGGCATAGCCGGAAGGTTATTTACACTTAAATTTTCAAATGTATTCATCTTTTGAAAATCACATACAAATTTTTATTTAAATTTTTGAATTCTTAACTATTTCTTCTAAAAAAGTTTAATATTTTATTTATGATTTTTTTGTACCAACTGATTTGTTTTACTTCAACTAATTGAACATTTGGTTTAATATCACATTCTTCTGTTGTTTGATTGCTGACATTTTTTTCATCTTTTCTTTTATTAAAAATATTGTCTATATTATATTTTTCTTCTAGTTCTTTTTCTTTTCTTATTCTATCATTTTCTTCTATTTCCAGAAGTTTATTTCTTTCATCTTTCGAAACTATGTAGTCTCTATATATTAATGCTAGAATAGCTTTTGCATCCTCTTGTAATGAATCTTCCCAATTTTGACTATAGAAATCAATATTTGGTATATAATTATTATCAGAATTTTCATATAAAAACTTTATAAAATTTTGTGGTATCTTTATTAAAATTTTATTGTCTGTATGATGTAAAACCTCAATAACTTCTGAAATTGCTCTTTTGTTTAAATCATTCATTTAAAATCCTTTCTATCTATATTGTTCAGCTGAATTATTTTGTCTTTCCTGCTTATTTTGTCTTCTTATTATAGCTTCTTTTATTTTTTTTAGTGTTTCTTGTACTTTACTTCTTGATTCATTGTATATTTGTTCAAATTTTGTTTCATTAACACTATGTATTGGCTCGTCAAAATACGTAGTAACTAAACCATTTTGATCAATAGTTGTTTGAAATCCTAAACTGTCTAACATTTGTTTATATTCTTGGTTATAGTCTCCATCAAAATCTCCTGATGCTCGTGTAACAACATAATTTAATCCCATTCCTCCCATCTCAATTCCATTTTGGAAATAGTGTCTCGAGATTAATGACTCCAAATCAACAGTATGTTTACCTGCTGGATTCACAATTAATGCTGTATTCATTCTTGCTTCATATTCTTTTCTCTTAGATATATCCATTTGAGCTACTTTATCATCTTTTAATCTTGCGGGATATATAACTTTATATCCTAATCCTTCTATCTTTTTTACTTCTGGTGAATTTTGCGGAATTCTTAAGCCATTTCCTATTACTTCACTTGAATTTTGTGCAAAAAATATTCCAATATTACTTGATTCTTCTTGTTGTACATAACTTTGTAAAATTTCATCTAACATTCTTCTTTTATCTTGGTCTGACATTTGCACAGTTTGATTTTCTTGACTTTTATTTTCTGATACTTTAGTTTCTTTTTCTTGTTCTATTTTTTTAGGTTCCGATACTACACCAACATCTTCTGCCTCTTTTACCTTCTCTATTGATATTGCCCTAATATATTCTTCTAAAGCATGCGTCATTTTTTTATAGCCTTCTTCATTCATATTGTATACAAAATTTTCATGTGTATATTTATCTTTGGCCATATAGTTTTCTCCAAAATCCCATATTGCATATTTATCTTGAAATTCACTTAAACTTGAACATGTTCTTGACACTTCTAAAAAGCCTCTAGCTGCTTTTTCAAAAGATCCTCCATTTTGTAAAATCCAGTTTTCTATTCCTACTGCACCTAATCCTCCTCTTATATCTTTTTTTCCCGCTTCTGGTTCTGGCGCATTCTTTTTTTTATATGCACCTTCCATTTTCAATACTTTTTTTGCTAGTAATATATTTGCTACAACATATTTGTAATCTTCTGGATTATTTTTTTCTATTGTTGCAAGCCTATCTTTTATACATTCTTCTGTTGAATATTCTATTTCATCAGCTCTACTTGCAAAAGTTAAATCTATATCAACTTTACTTTCTAATCCTTCTATTGTGACACCCTTAAATCTAAGGTCTCCATTACCTGTGGTGGTTGCCTCTGTTGGCTCTGCTATACTAGACAATACTTTTCTTAATTTATCATTAAGTCCGTCCTGGGTTTTGTTTTACTCTATTGTCCAATCTAATCATAAAGTCAAAGTCTCCATCTCCTGGTTCATTAGTTCCTCTTCCTGTTGAGCCAGTATCCACAACTTCTGCAATATTTGGCATTAAGGTATGAACTCTTTCTGAGGACATTGTAATCCCTTCACTTTCAATTGCAGTTTTTAAAGTTTGTAGTATTTTTTCTCTTTTAAAACTTGCATCTTTTTTACTTTGCTCTATTACTTCAATTATTTGCTCTACTCCCTCATTTTTAGCAGATTCATCTAAACTAAATTCGGTTAATCCATAATAACTTAAACCTTGCATTCTGCTTCTAATATCATCATACATTTCTGGTGTAAATAATATTTTTCCTTTTTCATCAACTATTGGTATATAAAAACCATTCATTGCAATTTCTAAACCCAATTTGTCTACATATCTATCTGCTATTATATAACTTATATTAGTTGAGCCAATTCCTGTTCTAATTCCATATGCATTTGTTCCTCCTATATCATTATTATCAAAAAATTCCTTTTTAGTTCTATCGTTTTTAACAATCTCTATATTTTCTTTATTCTCAATCTTGCCTTCTCTAGTCTGTACATAACTCCCGTCATTTTTTATAACTAAAATAATTTTTCCTAAATTTCTTTCTTCGACTTCTGTATTTGTATATTTATTAGCTGTTAACATCACTCCATCTTCTTTAATTAACTCAGTATCTGTATCAAAAGGAGTCAAATCGCTATCTGCTGATTCTCCTAAATAATCTTTTGCTACTATACCACTTCTTAACATAGATGGAAAATATTGTGTTTCCATAACTCCTTTTGCAAAATCACCTTTTCTTACAGTAAAATCACCTTTTCTTGCTAATTTTCTATTTCTAGAATCTGCCTGTCTTATTTTTTCTTCCATTAATTGCTTTGCTTGCTGAAAATCTCTTATTCCTGCCCAATATCCAAATGTTCTTACTATTCTGTCAGGCATATTCATATGTATATTTTCATCACTTTGAAATAATTCTTCTAATTCTTCTAGGTCTTTTTCTAAATCTCCAGAATTTTCCCTTCTCTTTTCTGCTCTTCTTCCTTTACTTGTAAAATTATATAAAATATTTAATATATCACTATATTTTTTTAATGTCTCTCTTTTATCTTCTGATAATGAATCATCAATTTGCAAGCTACCTTCTTTTACCATTTCAAACATTGCATTTCCTTGTTCTATGGTATTTAAATAATCCTTTAGGTCTTTATCGTTTGATTCTACTGCAATTCTTAGCAAATCCGAAAATATAATGTGTTTTCTTTCTACAGGTGTTGAATTATTTAATGATGGAATTAATCCTGTTGTTCTATCTGCATATAATACATTTTCTTCCCCAAAGAAATTAGGATGAAGTTGTTGAAATACTAGATATTTTTGCGCAAATTCTGGTAAATCTGCCGATAAATATACTCCTTTTATGTTTTTTATTTTTTCAGTTCTTTCTTCTTCTGGTAATAAACATATTTGTAATGCTATTTCTGTAGAAATTCTTGCTAATTTTCTTGAATTTGTATTTTCTAAATCAGTTATTATATCTCGCGTTATTGGTGATTTCATAGCAATTCTTTGTCTAGCTTCTAGCAAAAAATTCATTTTTTCATCTGTAAGCCATTTTCTTACATATTCTGCAGTTATATCAGGTAAACTACATATCACATTTGCCTTATCTGTTGGCATTAATCCTATAGTACCATCTTTTATATATTTATCTACTTGTTCTTCTGTTATATTAGGTAAACTACATATAATATTTGCCTTATCTGTTGAACTTAATCCTATTGCATCATCTGTTATCCATTTGTCTACAAATTCTTTTGTTAGATTTGGTAGTCTACATATAATTTGTGCCTTATCTGTTGGCATTAATCCTATAGTACCATCTTTTATATATTTATCTACTTGTTCTTCTGTTATATTCGGTAGTCTACATATAATTTGTGCCTTATCTGTTGAACTTAATCCTATTGCATCATCTGTTATCCATTTGTCTACAAATTCTTTTGTTAGATTTGGTAGTCTACCTATAATTATTGACTTAAAGGCTGGACTTAATCCTATTGCATCATCTGTTATCCATTTGTCTACAAATCCTTCTGTTAGATTTGGTAGTCTAGCTATAATCATTGACTTAAAGGCTGGACTTAATCCTATTGCATCATCTGTTATATATTTATCTACTAATTCTTCTGTTAAATTAGGCAATCTATAAATAATTTTAAACTTATCTTCTGGACTTAATCCTATTGCATCATCTGTTACACATTTATATAGAAATTCTTGAGTTGGATTTTGTACACTATTTATAATGTCTATTGGTGTTACATGTGTTTCTTTTTGCTTCTTACTTATATCAACTATCAACTGATACGCTAAATTTTCATCTTTTGCAATATTTTTTATTAATATTTTTGATAAATTAAAATTAACATGCTCAGTTCCATTTGTTAATAATGCATATGCATCATTTGCTGATAATCCTAGTTTATTTTTTTCATCAACAAATGAATCTATGAAATAATTAACAAATACAGAAATATTTTCTTCTTTTAATCCTATTTTTCTTAAATATTCTATATTTTTTTCATTGCTTGTGATTCTATTAATAAATTCAGCCATTGCCCCTTGCAGTACATCTTGTTCTAACTCATTTATATTTCTATCTAAGCCTATTAATTTAATAATATCTGCAATTGCTTTTTCATCGTTTTCCTCGTTTGCCTTTTTTATTAATTCAAAAAATTTATCTATTATTTCTTTATCCATACACTCTTCTTCCTCTGTTCTTATATAATATTTATACTATATCCTTATAAAATTCTGGATCTGTAACTCTATTATTTCGTATTTTTTCTGATAGTTCCAATTTAATTTCTTCACTACCAGTCTTTTTATATTCTTCATATAATTTTTTTATTTTTTCTTTTTCTGTTCTAAGACATTCATCTACATCAATAACTACAATTGGTAAATTTTCAAAATCATATGAAGCTTTTTTTGCTTTTCTCATATTTTTTATTTTTCCATTTTTTTTAAATACAACTATATAATCTGGTTGTTTTTTATTTCCACTTTGAATTCTTTTAAAATCCATTTCATTGTATCTTTGTGTTTGTTGTATTTGTGAGTCAGGGGCTAAGTATTTTTCTTCTCTTTTAGATGTAGTCTCAAAAGAAAAACCACTTGAAAATATATCATTAGTTCCTGATAATACTAAAGAATCTAAAGACATTTGTTCAAACCCATAACATACATGTGGTATAATAGCATGTCCTAACATATCATTTCTAATATAAGAAGCACAAAAATGTTGAGAGCCTATTGATGGTCTATTCCAATCTTTTTTATAATTTTCAATTTCATTATAAACAAATGGAGCAACAGATGTTATAATCATTTTAAAGTTTGTTCCTGCACTATATAGATTTTCTTCATCTTGTAATTTTATTGCATCTTTTATTTTAAATAAGTCATTGTTATACAATTTCCAATATTCTATCTTTAACCTTTTTTCAATTAACAATGGATTTACAATTTTTTCTTCTTTAATTTGTTCATATAGTTTATTTAGTTCGTCAGAATTATTTATTTCTAAAATCTTTATCAAATTTTTAATGTATTTTTTTAATTCTTCATCTTGTATTTTATCTATATCTTCTCCAAATTTTCTCACAAATTTTTCTGCTTCTTGAATATTTTGTCCATATATTTTTAATAAAATGCTTTCTTGTTTTTCTTTAATGTTTTGACTATTAATTAATTCTTCACATTTTTTTCTTTTTATTTTTTGAAAATTTTCAATATCTTCAATACTTCTTATGTTAAATGTATTTTTATGTATTAATATTGGTATTAGTCTTCCAATATTAATATATTCCATTTTATTTAAATTTTCAATCAATTCCTCATAACTTTCTAAATTATCTATCAGAATATTAGCCAAATTGGTCCACTCATAGTTTTTTGTTTTACTAATATATAAATTTAATAACTTTGATAATAATTTTAGTTCATTATCATTTAGCGAAACAACATTATTTATTATATCTTGATAGCATGCAATTTGATTGACTATATCTATACCAAGTAAATCTATGTATTTTTTAGCAAGAATCTTAAAATCAGTTTTCAAAACATCTTCATTTTTTTCTGACATTTTTAATAAAATATCTTTGTCTATATTATTTTCTTCTAATTTTATAAATTCATCTATGTACTTTTTTATAAATTTTGAAGATGCATATTGCTGTCTATATAATCGAATTGATTCTTTATCTGATATTTTTAAAAATTCTATTCTTTTTTCTTCTGGTATTCTATATAAAAGATAAGCTATATTGGAATTGTTTAATTCATATTTTTTGTATTCTACTATTATCTTCTTTATATAATCATAATCATATAAACTTGATATAAGCTTTACAACATCACTACTATCAATTTTATATTTTTTATAGTTTTGTATTACTTTTTTTGTAAAATAATTATCTCTTAACTCTTCTATTACGTATATAATATCGCAACTTTCTATTCCATATTTTTCTCTATTCTCTATTACACTTTTTGAATATGTTTCATCATTCATATTTATAATTAAAAATGCAATAGCTATTTTTTCATCTTCATCATTTATATATTTTTTTCTATTTTCTATTAGTTCCTTAATATATACGGTATCATTTATCTCCATTGCTATTTGTATTATATCTAATCTATCTAAATTATACTTTTTCCTATTTTCTAATACTGTCTTCAAAAATTTGATGTCATTATTTGAATCCTTTAAAAAGTCTTTTTTATTTAAACCTAATTTTTCTTTATTTTCAATTATCAGTTTTAACTCTTTTAAATTTTCTTTTTCCATTTTGTTTACCCATTCCCATAAGATATGAGACTTTCTTTCATTTTTCTAACTGTATTTTTAGAATATCGGTATCTATGGTCTTATCCTCTAAAACTCCATCAATAAATTCTATATTAAAGCTACAAATGCGAATACATCCATTTACTATTATTTTTTTAATTATAACATAATAAATAATTAATTTACAATTTATTTATTATATTTTATTTAAATGTATTGGATTTTTATTTTAGTATTATATAATAATATAATTAAAAAATTTTAATGGTTGGAGTTTAATGAGTAATGAAAATTGAAAAATGGCATGAAGAATATGAATTCGACTTAAATGGTATAAATAAAGTGCAGGTACCAAATATAATAACCATAGGACGAAAATAATTTGATAAAAATGGTTTAAGTTATACTACAGGTACAAAATATGATATTTTTTTTCTTTTACCTTCAATTTTAGCAACATCAAAATTGTACTCATAAACATTTCCTCTCTTTCTTACATTCACCATTTTATTTTACATCCAATCCACAAATAACGATTGGACGAAAAAAGACTGGCATCTTTACAATGTCAGTCAATATTAAACTTTTTTAATATTTTAGATTTGTCGACAAGTCTATATTCATTGATAAATAAGTACTTTCGAGAATTTTGGCGACAATTTTATTTGGTGACAAATTGACGACAAAAGCATATTTTTTGCATTCATGTTAATTTATGTAATTTCTTGTAACCCTTGATATTATGCGTTCTTCCCACAGCAATTCTTATATTTTTTTCCCGAACCACATGAAGTAGCAACTTATATATTATCAATATTATTGATATTTATAATATTATTGATATTTCAGTGTTTTCTGGAAAAGGTAACATCTATATTATTAATATTATATATATTATTTTTATTATAAATATCATACTACTGTGGACAAATCGTGGACATTGTCCACATCCGTTCACCGTTATTATTATATTCTTCATATAATAAATAATCTAATGTGTGAAAAATCTATTTGCACATTTTACATTCATATTATATTATTTTCAAACATAATAGTCAATGAGCGAATCAAAAAATCATGAATCAATTTTAAATTTAATTACTCTATTTATCGTTTCTGATTTTATTACATCATCAAACACATCTGTTGCATATTTTCTTGAATTTTCTGTACTTGATATATAAAAGTTTTCAGTTGTTTCAATATTTTTATGACCTAATATATCAGCAACATCTCTAATTTCAATTCCATTTTTTAATATTTTTGTTGCATAACTTCCTCTTAAATCATAAAATCTACATTTCTTAATTCCTAACTCATTATGAATAATTTTGAATGGTGTTCTTGTTATGTCTGTTCCAGTATATGTTCCATCTTCTCGTGTGAAAACTAAATCTATTGGATTCTCATATTGCTCATTTTCGTTATTTTTTACTATTCGCATTTCTTTTATTTTTCCTGAATTATTTCTTACATAATCAATATGATAATAAGTATATTTATCTCCATAAATCTTTTTCAAGTAGTCTTGTTTCTTCTTATAATTTTTTAAAGCACATAATAAAGTTTTGCATATATAAACTACCCTTGTACCTGTTTCTGTTTTTGTACTTCCTAAAAACCACCTACCTTTATCGTCTTTTGGTTTATCATATACATTATGTGCGATATTTATAATTCCATTCTCAAAGTCAATATCATTCCATGTTAAAGCACATACCTCTCCAGTTCTCATACCTGTGTAACATGAAGTTAAAAAAACGCAAGTAAATGTATCATTATTAGTAAATCTATTTAATATTTTATCTATTTCTTCTTGTGTATATAGATGTTTTATATCTTTTCTTATTCTGTCAAGTCTTGGTAATCGTAAATCTCTAGCAGGGTTATACTTTATAAATCCATATAAGTTACATGCATCTCGAAACGATCCTTTAAGCACTTTTAGAATATTTTTAAAGTATGCAGGAGCAAAGTTATTTTCCTCACATAGTTCTGTAATAAACGAATTAAGTTTTACACTTGTTATAGTTGATAATCTATATTTTCCTAATTTAGGAACTATATGATTTTTTATTATATTTTGATATGCCTGTATTGTATTATATTTTAAATTTATTTTGCAATAATTATCTAACCAGTAATCTAAATAATCAGAATATGATATATTACATTCTTTAAATGGAACACCAGCATTTAAGTATTCTGTATAGGCTTTATTTCCTTCCTCTTGTGCTTCTGCTTTTGTCTTAAATCCTGATTTAGTTATCCATTTTCTTTTTCCCTTTACTGGTGCTATTTCAAATTGATATTGATATACTTTACCTCTTTTCTTTATATTAACATTAGCCATTATGCATTTTCATCTCCTATATTAGCATTTAATTTTTTTATATTTGCTAAATCCGAAAGATCATTACCTTCATTTTCAATTAAAAATTTTTCTAAAGTTGATTTTAATATTTTTGTGCTTCCAAGTTTTAAAGCAGGTAAATACCCTTTTTCTATTAAGGTATATATATAATTAGGACTAGAATGCAAAATTTTAGCCACTTCTTGAACTGTATAAATTAGTCTTTCATTCATTATTATCATTTTCCTTTCCTTAAATAGAAAATGCCAGCGCAAGGCTGACACTTTTCTATTTTTTATTTTCTTTACTTAATAATTTTTCTGCATATTTTTCTGCTTCTTCTTTAGTATGTAATTCTTGCAAGGGCTCAATAAACATTTTCATATTTTTTAAATTCACATCATTTGCCGAATTTAGCAAATTATGTAGTGCTATGATACTATATGAAATAACTTGCTTCCAATTATATAATCTATTTTTCATTTTCCCTCCTAAATCCACTCTTTTTATTTAATTTCTTTTCTTGATATTCTTTTAAATATTTCATTTGTTCTTCATCTTCTAATCTTTGCTCTTCTTCTGTTTTATTACTACCTCCTATAAGAATTAATAATATTGGTAGTCCTATAAATATACCTAAAAATGCAATCATTGAAATAATATCTAACATTTTATTTGCCTCCGTTTTATCTTATTAGGGCTATTAGGGGGGATAGCCCCAATAAAGATGTGATTGTTTTTTATTTTTTACTTTTTACTATTTGTCAGACTGCTATTGTTTCTAGCAACATTGGAATTTCACCAACCAGAACACTGGCTTGTACTCATTGCGTGGGACGCATCATTATAAAAATATTATGGACTACCTTTATAACTTTACGCTCATTCTATGACTATACAAAAGTTTCCTAAACTGTATTCACAATAAGACATCATTCTCATTGTTAATCTAAATAGTTGCTAACCTACATAGAACACAGCTCTTGTATGATCCAACAAAATCTCTATTCAATTTTCAATGTGCAAATCCATACTAGAAGTTTTTATCCTTCTACTAGGAACAGCACTTGAAAATCAAAAAGGTTACGTTTTTATTTTAATTTTTTTATTTTGCTAATTTGTCTGCAAAATCATCTTTTTTTATAACACTTATTGCATATTCAATTAAAATACTTTTTAAGTCTTGATCTATTTGCTTTTTTTCATTCATTGAATATTTATCAATAATAGGCATTATCTTATCTATTGCAAGAATCATAGATACTTCATCTGTTTTAGCTCTTACTAATATTTCATAAAATTTTGTTTTATTTTTCATTTTCTTCCTCCAGATATTTTTTTAATTTATTTATTGCTCGTAATTTTAACTGTTTTACTGCATTTTCGCTCATGTTCATTTTTTCAGCAATATCTCTTATCTTTTTATTTTCATAATAATAAAGAATAATTACTTCTCTTTGATTTTTGTTTAGCTTGTCTAATGCAATTTTTAAATCTTTTTTGTAAGCAAAAAAATGGTCGGTCTTATCCTTATTAGATAAAACTGACCATTCTTCATTAGACACAGATATTTCTCTTTCTAATAAATATTTCTTATGTCTTAAATAATTTAATCTCCTATTTAATAATGCTTTTCTCATATAGTTTATATATCTTGCAAAAACTATATCATTTGCAAATTCATTTTCTTTCTCATTATTTTCTTTATTAAATAAATCTTTAAATCCATATTCCTTTCTTCTCATTTTCATTCTCCAATCTTTTAGATTGGACAAATGCCTGAAAATTCAAAGAAAGTTTTTAATCTATTTATATATAATTAAATCTTTCTTTTATATTTAATTCCTATCCCATTTTTATTCCTCCCTCATAACAAAAGTCTGTAAACATACTGCATATTTTTTTACACCATCTTTTGAATCTTATTTTTATCTATCGTGTATTGATATACTTTCTTCGATTTTACAGACTTTTGTCCTAGAAAAATAATATATTCTTTTCTAGGTGTTGTCATAAAATCAGCAAAAAAAGGACAAAATACGCAAAAATCAGCATATTTTGTCGAACAGTTTTATAATTTATTTGTAAATATTTGTCATTTCTATATTTTTTATGGTATGATATATATGTCATTATTATTAGGAGGGGGTATTATGATCAAAGTCATAATTACCAATGATAATGATACTTTTTACAACAGCTTATCTAATATTCTTTTGCAAAATGAATTAAATATTGAACTAATGAAAGTACCACAAAACAAGTTAGAAAAACTAATTTGTAAAATTAAACCAAAAGATAATATAATAATATTGGACTCAAACACTTCAATTATATTTCTACAAAACATATTGAAGAATGCAATTGAAAATGTAGATGCTAAAAAAGTGAATATCATTATATTGGTAGTCAATTCTAATAGCATATCCAATATTAAATATGAAAACCATCATCACTTCTTTAGGAAAAGAAGTAACACTAATTTACTTGATATAGTAAAATTAGTATCTGAATCATTAAATAATTGTCTTGAAATTGAAAAATCAGTTGATGATATATTTAAACGACTTGGTTTTACTTATTATTTTAAAGGAACAATTTACTTAAGAGATGCAATTTTGATTGCTTATAATGAACAAAATTTATTGTTTGACACAAAAACACTTGTGAAAAAAGTTGCCAAAAAACATAAGATTAAAAATGATAGAATTGTTCGTTCTGATATGGATAGAGCCTTAAATAGCATGCTGAATTATATAACTAAAGACAAAATTTATGATATTTTTAAAGAAATTTATGATGGTAGAATAATCAGTCTAAAATACTTTATAGACTTATGTATTCGATATTTAGACGAACAAAGATATTGCTGTTTAGAAAATTAAAAAAAGAAACTACCCCAAAAGTAGTTTCAAATGACAATCTTGTATAAAGAAAAATCTTTATACAAGATTAATTTTTGTTTATGAACATTAATGTATCACTCATTTATTATTGTCTATTACAAATAATAAAAATTCCGACATTGTTATTGAAGCATTTACAAACAAAGTAGCATAAGCCTCTTCGTTTGCTATTCGCTTATCTCCTGCCCCATGAGAATCACTATTTTTATTTCTCATTTCTGAAATAGAAGATAATATTTTTTCAAGTCCTGATAAGAGCTTCTTTATTCTTGTATCCATATCTTTATCTATATGCATTTTATACAATGTTTTAAATTCTTTGTACAGTTCATTTACATTACCACTTTCAGATGGAGTTGCTTGTTTCTTTTCAATGCCTTTTATCAAAACTTCTTCAATTAATGTTCTTGCTTTTGTTATTGCATTATCATAGTCCTGTAATTTAATTACATTATAGCATTCTTCTCTTAATTTTCTTATGTATGGAACATCTATATTCTCTAATTTATCTGCTATTAATTCAATATCGCTTTCATCATCTACTAATGTAAATTTAAAGGTTTGTAAATCATATTCTATGTGGCATTTATCAAACAACAATATTTTATTTATTTCTTGAAAAAAACTGTGAATTCTCTCCCAATATTGTTCTTGTATTCCCATCATCATATAATCATCTTCTAAGCAATCCTCAAATCTCTTCAAATCAATTATGTTCTTGAAAAATAGATTAACTTTATTATTTGCTATAATGTAATCTAATAACTCATTCATATACTGCCATCTTGATTTCTTTTCTTGACTAATATCTAGTTTCAAACCTAATTTAGAAGAAAATTCACATATATTCTTTGCAGTCATATATGGCATATTATATCTAGTTACTGAAAATTTTACTATTTCTCTATCTCCAATTATTAAATCTATGATTTTTCTGTTTTTTAGTAATGTCCAGTCTTTCAAAATATCAACTCCAACGATTTCTTTATATTTGTTATAATTACAATTTTATATTCTAATATCCATAATCAGCTTCTAAGTTATTTTGTTCTCTATAAATTCCTTTTAATAAATATTTTATAATACTTCTCATATCACTATATGATCCTATTGAATATTCTTCGTAATACATGCCGTTAGCAGTGAAATTTTTTAAATGTATAAGGTATGAATTTCCATCAGAAGTTTTATCTATTGAATATTCTATTTCAAAATAGTTCTGGAATAGTATATCACATATATTTTTGACTTGTTCTATTTTCTCTTCTTTTATAAAAGCATAATTTCCTTGTAATTTTTCATAAGCATTCAACTGTTCTTTTATATCTGAAAAATAAACTTTTTCTCCATTACTTTTTGTTATACATTTGTTATCATTATTGTATGTTTGTATTTCGTCTTTAGGAATTACTTCATCTGTCCATTCATCATATTTTATATTATCACTAAATCCTGTATATCCATATTGCTGATACTCTTTATCTAAATCTTCTTTTACTGAGAAAACAATGATTGCAAGAACAATTATTCTTTTGAAAATAAAATCTCATTTATATGATAGGGACTTGTTTTTGCACGCAAAGTCCCTATTGTCTAAATATCAC
>CALXCA010000021.1 GCA_944386685.1 uncultured Clostridia bacterium | reverse complement strand
AATTATTAAAGGATGTATCAGAGGACAATTTTAAAGAAGTTGAAATAATAGGATGGTTATATCAATATTATAATCAAACTGAAAAAGATAGAGTTATTTCTACAAAGAAAGCATATAAGAAAAACGAAATTCCTTATGCTACCCAATTATTTACTCCAGACTGGATTGTAAAGTATATGGTTGAAAATTCTTTGGGAAAATATTGGATTGAACATGGTGGAAATATAGATTTAATAAAAAATTGGAAGTATTTTATAAAGGAGAATATTAATTTAGGAAAAAAATCAGTAACTGGTTCAGAATTAAACAATATGTCAGTAAACGAAATTAATGATACAATAGTAAAACTTGATCCAAAAAATATTAAGTGTATAGATCCTTGTTGTGGAAGTGGTCATATTTTAGTTTATATGTTTGAAGTATTAGTTCAAATATATGAATCTTATGGATATAGTAAAAAAGATATTGCAGAACTAATTTTAAAAAATAACTTATATGGATTAGATATTGACGATAGAGCAGGACAATTATCTATATTGTCAGTATTATTAAAAGCTAGAGAATATGATAAAGAAATTTTTAACAATTCAATAATTAGAAAACTAAATATAATGAGCATTCAAGAAACAAATACAATTAAAAATGCTATTTTTAATAATATTAACATAGATTCAAATAATGAATATGTTAAATATTTAATGGAGAATTTTGAAAATGCAAAAGAAATAGGTTCTTTGTTGTTATTGCAAAATAACGATTATAGTGAATTAGAAAAAAATATTCTAGAGGAAGAAACTATATTTGGAATAGAATTAAGAAACAAGCTTATACCAATTATCAAAATAGCAAATATTTTATCTAATAAATATGAGATAGTTGTTACTAATCCACCATATATGAGTAATTCTTCAATGACAAAAAAATTAAGTGAGTATGTTAAAAAGTATTATTCAGATTCAAAAATGGATTTATATTCAGCTTTTATAGAAGCATGCATGAACATGACTAAAAAAGATGGAATACAAGCAATGGTAACAATTCAAGGGTGGATGTTTTTATCAAGTTTTAAAAAATTGAGATATAAAATATTACAAAAAAGAATAAGCAGTTTAATAAGAATTGGATATAATAGTTTCCCTGAATTAAATTCACAAGTAGTACATGCCTGTGCTTTTGTTGTGATTAATTCTTCTAATAATAATTTAAAAGGCAAGTTTTTTGAACTAAATACAGGAAAAGTTACTGATGACAAGGAAAAAATTTTTTTGAAGCAAAATGAAAGTAACAGTT
Organism: uncultured Clostridia bacterium; assembly: GCA_944386685.1. Classification (GTDB taxonomy): domain Bacteria; phylum Bacillota; class Clostridia; order TANB77; family CAG-508; genus CAG-269. Next base: position 33,074 of record CALXCA010000021.1, on the reverse strand, counting down.
ATTATTTGAAATCCTCATCCGATTTTGAAGTTATTCCTGGATTTCCGTTATCTTTTACGTTAAGTGATAGAATTACTAAGATTTTTAAAAATAAGAAATTATCAGATTTAGCTAATCCAAAACAGGGGTTAGCAACAGGTGAAAATAGTCGTTTTTTAAGAATGTGGTATGAAGTGAAGTACAATAAAATTAAATTTAACTGTAAATCGATTGAAGAAGCTGCTGAATCAGACTCAAAATGGTTTCCTTATAATAAAGGTGGAGACTATAGGAAATGGTATGGTAATAATGATTATGTTGTTAATTGGGAAAATAACGGATATGAAATTAGAAATTTTTATGATGCAAATGGAAAGTTAAAATCCAGACCTCAAAATACGAATTACTATTTTAAGGAAAGCATTACTTGGTCTAAAATTTCAACGGATACATTAGCATTTAGATATAAACCATATGGACATATTTTTGATGTAGCAGGAACAAGCTTTTTTGCTCGAGACAATTTAAAGTATTATTTACATGGACTATGTAATAGTAGTGTTGCAATGAAAATTCTTAAATCGATAGCTCCTACATTAAATTTTGAAGTAGGACATATAGCTTCATTACCTGTCATTTATGAAGTTTCAAAGGAAAAAGATATATCGATTTTAGTTAATAGAAATATAAAATTATCTCAAGAAGATTGGGATTCATTTGAAACAAGTTGGGATTTCAAAAAGCATCCATTATTGGAATTTAGAGACTCTATGCCAGGACTACACGATTCTAATATTAAAGTTACACCAACACATTTAAAAATAATCAGAAATAATTATGGAGAAGAATGTTATATAGCTGATGAATTGCCTATGAATGCAAGAATATCGGATTCTTTTAGAAAATGGAAAGTATATACACAAAAACAATTTAATACGTTAAAGAAAAATGAGGAAAAACTTAATGAAATATTTATAGATATTTATGGTTTAAAGGATGAATTGACTCCAGAAGTTGCAGATAAAGATATTACAATAAGAAAAGCAGATAAAGAAAGAGAAATAAAGTCTTTAATAAGTTATGCTGTTGGTTGTATGTTTGGAAGATACTCTCTTGATAAAGAAGGATTAATATATGCAGGTGGAGATTTTGATAAAATATACAAAAAATATAAGGAAACTGATGGTGGTTGGGCAGGTGCTAGTTTATCAAATTATAAAGTATTAAATGATAATGGACAAGATATAGATTTATCATTTGAAGTTGATAAAGATAATATTATTCCTATAACTGATGAAACATATTTTGGAGATGATGTAGTTGAAAGATTCAAAACTTTTATAAGTGTTGTTTATGGAGAAGAAACACTATATGAAAATCTTGAATTTATTGCTGAAACTTTAGGTAAGAGAAATGGTGAAAATAGTGAAGAAACAATAAGAAGATATTTTATTAATGACTTTTATAATGACCATTTAAAAATGTATCAAAAAAGACCAATTTATTGGATGTTCGATAGTGGAAAAAAGAATGGATTTAAGTGTTTAATATATATGCACAGATATAATGAAAGTTTAGTTTCAAATATAAGATTAAATTATTTACATAGAATTCAAAATACTTATGAAAGATATTTGAAAGAAATTACAGAAAAATTAAATAATGATTTAGATTTGGCTAATAAAAGAGAATTGGTAAAAAAACAAGCAGACTTAAGTGCAAAATTGCAAGAAACAAAAGAGTACGATGAAAAAATAGCACATATTGCAGACCAAAGAATAAAAATAGATTTAGATGATGGTGTAGCAGTAAATTATGCTAAATTTAGTGTTAAAAATCCAAAGAATGGAAAAGATGAAAGCATATTAGCACAAATAAAGTAGGGAGAAAGCCGTTATGTTTGAAGAAGTAAAAGAATTGTTAATTTCAATGTTAAAATCAAGTTTTTCAAGCACAACTGAAAGAAGTAGAAACAGAAAAATAATCTTTTGGTATGATGCAAAGAAAGACTACGAAGAGTTATTAAAAGAATTAGAGTTAGAAAATACAGAAATTATTAAATATGATAATAATAGTTTATGGATTAGGTATCATATTGAAAAAGAAGAATTAAATAAAAATATAGTAATATACCTTCCCTTTGATAGACAAAAAAGTATAAATAATGAATTATTAGATATTGAAACTGCTAATTCTGATTTATTATTCAATCCTGACTCAACAACTATGAGATTAAAAAATCTTGGATTAAGTGATGATTGTAGAGTAGTAATAAAGAAATATGATAGGTTCTTTAATAATAAAACAAGGGAAAATGACTTTAAGGAATTTGATATAGAAAAAGATAGCGATAATATAGATTATATTGTAACTAGCATACTTTTAGGAATAAAAACAATTAATATAGATGATATTATAAAGAATATTATTAAGATATATTATGATGATAGAAAGAAATATGAGGCATTATTTAAGTTCGGCAACGAAGAATTTATATTAAATTTAATAAATAAATACTTTGGTAGCAAAATAAATTCTACTGAGGAAATGGAAAATGTATTCAAATCATTAGTATTTACATATTTTGCTGCAAGTATTTCTGACATAAACAAATTAAATAGATATGGAAAATATTTATTATCAAATAGAGTAACGAATAGTCAGGTATTTGTGAATAATTTAATGAGGGATAAATCTACAAGAAAATACTTTGAATTGATTTCAAATGACATATCAAAAGAATTTGGAATAGAAGAATTAATTAGCACAATAGATATTGAAGATTATAAAAATGCAGATGCGTTTAGTATTATTGATGATAATATTATTTTATATATAGTTAACCAATTGTTTAATAGTATAAATGAATTTGAAAAATATAATGAATTAATAACATTAAGAGAGAGTAAATATTGGTATGAAAAATATTACAACGAGTATAATTTCTTAAAAGTCGTAAGTAAATATTTTGAAGTAGTTAATAGAGTACAAACATTAATAAAAACATTTGAAATCGAAAAATTTGTCGAATTATATACTAATGAATTATATTTAGTAGATACTTTATATAGGAAAATGTATTATTTCTTTGATAATATACGAGATAAAGATAATTTTATAAACTTAAAAAACAAAGTGGAAAATAATTATACAAATACATATATGCTCGAGTTATCATTAAAATGGAACGATACAATAGAAAACATTAATAGGTATGATGTAAATAAACTAACAATGCAAAACAAGTTCTTTGATAAGTATATAAAATCACAAGCTGAAAGTTCAAAAAATGGTAGAACAATAGTTATCATTTCAGATGCTTTTAGATATGAATGTGCAAAAGAATTAAATGAAAAATTAAAAGTATTTGGTACAAAGTCAGATATATACTATATGTTAGGATTAGTCCCATCATATACTCAGTTAGGAATGGCAGCATTGCTACCTAATAAAGAATTATCAAGAGATCCAAACTATAAAGATAAAGGTAGCGACAACATATTTGTTGACGGAATTAATTCTGTTGGAATAGAGAATAGAGAAAGAATACTTACAAAAGTAGTTCCAGAAGGACTAGCAATTCAATATGAAGAATTATATGCAATGACTAAATCTGAATGGAAAAAGATCTTTTCTGGGAAGAAAGTTGTATATATATATCATGATGTTGTTGATAAAGCAGGGGAACATGATGAAAACAATGTATTTGAAGCATGTGAAAAGTCAATAAAACAAATTGAAGGATTGGTAAAGGATTTACATACTACTTTTAGTGGGGTAAATTGTTATATTAGTGCAGACCACGGTTTCTTCTATAAGAGAGGAAAAGTTGAAGAATATCAAAAAACATCAAGAGATACAAGTGCCACAAGACAAAAAGTTAGATACTCTTATACTGATAAGAAATCTGAAGAAGAAGGTATTGTTTCTATAAATCTTGATTATATATTTGGAGAAAACAGTGGATATGTTAATATTCCAAAAGGACAAAATGTATTTTCAAAACAGGGTGGTGGAATAAATTATGTACATGGAGGTATTTTACCACAAGAAATTATTATTCCTGTGATAGATTTTAAGTCAACGAGAACTTCTGAAGAAAGTAAAAAAGTTGGAATTACATATAGTGGATTATCAACAAAAATTACTAATGCAATTACATATCTTGAATTTTTACAAGACAATAAAGTGGATGAAAATAATCTTGAATGTAGATATTTACTACACTTTGAAGATGAAAATGGTAATAGAGTTTCTGATGAATGTACTATTGTTGCAAATTATACAAATGCTGAAGTAAAAGATAGATTCTTCAAAGAGAAGTTTGTATTTAAGAATATAGATTATAACAGAGATAAAAATTATTATTTGGTTATTGTAGATGAAGAAACAGGAATAGAAAAGCAAAGAATAAAATTTATTATAGACATTGCTATTATAAATAATTTTGGATTTTAAGGAGTGTACCTATAATGGAAGAATTAAACGATAAATTAAATAAATATTTTGCTGGTAAAGTGGTTAGAAAAGACTTGACCAAAAAGATAAAAGAAGGAGCTAATGTTCCTGTATATGTTCTTGAATATCTTCTAGGTATGTATTGTGCAACAAACGATGAACAAGCTATTAATGATGGTGTTAATACAGTAAAAAGAATATTAGCTGATAATTTTGTAAGACCTGATGAGGCAGAAAAAATTAAATCGAAAATTAAAGAGCAAGGAATATATACAGTAATTGATAAAGTAACTGTAAGATTAAATGAAAAACAAGACATTTATCAAGCTGAATTTTCTAATTTAGGAATAAAAGATGCATATATATCTGAAGATATAGTAAAAAAATATGAAAAGTTACTTGTTGGAGGAATATGGTGTATTGTAAAGGTAAGTTATACATTTGATGATGCAGAAAAACATAAAATACCATTTACTGCATCAAGTTTAGACCCAATTCAGTTACCAAATATGGATTTAACAGGTTTATTTGAAGGAAGAAAACATTTTACAAAAGAAGAATGGATGGATGTACTAATTCGTTCTATGGGGATTGAGCCTTCTAAATTAACAGAGATTCAAAAATGGCACTTTATAGAAAGAGCGGTTCCTTTAGTAGAAAATAATTATAATCTATGTGAATTAGGTCCTAGAGGAACAGGTAAATCACATATATATAAAGAAATTTCCCCAAATAGTATATTAATTTCAGGTGGACAAACAACCGTAGCAAATTTATTTTATAATATGAGTCAAAAGAAAATTGGATTAGTAGGAATGTGGGACTGTGTTGCTTTTGATGAAGTTGCAGGAATAACATTTAAAGATAAAGATGGTATTCAAATAATGAAAGATTATATGGCATCTGGTTCTTTTGCAAGAGGAAAAGAAGAAAAAAATGCTAATGCTTCTATGGTATTTGTTGGAAATATAAATCAAAGTGTAGAAGTATTGTTAAAAACATCACATTTATTTGAACCTTTTCCAAAAGAGATGGCTAATGATTCTGCTTTCTTTGATAGAATGCACTTCTACTTGCCAGGATGGGAAATACCAAAAATGAGACCTGAATTGATAACTGATGAATATGGATTTATCACTGATTATCTTGCAGAATTTTTTAGAGAAATGAGGAAAAGAACTTTCTCAGATTCATTAGACAAATATTTCAAATTAGGCAATAATTTAAATCAAAGAGATGTTATTGCAGTTAGAAAGACAGTATCAGGTTTAGTTAAATTATTATTTCCAAATGGAGAATATAGCAAAGAAGAACTAGAAGAAATATTAGCTTATGCTTTAGTTGGTAGAAGAAGAGTAAAAGAACAATTAAAGAAAATTGGTGGAATGGAATTTTATGATGTTCATTTTTCATATATAGATTTAGATACAATGGAAGAAAAATTCATATCTGTACCTGAAAGTGGAGGAGGAAAACTTATTCCTGAAGGAATGCTAAAAGCAGGACATACATATTTTATAGGTCGTGGAAATTCAGGAATGATAGGAGTATATAAAATAGAGGTTGAATCACCTAGTGGGCATAGTAAATTTCAAATATCAGGAATCGGAACAGACAGAGAAACTAAAGAAGCATTAAATACTGCATATAATTACTTTAAAGCAAATAGAAAAAATATTAGTGCAAGTATTCAAGTAGATGGTGTTGATTACTTATTACATATTGAAGATTTACAAGGAGTGGGAGCATCAAAAGACATATCGCTTGCAGCATTTGTAGCAATGTGTAGTAGTGCTTTAAAGAAACCTATGCAAGGTAGTTTAGTAATTTTAGGTAGTATGAGTATAGGTGGAACTATTGGAAAAGTTGAAGAACTTGCCAATACATTACAAGTTTGTTTTGATTCAGGAGCAAAAAAAATATTATTACCAATGTCTTCTGCATCAGATATTGCATCAGTACCTAGTGACTTATTCTCAAAATTTAATATATCATTTTATAATAATCCTGAAGATGCAGTGTTTAAAGCATTAGGAATTGAATAAAAGGAGAGAAGAATATGGGATTTTTTGATAATAGCGAGGAATTTAATATTGGAGATAAAGTAAGAGTAAAATATAGAGGTCAAGAAGGATACATAGTTGATAAAAACGGAAGTTTATATATGGTATCACTTAATGATGGGAAACATGTAGATTCATATACAGCAGACCAAATAGAAAAATGTTGGTAAAATAAATTATATTTGTAGGTGTAATCAATGAAAAAACTAGAACAGTATTTAACTAAAAGAGTAAAAATTATTAGTATTTCAGATAGAACATATATAGGAAAAGTAACAGGTATTGTTCCTGCACAAGATAATGAACCTGAAATAGACGAATTATCTATATTAAATGAGTTAGATAACAGAAATTATAGTTTGTTTGAAAATGAAATTAAAAGCATAAGGATAATTAAGGAATAAGTTAAAAGTTATTATTATACATAATTAGAATTTTATTGGAGAAAAATTTATGGAGAAATGGAAATTAAAAAAATATGCAGATAAGGCATATATTCATTCTATTAATAATGAGAAAGAATTAGGTAATTCTAATAAATGTGGGTGTTTTTATTGCTTAAAAATATACAATACTAATGAGATAAAAGAATGGATTGAAGAAAATTCAGGAAATAAGACAGCTTTATGTCCTTATTGTGAAATAGATTCCGTTATTGCTGAATCTGATGAATATGAATTATGTGAAGAATTACTGAAATATATGTATAACATGTGGTTTTAGTTAAATAAAATTAATAAAAATGAAAATTACAATATTATAGATTAGTCACAAAGGCTAGTCTATTTATTTTTGAAAAATATTTCTTGTTAATACAAACAAACGTTTACAAACAATAAAAATAATGCTATAATAATTTTAGTATTAGAAATTGGAGAGTGAGTATAATGCAGAAATATTATTTATGTATTGATTTAAAAACTTTTTATGCCTCTGTAGAATGTGTTGAAAGAGGGTTAGATCCATTTAATACAAATCTAGTAGTAGCAGATACATCAAGAGGAAAAGGTACAATATGTTTAGCCGTATCTCCAAGAATGAAAATGTTAGGGGTAAAAAACAGATGTAGGATATATGAAATACCACCAAATATAAAATTTATTGCTGCAATGCCTAGAATGAAAAAGTATATAGAGTATTCTGCAAATATATATGCAATTTATCTAAAATATTTTGCAAAAGAAGACATTCATATATATTCAATAGATGAAGGGTTTATGGATGTAACTAATTATTTAAAAATGTATCAGATGAATCCTATTCAACTTGCAAAAACGATAATAAAAGATATTTATAGAACTTATGGAATTACTGCGACTGCTGGAATAGGTACAAATATGTATCTATCTAAAATTGCACTAGATATAACTGCAAAGCATAGTGTAACTAATATTGGTTATTTAGATGAAGAAAAATACAAAAAAGAATTATGGCATCATAAACCCTTAACTGATTTTTGGCAAATAGGAAAAGGAATTGAAAGAAGATTAAATAGATTAAGAATATTTGATATGTATGATATTGCTCATACAGATCAAAGAAAATTATATAAAGAATTTGGTGTAAATGCAGAATATTTAATAGATCATTCTTGGGGAAAAGAAAGTTGTACTATTGCAGATATAAAAGCATATAAACCTAAGACAAATTCAATTTCTAATAGTCAAGTTTTATTTGAAGATTATTCTTTTGAAAAAGCTAGATTAGTATTAAAAGAAATGGTAGAGTTAGGAAGTTTAAGGTTAATAGAAAATAATTTAGTAACAGATAGTGTTGGATTATATATAGGTTATTCAAAAGATATTATAAAAGCCACAGGTGGAACAAAAAGAATAAATAATACTACAAATGTATATTCTGAACTATTAAGAGCATTTCTAGAAATATATGATAAAACTACTAATAGAAATGTTGAAATAAGAAGAATTGGAGTGAATTTTGCAAATGTAGTAGAAACTGAAAATGTACAATTAAATTTATTTACAGATCAAGAAAAAATAGATAGGGAAAGAAAACTAGAACTAACAATGTTGGGCATAAAAAATAAAATGGGAAAAAATACTATCATTAGAGGTATGGATTTAGAAGAAGGAGCTACAACAATAGCTAGAAATAGAATGGTAGGTGGTCATAATGCAATTTAGCAGAACTAATAGAGCTAAACAATTTCTACCTTTTGATGCCTTAAAGGGGTTACAAGAGGCTTTAAGAGAAAAAGAAATTCAATATGAAGATAGAAAAGAATTATCAGAAGAAACTTTAACTAATTTAGATAAAAAATTTAATAGAATTGAAATAGGTAACTATATAGAAATACGATATTATAAAAATAGACAATATGTTATAATGAATGGAACAGTAACTAAAATTGATTTTATAAAAAGTAAGATACAAATTAATGAAAATGAAAACATTAATATAAGTGATATAATAGATATAAAAATCAAATGATTTTACTAACTGAAGAACTCTCTTAAATGAGAGTCTTTTTGCTTTTATTTTAATAATTTCTTAATTTTGTTCAAAAAATATCATAAAATATCATAAATTTTCATAGATTCCCATAATTTATTATTACAAATTATTCTACTTTATTCTAATTATATCCAATATAATATATAAAACTACCAAAATATGATATAAAACTTAAAAAAATACTTTTTATATAATATTTTAGGTGTTTCGCATAATTCGACAAATTTTTTAAAATAAATATGGTAAAATATGACAAAATCATAAGAAAAATTCATCGATATACTAAAGATGTAATAAAACAAGGAGGAATAAGATGGATTTTTTTGTTGTATTTAATAAATTTTTACAAAGCATACTATAACTTTTTATAAGGATAAGTATGCTTTTTTTATTATCTACATGTAAACCCATTTATATACACACATATAAGTATTTAACATACTAAAGTAAAAAGTATTGAGAAATTTCAAACGAAGATTTAGTGTGTTATTACTCATATTCTCAAATCTTCGCTTATATGGGGAGTGTAGATTTGAGAAAAGTATTTTTTTTATGCAATAAAAAAGTAATTTTATATTTTGGGAAAGAGGACAAGCTATTCTTCAAAGGACAGCTTGCCCTTTTTTTTGAACTATTAAATGGATGTAGAGGACCTCCTATTCACTCAAAAACAGGAATTTGAGTAAATAGGAGGTTTTTTCATGGATGGAAATCCTAAAAGGAGAAAATACAAAGATAATCCTTATACCATCAAAAAAGAAGGAAATACATATTTTGTTAGTTTTAAAGATGTGTTAGGAACTATTCAAGAACTGGAAATTACTAAAGAAGTATATCAAATATTTGATGAATTTGAGTTAAAGGACTTATCTCAAATGAATGAATTTGATAATCATATTGAGCATTCTGAAATTTATGAAAATAATTTAGAAAAACGAGCAAAAGAGAAAACAATCAGCATTGAAGATGACTTTATACAAAAGGCTACATTTGAGGAGTTAAAAAAAGCAATTGAGATGTTGCCTAAAGTTCAGAAGAGAAGAGTAAAAAAATATTATTTTCAAGACATGGGAGAGATTGAAATAGCTAATCAGGAAGGAGTTTCACAAAAAAATGTATCTGAAACATTAAAGGCTGCAAGAAAAAATTTGAAAAAATTTTTAGAAAAATTCAATTAAGAGGGTATATTTTTCAAATTTAGTTAGGAAACAAGTGAAAGGATATAAGTCTTTTCAAGATTATGGATTGCACATTGAAAATTAAATAAATTTTGTTAGATCATATAAGAACTGCTTTCTAAGTAGGTTAGCAACTATTTAGATTAACAGTAAGAATGTTATCTTATTGCGAATGCAGTTTAGGAAACTTTTGTATAGTCACAGTTCGAGCGTAAAGTTATAAAAGTAGTCCATAATATTTTTATAATGATGCGTCGCAAGCAATGAGTACAAGCCAGAGTTCTGGTTGGTGAAATTCCAATGTTGCTAGAAACAATAGCAGTCTGACAAAGAAAATTAAAAGTAAAAAATAATTTTATTAAGATAACACTTAATAAATAATTGGAGGCAAATAAATGTTAGATATTATTTCAATAGCTACATTATTATTTTTACTAATAGGACTACCTTTAATTTTAATTATTATAGGTGGTAGTAAAAAAACACAAGAAGAACAAAAATTGGAAGATGAAGAACAAATGAAATATTTAAAGGAATATCAAGATAAAAAGATTAAAAAAGCAAAATAAATTTGAGCTATACTATTTAACTCTAATTTTAGAAAGGGAAATGTTATGAATAGAAAAAAATACAAGGTAACTATAAAAATGACAACAATAACAAGTATGAATCATGAACAGATTAGCAAGAAAAAAGCTAAAGAAGATGTAAAAAAAATAATTGAAAATTCTACCAAAGATAGTTTAAATCAAATATTCAATTCTGAGCCAAAATTTGTTTATAAAATAGAAATCATATAGGTGTTAGATGAAATACAATATAAAAGATTTAGAAAATAAAATTATTAAATGCAAAAATAAGCAAATAGAAGAAATAGACATTAAAGAAATTGACGACTTTGAAGATATAAAAGTCGATGAAAATAAAATAGGTAAAGAAAGGATATTAGATTTTTTAATTAAGAGTAAGAATCCATACGCTTTTAAAGTCAGTGGCGTAATAGTGAGAATGCAGTTTTCAGATGAGAACTCTATATCAGCAGAACAATGTATATCTAAAGTATTAAAAAATGAATATATGAAATAGCTTTTACTGTCAAATGTATAAAATTTCAGTAGAAGCTATTTTTATACATTTAACAAAAAGTATACATATCATTAAAATCATAGAAAAAGGAGGCAGAAATGAATAAAGGAAGGAAAAGCAAATATGCAGTAAATGATGACTTAGCAATAAGAAAGTGGAATGCAGCACTATACCTAAGATTATCTTCAGAGGACGGAGATAAAGTTGAAAGTACAAGCATAGAAAGTCAAAAACATTTATTAGAAGAATTTTTAAAAAACAACAATGATATTAAACTTTTTGACTATTACATTGATGATGGATATTCAGGTACAGATTTCAATAGACCAGGGTTTAAAAAATTATTTGAAGATATGAAGTTAAATAAATTTAATACTATTATTGTTAAAGATCTATCTCGACTTGGAAGAAATTATATAGAGGCAGGTAATTATATTGAACAAATCTTTCCTTTATTTAATATTCGTTTTATAGCAGTTAATGATAATATTGATAGCTACTTAAATCCAAAATCAATAAATGAATTAAATATGCCATTAAAAAACTTAATTAACGATGAGTATGCAAGGGATATTTCTAAAAAAGTATCAAGTGCTTTTAGTACAATGAGAAAAAATGGACTTTATACATCTGGACTTACACCGTATGGATATAAAAGAGATACTAAAGATAAACATCATTTAATTATTGATGAAGAAGTAGCCAATAATGTAAAACTTATTTATGATTTATATTTAAAAGGAAACGGAATAAAGAAAATTGCAAAATACTTAAATGAAAATAAAATCATAAATCCATCAGGATATAGAAAATTAAATAAAAAAGATACTAATAGATTAGGATATTTCTGGTCAGATTCTACTATATCTAAAATACTAGATAATCAAATATATTGTGGAGATATGGTACAAGGAAAGACTTATTCTATAAGTTACAAAGTACATAAAAAAATAAAAAAAGATAAAGAGAATTGGGATATTGTAAAAGACACTCATGAGCCAATTATAAATAAAGATGTATGGGAAAAAGTACATCAATTAAGAATGAAATCTTTTATTAAGGTTAGTATTAAAGAAAAAGAAAAATCATTATTTGCAGGAAAATTAAAATGTGCTGATTGTGGTTATGCAATGAGAAGACAATATAGAAAAAATTCAAAAGATAAGATTACTTTTAATTGTTCTACATATTTATCAAGGACAAAAGACATTTGTAAAAATCATTACATTACTGAAAATATATTGAAAAAAATAGTTTGGAATATACTGAAACAACAATTAAAACTATTTATAAATAATAAAAACATAGAAAAAATCAAAAATGATAAGGAAGGTAAAAATGATATAAATTTATATTGTAAAGAAATGGATAAAGAAAACGAAAACTTAAATAAATATAAAAAAATGAAAGTTAATCTATACGAAGATTGGAAATTAAATATTATTTCAGAAGAAGAGTACAAAGAGTATTTAAAAGATTATACAGATAAAATTGTAAATTCAACTAAAAATATTAAATTTTTAGAAAATAAAATTAATGAAACAAAGAAAAATTATAGTGAATTAAATGAAAAAAAGTGTATAAAAAGTATTGAAAATTTCATAAATGAAAAAGAATTAACACTTGAAATGGTAGATAATTTTATAGATTATATTGAAGTATATGAAAATAATAATATAAAAATTAATTTTAAATTTAGAGATGAATACAAAGATTTATTAAATCAATTAAAGGAGGTTAGCTATGAAAAAAAGATATAGATATACCTCTGGCGAAGACGAAAATAAAAATTGGACAGCAGCTTTATATGTAAGATTATCAGTTGAAGATGGAGATAAAGGTGAAAGCAATAGTGTAATCAATCAAAAGCAGTTACTAAGTGATTATATTAGTGAAAATAATGATTTTAATTTTTATGATTATTATGTAGATGACGGATATTCTGGTACGGACTTTGATAGACCAGCATTTAAGCGACTTCTGGACGATATGAAAAACAAAAAATTTAATACAATTATTGTAAAAGATTTATCAAGATTAGGAAGAAATTATATAGAGGTTGGTAATTATATTGAACAAATCTTTCCTTTATTTAATATAAGATTTATTGCAATTAATGATAATATAGATAGTTACGGTGATCCAACATCAGTAAACAATGTTATTGTACCATTTAAAAACTTGATTAATGATGAATATTGCAGAGATATTTCAAATAAAATTAGATCCGTTTTAACAATGAAAAAAAGACGAGGAGAATATGTAGCAGCATTTACACCGTATGGTTATATAAAAGATCCAAAAGATAATCACCATTTAATTATTGATGAAGAGGCAGCGAGGGTTGTAAAAATGATATATAGATGGTCTTTAGAAGGCTGTGGCAGAAAGAAAATAGCAAAAAAATTAAATGATATGGGTATATTAAATCCAATGGGGCATAAACAATTAGAATTGAATAAGAAAGTTGGAGGTAGAAGAAAATCAAATGAAGAATTAAGCTATGCATGGGATATGACAGTATTACAAAGAATATTAGAAGATCAAACATACTGTGGAGACACTATTCAAAATAGAGGTAAACTTATAAGTTATAAAGTCCATAAATATGTAAAAAATCCAAGAAACGATTGGATAATTGTAAAAAATACACATGAACCTATAATAGATAGAGATACATGGAAAAAAGTACAAGAGGCAATTAATTATAGAGATACTAGAGTATGCAAAACAGGTTACTTAACCTATTTTGCAGGGCATATTAAATGTGCTGATTGTGGTAGAGCAATGATTAAAAATCCATCAGGTTATTACAAAGGAAAACCAAGACCATATTATTATTATGTATGTTCTACTTATAAACAAAAATCCATAGATTTATGTACAAGCCATAACATCAGAAATACAGTACTTGAAGAAGGTGTACTAGAGGCTATAAAGCTACAAGTAAAACTAATTGTTGATTTTGAAAAAACTTTAACAGAGATAAAGAATATAAATAATATTGATTACAGAATTGAAACTATGAAAGATAGACTTAAAATATTAGAGCAAAAAGTTGAAAAACAAAAGAATCTAAAAAAAATGGTTTATGAGGATTGGAAATTAGGTAATATTTCAGAAGATGAATATAAAGAGTATTCTATATCATACACAGATTCAATAGAAAAAATGCAAGAAAATATACAACACATAGAAGAGGAATTAGAAAAATTTAATAAAAACGATAATAATTCTATTTGGATTGATAAATTTACTAAATATAGAAATATTACTCAATTATCAAAAGAAGTTGTTGATGAACTCATAGAGGATATATATGTACATGAGGGAAAAGAAATAACAATAAAATTTAAATATGAAGATGAATATCAAAAAGCAATAGAATATATCAAAAGAAATGAAAGTTTGACATTATTAAATAATAACGAAAAGATAGTATAAGGTGCGAATGGTAAAAATGTAAATATCTTTTAATTTTGTAGAAAAAATTTTATTCTTATGATAAAATATCATAAGAATAAATTTAAAAAATCATTTTTGTGGGTTTAAGAGGTTTACTCAGAGGAGATTAGATATTATTGCCACAATCAAGCAAAGCCAGATGTAGCAATGGATTTAAAGGCTATTAAAGAAGAAAAACCACAAGTAAAAAGAATAGAAAATAAAGAAGATTACATGGACTTACTTTTAGAAGCAGATCCATCAAAAACCAGTATTATGAAGTATTTGCAAGATTCTGATGTGTATGGATTAAAATTAAATGATGAGATTATTTCTTTAGCAGTAATTTTGCACATTGATAACAAAACATTAGAATTAAAAAATTTAGTAACAAAAAAGGAATATAGAAATAAAGGGTATGCAAAAAGATTATTAAAACATTTATGTGGTAATTACAAACAAAAATATGATAAGATGTTAGTTGGAACAACAGAAAATAATATTCCTTTCTATGTAAAACAAGGTTTTGATAAATATGAAAAGACAATAAAAAATTATTTTATAGATATGGCGAATGAAGAAATTAGAGATGGAAATTTAATTTGTACTGATATGATATATTATTCAAAAGATTTAAAAAAGAAATGAAAGCTAACTAGTAATTTGTCTTGCAGGTTAAAAATAAAGCATAGATTTAATAAAAATTATAGACAAAATTAGAATAATATTGTAGAATAATTGACATAGGAAATGAGAATAAGCAGATGTGGTTTGCCACTTTACATATAAAGGCTAGACCTTTAGAATGGAGGTGGTGCTATGATAGAAGCAGTTTTATTAGAAATAATATACTTACTTTTATTTGCTTTTGTTGTCGAAACTATTATAGTATTTGCCTTAATTATATTCATAATATTTTTAAGCAAATAGACAAATAAAAAACACATCTGTTACTTGACGGTAAGATGTGTTTTCACAAATTACTGGCAAACCACTTTGTGGTTTCTCCATTTCCTATATTTATTATAATCTATTTATATGTAAAAAGTCAAGAATTATGAAAAAGTTTTATAAAAAAGTCATAAAAATATAATAGTAATTATCCCTACAACGCAGCTGAGTATTTAACTTATGTAGCAGCAGTAGGAGATAATCCAGAATCAGTAGAAGTTAGATATGAAGATGAAAATATATGGCTTACACAGAAAATGTTAGCAACATTATATAATGTAAATGTTGCCACAATTAATGAACATATTGCAAATATATATAGAGATAATGAGCTAGAAAAAGATTCAACTATTAGGAAATTCCTAATAGTTCAAAAAGAAGGGAATAGAGAGGTTTCAAGAAATATTGCACATTACAATTTACAAATGATTATTGCTGTGGGGTTTAAAGTGAACAATGAAAGAGCTGTACAATTTAGAAAATGGGCAAATCAAATTGTAAAAGATTATACAATAAAAGGTTGGGTAATGGATGACGAACGTCTAAAAAACGGTGGCTCAATTTTAACAGAAAAATATTTTGAAGAGCAATTAGAACGTATAAGAGAAATAAGAATGTCAGAAAGAAAATTTTATCAAAAAATTACTGATATTTATGCAACTTCAATTGATTATGATAAAACAGCAAAAGCTACAATTAGATTTAAACTATTTATCTGAAAAAGAAATAGGGCAACTAGAAAGAATGGTATCTGCATATTTGGATTTAGCAGAAATGCAGGCTATGAGACATATTCCAATGACAATGGCAGATTGGGAAGAAAGATTAAATGGATTTTTAAAATTATGGGATCATGAAATTTTAAAAGACAATGGAAAAATTTCAGCAGAGATGGCAAAAATTCATGCTGAAACAGAGTTTGAAAAATACAGAGTAATACAGGACAGAATTTATATATCGGATTTTGACGAACTTTTGTTGAATACCAAGAAATTAAACAAAAGAGAAAATAAACAATAGGAGGTTATATATTATAACCACAAAAGTCGTGAGGAAGATAGGTATAAAGTTTCGTTCGTAAAAAATGATATTGAGATAAAAATACATGATTAGATACATTTTATTTAGTAAAATTAAGAGAAAGGAGAATTTAATTGGACAATAAACTAATAGGAAATGAAAATAATATAATTTTTTATAATGATGAAGAGGGGCAAACAAAAATAGAGGTTATATTGCAAAATGAAAATGTATGGCTAAATATAGATTCTTTAACTAAATTATTTAAGATAGACCGAACAGGTATAACTAGGCATATAAATAATATTTATAAAGATGAAGAATTAGAAGAGAATTTAACTTGTGCAAAAATTGCACAAGTTCAAACAGAAGGTAGCAGAAACGTTACAAGAAATATTGCTTATTATAATCTTGATATGATTATTTCCATTGGATTTAGAGTAAATTCAAAACCAGCAATTAAATTTAGAACATGGGCCAATGCAATTATAAGGGATTATATGATTCAAGGTTTTGCGTTAGATGATGATAGATTTATGAAAGGTAGAAAATCTGATCAAGAATATTTTAAAAGATTGCTAGAAAGAATAAAATTAATTCGAACTAGTGAAAGAATGTTTTATCAGAAAATAACGGATATTTTTGCAGAGTGTTCTATAGATTACGACAATACTAGTGATACTGCCAAAGAATTTTATGCTAGCATACAAAATAAATTTCATTATGCAATAACTGGAGAAACAGCAGCAGAAATAATATATAATAGAGCTGATAATGAAAAGCCCAATATGGGACTAACTACTTGGAAAGAATCTCCAGATGGAAAAATATTAAAATCGGATGTAACAATTGCTAAGAATTACTTGTCTGAAGCTGAATTAAAAAATCTAAATAATATTGTAAATATTTTTCTTGACATTGCAGAAGATAATGCCGAAAGAAATATTCCAATGCACATGAAAGATTGGAAAGAAGAAGTCGATAATGTTTTAAAAATGAGACATTATAAAATTATGGAGTGATTAGAAAAATTTGAATTTAGTTTAAATTATGAAAGGTAAAATGGTGATGTTTATGAAAAAATGGTTAAAAGTAATTGGAATTGTTTTAGGAATAATAGTCATTTTAGGAATTGTATTTTTTGCAATAGATTATAATAGAGTACAGAAACAAGAAAAGCCTATTTTTTGCATTCAAAATCCAGCAGGAGTGATAAAAGATGGAGGTACAATAGAATATTTTGGACTAGGTTATAAAGTAATAGATTTCCATACATTAGCAGGATTTGATGATATAAAAATTGGTACTTGGCTTATGGACTATAATGATTTTCAAGAAGAAATAAAAGAATATGAAAAAAGATTTGAAGAAGAAATGGGAAAAGAAGAACATTCATTTTTTGGAAAAGTAATTGAATCTACATCAAAATATATTATAGTAGAACCAAATGAAAATGAAGGAATACGAAAATCAGCAGATAAAATTAGTATTGGTTTAGGCGAAAATAATGATGCACTTTATGAAATAGGAACTAATGTAAAAATAACTTATGATGGAACTGTAATGGAAAGTTATCCTGCACAAATAAATGCAACAAAAATTGAATTAAAATCAGCCGACAATTTCGAGATTGTTTTTAAAGAAAGACAGCAAATTGATAGTTACAATAGAATTTATGCAATACTAGATAAATCAGAAACAGATAAATACAATTACTCGATATATGCCTATGAAGGAAGTGTAAATATTGTAATAGATGAACAAGAATATACTTTAAGAGAAGCATTATTAGAAAATAAAATAACAATGGAAGAAATTATAGCAAAGGCTAATAAAGACTTGCCAGATGCTATTCCTTATGATGATGGTGGAAGTATAGAATATCATTATGAAAATTATACAATAATAAAATTCCATACTTTGGATGGAAATAGAGATGTATATATTGGAACTAAAAATATGACAATTAATGATTTATAATAAGCAATGAAAAAAGTAAAGTTTTGTTGACTGTACAATAATATAATTTAAATTAAATTGCTGAGTCAAGTTGACAATTAATAGAAAATTTTATAAAATACGAACAATTTTTGTAACAAAAACAACTTTCATACGTCTTATATACAAAGGAGGACAAAGTGTTATGCAGGATATTGAAAAAATATACAAAGAATATTTCGAAATTGTAAACAAATATTTATTCTGTTTAACTCATAATAATGATATCTCCGAAGAACTTACACAAGAAACTTTTTATAAAGCAGTAAGAAATATAGATAAATACAAAGGAAATTGCAAAATTTCAGTTTGGTTATGTCAAATTGCAAAAAACTTATGGTATGACGAATGCAGAAAAAATAAAAAAATTGTTGAGATAAAAGAAGATATGGTTATATTACAATCAATAGAAGAACAAGTTATATCAAATGACGAAAAAATGACATTATACAAAAAAATGCAAAAATTAGACAGTAAAACTAGAGAAGTTATGTATTTAAGACTAACAGGAGAATTAAGTTTTAAGGAGATAGGAAACATTTTAAACAAAACAGAAAATTGGGCAAGAGTAACCTTTTATAGAGGAAAGAATCAATTAAAGGAGGTTGATTAGTATGAAAGTAGAAAGAGATTGTAAAATTGTACAAGATTTATTACCTAATTATATTGAAAACTTAACTAATGAAGAAACAAATGAATATGTAAAAGAACATTTAAATAAATGTTCTGAATGCAATAAAATATATGAAAATATGAAAAAAGAAGTAGACTTAAAAGTAGCAAAAAAAGACAACAAAGAAGTTAAATACTTAAAAAAATTTAATTTTAAATTTAAATTATTAAGAAATCTTTTAATTATAATAGTAGCAATAATTATAATAATAGTAGCCAGAAAAAGTTGTATATTAATTAATTTATCTAATAAGCAAAAAGAATTAGAAAATTCAAACAATTACTATGCTAAAATAGAATCATATTCAGATGGAAACATGAATATTATAGAAACTTATGTTAAAGATGATAAATTTCTAACAACATTTAATAAATATTCAAAAGAAGATGATGTAATAAAAATGGTTACATATAAATCTGGAGATGAACAATTTAGACTTTTAGAAAATAAAGACAAAAAAGTACTATATCATGATGGAATTGAAATGTTAAAAGTACAACCAATTTCATATTTACCAAATAATTTTATACAAACTTTATTTATGGCAATAAATACAAGTATAAATAAAGTAGAATTTGATGGAAAAGAATGTTATATTTTAAGAATAGACAATTCAGAAGTATTTGTTGAGGCAGAAACAGGATTAATGATTAAAAAAATTGATAATTACAATAATACAATAGATTATGAATATGAATTTGGAATTGTAGAAGATACAGATATTGTAAAACCAGATACATCAGGATATATTGTAAATGAAGAATAAAAACAATAGAAACAATAAATATAAAAAATAATCTATAGTGTAAACACAAAAATTATATCATTAAAAGATATAATTAAATATCAAGGTTTATGGGTAACCTTTTAAAAACCTAAATATTATACAAGGAAAATGCCAAATGGAACAAGAATGTACACTTTGTCCACACAAATGTAAAATTGATAGAAACATAAATATTGGTAGATGTAAAGCAGGAAATAAAATAGAAATAGGTGGAGTAAGTCTGCATAAATTTGAAGAACCATGTATAAGTGGCAAAAATGGTTCTGGGACAGTATTTTTTTCCAAATGTAATTTAAATTGTGTATTTTGCCAAAATTACGAAATAAGTAATCTTGGAAATGGAAGAAAAATAGAAATAGAAGAATTAAGTAAAATACTTTTAAAACAACAAGAAAATGGAGCAGAAAATATAAATTTGGTAAGTCCAACAATTTATGCAGACAAAATAATAGATGCAATAAAAATTGCAAAACAAAAAGGATTAAAAATACCTATAATATATAATACAAATGGATATGAAAATATAGAAACATTAAAAAAATTAGAAGGATATATTGATGTATATTTACCAGATTTAAAATATTATGATGAAAAATTAGCTCTAAAATATTCTAATATAAAAAATTATTTTAATACTGCAACAGAGGCAATAAAAGAAATGTATAGACAAGTTGGATATCCAATCTTTAATGAAAATGGAATGATTACAAAAGGAGTTATTATAAGACATTTAGTTTTACCAAATAATATAGAAAACTCAAAAAAAGTATTAAAATGGATATATGATAATTT
Source organism: uncultured Clostridia bacterium (assembly GCA_944386685.1). GTDB lineage: Bacteria > Bacillota > Clostridia > TANB77 > CAG-508 > CAG-269. The sequence goes on along the minus strand of CALXCA010000021.1, from coordinate 12,170 downwards.
AGATAGGAGAATATATGTAAGTGTAATGACACAATATTTTCCAACATATAAAGCAAAAGAGTTTAAAGAAATAAATAGAAAATTGAGTAAAACGGAATATAATGAAATAGAAAATTATATTTATGAACTAGGAATAGAAAATGGTTATATGCAAGACTTTTCAGAAGAAAATGAAGAACAATATGTACCAAGGTGGAATTTTGCAGTAGATTCAAATTAAGTAAAAATTGAAAATTGTGATATATTAATAATAAATAAATTTTGAATACGATTGGAGGAAATTTAGAATTTCTTAAATTAATTTTATGGAAAAAGTTCGCACCCAAGCGTAGCGAGGACTAAGTGAAAGGGTGCCATAAAATTATTTTAGAAATTCTTATATTCCGTATTGAGTCGAAAAATTTATGCAATTATTAATATATCACAATTTTTACTTAGTTGTAATGAGTTAAATAAAATAATAATTAAATATTGTTTACTATTATAAAAAAAAATTATATAATATGAACAAATAAGAAAAAGCTTTGATTTTTCTTTAATTTGTTCTCGCCCGATTTGAGTTTTAGGGCTGCAAGGAGAAAATCTCAAAGAGCTAGCGATTGTAGCAATTTATACAATAGGAAAGTATAACTTTCCTATTGTATAAAAAAAGTTAAAAAAGATTAAAAATTTTTTAACTTTTTTGTATTTTAAAACATCTAATAAGTGTAACGAAAAATAAATAATTAAAATAAAAGAAAAATTAAGCAAAAGTGTTATTTAGTACAAATGAAAAAAATATAAAACTTAAAATAAATTTGTCATACCCTTTTAAGAAAGAATGTGATTAAACATGAAAAAAAATAATAAAATAATAAAATTGACAATGGCACTAATTGTTGTAGTATATATAGTAATTTTAGCAATTATATTAATCAATATAAAAAAACATACAAATTTTAATATAGAAGATGTTGCTAAAAACAATAAAACAGAAGTTGAAAGTAAAAATAATTTCAATAATAGTTCATTAGCAGAAAATGATATTTTAAGTGATGAAGAAACCAAAAATAATTCTAATGTAGATACCAATTTGTCAGAAACAAATGATAAATCTAATAATATAGAAAACACAGAAGTAGCTAATACTGAAGATAATGTAGGGAATACACAAGTAACTAATACTGAAGATAATATAAAAAATCAGGAAGTAACCAATAAAGAAGATAATATTAAAAACCAGGAAGTAGCTAACACAGAAGAAAATGTAGAAAACATAGGAGAAACTAATAGAGAAAGCCAAGTAAATGAAAATAATACAAATTCAAAAACAAGAAATTTTGGAAGTAATGTAGCATTTATTGGAGATTCAAGAACACAAGCATTTATAATGTACGCAGGATTAAGCGAAGTAATAGATTATACAAATATAGGTCTTATGGTAGATACAGCAGTTTCTAAAAAATTTATAACAAATAGTAATGGTGAAAAAGTAACAATATTAGAAGATTTAAAAAATAAAGACATAAACACTATTTATATAATGTTAGGAATAAATGAACTAGGATGGGTATATAGTAGTATATTTATTGATAAATATGAAGAATTAATTAATAAAATATTAGAAATAAAACCAAATTGTGAAATTATTATCCAATCTATCATTCCAGTTACAAAATCAAAATCTGATAGTGATCCAATATATAATAACAATAAAATAAGAGAATATAATGAGTTAATTAAAGACATGGCAAAAAGATTAAATATTAAATATATTAATTTAGTACCAGAATTAGCAAATGAAAATGGGGATTTGCCAGAACAAGCAAGTACAGATGGAGTACATTTAAATAAAAAATATTGTATAAAATGGCTAGAAGTGCTAAAAAATAATTAAAATTATTATATTTATATAAAATTTATGAAAATATATTAGACTTTATGAATTTATATAAGTATATTAAAATTTATGGAAAGGATTAGTTTATTAATGAAAAATAGAATGAAAAAAATTTTTTTAATAATATTTACAATAATTTTAATTATTATAATAGGAATAGTAGTAAGTATAAATGTATTTAAAGAAAACAAAATTACATTAGATATGCAGAAGTTGGCACTAGACTTAATAAATCAATCTATTTTTGAAGATGATTTAAGTGAAATAGATAGAGACAGTATAGTAAAAAAATATAATTTTCCAAATGATAAAATAAAAAATATAATATCATATATGGGGTCTGGAGCAACAGCAGAAGAAATTTTATTATTAGAAGTATTTAATAGAGAAGATACAGGAGAAATACTAAATATTATTAAAGAAAAGCTAGAAGAAAGAAAACAAGATTTTCAAAATTATTTGCCTAAAGAAGTTTTTAAATTAGAAAATTATTATCTAAAAAGTGTAAATAATTACATAATTTTATGTATATCTAATGATGAGAAACAAGCAGAGAAAATTATTAATAAATATATTTAAAAAATAATAGGTAATTTCATAAATAAAAGGAGCAAAAAAGTGCAAGATGCAAAAGATATATTAATAAATTATATAAAAGATAATCAAGAAAAATTATATAGAATAGCATTTAGCTATTCCAAAAATGAAGAAGCTTCTTTAGACATTGTACAAGAAGCTATTACAAAATCATTAAAGAATATAAAACAACTTAAAGAAGAGAAATATGTAAAAACATGGTTTTATAGAATTTTAATTAATGAATGTTTGCAATATATAAAGAAAAATAAAAGAATAATTACTTGTGAGTTACAAGAAATAGAAAATGCAATAGAATGGAAAGATGGTATAACTTCAGATGAAATTGATATTTATAAAGATATTCAAAAATTAGAAAATAAATATAAAACAATTATTATTTTAAGATTTTATGAGGATTTAAAAATAGAAGAAATTGCAAAAATAACTAAATTAAATATAAGTACAGTAAAAGCAAGATTGTATAAAGGTTTAGAAATTTTAAAAAAATTTATTGAAAATAATGAATAATTATAATAAAAAAATTACATATAGAAACTTTGAAATTCAAATTTATTTAAATAGATGTATATAAAAAATTTACTTAAATAAATAAGTAAATAATAAGTAAAAAGGAGTGAGAGTAAATGAAGAACATAAAAAAGGCTAAAAACGTATATAATTCTATAAAAGTACCAAAAGAATTAGATTATGTTGTAAATAGAGCAATTACAAGTGAAAACAGAAAAAGAAATTATAGTATATTACATTTTAAATATGCTATATCAACTATAGCTTGCTTATTTTTGTGTTTTGTAGTAATGATTAACCTAAACCCAAGTTTTGCTGCAAGTGTAGAAGAAATACCGATTATTGGAAACATAGCCAAAGTTTTTACCGTGCTAGAATTCAAAAATGAAGATGATACCAAATTAATAGAAGCAAAAATACCAGCATTAGAAAATACAGGTAATACAGAATTAGAAAAAAGAATTAATTATGAAATTATGCTAAAAATAAATGAAATTTTAAAAGAAACAGAAGAAAGAGCTAAAGAATATAAAGAAGCGGTAATTGCAACAGGAGGAAAAGAGGAAGATTACAAACCAATAAATATTCAAATTGGATATGATTTAGGATACTCAAGTGATAAAATTGTATCTTTTGAAATTCATAAATCAGAGACATTAGCAAGTTCATACACAGAGTATTATTATTATAATATAGACATAGAAACAGGAAAAAAATTAAATTTAAGAGATTTATTAGGAGAAAATTTCAAAAAAATAGTGGATGATTCTATATATAGTCAAATTGAAGAAAGAAGTAAAAATCCTGAAAATAGTTACTTTAAAAAAGAAGATGGAGGCTTTAATGGCATAGAAAATGAATACCAAGATTTTTATATTAATAAAGATGGGAAAATAGTAATAGTATTCGAAAAATATGAGATAGCACCAGGATATATGGGAAAACAAGAATTTATAATTGATAAGAAAATAGTTTAAACAAAGATTTATATACAAAGAATATATAGTTTAAAAAGAATGTGGTAATTAAGGCTTTAAGAAAAATCAAATACTTAAAAGTAAAAAATAAAATATTTAAAATAAAAAAAGTATTGAAATAAAATGAATGATATGATAAAGTATTGGTAAGATAATATAAGGGAAAAAATGGTTATAAAGAAATTTTTTTAACTAGTTTTATGCCTTAAGAAAGGAATGTGAAAAATGAAAAAAACAGTATTAAGTGTAATTGTAGCAATTGTAATAATTGTTGCTGTTGTAGTAGGAGCTTATTTTATATTAAATGGAAGTGAAGAAGAAAAAACTATAGATTTAAATACAGCATCACAAACATTATCAAATTCATCACCATTTAATGAATTATCTACAATGGACATAACAATAGATGTATTAAGCTCAGTATATGGAATAAATACACAAAATGTAGAAAATGTTATAGGAAAAATGCCTATGATGAATGTACAAGCTTCAATGTTCCTACTAATTCAAGCAAAAGACGGAACTGCAGAAACAGTAAAATCAGAATTAGACCAATATGCTACAAAATATGAAGAACAATGGAGTACTTATTTACCAGAACAATATGAATTAGTTAAAAATAGAAAAACTGGTATAGTAGGAAATGTTGTTTATATGATTATAGCAGAAAATGCAGAAACATTAGAACAAGAAATAACAAAATAAACTTATAAAAAATATAGTCTCTAAACAAAATTAGAGACTATAAGTTTTTGTGTAAAAAAGGGACCGACCCCAGCATAAAAAGGGACCGACCCCAACACGAAAAGGGACCAACCCCAACACAACGAAAAGAAAGGAAAACAACATGGTATTTAGTAGTATAGTATTTTTATATATTTTCTTACCAATAATGTTATTAATATATTTTATAGTGCCAAAAAAACTAAAAAATGCAGTAATGATATTAGCAAGTCTAATATTTTTTGCATGGGGAGAAATAAAATACATATTTATAATGTTAATACTAGCAATTATGGACTTTTGGTGTGGAAAAGGAATAGATAAAAACACTGGAAATAGAAAACAACAAAGAAAGTATTTATTTATAGATGTAGGAATTAATTTACTAATATTATTCTTCTTTAAATACGCAGATTTTATAATAGCAAATATAAATTCATTACTAAATATACAAATACCACTTTTAAACATACCATTACCAATAGGAGTATCATTTAACACTTTCCAATCATTGTCATATATAATAGATGTATATAGAGGAACTGTTAAATGTGAAAAAAGTTTTTATAATTATTTAACATATACAACATTATTCCCACAAATTATTGCAGGACCAATTGTAAGATACGAAACAGTTGATGAAGAATTAGAAACAAAAAAAATAAGTATGGACAACTTTTCTAAAGGAATGAGAAGATTTATTATTGGATTAGGAAAAAAAGTACTTATTGCAAATAATGTAGGTTCATTATGGCATATTATTGAAACTGGTCGGATATGCAGAAATGTCAATGTTATTTTCATGGGTTGGAATAATAGCATTTGCACTTCAAATATATTTTGATTTTAGTGGATATTCAGATATGGCAATAGGGCTTGCAAATATATTTGGAATGGATTTTGACGAGAACTTTAATTATCCATATATATCAAAAAATATAACAGAATTTTGGAGAAGATGGCACATAACATTAGGAAGCTGGTTTAGAGATTATATATATATACCATTAGGAGGAAATAGAAAAGGATTTCCAAAACAAATTAGAAATATTTTAATTGTATGGTTTTTAACAGGAGCATGGCATGGAGCTTCTTGGAACTTTATTTTATGGGGATTATTTTTTGGAATAATTTTAATAATAGAAAAAGTAGTTTTACTAAAATTATTAGAAAAAACACCTAAAATTTTAAACCATATTTATGCAATATTTTTAGTATTAATAAGTTGGGTAATATTTGCATTTGAAGATTTAACAAAAGTTAAAGATTATTTATTAACAATGTTCCATTTAAATGGAACACAATTAGTAAATTCAGAAAGCTTATATTATTTAAAAAATTATTTTATTATAATTTTAATAGGAATAATTTTATCAACACCAATTATTACAAAATTATTAAACAAACTAGAAAAAAAGAAGTCAAATATAAGAAGTATAATTATAACAGCAATTTATATTGGAATACTTATATTAAGTACAGCAAGTCTAGTAAGTGACTCATATAATCCATTTTTATATTTTAGATTTTAAAATATAGACAAAACTCTGTATTAGGAAGCAAATAGATTTATCTAAAAAAATAATTACAATTTTTATAACAACTTTAGAATATGATTTTTGCATTAGGAAGGAAAGAGATTAAATATGAAAAATAAAATATTTTTTACTATATTTATGTTTATATGGCTAACATTAATAATATTAAATTTTATTGTAAAAAGTGAAGCATTTTCAGAGCAAGAAAATAGATATTTAGCACAAATGCCATCATTTTCTGTTGAAAAATTACTTGATGGAGAATTTCAAACTGAAATGGATAATTATATAAATGACCATTTTATATTTAGAAATATTTGGATAAAAATAAAATCTGGTACAGAAAGATTATTACGGTAAGACAGAAAATAATGGAGTATATATAGGAAAAGACGGATATTTATTTGAAAAATTTGAATATAAAGAAGCAGAAGAAGAACATTTAGAAGAAATTTCGAATATAGTAAATAACTTTTCTAACAAAATAGAAGTTCCAATATATTTTATGCTAATACCAAATTCTATATATATAAATCAAGACAAATTACCACAATATGCAGAAACATATAATCAAAAGGAAATAATTAATAATTTTTATAATAGTTTAGATAGTAAAATAAAAACAGTAAATGTTGTAGACATATTATTAGAGAATAAAGATAAATATTTATATTTTAAAACAGATCATCATATGACAAGCTATGGAACATATTTGGCATATACAAAATTTTGTGAAGCTGTAAACATAAAGCCACAAAATATAGATAAATTTGAATTAAAAACTGTATCAAAAGAATTTTTGGGAACATTTGACTCTAAAGCACAAGTAATAAATCAAGAAAAAGATCAAATTGATATATATTTAAACTCATATAATCAAGATATAATAAGTGCAGAATATGATAAAGAAACAACAAATAGCATTTTTAATAAAGAATATTTAGATAAAAAAGATAAATACTCATTCTTCTTAAATGGAAATAATGCTAAAGTAGTTATAAAAACAAAAGTAGAAAATGACAAAAAACTACTAGCAATTAAAGATTCGTATGCACATATAATGGCACAATTTTTATGCCAAAATTATGAAGAGATACATTTTATTGACCCAAGATATTATAAAGCCTCTTTAACAGAATATATTAAACAAAACAATATTACAGAAATATTATTTTTATATAATGTATCAAATATTGTAACAGATTTAGGAATTTTATCCTTAAGGTAAAAAAGTACCGGTTCTCTTTTTTACATTTTAATAAAAAAGAAAAAATAGTACCGGTTCTGTTTTTTCTCTTGTTTAAATTTTTTTACAACTAAAAAACTTGTCTATTTTATTAAATTATAGACAAGTTTTTTATACAATAGGAAAGTTATACTTTCCTATTGTATAAAATGCTGCAATCACTAGCCATTTGAGATTTTCTCCTTTCAGTCAAAAACTCAAATCGAGCGAGAACAAATTAAAGAAAATCAAAGTTTTCTTATTTTTTCTAGTATATGAAAAATCAAGTTTTTCCTATACTAGAAAAACAGGTGCACACAAATTTTACTTTGTAAAATTTGGCACACGAACAATGACGCGGACTTTAAAATGTTATGAACATATAAAATGTCTAAAAAAGCCCGCTATTGTTCTTGAATAGGAAAAAGCCATTTTTCCTATTCAAGAAAAGAGCTTCGCTCAAACGGATGCACACAAATTTTACTTTGTAAAATTTGGCGCACGAACAATAACGCGGACTTTAAAATGTTATGAACATATAAAATGTCCAAAATAGTCCGCTATTGTTCTATAATATGAAACTTTAGGTTTCATAACTCAAAGTAAAAATAAAATTTTAAATATAAAAATTTTATTTTCAAAAGAAAATTGTAAACACCCATACAAACTTAAAATCAATTTTTTTACTAATTAGAAGCATTTAATTTATAATTAGTGAAAAATAACACCTGTTTCGTCAAAAGTTTCTTTTTGAGAAATTTCCAAACTATCAATTGATTGATAACCTAAGAAGCGGTTAACATTTTTTTGAGCTATTCCTGTTTCTGTAGCAACTGTATCAACAGAAGAAAAACCATTAACAGCTATGTAAGATTTAAAAGTAGATAATTCTAAATTATCTTTATTCATGCATTTTGGGCAAACATCACCAGAATTTGTGTGGAATGCACCACAACGACTACACTTATTTAATTCCATAAAGACCTCCATCTGAATAGATACATAAAGAACTTAATTAAAATAAAATCTATTCACAAAAAATGTATTTTTTTGTTTTATTTTATCATAAAAAAATATAAAAATAAATATTTATAAAGAAAAAAAATTAATAATATTTTAATTACTTATGAATAAAATTTTAGGAAATTAAATAGATTTATAACATAGATTTATATAAAATTTAGTTTGAGAGGTTTAAATTGTGAAAAAAGCCTTATTTATAAAAAATACATTTAAAGCTGATGACAGCAATTATAATAGAAATGAGCAAATATATATTAATATATTAAAAGAATTAGGTTACAAAATACATATAATTAGTAATGATTTAGTAAATAGTTATACTGATTATATAAAAGTTGAATTTAGTAGAAATTTATTTTCACTAAAAAATTTAAAAGCATATAAAAAATTAAAGTATTTAATTAATAAAAATAATTACGAAATAATACAATGCAGTAATTTTATTACAGGAGTACTTACAAGACTTGCGAATAAGAAACAAAATAAAAAGTTAATATATTCAATAGATAGTTTTGCTTTTTTTAGAAAACAATTTTTTATAAAAAAAATATTTTATTATTTAACAGAAAAATATCTATCTAAATATACAGATACAATTATTGTAGGAAATAAGGAAGACTATGTTATTTCTAAAAGTAAATTTCATGCAAAACATGTTAAACTAATAAAAATACTAAATAAAGAATATAAAAAGAAAACAAAAGAAAGTAATACATTACAAGAAAATACAAAAGAACTTAATATAATAAAATCTACTCCTAAAGTAATAAATTTTAAAGAATATAATATTGTAAAAAATATTATAAAAGAAGAATATGGATTTAAAGATGATGATTATATTTTTTTAAATATATCTAATTTATGTTCAAAAGAAAATCATATTATGCAATTAGAAGCAATGATTGATGTAATAAAAAAATATCCACAGGCAAAATTATTAATAATAGGAGATGGAAAACAAAGGGAATATTTAGATAATATTATATTAAAATATGGATTAAATAAAAATGTAATTATATTAGATGATAACTTTTGTAATAATAATGTAAATAAATTAGACTATATAGATATATGTGATTGTTACTTATCAACAACTACAAAAAAAGGAGATATAAGTAATATAATAATTGCAATGGAAGAGAGAAAACCAATTTTAGCTAGTAATATAAAAGAATATAGAGATATTCTAAAAAATAAAAATGTATTTGAAGTAAAAGATATAAAAACATTAAAATATAAGATGATAAAAAATATAGAAAAATCTATTAAATTTGAAAAATATTACAATATAGAAAAATATAAAATAGAAAAAGAAATAGAAAAAATATGTAAAATTTATATAAATTAAAAAGGCTTGGCTTTAAAAGATATTTAATAATAATTTCTTTTAAAGCCAAAACTAATTTATAAATTATCTAAATTTAAAAATCAAAGTATATAAAATTTAGACTTTATTTACTAATTAGTTACATTTGTTGACTTCCAGGAATAAAGTAATCAACAACACCGTAAATTAATGCACCAATTATTGCAGCCATCCAAGATATAGAATATCCAGCTACAAAAAATTGAGTTAAATATAAAATAATAGCAGCTAATGCAAAACCTACAAAACCTTTACCAAAAGGACTAGCATGTAAACCTGTAAACTTTATAATTAAATAATCCATTATAGTTAAAACAACAGCAGCAAGAGCTAATGCCCAAATGTTATTTATAGAAAAACCAGGAGTAAAAAATGCAGTAATTGCTAAAACTATGGCAGCAGTTGCTAATCTACCAACAATTTGCCATACTGTAGATATTCCATTAGATGTATTAGAATTACTTTGTGTATTATTATTAGCCATTTTCTATTATAAATGTTAGTTTTTAGCTAACACTATCCTCCTTTCCTTAAAAATTATAAGCTTATATAAATTTGGATAGGTTAAAATTTTTCAACCAAAAAACTACCTTGTATAAAATTTTTTCAAGGTTACGTGATTATTATTTACAACAAAAAAATTATTATTCAAAAATCGTATAAACTACAAATATTTGTAGAAAATATATGTAATTATTAATTAAATTTATGACTTGTGTGAATTTTTTATACAATATGAAACTTTAAGTTACTTAGACTCAAAGTGAAAATATAATTTTAAATATAAAAATTTCATTTTCAAAAAAAGTTATACTTATCTATATTATATTGTATTTATTTAAGAGAAAGGGAAAATAAAAAAATGTTAATAATTTTTTTTAGAGCGATTATATTATACATAATAGTTTTAATTGTTATGAGAATTATGGGAAAACGAGAAATAGGACAAATGCAACCATTTGAACTTGCTATATCAATTATGATTGCAGATTTAGCTGCAACTCCAATGGCAGAAACAGGAATTCCAATTTCAAATGGAATAATTCCAATATTAGGATTATTAGTAATGCACTTAGTTATATCAACAATTAATATAAAAAGTACAAAAGCAAGAGAAATTTTATGTGGAAAACCTTCAATTTTAATTAATAAAGGAAAAATAGATGAAAATGTTTTACGTAAAGAAAGATTTACTATAAATGAACTAGAGGAAAGGTTAAGAGATAATAATATATTTAATATAGGTGATGTAGAATATGCAATATTAGAAACAAGTGGACAAGTTACAGTAATACCAAAGCCATCAAAAAGAAATACAATACCAGCAGATTTTAATATACAACCTAAATATGAAGGAATTTCTTATGATTTAGTTGTAGATGGAAGAGTAATGTACAAAAACTTAGAAAAAATAGGCAAAAATTATGTGTGGCTAAAAAAGCAAACAGAAAAATTTGGAATAAAGCCAGAACAAGCTTTGATTGTAACTATTGATGGTGATAATCAATTTTTTTGTCAGCCATTATTAAATAGCCAAAAATAAAAAGGCTTATATAGATACTCGCTGTATAAATCTAAATATAAAAAAGGAAGATATAAAAATGTATAAAGAATTAATTATTTGCACAGTTATAATTATAATTATTGTAACATTAGACATTTTTCTGCAAAATTCTACAAAAAATTCTACAACAGAAATTGAAGAGATCTTATCAGAAATAAAAGAAAGTGTAGAAAATAAAGACACAACAAAACAGAATGATAAACTAAATTTATTAGAGCAAACATGGGAAGACAAACACAATAAATTAGCTTATTATATAGAACATGATGAATTGGAAAAAGTAGATTCGTCTATTGTAAAAGTAAGACATTTTTTAGAAAATGGAGATATTCCATCAGCAATCGCAGAATTAGAAACTGGAAAGTTTGTTCTAAAACATATTGAGGATAAATATAAATTTAATTTTCAAAATATATTTTAATATTATAGGATATATTAGAGTTTTATACTATTTTTATGGTTTCTGCAACAATAAATGTTGTATTCTATATGGAATATAAAAAATTCTTATCTTTGTGTTTATATTCTAGTGGAGCTTCCAGCGGGAATTGAACCCGCGACCTCAGCCTTACCAAGGCTGCACTCTACCTACTGAGCTATGAAAGCATTAACTTTAAATATTATAATATATTTTTTATTCAAAATCAATACAATTTTATATAACTATAAAAATTAAAATTACAATTCAGTAAGAAATTTTGATATATTAATAATTGCATAAATTTTTCGACTCAATACGGAAATATAAGAATTTCTAAAATAATTTTA
>CALXCA010000020.1 GCA_944386685.1 uncultured Clostridia bacterium | reverse complement strand
AACATTGGAGGTTTTTTCATACAATGCTATCGCTTTTTTTGAACCACGCGCATAGCACGTGGTTTTCTTATATACAAAAACGGGGTGGTGCTATTTTGCACCACCCCTGAAAAGATTTAGGTTTTAGTTAATTGCCGATTGTCTCATTCTGAATAACAGAATAGAGAGGATTATTTTCGTCAATGACGATTGTTCCACCCTCTGCCAGAGAATTCTTAAGGGCATTCAAGCCGATAATAAATTCATAGAAAGAACGAGCATCTTCACTGCTGTTATATGCCTCTGCAAGAATTTGATAGTATTCAGCATCTCCTTCTGCTTCAAGTTCAGCAGCACGAGTATTAGCATCAGACAACATAACTCGCACGGTACTCTCAACATCATTTGTGATTTCCTTTGCTTGTTGTTGACCTTCTGCAGTATATCGTGCAGAAATAACATTCCTTTCGGAAATCATTCTGTCATAAACAGACTGCTTGTTATCCTCAGGAAGGTCGAGTAATTTTACTTCAACATCATTGACATTAATTCCATAAGAATCAATACCATTGACATTTTCCAAAATAGTAGCATTTAAACTACCATCTTTGCCATTAATTACCTCCGTTTGAGGAGTCGAGCTTATTACATTCTTCATTGAGTTATAAACAGCAACGTCAATTCGACTTTCTGCTGTTTTAGCCGAAGATGCCAAACTCTGATAGAACTTGAGCGGATCAGTAACTCTCCAAATCGCATAACAATCTGCAATCATTGTTTTCTTATCCGATGTAATCACATCAGATGCTTCCAAATCATACAGATGTTCTGCCATATTTGTATAGGTTACAGTCTGAATGAACGGAGCTTTAAAGTAAACACCCGGACTGGACTGTTCACTCACAACTCTGCCGAACTGCTTCACAAGAGCACTTTCGTTAGGCTCCAAAACATAAAACATGTTACTTACAAGAAAAATAGCCAAAATGGCTACAAGCCGAATAGCAATTTTATATGATGTTTTCATTTTTTGTCCTCCCTTAATTGGTTATTGATTGCTATTGTTGTTATTTCCATCATTATTGTTAATGTAAATAACTTTGGAATCCTTGCCAATCACGATTTCCATATTGGGAAGGATTTCTTCAATAGCATCATAGTAAAGTTGTTTCTTTACTATTTCGGGATTACTTAAATATTCATTATACAGAGCATTAAATTCGGCAACCTCCTGTTTTGCCTGATTTATTCTTTCAGCTTTAGTTGCTTCTGCTGCCCGAATAATTGCATCCACTTCAGCCTCTGCTGAGGGAAGTTGTTCATTCTCAATCTTTAAAGCATTATTTACCTCTTCATCTGCTTTCTGTTTTGCAGTTTCTACAGCATTAAATGCTGCCGAAACTTCAGATGTTGGAGGTTCGGTATCCTGGATACTGACGTTAACAATGCTTAATCCAATCGAATGTTGTTCCAACTCTGCAATTATATCAGCTTTTACTTTGGCTTCAATTTCACTTTTTCCTGTTGTTAGTACACTATCCACATCACATAAGCCGATAGTGTTTCTAATTGACGCCTGAGAAATATTTCTCAATATTCCCTCAGGATCAGTACTACCGAATTCATAGGCAACAGGATCTGAAATCCTATATTCAATGTAGAAATCTACATTGACGAAATTGAAATCAGAGGTAATCATAAGACTATCCTCAACTTCACTTTCATTATTTTCAGGATTGTATCCAATTGCCATTCCTTGAGTAGTTGCCGGATACTTATGCACTTTCGTTATATACGGAAGTTTAAAATGAATACCCGGTTGCTCAACAGTACTTGTGGCTCCAAATGTTATTGTGAAAGCTGTTTGTTGCTCGTTGGTTGTATAAATACAACCAAGCAAAGTAAAAACTCCAAAAACTGTTGCTTCTAGAAAGTAAACCACCTTTTTGGCTTTCCGACACATTTCAATGTCTTTTTCTTCGCTCCAACCTTTTTGCAGAATTCCAAAGACTGTTGAAGCTAACAAAAAAATGATTAAGAATACAAAGATGACAAACATGATATACTCCTTTTCTTTTATTTTGTTGTTTCTCTCGGACAATTACTAATAAAAAAACCTCCTCTTTTTCTATTTATAGCTTTAAGCTATTAAATTTAATTATATCATAAAACTATTATTTTAGCAAATTAACTTTTTTATTGCGAAAAATTTTTATTCCTCATTACTGTTTTCATAGATTAATTTGTGATTGTTTATAAGTCTTTTAGATTACACAATGAAGATTTTTAAGTATTATTATTTTTACAATTAATAATACTTCTTTGTCACATTTTTTATAAAATATAAAAAAAATAAAGTTAGAATAATCTAAATTACTCTAACTTTCAAATTTATCCAATATCTTAAATATGTATATTTATCTTCCTCATTATAATAACTATTTTCATATATCCCACCATTTTTTTCTATAACTCTTTTTGAGGGAATATTAAAATCTTTACATGTAATTAAAACTTTTTCTTTATTTATTTTTTCAAACTCTTTTAGAGCTAATTGCAACATTTTAGTTGCATAACCTTTACCTCGTTCGCTTGGTCGTATACTATAGCCAATAAGTCCTCCATATTCCATCAATTTTGGAACTTCTTTCCATCTTAATCCTATGGCTCCAACTATTTTTTTATTTTCATTTATGGCTAAATATAGTGTATGTGTTGAATATTCTTTTGGTAGTTGTTTTTCATCTTTGTTTTTTTCTAAATCTTCTATCCATTCGTTAAAACTCATCTTATTCAATTTTTCAAAATCTCTTATTCCTTCAAATCTATCTATTCTTGGTATTGGCTTACTATTCATGTATTCGTCATACATTATTTTTACTTGTTCTTCATCTTCTTTCTTTACTTCTCTTATCTCTATTTCCATAATATTTACTCCTATTATGTTTATTATTGCTTATAATATTTATATTATTTCTTTATTCAAATAATTTCATTTCAAATTAGTTATATGGCTTAAAGTCAAAATCAAACCCAATATACTTATGTAATTTCATGTTTAAAAAGTTATTAAGATCCATATTTGCTTGAGAAGAAATTTCATCTATTCTAAGAACTTTGTCATTGAATTTTGCTAAAGGATTAATATATCTTTTTTTGCCTTTTACACTTGTACAATAAATTTTATTATTAGGCAAATCACTTTTATATACAGATTTTCTCGTAGCTGATTGAAAATTTTCAAATGCTTTTCTTATATAGCTATCATCACAATTTTTAATAATATTTATTACTTCTTTTTCTGATAGATTATATAAATCATCTATTGTAATATATCCCTTTATACTCATTGATTTCATTATATCTGCAATAAATTGCATACATAATCTATCTTCATCTTCAACCCAACGAGGCCATAATTTTGAAATTTTGTGTATGAATTCTTCACATATTTTTGAATCTTTAAAGCCTAGTTCTGGAATGTTTTCTTCATTTTTTAAAACTGTTAGATTTGAATAATATTTTTTTATATCTTCTATTTCAAATACTCTTACTTGATATAATCCTCCTGATAATGTATATTCAAGTCTATCACTGCTTAATTTAGGAGTGTCATTATCTGCAATTGGATATATGTGATAATCTGAAATTTCTTCAATTTTTATGCCCTCTCTATTTAATAACTTCATAATTTCAGTTGAATTTTTTATTATTTGTTCAGTTCTTTCTTCAGTAGATTCTTGATGTTCTGAATCTCCATTCATAAAATCTATACAATGCTTAAATGTTGGAGTTGCAATATCATGGAATAACCCTGATATTGTTTGTTTTTTATCATGTGTAAAGTTCCATATTATTAGTGCAACTGCAATACTATGAGTTAATGTTGAATAAAAGTATTTGTCATTATATACTTTTGTGTAAAATGTACCACATGACATTCCTATTTCATCAAGTCTAAGCATTTCTGGAGTATTAATATATTCTAATAACCATTCTGGAAATTCTGGTGATAATATTTTCAAATATTGTTTGATTTCTTCATTTAGTGTGTTTAAATAATTTTTCATATTTTTTTAATACCTGCCTTTGTTTTTCTTATGAAATATTATCACAAATTATTTTATTAGTCTATATTTTATTTGCTATTTGATTGTATAAATCTTTCATAGTAATTTATATTTGCTATTGTATATTTTTATTTTTTATAAAACTTTCTTTAAATTCTTCTGCAAGTATATCCATTTCAATTGTATCATAGTATTTTCCATTAATAAATTTAGATTGTCTTCTTCTTCCATATTCCTTAAATCCGCATTTTTGGTAGCATTTTAATGCTCTTTCATTAAATCCCATTAATTCTAGTTTTATGTTGTTTATATTTAAATAATTAAATCCAAAATCTAATATAAGTTTTATTGCTTCTGTACCATATCCTTTGCTTCTATATTCTTTGTCTCCTATAAATATTCCTAAAGTTGCTGTTCTGTTAATAGGATTATACCTTTCTAATCCAATTGTGCCTATTAGTTTATCTTTATCTAGAGTTACAATGAAAAAATTATAGTTTTTGTTATTTTCTTTTTCAAAATATTCCCTTTCTGCTTCAAGTGTTGTTATACAAGCACTTCTACCAATGTAGTCTGTTGTTTCAAAGTCATTAAGCCATTCTGTGAATTTTTCTACTTCTTCACTTTCACTGTTTCTTGGAGATAAATAAATTCTTTCTCCTATTAGTTTTTTAAAGTATTTCATACAAAATCCCTCCTATTTAATATTTAGTAAAGCTTTTTTGGTATATAATTATACTAAAAAAAGCCTTACTAAGAAATCTTTTAAGACTCCTCAGCAAGACTTTAAAATCTTACGTCTGTGTAAACAATTGCTTTTCAATTGTTCTATATCGCTCGAAATTTGTTAATTTCTAGATATACTCCTAAAATATGTATTTATTTTACATGCTTTTTTTGTTTTTGTCAATATTATTTTTAGAGTTCACAAACTAATTCATTCATTAAATCATGTACTGATACTATTTCTTTTACTTTTTTTACATTGCTTCCGCAGAATACAAGTCCTTCTTTTAAATTGCCTTTTACTGCATTTATTAATGCTTTTGTTATGCAATATGGTGTTGTTGCTACATTACATGTTTTGATACAGTTGTAACATTTATCTATATGGCATTTTTCGTTTTCTGTTTTTTGTATAAATTCATTGTAAATTGCTCTTCCTGGCATACCAACTGGGCTTTTTATTATTTTTATGTCTTCTTCTTTTGCGTTTATATATGCTTTTTTGAATTCTTCTGATGCATCACATTCATTTGTTGCTACAAATCTTGTTGCCATTTGTACTCCTGATGCTCCTAAATTTAAGTATTTTTTGATGTCTTTGCTATCCCAAATTCCTCCTGCACTTATTACAGGTATTTCTTTTCCTGTTTCTTTTTCTACTTCTTTTATATATTCTACTATTTCAGATGTTATGTTTTCTAGTTTTGGTTTGTTTTCTTCATCTAATTCTTCTTTTTTAAATCCTAAATGTCCTCCTGCTTCTGGTCCTTCTATAACAATCATGTCTGGAACATAGTCGTATTTTGTCATCCAATGTTTTACTATTAACTTACAACATCTTAGTGATGAAACTATTGGTGCTATTTTTGTGATTGTTCCTTTAACATATTCTGGTAAGTCTTTTGGTATTCCTGCTCCTGAAATTATTAAGTCTATTTTTTCTTTTACACATGCTTTAACATATGTTGCATATTCTTTCATGGCTACCATTATATTTACTCCTAATATTTTGTCTTCTCCTGCTATTTCTCTTGCCATTTTTATTTCTTTTTTTATTGCTCTTAAATTTGCTTCTAATGGATTTTTATTGAAGTCTTCTTCTTGATATCCTATGTCTGCACAAGATATAATTCCAATTCCTCCTTCTTTACTTACTGTTCCGGCTAGTTTATGTAATGATACTCCTACTCCCATTCCTCCTTGGATAATAGGATATTTAGATTGTTTGTTTCCTATTTTTATGCCTTTCATATTTAATCTCATTCCTTCCTGGAGGCATAAATCTTATTTGAAAAAAATTATTTTTCAAACTTGCCCTCCTAATTTTCCTTATTTTTACATTTCAGAAGATGTTTTTTCTTCTATTTACATATATTATATCAGTTTTATTTTTTTAGCAATAGTTTTATAGAATTTAGACTAACCGTTCAACTAGTATGTAACTCTAGATTGTGTTGATGCAAATACTACATTTACATCTATTTTTACTTCGTAAAATTTGGCGCAAGAACAATGACGCGGACTTTAAAATGTTATAAACATATAAAACATTTAAAAAGTCCGCTATTGTTCTTGTATAGGAAAAGAGTTACGCTCAAACAGATGCACATTTTTTTAATTTAAATCCATTATTTTTATATTATCAATTTCTGCTGTTTGATTATCTTGTTTTGGAATTTGAATTTTAAATTCTTCCGCAATTATTTTGCTTTTACTACCATATAGCAAAGCAAATTCTACATTTTCTAAATTTTTATCTAAATCTTCCAAACTATAAACATTTAAACCTGCTATACCAAAAAGATTTCTTGAAAATACAACTTTGTTCTCTGTACTATTAATTCCATTTATTTCTTCTCTTAATGGGTAAATATAATTCATTGTCCCATTATTTTTTCTAAGAATTATCAATGACTCATTTCCTATTAATCCTTTTTTATTATAATAAAATGTTATATAATTTTCATCTATTTTTATATTATCTATTTCTAAAGTTCCACCCAAACTGCTTGTTGCTGAATATTTATTTTGTCCCTCAACTAATGGATACCACTTTACTTTTTTATATTCATCAGCTTCTTCATTATTTTTATCATTAAACATAGTTGTTTCAATTGGAATAATCTTTATATTATCTAATTTTTCTTGAGTACCTAACAAAATGACAAAATTTTCTATATAACGAATTTCGGCATTATCTTCAATATCTTTTAAATCTGTTAATTCAAATTCTCCATTTTCATTTTTTACATAATAATATTTTCCTGAAAAATCTGCATAATGGATTGAAAATGATATTTCTTCTCCATTTTCATCAGTTACAATAAAGCTATTATATTTCCATGGATTTAGTTCTTTAAATTCTTTATAAGTCATATTTTCTGTGATTTTTTGTAAAGTTATATATGTTGCGAATTGTGTGTTTCCAACATTATTAATTACTATTTTGTTTTTTTCATCTAATATTCTTTCTTGTGGTATAAATTCTGTTTTATCTTTAGTATTAATCTTTGCATCAAATTGTAATGATTTATTTAATGTTATTTTATTAGTCATATCACTATTTATAATAAGATTATTCATATTAATTTCTAATTTTAAATTTTCCTCTGCTATATCCATTATATTTAAAACTTCAACATATACAAATTCTGTATCTGATATTTTAGAAATTTCTTGAATTTTATTTGTAATTTCATTAGAATTTACTAATATATTATCAGAAATCCATAAACTGTATCCCATTGCATCACTATATTTTACATTTCCAAATTCTGAGATAGCTTTTTCTTTTAAATTAATTCTATATTCAAGAATAATATATGCATTATCTCCTGCTAAAGATTCTAATGTTATTTTTACATATTCATTTTCTATTGATTTATTTACTTCTATTGAATTTTCTTCGAAATTTTCTCCAACTTTCATAAGTCCCATATTTATAAATGGTAAATTATTTGTAGTTGCTGAATAAACTGTTATTGTACTTGCTCCTACTAAAGCACTAATTACTATTTTTCTTAAAAAGTTTAGTATTTTATATTTTCTTATTTTTTTAGTATAATCTTTTTGATTTTCTGTACATTTTTGTACTGTATTTTTTACTGTTTCTTTATAATTATTAGGTAAGTCTATTTCTTGTTTTATTTTATATTTAATAATATCATCTATATTTTGCATCAATATTACCTCCATCAAACATCTTTTTTAATTTTTTTCTTGCTCTAGAAAGTCTTGTCCTTATTGTATTTTCTGACACTTTTAAGATTTTTCCTATATCTTTTGTAGAAAATTCTTCAAGATAAAAAAGTATTACAGCCATTTTTTCGTCTTCATTTAAATTCTTAATTAAAATATAAAAATCTAAATTATTTATTTTTGTGTTTATTGTATCTAGCTCTGCTTGATTTACAGTATTTTCATTATATTCTTCTGTTTTTGATTGTCTTTTTTTCTTGTAAATGTTATTACATTCATTTATTAAAATTCTAATAATCCATGTTTTAAAATATTTTTCGTCTTTAAGCTTTTTTATTGAACAATATGCTTTTATTATTGTTTCTTGTACCGCTTCATTAATATCATCTTCATCATTTATTTTTGCTTTTGCTATTTTATATAAATCTGTCTGTAAATTCATAATTAACTGTGTAAATGCTTCATTATCTCCTTTTTTAGCTTTTTTTACAAGTTCCTCCATTTGCTCCTCCACGTTTATATATGTACATATATTTTACATCTATTAGACCTTTTAAGTATGTAATTTTGTTTCAATGATACAAAAAAATTTTTATATTTAGAATTATTTTAGTAATTCCTCATATAAAAATTTTTATTATCATATTGCTAGAAAATTTTGTATTAATTATCTGTTTATTTTATATTAATATTTGCTTTTTGAGCTTGCTTCATTTGTTCTTTTCTTGGAATTTTATATAATTTGTTTTCTCTTATAAAATTTGCCCCTGTTTGCTTAAAATAAAATGGTACATTATATTTTAAACATTGATTTCTAATATCTAAAATCCATTCATAATTGCATATTCGTGCATTTGGTCCAGATTCTCCACCACAAGTTACATTTTCTATTTTGTTACTTTGTAAATATTTTTCTATATTAATTTTTTCTAACATTGGTTCATGAATTATTTCTCTATGTTTTATTGGCAATTCTAAAAGAATTGGTAATCTTTCATTAGCTGTTTTTTGATTTTCGCATGTTGAACATATAGTTACATTTTCATATCCATCTTTCCAGTCTTCTGGCAAACTTACATAAAACCTTTCTATTCTTTTTGTTATTATAAAAAATTTTAAATCCTTCCTTTGTTTTATCATTTGCCATATTTCTTTTCTCCATTCATCAGCTTCTTCAATAAAAAAATCTGATGTCATACATGTGTATATATAATCTTTTTCATTTTGAATTTTATATGTTCCATCTTTTTTCTTTTTTAAAATCATGTCAAAAGAGTTTGTTTTACTTACTGTGTTACTATCTTTATCAAATTCTGAATCTCTTCTGAACATATAACAGTTTAAACATCCTGCACTTTTTTTGTGGCATCCATGCCACGGATTCCATATTGGCATTTTTAATTCCTCTTTTATATTAAAATACATATGCTGACAAAATAATTTTGTCAAATAATTTAAATTCTCCTCCCATTATAGCAATTTGTATATTATCACTATTTTCTTCTCTTATTATATTTGTTTGATATTCAACAGTAAATCCTAAACTAGTATATTTTTCTTCTGATAACCCTGTAACTATTTCTTTTGTAAAATCTGGGCTTGTATCTTTTAAAATAATTAAAGGTTTACATCCTACAATATTATTAAATCTTACTACTTCTATTGTGATAAATATGCTATATATAATTACTATAGCTAAAATTATTATTCCAATAACTTTCCAAACTTTTTTCATAACTTACTCCCCCTTTTTTATCAATAAAAATAATTTATATATTTATAGTAGCAAAAAATATTCTTTTTTTCAACATATTCTTATTAATTTTTTATAATTTTAGTTACTATATGAATCAAATTCAGAAACTTCTGGATATTCTGCTTCAATTGTATTATTTTTTATGCTCCAATACAACATTAAATTGAAAGTTATTATAGATGTTATAAATGTTAAATTCTTTCAAATTAAACCCGTTTTTTATATTTTAACATTTTTATTACCTATATATTGTGTTGCTATTCTATTTTCTGGTTTTACATCAAATGTATATAAAACAATCAAAAAAATCCACTCTAATGGTTTCATTATAAAATATGTAATATCTGCCTGTATACTAGTATTTATATGTTTTGATAATGGATATCCATATTTATCATAAATATATCTTATTAAATGATGAAATCTTGGCATTTTTTCTTTAATTAAATCTTCAAAAGCATTTGCAATACATAATTGTCTATTAACTACAATTCTTTCTCCATGTCTTATTCCCATACGTATTGGTTTTACTATATTTTTATGACCTCTTAAAGATACTGTGCATAAATAATGTCCATCATACGTTATTGGTGGTGGAGATATTTTGGTTGACAATGTCCAATCACTAGTTTCTAAAAATGCTTTTATTGCTTCATCTGGTCTTTGTCCAAAAATCATTAATATACTTATAAGAATTATAATAAGAGGAAGCGAAAAAACAATTGCAAGTATTGGCCAATTATCTATATTATAAATTAATTTATTGCAGAAATTCAAAAATTTATTTTCATATTTTTTTCTTTCTAAATTTTCTTGTTTATATTTTCTCATGATTTCAATTTCTGCTCTTATACTACATAAAATATAATTTATTGGAAATAAAGTTAAATATGGTAATCCAAAAATATATTTATCCATATTATTACTTATTTGTATTATCCAAATAATCATATAAATAGAACATATAAAAATTCCAGACATTGAACTTACTACAATTACTGGTGGTAGTTTTAATTTTCTTATTCTTATTAATATATAAGAGATTATTCCTAATCCAAAAATTGTTAACACTGTTGGCATACTCCAAGAAGCAATTGGACTGTGTAATCCTAATTCTCCTCCACCTAATCTTAGTGCTTCTGTATAATCTTTGTCAAATTCACTTACCCAGTATAACAGTATTGTAAATGGTATTCCTAATAAAAATATTAATATATCTATTAAATTTTCTTTTATTTTCTTTTTTTTGAATAAATTTTTAATATTTATTAATGTTAAAATTAGTGGTACTATTAAAAATAAAAATGCTAATCCTATGTATAATACTATCATTTTTTCTCCTATTATAATTATTTTTTTACTATAAATTGTTAATATTATAATATATACAATTTGTGTTTACTATTTTGCTTACTATTAAAATATTTATAGAATATTTGTCTTGATAATTTCCAAATGTATATTTGATATTTCCTATATTTTGTTTTACATTTTGAATTTCATATTTTGATAATGTTATAATTATTGTTTCTTTATTCAAATTAAAGTTGAGTAAATCATTTGTTGTTTCAATTCCTAAGCTCTTGCAAATATTTTTAAAATCTCCTTTGCCATAATTTGTCAACATCATTTGATAAATTTCTGGTTTTACTTCTTTTACTTCTAAATTTAGAGGAATATTATTTAATATATTTGAAAAAGTATAATTTTTTTCTTTTTTAAAGTCATATTCGTGACAATCTTCAGTCCATATTTCCATTTTATTAATTAAGTTTTCTTTATCGTCTAAATTACTAACAATTACTTGTCCACCATCAGATGTTCTCTTGATAACACCAACTTCTGAATTTTCTAGAAAAAACACATAATTTTTACTAATTCTATTATAATCAAATTCTATAAAACATCCTTCTTCTTGCATTTTTTCTATTTCATCTTCTGAATACGTTTTTCCTTGAATTGCATTATTAATTCTACGGTATAATTCATTAAATATTTTTTGAAATTCTACTTCTTCCTCATCGATTATTATATATTTTTCTTTTTTATTTTTATATATTATCCTTGTAGGTATTGGAAGCATTTCTTCATTGTTTATTTTTCCTATTGTATTAATTTCGTTTTTTTCGTTTTTCATTTCTATTTTGAATAATAAATAAATACTATAAAATGTTAGTATTAATAAAAATATATAAATTACTAATCTTTTCAAATTTTTTCCTCCGTGTTTTTATCATAATCTAATATGTCTCCTGGTTTACAATCTAGGATGTCACATAATTTCTCTAAAGTTGAAAACCTTATAGCTTTTGCTTTATTAGTTTTTAAAATTGATAAATTTGCTGGTGTTATTCCTACTTTTTCTGCAAGTTCTCCAGATGATATTTTTCTTTTTGCCATCATTACATCTAAATTTACTATTATCATTTTAAATTTCATTCCTTTCTAGCTTCTCTATTTTCGCTTGAAAACACACATAATAATGAAAGATTTTCTTTCAATTTAAATCTTAATAATTTCTCGCTTCGCTTAAAGACAAAATTGTAATGAAAAGTTTTCTTTCAAATTAATTACCTTTTCAGAAATCTATATTGTTAATTCATTTTCTTCTTTATATTCAATTGCTTTTTTGTATATTTCATTAAGTATTTTTATTCCTATACCAGATACAACAAAAATAATCATTAACATTATTGAGAATGCTAATATATAGTAAATAAATTCATCTATTAAATTTTTTGCTATTGCTATTATTAGTATTGAGATTATTAGATATATTACACTTATAATAAAACAACTGTTGCTTATTATATTTAAGCTTTTAGAATTATTTATACTAAATAATATATTATTTTTTAAATTTTTGAATATTTTTATAAATTGATATATTATAAAAAGTGCTATTAATCCTGTAATTATAATCATTACAAATAACAATAAATCAAATATACTATTTTGTATATTTATATTTGTGATAATGTTTTTGGCTGATTTTGCTATTAGTGTTAATACAAATAAGTCTATAATACTTATTAATATAAAAAGTATGTTTAATCCTGCTATTACTTTTGATGATAAACTTTTTTCTCCTAAAATTTTCATTTTTAATCCCTTTCCTTTCATAGCACAAATATATACTATATTTTATTATTTGTCAATACTTTTTTATTGTTTTTCGATATTTTTATATCTCAGCACAAAAAGTGGACCAATCACAATAATAAAAAGGGACCGACACCAGTCAAAAGAGGGACCGACCCCAATAACAAATATCTATCCTTTATATTCTCCACCATTTACATGAATAACTTGACCTGTAACATATGAAGAGTCTGAACTTGCTAAATATATAAATAATGGTGCAATTTCATATGGATGACCTGCTCTTCCCATTGGAGCATCAGAGCCTAATGTTGGAATTTTTTCTGCTTCCCAACAAGATGGCTGTATTGGTGTCCAGAACACACCTGGCGCTACTGCATTTACTCTAATATTTTTATCTGCCAAATTTGTTGCAAGTGATCTTGTAAATCCTACTATTGCTCCTTTACTTGTTACATAGTCTATAAGTTCAGGTTCTCCTTTAAAAGTCGTTATTGATGTAACATTTATTATGCTTGCTCCTGGCTGTAAATGTTTTAATGCTCTTTTTGTTAGATAAAACATTGAATAAATATTTGTTTTCATTGTTTTATCAAATTGTTCATCAGTAATATCTAATAAACTTTTTTGTTGATATTGAACTCCTGCATTATTTACTAAAATATCTATTCTTCCAAAATTATTTAATGTTTCTTCAACAATCTTATCACAAAATTCTGTATCTTTTATATCTCCTGATAGTAGTATACATGTTCCCCCTAATCTTTCAATAAAATTTTTAGTTTCTTCTGCATCTTTGTCTTCATTATAATATGCAATTACAATTGTTGCACCTTCTTTTGCAAAACCAACTGCAACAGCTCTACCTATTCCAGAATCTCCTCCTGTTATTATTGCAACTTTTCCAATTAGTTTTCCTGCTGGTCTATAATATGGATTATTAAATATAGGTCTTGGTTTCATTAAATATTCCATTCCTGGTTGAACATCTTGATGCTGTGGTGGAAATTCTATTTTATAATCTTTACATATCATTCCACATCCTTGTTCATCTATGTATTTTAATCCATAATCATCTTGCCCATTATTATTTGAAGTATAATATTTATAATTCATTTTCTCTTCCTTTCTTGAGGTTTTAATTTATTAATAATTCCTCTTTATATTATTATATTCAGTAAAAATAGTGCCGGTTCTCTTTTTTTCCTAAAAAGGAAAAAAAGAGAACCGGCACTATTTTTACCAAAAAAGAAAAAAAGAGAACCGGCACTATTTTTACTAAATTTTTAATTTATAATTTAATTCACCAAATTCACATGTTGGAACATATCCTGGCTTTGAGTTTATAACATCTGGTATTCTATTTACTACAGAAGCACATGTAAGTTCAACTGTTGCAGGCTTTTCTACAACTATTGTTGTATTTGGCTCTCCATAAATAGTCCATTCGTTTCTATCAAATTCATCTGGTGCATATACTTTTCCTATACATTCGCTTTCAATTGTTATTCCTTCTTCTGTTTCTGTTGTAACAACTGCACTCATTCCTGTTGCATCTCCTGCTTTTACTGTCATATTTAATGTTGAAGAGAATAAATCTTCTTTATATGTTTGTGGTACACATTTTTGTGTTTGTGATTTTACTGTTAATCCTAATTTTTCACATAGCCATCCATTTACATTCCACATATATGATGGCGAATATTCTCCACTTTCAATAATTTTTCTTCTTTTTTCATCACTCATTCTATCTACAGAAGCTATTTCTTTATCAAATTGTTCAAGTGTTAAACCAGCTCCATGGGCTTTAGCTAATGCAATTCCATATTCTTCTACATTATAACTTGAACTTCCTTTTATTTTTGTAATTTTTTGTGTTGAACCTGCTATAGATGATATTAATTGTCCCCAATATATATCTTGATATCCGCTTCCTGTAATTGTACAATTATTCTTTTTTGCAATTTCATCTAATTTTTTTGTTATATTGGGATTTGAATTTATAGGATAAAAAGCTTCTTCACATGTTGTTATTGCATTAATTCCAAGTTCAGCACATAGCATTAATGCTTCTTCTACATCTTTTATTAAACTCATTGTTGTAACTATAACAATATCTGGTTTAGTCTCTTCTAACATCTGTCTTGCATTTTCTGAACTTACAACTTTTACACCTTTATTTTCTGTTCCTAATATTTCTCCAATATCTTTTCCTATAACATTAGGATTAATATCTACTGCACCTACTATTTCTCCGTCTTTTTCATACACATATCTCATTGTGTATAAACTCATTTTGCCAACTCCATATTGCACAACTTTCACTTTTCTTTCCATAGAAAGACCTCCTTTTCTTACAATATTAGTTTTAAATTATCTAGTTGTATTTTTCTTTTGATATAATAGATTTTATCAATATTATTTACCAAATTCAAAAAATTTATAAATATTTATTTATAAATTGTTACTTAATAATGGTCTTAAATGAAATATTTCTCTATTTTTCTAGAAGAATAGTAACAGGACCATCATTAAGTAATTCAACTTTCATATCTGCACCAAATATCCCTTTTTGAACTTCTATATTGTTTAATTTGCATTGTTCACAAAAATATTCATATAATGGAATTGCTTCTTCTGGTCTTTCTGCTTCAATAAAAGATGGTCTATTTCCTTGTGTACAATCTCCATATAAAGTAAATTGAGATACTATTAGTAATTTTCCATTTACATCTTTTAAACTTAAATTCATTTTATCATTTTCATCTGTAAAAATTCTTAAATTACATAACCTTTTTACTAAATAATCTGCTTGTTCTTTTGTATCACCTTTTTTTATTCCTATTAAAACTAAAAATCCATTATCTATTTTTCCCACTATTTTTTTATCTACTTCTACACTTGCTTTTTTTACTCTTTGTACTACTAGTCTCATTTTTATTAATTTACCTTTAATTCCAGTTCAGTAGGAAATTTTGATATATTAATAATAAATAAATTTTTTTGACTCAATGCGGAAATATAAGAATTTTTAAAATTCCTCCAATTGTATTCAAAATTTATTTATTATTAATATATCAAAATTTCCTACTGAATTAGAACTTCCTTTATCAAATTTAATTATTATTTTCTTGATTCACATTAGAATTTTCTGATGAGGTATGTTGTTCAGCAGAATTATTTTCTTGATTATCTACAATTTCTACTTCTTTTGCTTCAACATCATCTTGCTTTGCACCACATTTTGGGCAAAATGTAGCATTTGCATCAATTTCCGCAAAACATTTTGGACATTGTTTTCTATTCTTTAGTTCTAATATAGAAGTCAAGCAAGATTCTATTTCACTTGATAAAATATCTATTTTAGAACATTCTTCTTCTACATATCTCATATTAAAAGTTTCTTCACTAACATATTTTTCATATACTTTTTTTCCTATTTCTGTATATAATTCATTTATATCAGACTTATTTTCATTTATCTTCATTCTTAATTTTGCTTCTTTGGCTAAGTCTCCTGTTTTTTTGGCTGTTGCACCATAGGCTTCACTTGCTTTTTTTCCTAAATTATCAAAAAATCCCATAAATATTTTCATTCCTTTCTTTGAGGTATATAGTTATGAAATGGTTTTCTTTGCACAAAGGGACATAAAACTGTATAAATATTATTTCAAACTAACCCCTTTTATAATATTTTATAATTTATTTTTTGTAAACATATTTTATATTATTAAATTTTTTCTTATTATTTACAAATTTTAAAATTTTATTATTCCATTAAATATTTACATTAGTTTTCATCTTTTTTTGCTCTATTCATTAAAGCATTTACTGCTTCTTCTGGTTTTAATCCATTATAAAGTATACCATAAACAGCTTCAACTATTGGCATTTCTATATTATGTATTTTTCCTAATTCATGTGCAACAACAATATTATCTAAACTTTCAATTGTCATTCCAACTTCTTGTCTAGTTTCTTCAATAGTTTTTCCTTGACCTATTAATTTTCCTGCTCTTCTATTTCTGCTGTGGTCACTTAAGCATGTTACAATTAAATCTCCCAATCCACTTAAACCATAAAATGTATCTTTTTGACCTCCTAGTGCAACTCCTAGTCTCGCTAATTCTGACAATCCTCTTGTAATTAATGCCGCAAATGTGTTATCTCCAAGTCCCATTCCTGCTGCAACCCCTGCACAAAATGCAATTATGTTTTTTAAAGCTCCTCCTAGTTCAACACCTTTTACATCTCTAGATGTATATATTCTCATTTTATCTGACATAAAAGTATCTTGAACTATTTTTAATATAGAGTCATATTCAGAAGCAACAACTAAAACTGTTGGTATTGCAATAGAAACTTCTTCTGCATGACTTGGTCCTGAAAGAACAGCAATTTTTGCATTTGGAATTTCTTCTTTTATTACTTCATCTAGTGTCATTAATGTACTTTGTTCAAATCCTTTTGAACAAATAACTATTGGTTGATTTGTTACATATTGTTTATATTCTTTTACTATGTTTCTTGTAAATTTTGATGGTGTTACATGTACTATAAAGTCAGAATCTTTAATAACTTCTTCATATGAATTACTACATTCTATTCCATCTGGTAAGTCTACATTAGGTAAAAACTTACATTTATGTTCTCCATTTATTAAATCTCTTTCGTCTTCTGCAAAAGACCACAATTTTATCTTATTTCCTAATTTTGCCAAGTGGATTGAAAGTGCTACTCCCCAACTTCCACTACCTATAACTGCAATTGTTTTCATTTTTTTATCACATTCCTTCCTTTTGATTTAACACTGTTGAAAATTTTATGTTTGTTTTTCAACTGTTTTCATTTGTTTTATTAAATTTTATATTAATACTTAATAACAATTTTATATTTTTTATTGAGTTTTTTATTTTACATCTTCAATTTTTTGTTTTCATTATATTTATACAATTCTAATTATATTTGAAATTTACTCAATATTCGTTAATTTATTTTTACTTTTTAAAGCTTATTTTATTTTCTGTTCCTGTTAATAATCTTTTTATATTACTTCTATGATTAAATGCTACAATTAGTGCTAATATTATGCTATATATTAGATAACTACTTCCTTCTGTTACTATATAATTGCTTTTTATAAACAAAACTAAAACAGGAAATAGGACACATGCTCCAACTGATCCTAATGATACCATTCTACTTAAAGCCATTAGTACAAGTGCAAATACTAAACATATTAAACCTATTTGCCAATTTGTTACTAATACAACTCCTAATGCTGTTGCAACACCTTTTCCTCCTTTAAAATTAAAGAAAATAGGAAATGTATGTCCTAAAACTACTGCAATTCCTGCAAGTTGAACCAATAATGCTTTATCTGCATTTTTAGCAATTTTTCCTACTATTACTGCAACTAAAATTGCAATAACACCTTTTAAACAGTCTCCAATAAGAGTTAAGATTGCTCCTTTTACTCCAACAGAACGCAACATATTTGTTGCTCCTGCATTTCCACTTCCTTTTTCTCTTACATCAAATCCTGCTAATTTTTTACTAATTATTACTGAAAAACTAATACTTCCTAATAAATATGCAATTATAACTACTATAATATATGAAGCCATATTAATCTACCTCTCCTTTCTCATGTTTCTCTCTTGCAATTATTCTAACTGGTGTTCCATCTAAACCAAATTCTCTTCTAATTTGATTTATTATATATCTTTCATATGAAAAATGAAATAATTCTTTATTATTTACAAATATAACAAATGTTGGTGGTTTTGTACTTACTTGTGTTCCATATAATATTTTTAATCTTTTACCTTTGTCTGTTGGTGGTTGAACTAAAGCTATTGCCTCATTTATTACCTGATTTAATGCTGATGTTGTAACTCTCATAGAGTTTTGTTCATTTACATGATTTATTAAATCAAATAATTTTTCTACTCTTTGACCTGTTTTTGCTGAAATAAATATTATTGGTGCATATGATAAATATGATAATCTTGCATATATGTCTTTTTTATATTTTTCCAATGTTCCTGTTTCTTTTTCATACTCATCCCATTTATTAACAACAATTATTATTCCTTTTCCAGCTTCATGAGCTTCTCCTGCAATTTTTGCATCTTGGTCTGTTACTCCTTCTGTTGCATCTATCATCATTAAACATACATCTGCTCTTTCTATTGCAAGTAGTGTTCTCATTATACTAAATTTTTCAATTGATTCTGTTACTTTGCTTTTTCTTCTAATTCCAGCAGTGTCTATTAATACATATTTTCCATGATTATTTTCATATTCTGTATCTATTGCATCTCTAGTTGTTCCTGCTATACTACTTACAATTGTTCTATTTTCTCCTAATATTTTGTTTATTAATGATGATTTTCCTACATTTGGTTTTCCTATTACTGCTACTTTTATTCTTTCATCATCTTCATCATCACTTTTTTCTGGAAGTTTTTCATAAATTGCATCTAATACATCCCCTATTCCTAGTGCATTGGCTGCTGATACAGGATATACATCTCCCATTCCTAAATTGTAAAATTCATATATGTCATTTTTGTCTCTACTCATGTTATCTGCTTTATTACATACAAGTATTACTGGTTTTTTAGATTTTCTTAACATAACTGCTATTTCTTCATCTGTTGCTGTTACACCTTGTTTTATATCTGTTAAAAATACTATTACATCTGCAATTTCTATTGCTATTTGTGCTTGTTCTCTCATTTGAGATATTATTATATCTTCACTTTTGGGCTCAATTCCTGCTGTGTCTACAACAGTAAATGTTCTTCCTCTCCAATTTGTTTCTGCATATATTCTATCTCTTGTAACTCCTGGTGTATCTTCAACAATTGATATTCTACTTCCTACTATATAATTGAAAAAAGTTGATTTTCCTACATTTGGTCTTCCTATAATTGCTACTGTTGGTTTTGACATTTTTTTATTCCTTTCTCATATAATATTATAAGATTTAAAGTAAAATCTTTTTTTTTAATAAAATTTCAAATATAAAAATTTTGTTTTTACTTTAAGTTTTATAACTTAAAGTTTCTTATTGTTTCTTATCTATTAATTTAAGATATTACTAGTATAGCATAAATTTTTTAAAATTACTACAATTTTCTATATTTTATTTTTTTAGGAGTGTCAATCATTTATCAAGCAAAATGCGGATTGACATAATTTGTAAAGTATGATATAATATTTATATTCGTTAAACACTCGCACTTTGAAAAGATTTTGGAGGTATTCTTATGGACAAGAATTCGAGTACTTACGCACTTCGGAGTAAGTTCAAAGTAAGTCTGGAAAGATTTGGGCTTGCTCAAAACTACTTTGACAATGCCATGAACAATGCTATGGTGATGTCGAGTAGCACATTGCAAAATGTGCTGTGGAACATGTCTTTTAACGAGTCTAGGGAGGAAGCCTTGAATTCTTTGAGGCTTACCACAGAGGTAGAAAAGGAGGATGCATCATTTAAGTTTATTCCGTTGGAGCTGGTTACTCTGCTCAGAAATGAGTTGAGGTTTCAATTCTCTGTTAATATTAACAGAGAATTCATGAAGGAAAATGATGAGCAGTTGACGAGCTATAAAAAATTCGTCAAGAGTTTTGGGACCGATGCAATAATTACCTATTGTATTTATCAATTTGTTAAAGTTTTTCTTCAGGTAAATTATGGGGTCAATAATGGTTTGATTGAGAAAACCATCTGGCTCCTGAAATCTTCCAAGGAGAACTACAAGTTTGGGGGATTAAAGAACCTGAATTTAAGACAGCACGAAGCTTTGGCTTTGATGGAAAAATCTCAAGTAATTGGGATATTCCTGAGTGAATACTTTGATGAATGTCAGGGGCGGCAAGGGAATTATTCTTCAGATGCCATTCTTTCTTCTTCTGAGAATTTAACAGAAGTAAATTATTCCAAAGAAGAAGAAGTTTCTGGCGTTGTTCCCCAGGTGCCTCAAAATTTACCTCTCATAGAAGAGGAACCCTCTACTAAAGAGGAAGATAAACTCGTTGAGCAACAGGTCGAACATGTGGAAGGAGAAACTACTATGCAACAGCAGAATATCCCGGTGGCAATTCCTCCGGAACTGGACAAGATTGTTGCCAATGCAGATCTCGTTGATGACTACATAAGAGTCCATGACGAGGTCAGGATGGCTGGTCTTGACCCGGACTATTTGGTTAGAAAAAAGGAAACTATTACGCGTTTCCTTGACTCTTATTTTTCCTTATTGGAGGAAACCTGCGGTAACCTCTAAAATCTAGATAAAGAACTTTGAAGAAGCTCTTTATCGTACAAGAAAACTGGAGACAAGAAATTTCTTGTCTCCAGTTTTCTTTTTTCAGTTTTCTTTTTTTCTTTTGAAAATAAAATTTTTATATTTAAAATTATATTTTCACTATCATAAATTATAGAAATAATTTATTTATACTCTCAAAATTCCGCCAGTAACTTTTGTTGTCATTCCGCTTGTGAACTTTTTTGCTCCACCAGAAATAACAACAACATCACCTCTTTCTAGAATTTCTTTATCTTTTAATTTTTGGATTCCCTTTTCAATTGTTTCTTCAATTGTTTCTCCAGCATCTACATATACTGGTGTTACATTCCAACATAAAGCTAATTGATGGAATGTTCTCTTATTATCTGTTATTGCTAAAATTGGGCAACCTGCACCTAAACCTGCTAATATTCTTGCAGAATCTCCTGTATGAGTATATGCTACAATTGCATTAGCATTAGTATTTTTAGCTGTTACACAAGATGAATATGCAATTTTTGCTTCATCATTTGATAAATCTAAATCTTCATTTTTATCAAATCTTTTCCAATAATGTATTTCTGGTTCAACTCTATTTGCAATTTTTACCATTGTTTGAACACATTCAACTGGATAATCTCCTTGAGCACATTCTCCAGAAAGCATTATAGCACTTGTTCTGTCATAAATAGCATTTGCTACGTCACTTGCTTCTGCTCTTGTTGGTAATGGTTGATGTGTCATTGACTCTAACATTTGAGTAGCTGTAATTGCTGGTCTAAATAATTTATTACATCCTCTAATAATTCTTTTTTGAACTACTGGTGGTTCTGTATAATCTGTTTCTGTTGCCATATCACCACGTGCAATCATTTGACCATCTGCTTCTTGTAAAATAGCATCTAAATTAGATAATCCTTCAACATTTTCTATTTTTGTGATAATTTGAATATCTTTTCCACCATTTTCATCTAATACTTTTCTTACTTGGTTAATATCATCTAAATTTCTTGCAAATGAAATTGCAACAAAATCATAGTCATGTTCACATGCTGTTTTTAAGTCTGCAATATCTTTTTCAGATAATCCTGGTAATCTAATAATTGTTCCAGGTAAATTCATTGTTTTTCTACTTCCTAAACCATTTCCATGAACTACTGTACAAACTATATCTTTATCTACAACTTCATCAACTCTTAATTCAATTGCACCATCATCTATTAAAATTTTTGTTCCTGGTTGTACATCTTTATATAATTCTTTATATGATACAGAAACTTTTTCTTCATTTCCAACAATATCTTCATTTACTAATGTAAATTTTTGACCATCTTGTAATTGGATTTTTGTATTTTTTCCTGTATATAACATTCCTGTTCTTATTTCAGGACCTTTCATGTCTAATAATAAGGCAATTGGTAAATCTAATTTTTCTCTTAATTCAATAATTTTTTCTGTTTTTTCAGATTGTTCTTCCCAACTTCCATGAGAATAGTTGATTCTACATACATTTAATCCTGCTGCAAATAATTCTTCTAATTTATTTTCACTAGCTGGTCCAATTGTTCCTACGATTTTTGTTTTTCTTAAATTTTTCATCTTAAAAATCCTCCCTTATCTTACAGAACATGACAAAAAACACCTATAGGTGTTTTGTCATATTATTATTTTTCTTCCTTTATTGCAACTACTTCTTTTCCATCATAATATCCACAATTTGAGCATACTCTATGTGGTAATACTGGCTCATGGCAATGAGGACAAGTTGCAAATTTTGGAGCTTCAACTTTCCATGTTGATCTTTTTGCATGTGTTCTAGCTTTTGACCATCTTCTTTTTGGCTGTGCCATCTAAATCCCTCCTAACATAAGATTGTGTCTTAATCTCTTTATTCTAAGAAACCTTTATAATGTCTCATTACTAATTGTGATTCTAATTGTTGAACTGTTTCAAGAGCTACACCTACAACGATTAATATTGATGTTCCTCCAAATGAAATATTTAAACTTGTAAATCTTAATAACATTGGAAGTATTGCTATTACTGCTAAGAATAAACCTCCAAATAATGTTAATTTTGATATTATTGAAGATAAATAATCTGTTGTTGGTTTTCCTGCTCTAATTCCAGGAATAAATCCTCCATTTTTCTTAATATTGTTTGATACTTCTGCAGGATTAAATGTTGCATAAGTATAGAAAAATGTGAATCCCATAATTAATAGTAAATATACTATAGCATTTGCAAGAGAATATCCCCATCCAACACTAGATGATGATGTAGCAATAGAGAAATTATAAACTCCTGCCCAAAATCCTGTTAGTGTAGATACATCTTTAACAAATATAGATATTATCATTGCCGGAAATGTCATAAATGATGAAGCAAAAATTACTGGCATTACACCTGCCATAGCAAGTTTTAATGGAATATGGGTACTTTGTGCTCCAACCATTTTTCTTCCAACTACTTTTTTAGAATATTGTACTGGAACTCTTCTTTCTGCTTGTTGTACAAATACAACACCTGCAACTAATAGTAATGCTCCAATAATAATTCCTAAAGCTGTAATTAAACCTACTGTATTAAATCCACTACTTGTAAATATTAAATTCCAAATTGTAGTTATTCCTGATGGTAATCCTGATATAATTCCTATAAATATTATAATAGAAATACCATTTCCTATTCCTCTACTTGTTATTTGTTCTCCTAACCACATAAGTAGTGATGTTCCTGCAACAAGTGAAGCAACAACTAATATACCAGTTAGCCATCCTTCATTTATAAATATACCTGTAGATCTATATCCTAAATAAATTCCTATAGCCTCAATTAATGCTAAAATAATTGTAATTACTTTAGTCCATTTGTTCATTACTCTTCTGCCTTCTTCTCCACCTTCTTTTACCATTCTCTCTAATGAAGGTATAACCATAGCAAGTAATTGAACAACAATTGATGCTGTAATATATGGACTTATTGACATTGCAAAAATTGAAAATCTAGAAAAAGCTCCTCCAGATATAATATCAATAAATCCTGCAATTCCGTTTGCTGAAGACATTGCTTCATTTAAAATAATTGTATTAACTCCTGGAACTGTTATATAACATCCTAATCTAAATAATATAATTAATAATAATGTATATAATAATCTTTTTCTAACATCTGGTGTTTTTAAAGCATTTTTTATTGTTTTAAACAATTAAATCACCTCTGCCTTTCCGCCTAAGGCTTCTATTTTTTCTTTTGCTGTAGCTGTGAATTTTTTGGCTTTTACATTTAATTTTTTATCTAATTTTCCTGTAGCTAAAACTACAATACCATCATTTATTTTTCCAATAATTCCTTCTTCTACTAAGCTTTCTGCTGTTACATCAGTTGCTTTTGATTTATTTAACATGGTAAGTGTTACTTCAGTATATTTGTTTGCATGAATATTTGTGAATCCTCTTTTTGGTAAACGTCTATATAATGGTGTTTGACCACCTTCAAATCCACGTCTAACTCCTCCACCACTTCTTGCTTTTTGTCCTTTATGTCCTTTTCCTGAAGTTTTTCCTGTTCCAGAACCTATTCCACGTCCAACTCTTTTTCTTTTTTCTTTTTCAACAGCTGGTTTTAATTCTCCTAGTTTCATTTGCTTGCACCTCCCTATTTTGACTTTTGGTTAATTATAGCAACTTGCAAAATTATATATTATAAATCATTTCTTTCCTATTTCTCAGGAACAAATATTATAAAATCATTTTTTATTATTTTACTTAGAACTTTACAAGTTTGCTATTTATATAAATTATAAAATATCTTCTACTTTTTTGTTTCTCTTTTTAGCAACTTGTTCTATTGTTCTCATGTTTTTTAATCCTTCAAGAGTTGCATATACAACATTTCTTGGATTATTTGTTCCTAAAACTTTTGTACGTACATCTCTATATCCTGCAAGTTCAAGTACTGGTCTTACACTTCCTCCTGTAATAAGTCCTGTACCAACTTTAGCTGGTTTTAATATTACTTTTGCACTACCAAATTCACCAACATATTCATGAGGTATTGTTGTTCCTACAACAGGAACTTCTATTAAATTTTTCTTTGCTTCTTGAATTGCTTTTTTAATTGCATCTGGTACTTCTGCAGCTTTTCCATTTCCGATTCCTACATGTCCATTTTCATCTCCTACAATTACAACAGCACTGAATCTAAATGTTCTACCACCTTTTACTACTTTTGCAACTCTATTTATAGCAACTACTTTTTCTTTTAACTCTGGCATTTTATTTTCTTCCATAGGTTTTGTTTTTCCCTCCTTTTAGTTTAGTTTTACAACTTTATTATAAAATTAGAATTCAAGTCCACCCTCTCTAGCAGCTTCTGCTAGTTCTTTTACAATTCCGTGATATATATATCCACTACGATCATATACAACAGTTTTTATATTTTTTGAAACAGCTCTTTTTGCAATTAAAGTTCCAACTTCTTTTGCAGCTTCTATATTAGATTTTTTTGTTTTTACTTCTTTATCTAATGTTGATGCAGAAACTAATGTATTACCAGCAACATCATCTATAATTTGTGCATATATATTTGAATTACTTTTATATACACATAATCTTGGTCTTTCAGCTGTTCCAGAAACTTTATTTCTAACTCTAGCATGTCTTTTTTCTCTTTCTAATTTTCTGTTTGTCTTTTTAATCATCTTTTTTACTCCTTTCTAAAAACTGAGTTTTTGTTAATTCAAATTAAAATTAGTGAGATGTGCATTTTTATGATTTAATCAAGCTGAATACATACTTTTGTATGTAGAAGTTTGATTAAAGAAATAAAAATGAACAGATTGCTAATTTTTATTTGAGTTTATTTACCTGTTTTACCTTCTTTACGTCTAATAACTTCTTCAGCATATTTAATACCTTTTCCTCTATATACTTCAGGTGGTCTTTTTGTTCTGATATCAGCAGCAGTTTGACCAACTAATTCTTTATCAATTCCTTTTACTATAATAGTATTTGGGTTTGGAACATCAAATGATATTCCTGCTGGAGCTTTAAATATTACTGGATGAGAATATCCTAATGTTAAATTTAAATCTGCTCCTTGTTTTGCAGCTCTATATCCAACACCATTTATTTGTAATTCTCTAGTATATTCATTTAAAACACCATGTATCATATTATTTATTAAAGTTCTTGTTAAACCATGTAAGCTTCTGTTAAGAGCTTCATCATTTGGTCTTGTAACTTTAACTTCATTATTTTCAACTGTTACAGAAATATTTTTATGTATTTCTCTTTCTAATGTACCTTTTGGTCCTTTTACAGTAACTTTATGGTCATTAACTGTAACTTCAACACCACTTGGTATTGCAATTGCTTTGTTTCCAATTCTTGACATTTTGTTTTCACCTTCCTTTATTTATACGCAATATAAAATTTGTTTAAAATAAAAATTTTATTAAAAGATTTATTTACCAAATATATGCTAAAACTTCTCCACCTATACCTGCTTCTCTAGCTTCTTTATCTGTTTTTAAACCTTTAGATGTAGAAATAATTGCTATTCCTAAACCATTTAAAACTTTTGGTAGTTCTTCTTTATTAGCATATACTCTTAATCCTGGTTTACTAATTCTTTTTATTCCATCAATTACTCTTGTACCTTTTTCATCATATTTTAAAGTAATTCTTATAATTCCTTGATTTTCATTATTGATTACTTCAAATGATTTTATATAGCCTTCTTTAAATAAGATTTCAGCAATTGCATTCTTCATTTTTGAAGCTGGTACATCAACTGTTTTATGTTTTGCACTATTTGCATTTCTAATTCTTGTTAACATATCTGCTATTGGATCTGTAGTATTCAATTTACTTTCCTCCTTTCAATTGTCAGGGAATATTCCCATTTAAATCACTTTTATCTTTTATTTATAATCAAATTCATTCATTAATAATTATTTAAATTTTTAGTATTTATATGTTATTAATTGTTTAAATTAAATTTTAAGTGATTATTTCTTATTAATTTAATTTATATTTGCTATTACCAACTTGCTTTTTTTACACCTGGAATTTCACCTTTATGAGCTAATTCTCTGAAACATACACGGCAAATTCCATATTTTCTTATATAAGCATGTGGTCTACCACATAATTTACATCTATTATATTCTCTTGTAGCATATTTTTGTGGTCTAGCTTGTTTTACTTTCAATGATTTTTTAGCCATTGTTATTTACTCCTCCTTAAAAATTATGCTTTGAAAGGCATACCTAATAATTTTAATAATTCTTTTGCCTCTTCGTCTGTTTCAGCTGTAGTAACGAATATAATATCCATTCCTCTTAATTTGTCTATTTTATCATATTCAATTTCTGGGAATATTAATTGTTCTTTAATACCCATTGAATAATTTCCTCTTCCATCAAAAGAATCGCTAGAAACTCCTCTAAAGTCTCTTACTCTTGGAAGTGCAACATTAAATAATTTATAAGCAAAATCATACATTTTTCCTGCTCTTAATGTTACTTTGCATCCAACATTTGCTCCTTCTCTTAATTTAAATGCTGCAATTGATTTTTTTGCTTTTGTTATAACTGGTTTTTGTCCTGTTATTTGTGATAAATCATTTACTGCATTTTCTAATGATTTAGGATTTTCTTTTGTATCACCTAAACCAATATTTATAACTATTTTATCAAGTCTTGGAACTTGCATAATAGATTTGTATTGAAATTTTTTCATTAAAGCTGGTACAACTTCTTTTTCATATTGTTCTCTAAGTTTTTCCATCTTATTAGTTTCCTCCTTTCACTATTTAATTATAGCTCCACATTTTTTACAAACACGAACTTTTTTTCCATCTTCTACTTTATATCCAATTCTTGTAGCTTTACCACATTTTGGACATACAACATTTACTTTTGAACTATTAATTGCACATTCAACTGGAATAATTCCGCCTTCTTGACCTTGTTTTCTAGGTTTTACATGTTTTTTTCTAACATTTACACCTTTAACAACAATTTTTGAATCTTTAGGTATTACTTCTAATACTTCTCCTTGTTTATCTTTATCATTTCCAGATAAAACTTGAACAGTATCTCCTTTTTTGATTCTCATTAAAGTTCAACCTCCTTTTTTAGTATTTTTGAAGTTATTTTATATTTCAAATAATTTTATCATTAAAATTTAATCTTATTTAACATAGAAATTATAAAACTTCTGGTGCTAATGATAATATTTTCATATAATCTTTTTCTCTTAATTCTCTTGCAACTGGTCCAAATATACGTGTTCCTCTTGGTGTTTTATCATCTTTAATTAAAACAGCTGCATTTTCATCAAATTTTATATAAGATCCATCTTGTCTTCTTAATCCTTTTTTGCTTCTAACTATAACAGCTTTAACAACATCGCCTTTTTTTACAACGCCACCTGGTGTTGCTGTTTTAACAGAAGCAACAATAACATCACCGATATTAGCAGTTTTCATATATGAACCACCCATACATCTGATACACATTATTTCTTTTGCACCAGTATTATCAGCAACTTTTAATATTGTTTGTTGTTGTATCATGATCTATTTTCCTCCTTTTTCAAGAATTTCAACTACTCTCCATCTTTTATCTTTAGAAAGTGGTCTAGTTTCCATTACTTTTACTTTATCTCCTATTTCACATTTATTTTCTTCATCATGAGCTTTTAGTTTATATGTTCTTTTTACTGTTTTACCATAAGTTTTATGCATTACACTTGTTTCTACTGAAACAACTACTGTTTTATCCATTTTGTTAGATGTAACAGTACCAACTAAAACTTTACGAAGATTTCTTTCTTCCATAGGTCTATTCCTCCTATCTTTTTATTTTTTTATGCTTTAGCTTCTGCTATTTTTCTTTCTGTTAATACTGTATTTATTTTAGCTATATCTCTTTTTACTTCTTTGATTTTCATTGGATTATCTAATCCGTTTGTAGCTAAACTAAATTTTAATTTGAATAATTCTGTTTTTAGTTCACCTAGTTCTTTTTCTAATTCTGGTGAAGACATTTCTCTAATTTTATTTATCTTCATCACAATCACCTACCTTGTTTTCAGTTTCTTTTGCTACGAATTTACATTTAATTGGTAATTTATTCATAGCTAATCTCAAGGCTTCTTTTGCTGTTTCTTCAGGAATTCCTGCCATTTCGAACATAACTCTTCCTGGTTTAACAACTGCTACCCAATATTCAACATTTCCTTTTCCTTTACCACCACGAGTTCCGGCTGGTTTTTGTGTTATTGGTTTGTCTGGAAATATTTTAATCCAAACTTTTCCACCTCTTTTTGTATAACGTGTCATAGCAACACGCGCAGCTTCGATTTGATTTCCTTTAATTAAACCTGCTTCTACTGCTTGTAATCCATATTCTCCATCTGTAACTGTATTTCCTCTTGTTGCTTTTCCTCTATTTCTACCTTTTTGCATTTTTCTATATTTAGATTTTTTTGGCATTAATGGCATTATTTGTCTCCTCCTTCCACTTTCTTAGTTGGAAGAACTTCACCTTTATAAATCCATACTTTAACACCGATTTTTCCATATGTTGTATCTGCTTCTGCAAATCCATAATCAACATCAGCTCTTAAAGTTTGTAGAGGAACAGTTCCCTCTTTGTAAAATTCAGTTCTTGCCATATCAGCACCACCAAGTCTTCCTGATACTGAAGTTTTTATTCCTAAAGCTCCAGCTTTCATAGCTTTTTGCATACATTGTTTCATGGCTTTTCTGAATGAAATTCTTCTTTCTAATTGTCCTGCAATATCTTCTGCAACTAATTGTGCATCTGTAGCTAATGCTTTAACTTCTATAATGTTTATATTTACATCTTTTCCAATTAATTTTGTTACATCAGCTTTTAAGCTTTCTGCTCCAGCTCCACCTTTTCCAATTATAATTCCTGGTTTTGCTGCATATACATTAACTTTAACTAATTTAGCTGTTCTTTCTATTTCAATTTTTGAAATTCCAGCTGTATATAATTTTTT
Organism: uncultured Clostridia bacterium; assembly: GCA_944386685.1. GTDB lineage: Bacteria > Bacillota > Clostridia > TANB77 > CAG-508 > CAG-269. Next base: position 4,793 of record CALXCA010000020.1, on the reverse strand, counting down.
CTTTAAAAATTTACGAATTTTTTGATCTTCTACTAAATAATCTGCAAAATTTTTAGAATCAGCATACCATTTAGCATTCCAATCTTTAATGATTCCAACTCTAACACCTGTTGGATGTACTTTTTGTCCCATTTTCTAGGCTCCTCCTTTCTTATTCTGCTTCTCTAACTACTATTGTTATATGACTTGTTCTTTTTCTTATTCTAACTGCTGAACCTTTTGCAGCTGGTCTTATTCTTTTTAATGTTGGACCTTGGTTTGCAAATATTTCAGCAACATATAATTTATTATGATTCATATTATGATTATTTTCAGCATTTGCAATAGCTGATTTTAATAATTTTTCTATAATTTCTGATGATGCTTTTGGTGTAAATTTTACAATTGCTAAAGCTTCATCAACATTTTTTCCTCTAATTAAATCTGCAACAATTTTAACTTTTCTAGCTGAAATTCTTGCATATTTTAAAGTTGCTTTTGCTTCTATAATTGCTGTTTCTTCCACTACAATTCCCTCCTTAATTTAATATTTATTTTGTTGTAGTTGTTGTTTTTTCTCCTGCATGACCTTTGAATGTTCTTGTAGGAGCAAACTCACCTAATTTATGACCTATCATTTCTTCTGTTATATAAACTGGTACATGTTTTCTACCATCATGAACAGCGATTGTGTGTCCAACCATTTGTGGATAAATTGTAGAAGCTCTTGACCATGTTTTTATAACTTCTTTATTTCCACTTTCATTCATAGCTTCAACTCTTTTAATAAGTTCTGGTGCTACAAATGGTTTTTTCTTACTTGATCTTGACATATGATTTTCCTCCTATTCTATTTTCTTCTCTTTACTATAAATTTATTTGTTCTGCTCTTTCTATTTCTTGTCTTATATCCAAGAGCTGGTTTACCCCAAGGTGTCATTGGTCCAGAATGTCCAACTGGAGCTCTACCTTCACCACCACCATGTGGGTGATCTACTGGGTTCATTACAGAACCTCTAACTGTTGGTCTAATTCCTAAATGTCTTGTTTTTCCTGCTTTACCTAATTTTACGTTTTCATGGTCGCTGTTTCCAACAACACCAATTGTTGCTCTACATTTAGCTAAAACTAATCTCATTTCTCCAGAAGGTAATCTTACATGTGCATATTTTCCTTCTTTTGCCATTAATTGAGCACTTTGTCCTGCAACTCTAACTAATTTTGCTCCTTGTCCTGGATTTAATTCTATATTGTGTATTAATGTTCCAACAGGAATGTTTGCAATTGGTAAACTATTACCTGTTTTAATATCAACATTTTCTCCAGATATTACTTTGTCTCCATCTGTTAATCCTTGTGGTGCAATTATATAATTTAATGTTCCGTCTTCATATTTTATTAATGCTATGTTACTGCTACGGTTTGGATCATATTCAATTCCAATAACTGTTGCTTCCATATCATCTTTTCTTCTCTTAAAATCTATTATTCTGTATTTTTGTCTGTTTCCTCCACCTTGATGTCTTACTGTTATTCTTCCATATGAGTTTCTTCCTGCATTTTTCTTTTTCTTTGCTAGTAAAGATTTTTCAGGAGTTGTTTTTGTTATTTCTTCATATGTTGATACAGCCATGCTTCTTCTTGATGGGGTATAGGCTTTGAATCTTTTTGTTCCCATTTTTTATTCTCCTTCCTCAGATTTATGAAAAACTTCGTCTTACGTTGTCAAACTTCCTTCAAAATTCCTCGACGTACCTTCGTACGACTGCGGATTTTGAACTCGTTTTCCTAGTAATACTCGTTTTTGATAAATCTTCTACTCTACATTTTTGCTAAATTTCAAATCTTGCTGTGTCAGATTTCGCTTCAAAAGTCCTCAATGTACACTCGTACATTTCCGGCTTTTTTGCTCATCTTCCTTGCAATATTTGTTTTTACCAAAAACTCTTTCTTATTCTTCTATTTTATGAAAAACTTCGTCTTACGTTGTCAAACTTCCTTCAAAATTCCTCGACGTACCTTCGTACGACTGCGGATTTTGAACTCGTTTTCCTAGTAATACTCGTTTTTGATAAATCTTCTACTCTACATTTTTGCTAAATTTCAAATCTTGCTGTGTCAGATTTCGCTTCAAAAGTCCTCAATGTACACTTGTACATTTCCGTTTTTTTGGCTCATATTCCTTGCAATATTTGTTTTTACCAAAAACTCTTTCTTATTCTTGTTGTGTGGATTTTTTCCTGCTCCACTTGCAGATATTCTTTATTTTCCGGGTACTTTCCCGATATTCGTTTTTGTGGTTTTTGTTTTCCTAAGCTCCCATAAATTCATCTATTGAATCTTTGTATTTCTTAGAAACTTTTACTACTTTTCCACCTTTTCCTAAATATGTTTTTTCTCCTGGGTTTGTATCTATTGTTACAATAGCTTTTTTCCAATCTGATGTTTTTCCTTCTACATATCTAACTCTTTTTGTTTTTCCTTTTACTATCATTGTGTTAACATTTAAAACTTTTACTTCAAATAATTTTTCTACTGCATTTGCTATTTGAACTTTTGTTGCTTTTTTGTTAACTTCGAAAGTGTATTTTCCTGATTGCATTTCATCATTACTTTTTTCTGTTATTACAGGTCTTACGATGATTTCTTCTGGTAACATTATGCATACACCTCCTCTAATTTTTTAACTGTATCTAGTGGTAATACTAATTTGTTGCAATTTAATAAGTCAAATACATTTATTGTGTTTAATTCAATTGTTTTAACACCTTCTATGTTTCTGCTTGAACGTGAAACATTTTCGTTTTTGTCAGCTAAAATTATTAATGCTTTTCCTTCAACTTTTAAATCTGTTAATGCTTTAGCCATTATTTTTGTTTTTGTTTCTTTAAGTTCTAGTTTATCTACAACTGTTAATTCATTGTCTAATACTTTTGCACTTAAGATTGATTTAATTGCTAATTGTTTTTCTTTTTTGTTTATTCTATATGAATATGAACGTGGTTTTGGTCCTAATGCAATACCACCTTTTATCCATTGAGGTGCACGTATACTTCCTTGTCTTGCTCTACCAGTTCCTTTTTGTCTCCATGGTTTTCTTCCACCACCACGAACTTCTGCTCTTGTTTTTGTACTTTGTGTACCTTGTCTTTGATTAGCTAAGTAGTTTACTAATGCACAGTGAACAACATTTTCGTTTGGTTCTATTCCAAATACTGCTTCACTTAGTTCTACATCACTAACTTTTTTACCTTGCATGTTATATACATCTACTTTTGGCATCTCGTCTTTCCTCCTTTACTAAATTATTGTGCCTTTACGGCTGATTTTATTTTTAAGATAGCTCCTTTAGCTCCTGGAACACTACCTTTTACTAATAATACATTTTTATCCATGTCTACTTTAACAATATCTAAGTTTTGAATTGTTACTGTAACATGTCCCATATGTCCTGGTAATTTTTTTCCTTTAAATACTCTTCCTGGTGTTGATGTTGGTCCCATTGAACCTGGTCTTCTATGATACATTGATCCATGTCCCATTGGTCCTCTTGATTGTCCATGTCTTTTTATAACACCTTGGAATCCTTTTCCCTTTGATGTTCCTTGTACATCTATTTTATCTCCAACTGCAAATATATCTGCTTTTAATTCATCTCCAACTTTGATTCCTTCTATAGAATCTAGTTTGAATTCTCTTAAATGTTTTAATGGTTTTATATTTGCTTTTGTAAAATGTCCTTTTTCTGGTTTGTTAACTTTCTTTTCTTTTACTTCTCCAAATCCTAATTGTATTGCTTCATATCCATCTTTTTCTAATGTTTTTACTTGAGCAACTACACATGGACCTGCTTCAATTACTGTTACTGGAATTACTACACCATTTTCATCAAAAATTTGTGTCATTCCAACTTTTTTTCCTATTAATGCTTTTTTCATTTTTAATTCCTCCTACTATTGGCTGGTAAACAACCAGCTTGGTTTGATTTTTATTTTTTTGAAACTATTTACTAATTTTTTATTTCTATATCAACACCAGCAGGTAGTTCTAGTTTCATCAAACTATCCATTGTTTTTTGTGTTGGGTAAAGAATGTCTATAACTCTTTTATGTGTTCTCATTTCAAATTGTTCTCTTGAATCTTTGTCTTTGTGTGGAGAACGTAAAATTGTTACTATTTCTTTTTCTGTTGGTAGTGGAATAGGACCAGAAACTTTTGCTCCTGTTTTTTTAGCAGTATCTACTATTTTTTCAGCAGACTGTTCTAAAACTACATGGTCATAAGCTTTTAATCTTATTCTAATTTTTTCACTTGATACAACTGAATTTGCCATTGTAATTTTCCCTCCTTAAAAAAATATTATTTAAATTACGCGCTGGCAAGTTATAACGCACCCTGGTGTTTTGAATACTCCTTTATAAAAATCCCTGAAATGCATATCTATTTTAGGGATAAGTGCTTTTTGGTATTATTAACAAACACTTTGACATTAAATTATTATTGAATAATAATTTATTATCTGGTTAGTTTATAATATTTTTAAACTTACCGCCTTAGTCTAGCTAAGACATACTCCGTCAAAGTTCCCTACATCTATGTGTAGCCACATTTGACATCAACGCTAAAATTTATGCTTAATTATTATATAGTAATATATTCCAATTGTCAATACTTTTTTGAAATATTATATAAAATTTTTGAAATATTATATAAAATTTTTCACTGGACTGGTTACAGTTCAGTAAGAAATTTTGATATATTAATAATAAATAAATTTTGAATACGATTGGAGGAAATTTAGAATTTCTTAAATT
>CALXCA010000019.1 GCA_944386685.1 uncultured Clostridia bacterium | reverse complement strand
AAATAAATTTTGAATACGATTGGAGGAAATTTAGAATTTCTTAAATTAATTTTATGGAAAATGTTCGCGTCGAGCATCAGCGAGGACTAAGTGAAAGGGCGCCATAAAATTATTTTAGAAATTCTTATATTTCCGTATTGAGTCGAAAAATTTATGCAATTATTAATATATCAAAATTTCTCACCGAACTATAACCTAGACTGTAGCTTAATTTTTTTCTATTCTAAATATGTACTAATTTCTTGCAATCCATCAAAATTGTTTTGTCTTAATATTTCATATGCAATAATACATACAGAATTTGCTAAATTTAAAGATCTTAATACAGGTCTCATTGGAATTCTTATTGTTTTTTCTATATATTTTTTTAATAAATCTTCTGGCAATCCTTTTGTTTCCTTACCAAAAAGAACAAAAATTTCTTCATCTTTAAATTTACTATAATCCACATCAGAATAACAATGTTCTCCTTTTGTTGTTGCAAAAAACATGTTATGTTCTAAAGGATTATATTTTTCTAAAAACTTTTCTAAACTATCATGTTTTTCTATATCTAATTTATCCCAATAGTCTAATCCTGCTCTTTTTAGATATTTATCATTTAAACTAAAACCTAATGGATATATTAAATGTAATTTTGCACCTGTTATTGCACAAGTTCTTGCTATATTTCCAGTATTTTGCGGTATTTCTGGTTCACACATAACTATATTTAATTTCATTTTTTACCTTGTATGATATATTTAATATATTAAATACAACATACTCTCCTTTCTTACTATTTTTAAGTGAATCTCTTTTCTTGTATAGGAAAAACTTGATTTTTTCTTTTAAAAATAAAATTTTTATATTTAAAATTTTATTTTAACTTTGAGCCTAAGTAACTTAAAGTTTCTTATTGTTTCCTATACAAGAAAAAAACGCCTTTCAAAGCGTTTCTTCTATTGTGCTCTTTTAACTTTTCCGTTTTTTAAACATTTTGCACATACATGAATTCTTTTAATTTCTCCATTTACATCAGCTTTAACTGTTCTTAAGTTTGGCTTCCATGTACGTGGAGCTCTTTTACTTATATGAGAACGAGTTATGCTTAATTTATTTCCATGAATAGCTGTTTTGTTACAAATTTCACATTTTGCCATAATAAATAGCACCTCCTAATTTTTCTTTTTAATTCGACTATACTAAAGTTTATCATATATTTTCCAAAAATACAAGTGTTTACAATAAAAAATTTCAAAATATTTAAATTAAATTTTTATTGCTTAATTCAATAATCTTATTCATGTCATCGTCTTCAGCAACTTTATTTTTCCTAATTGCACCACATTTTTGGCATTTAAAAACTATAACATATCCCTTTTTAGAATTTGTCTCTAATCCAATTGGCTCCAATAATCCATGGCATTCTTCTAATCTGTCTCCTGGATTTATATCTACATGTTTTGAATATAAACAATATGGACAATGATTTCTACATGAATATTTAAGTTTTGGAACTAATTTACCACAATGTTCACAAATAAATTCTTCATCTATTTTTGTAAATTTACTTGATTGTAACATTATCCTTTAAAATCTCCTCCTCCTATAAATTCTTTTAGTAATGAATTTGATGGTACCATTTCTTTTGGAATTGGTTCAAAATATCTTAGTATTTCTATCAATCTTTGTGCCTCAGCATATTCTGGCTCTTCATGATTTATTTTTTCTAATAATGGAATTGCTTCATCTTTTAAAACGGCAAGTTCATATATTAATGATGTATTAAATATACTATCAGCTTCTTCTTGAAATGGAAAAATATTTTTATTTTCCCCCTCATTTACATTATCCCATGTTGATATTGTATCTTCAGCAGTATAACCTCTAAATTGATTATCTCTTACAATTCTTCTTATTAATCTTGTATCTGTTGTAGAAATTCTGTTAAATGAATCTAAATTTAATACTGTTAATGCACTTATATATATTTTATATTTCTGTGATTGTGGTATTTTTTCTGTTAATTTATCATTTAGGCAATGAATTCCCTCTATAACTAATACTTCATCATCTTTTAATCTTATTTTATTTCCATTATATTTTTTTGTACCTAATTTAAAGTCAAATTCTGGCATTTCGACTTCTTTTCCATCTAATAAAGATAATAAATGATTGTTAAATAAATCTATATCTATTGCATTTATATTTTCAAAATCATATTCGCCTTCTTCATTTCTAGGTGTTTGTTCTCTTTCTACAAAATAATTATCTACAGATATTGTAACAGGCTTTATACCATTAATTTTTAATTGTAATCCTAATCTTTGTGCAAAAGTAGTTTTTCCAGAAGATGAAGGTCCTGCAATTAATATCATTTTAATTCCTTTTCTATTAGCTATTTTATCTGCAATTTGAGCAATTTTCTTTTCATGTAATGCTTCTGAAAGTAATATTAATTCTTTTATTTTATTTTCTTTTATTAATTTATTTAATCTATATACAGTTCCAACATGTAATACTTTATATATTGTTTCATATTCGTGTAATGCCCATGATAATTTTTTTGTATCTTTATATTCTGGCAAATTATTTACATCTGATGTATGTGGATATCTTATTAAAAATCCGTCATAATATTTTTTTAGTTCAAAAATTCTTGTTGCACCTGTATGTGTTGCAATAGTTTCATAAAAATAGTTAAAATAATCATCACAATAGTACATATTAATTTTTTCATTTGTTATTAGATCAAATTGTAGTCTTCCTTTTCCTGTGTTTGTTTCTTCATAAAACTTTTCTGCTTCTTCTCTTGTCATTGACTTTTTTTCTATTTTTAAGTCTGCTTCTATAATTTCTTGCATTTTTTCTTGAACTTTTTGCAATATCTCTTCTGTTACTTTTGTTTTCTCTATATCACAATACATTGCATTTGATAATTGATAATTTACATTTACACGTAATTCTGGGTATAATTTCCAAAATGCCATTCCCATAATATATGTTAAAGTTCTTCTATATATTTTCATTCCCTCTTTTGATGCTATATTTATTAGTTCTAATTTTCCATCTTCATATAATTTATCATCTAAATTTTTATATTCATTATTAAAAATTGCTCCAACAACTGGATATTTACTTTCTTCTATTTGCTTTTTGGCTATTTCCGAAATTTTTACATTTTTTTGTGATTTTACTATAATTTTTTTCTTTTGATTTTCTTCCATACTTCTTATATTTCCTTTCTTAATGCATAAATCAGTCGAAAAATAATTATTTTTCAACCTTGTCTTAATTTAAATATAAATTTAGATTTTTTATGGCTAATCTTTAAACCAGGATTAATTTTATATAAATTTTATGCAAAAGTCAAGAAAAAAATAACAAGAGCCAAAATAAAAAGCTACAGTTCAGTGAGAAATGGTGATATATTAATAATAAATAAATTTTGAATACGATTGGAGGAAATTTAGAATTTCTTAAATTAATTTTATACAATAGGAAAGTTATACTTTCCTATTGTATAAAATGCTACAATCGCTAGCCCTTTGAGATTTTCTCCTTTCAGTCGAAAACTCAAATCGGGCGAGTACAAATTAAATAAAAATCAAAGATTTTTCTTATTTGTTCTAGAAAATGTTCGCGCCCAAGCGACAGCGAGGACTAAGTGAAAGGGTGCCATAAAATTATTTTAGAAATTCTTATATTTCTGTATTGAGTCGAAAAATTTATGCAATTATTAATATATCACCATTTCTCACTGAACTGTAGCAGTACTAATTATTGAGTTATTACGTTTTTGGAGTTACCTAAAATTTCTATAAATTCTTTCAAAATTTCGTCTGTTAAATATATTGCACCACAAGGTTTAATTTCTTCTCCAATTTTTATAGCAATTGCAACATTGTTTCTATCTCCATTAAAATAGCGAATTGCACCTCTTAATTTATCTTTTTGCTCTTCAGAAACATTTGTAATATCAAAAACTATTTTTTTAGGTCTTTTTATTTCTGTTTTCACTATATTTTCTTTTGTAATATCATTAAAACCCTCTCCAAAGTTTTTTATATCTTGTGCAACAATTTTTGTTTCATCATCTTCTCTAATACTTAATCTACCTTTTACAATAATAATATTTTCTTCTATTAATTTGTCTTGATATTTTAAATATGTAGATTCAAATACAATTAATTCAGCTGTTCCATTTAAATCTTCAATATTAACAAATGCCATAATTTTATTATTTTTAGTATATTTCTTTTTTACAGATGTAACTATTCCAGCAATTATAACTTCTTGACCATCCCTGTATTTAATATTCTCTTGAACTTGTTGTTCTACATCTTCATTAGCAGAAACATTCTGCTCATCAATTTCTTTCATTTCCTTAGAAGAAATATTTGTTAATTTTAAAATTTGTTCTCTCATTTTTTCTAATGGATGGCCGGTAATATATATTCCAAGCATTTCTTTTTCCATTGAAAATTTTTCTTTTTCACTCATTTCTTCTTTTTCATTAAATTCATATTTTATTTTGTTGTCTTGTGTATTTCCAATATCAAACATGGAAACTTGACCATTTATTCCTTTTTTATTATCACTTTGTATTACATCTATTATATTTTCATATGATGCTAAAAGTGTTGCTCTATTTTCTTTAAATTCATCAAAAGTTCCTGCTTTTATTAGACTTTCAATACATTTTTTATTTACAGCTTCTCCTGACATTCTTTCACAAAAATCGACAAAATCTTTAAATTTTCCATTTTCATTTCTTTCATTTATTATGCTTGATATAGGTTGTAGACCAACATTTTTTATACTTCCTAATCCAAAACGAATTTTTCCTATATCTTTGCATTTTTCAGTATTATCATATTCTACTGTAAATTTTGCACTACTACTATTTATTTCTGGTTTTAAAATTTCTATTCCAAGTCTTTTACATTCTTCTATATATTCAGGCACTTTATCTAGATTTCCTAAAAAACTATTTAACATAGATGCCATAAATTCTGCTGGATAATATGCTTTTAAATAAGCTGTTCTGTAAGCAACTACAGCATAACATGCTGCATGAGATTTATTAAATGCATATTTTGCAAACTCTGCCATTTCATCAAATATTTTATTTGCAGATTCTGCATCTATTCCATTTCTTACACAACCAGGAACTATTACACTTCCATTCTCATCAACTTGACCATTTATAAATACTTCCCTTTCTTTAGCCATTACATCAAGTTTTTTCTTTCCCATTGCTCTACGTACTAAATCTGCTCTACCTAAAGAATATCCTGCTAAATCTCTTACAATTTGCATTACCTGTTCTTGATATACCATACATCCATATGTTACATTTAAAATTGGCTCTAGGCTTGGGTGTGTATATTCATTGTGTCCTGGGTTTTGTTTTCCTTTAATATATCTTGGAATTTGATCCATTGGCCCAGGTCTATATAAAGAAACTCCTGCTATTAAATCTTCTAAACAGTCTGGCTTTAATTCTTTCATAAAGTTTGTCATACCTTGAGATTCAAATTGGAATATTCCTGATGTAAATCCATCTTGCCATAATTTGTAAACTTTAGGGTCTGACATATCTTTATCAAATTGTACATCTATCCCTCTGCCTTCTTTTACTAATTTTATTGTATGTTGAATAACTGTTAATGTCCTTAATCCTAAAAAGTCCATTTTTAAAAGTCCAAGTTCTTCAAGTGTTGTCATTATATATTGTGTAGATATTTGTCCATCTCTTACATATAATGGAACATATGTATCAACTGGTTCTTTTGTTATAACAACTCCACATGCATGTGTTGAAGCTTGTCTTGGCATTCCTTCTAATGCCATTGCTATATCTAAAAGTTTTTTTACATTTTCTTCAGTTTCATATAAATCCTTTAACTCTTTGTTTTGTTCTAAAGCTTTTTTTATTGTAATATGTACTTCATTTGGAATCATTTTTGCAAGTTTATCTGCTTCTGCATATGGATAATCTAACACTCTTGCTACATCACGAATTACCATTTTTGCAGCCATCGTTCCAAATGTGATAATTTGTGATACATGGTCATGTCCATATTTATTTGCAACATAATCAATTACATCTTGTCTTTTTTCATCACTAAAATCAACATCAAAATCTGGCATGCTTATTCTTTCTGGATTTAAAAATCTTTCAAAAAGTAATCCATATTTCATTGGGTCAATATCTGTAATTCCTATTGCATATGCAAGTATTGAACCTGCTCCTGACCCTCTACCTGGCCCTACTGGAATTCCATGGCTTTTTGCATAATGTATAAAATCCCATACAATTAGGTAATAATCTACATATCCCATTTTTTTGATTATACCTATTTCATATTCAGCTCTTTTAATTATTTCGTCTAATAAATTTTCTCCATATCTTTCTTTTAATCCATTATCACATAATTCTTTTAAATAATCATAGTGTGTAGCATATTGTTCTGGTACATCATAATTAGGTAGTATTGTATGTCCAAATTCAAATTCTACATTACATTTTTCTGCAATTTTTACTGTATTTTCTATTGCATCTGGGAAAGCAGAGAAGTATTCACTCATTTCTTCTGGAGATTTAACATATAATTCATCTGTATCAAATTTCATTCTGTCTTCATCACTCATTCTTTTCCCTGTTTGAATACATAATAAAATTTCATGATTATATGCATCTTCTTTTTTTAAATAATGTGCATCATTTGTTGCAACTAGTGGTATATCTAGTTTTCTTGCCAATTGTACTAACTTTTGATTTGCTAAAACTTGTTCATTAATTCCATTATTTTGTATTTCTATATAATAATCTTCTCCGAATACTTTTTTATGCCATAAAGCAATTTCTTCTGCTTTTTCTGTTTGTCCATTCATTAAAGCTTGATTTACTGCTCCTGCTAAACATCCACTTAAGCAGATTAGTCCTTCATGATATTTTTCTAAAATCTCCAAATCTATACGTGGTTTATAATAATACCCCTCAGTAAATCCTAATGAAACTAATTTACTTAAATTTTTATATCCTTGTGTATCTTTTGCAAGTAAAATTAAATGATAATATTGCTTGTCTATTCCAGGCTCTTTATCAAATCTAGAACGTGGTGCAACATATACTTCACAACCAATAATTGGCTTTATTCCTTCTTTTTTGCATGCTTTATAAAAATCAATAACACCATACATTACTCCATGGTCTGTTATTGCCATTGCTTTCATTCCTAATTCTTTTGCTCTTACTGGCAAATCTTTTATTCTATTTGCTCCATCTAATAAACTAAATTCACTGTGTATGTGTAAATGAACAAATTCTGACATAAGTTTATTTCTCCTTTTCTTGCTATTTATATATTATATGTTTTTTTATTGCTATTATAACTTTAATTATGTCATTTTTTATTACATGTGTGTATTATATCATAGTTTGATTTGAATTGATAGAGTTAAATAAAAAAGTATAAACTTATTAGTTTAAAAAAATAGATTATGAAAAAAATAAGGGTGAAATTTTTTTGATTTCCATCCTTATTTTTTTACTTTTGAATTATACTTTTATTTGTTGATAATAAGTTATAGCTTTTTATATATTAAAGATTATTATTGTTATTTTACATATGAATTTAGTTTTTTGTATCTTATATAAAATATTGCTGTTCCTAATGACATTGCTACAATTATTATTAATGTATTTCTTATTCCTCCTGTTTTTGGTATGTTCTCCTGTGCTGTTGTTGTGTCTCCTTTTCCTGTTGTATTTCCATTATTGGTTTTATTTCCGTTGTTTGTTGTGCTTCCGTTATTGTTCGTGTTATTTGAATTATTTCCAGTATTATTATTTGAATTGTTATTTTGATTATTGTTTGTATTATCATTGTTTTGGTTATTATTTGAGTTATTATCTGAGTTATCATCTTGATTATCATCTGAGTTGTCGTCTGAGTTTTCGTCTGGGTTTTCGTCTGGATTTTTGTCTGGGTTTTCATCTGGGTTTTCATCTGGATTTTCGTCTGGATTTTTGTCTGGGTTGTCATCTTGGTTGTCATCTGGATTTTCGTCTGGGTTGTCATCTGGGTTTTCATCTGGGTTTTCGTCTGGGTTGTCATCTTGGTTGTCATCTGGATTTTCGTCTGGGTTGTCATCTGGATTTTCATCTGGGTTTTCGTCTGGGTTGTCATCTGGATTTTCATCTGGATTTTCATCTGGATTGTCGTCTGGTTTTTCATCTGGATTTTCATCTGGGTTTTCATCTGGATTGTCGTCTGGATTGTCGTCTGGGTTTTCGTCTGGATCCGTAGTTGGATCATCATATGGATTTGAATATTCAATTGAGGCTGTATTTGTTGATAAATCATTTACTGTTGCTGTGTTTTCTATTTTTGTTCCATCTTCTAATCCTTCATTTACTGTTACCTCAAAACTTAATGTGTAACTTGTCTCTGCTGGTATGCTTAATATTATTCCACTTTGTAGTTCTGTTTCTGTTGGTGCTGTTCCATCTTCTTCTGTATATTCTGAATCATTTAATTTTATACTTCCTTCTACAAATGTTGTTCCTTCTGGCACAGTATCTTTTATTATTACATCTTCTGGTAGTAATCCATTATTTTTTACTATTATTTTATATATTATTTTTTCTCCACTTACTACATAGCTTTCTCCTGTTTCTGTTTCCATTGTTTTGGATTGGGTTACTATTGGCTCTCCATATGTATTAAAATACATGAATTCTACTTCATTTGTTTCTTTTTCTTCCGTTTCTTGTGTTATTGTTATATCTTTATACTTTCCTGTATTTTCTATCATTGTTCCATTTTCTAATTCATTTATTTTTACTTTAAATGATAGTGTTGAACTTGTATCCTTCGACACTGGTATTTCTATTCCATTTTCTAAATCTTCCTCTGTATAAGCTGTTCCATCTTCTTTGGTATATGGACTTCCATTTAATTTTATACTATCTTCTACAAACGTTGTTCCTTCTGGTGCTGAGTCTTTTATTAATGCTGTTGCATCTACTGTTCCTGTATTTGTTGCTGTTAATTCATATATTATTTGTTGTCCTTCTACTACATATTTTACTGGTTCTGTATTTCCTGGCTCTACTATATCTCCATAGTCTTCTCCTGTGTCTATTCTACATTCTTTACTTACATCAACTTTCGTCCATTGTGCTGTTATGGTATCATCTGTTTCTGCATCTTCTCCAAATGTATAAATTGCATCTTCTGTTAATGATGAAATACTTCCACTATTTCCTGTTTGTGTCCATCCTGCAAAATTATACCCTGGTCTTGTTGGTAGTGGTATTTCTACTTCATCTCCATATTCTCCTTCTACTGTTGAGACTGCTGATGCCCCATTCCATGTTCCTCCATTTGGATCTACTCGTAAATTATGTGGTTCTAAGTCTTCAAATTTGGCATTAAAATTATTTATCTCGAACTTTCCATATCTGTTACAACCATGTATGTAATGAGTTGAAAAGAAACCAAAACCATTACCGATTTCATCGTCTGGTGATATATCAATAGTTGTATTAAAACATTCAGCTTCAGAAGAATCTTCATTAGAAACTCCTTCGCATGAAATAATTATTTGATTTGGAGTAGATGTTATTTTTATAATACCACTACTATGTGCAGATTGAAGAAATGTTGGTGTACTATAATCTGGTAAATCAAATACTTGTAGTAAAGTCTTTTGAATACCATAAGAATAATCTCCATTTTGCCATTTGTCTGAATTTAATTCAAGCATTTCATTAAAAGAATTATATTCCAAAATAGGAAATGAAAATTTCCATATAGCTCCAGTTTTATTTCCGCATTCAGTGAACCAACTAAATTCAGGCTTACACTGATATATAGAAGGATGCCATCCATCATGATTAAAACTAATCATATATCCATGTAATGTGTTATCTACTTTTTTCGCTCCTATTAAAAAACCTGCTGAATTAAAACTATCTCCAAAGTCAATATCATAATTAAAGCTAAAACTTTGTTGTTGCTTCTCCTCTGGAATATAGTATATCAAATTACTTCCAGGGCAGTTATAATTTCCACGTATTTGTACTGTTTTGCCATTATTCTCTATCGTTACAGGATTACTATAGGTAATTGATCCATCCCAAAAAGGTGCATTGATAACTTCAATCCAATCAATTTGTTCTAACTCTTCTGTTGCTTCATTTTTTGCAATATCTCTTCCCGCTATAATTGATTTATTTGTTAAATTATTTTTTAAAATTGTTTGTACACATAAAGTTATAATTGCTAATGCAATAATTAATATAACTATTGTTAAAATCATTTTATTTTTTGTTTTCTTTGTTTTTATATACATATATATCCTTGTATGATATATTTAATAACTTAAATAACCATACGACTCCTTTCTTTATTTATCTTAAAATATTTAATATAATCTATATGTGATAACTGTGGACTTTTTATGTTTTTTATAATATACCCTGTGTGTACAGCCCCAACGGTTTCAAGTTCTTGCATTTTTTGGTTTCCTTTCTATTTTCTATATTTTTCCTACGTTTAACTGAATATATTTTATCATACTGTATTTTTTTTGTCAACAAAAAATTTTATTTTACTTTAAAAATTTTTTCTGCTCTTAATTATTTTTTTTATACTAAAAAAAAAGCTGAAGCAGAAAACTTTTTAAAGTTTTCCGCTCCAACTATTGACATTCAACCCTTTTTAAAGCTTTCCAACCCAGCTTTTGACATTAATCCATAATCTTTATACATTAATTAGTCTTTTGCTGCATATGGTAATATTGCAATATGTCTAGCTCTTTTTACAGCAAGTGTGATATCTCTTTGATGTTTTGCACATGCTCCTGTTGTTCTTCTTGGTAAAATTTTTCCTTTATCATTGATGAATTTTTTTAATTGGTCTGCGTTTTTAAAATCTAAAACAAAGTTTTTATCACCACATAATGGACAAACTTTTTTCTTGATTTTTTTCATTTTTGGATTAAAATCATCATCATAGTCTTTATTTCTCATGTTATTTCTTTTTTTGCTTTTATCTGCCATTTTTAATTTCCTCCTTGTTCCTAAAATGGTAAGTCATCAGTTGAAGATATTTCAAAATCAGATCCTCCTGTTGTTGTTCCTGGAATAGAGTTTCCAAATGTGTTCTCAAAAGAACTACTTCCAGCTTCTGCTTCTTTTTTGCTATCTGCAAAATATGCTTCTTCTGCAACAACTTCTGTAACATAGTGTTTTTGACCTTGGTCATCATCCCATGTTCTTGTTTGAATTCTTCCAACAACTCCTACTTGTTGACCTTTCTTAAAGTATTTGCTACAAAATTCCCCTAGTTTACTCCAAGCAACTATATTTATGAAATCTGCTTGTCTTTCTTCTCCTTGTTTTGCAAATCTTCTATTAACTGCTAGTGAAAATGATGCAACAACTGTATTACTTGTTTGTGTATATCTTATTTCTGGGTCTCTTGTTAATCTACCCATTAAAATTACTTTATTCATATTTTATCCCTTTACCTTTCTACTTTAATTCGGCCCCTTTATTATTGAATTTCTTAATGTTTAATTTTTGATATTTGTTGACTATTTAACTTTTAACTCTTATTTTAAAATTTTTTAATATTGTTATAAAAAAATTATTTAATTTATTATTAAAAATTAGTCAATATTTTTTGTTGTAATGAATTTTAATATTTCATCTGTTATTCTGTAAACTCTTTCTAATTCTGCTATAAGTGTTGGGTTAGCTTCAAATTTAAATACCATATAATATGCTTCTTTGTTTTTTTGTATATCATAAGCTAATTTCTTTTTACCCATGTTTACAACTTCATTTACTTTTCCATTTCCATTAATTAATCCAGTAAATTTGTCTTCTAAAGCTTTTAGTCCAGCTTCATCAACATTTGGATTAATAATGATAACACTTTCGTAATTATTCATTATTTTCACCTCCTTTTGGATAAATAACCCATTTTTATAAATGAGTAAGGTAGTGATTTCTCACTTTAATATTGTATAAGAAATATTATAAAACTTTATTTATTAATATTATTAATTATAATAAGAACATTAATGTTTAAAAATTTATTTTTATATGAGAAATCATTTTTTCTTATACAATAATAAAATAGAAACAAACGATATTATCGTTTGTTTCATTTTATTGGAGCAGGTAGTGGGAATCGAACCCACGTCATCAGCTTGGAAGGCTGAGGTTCTACCATTGAACTACACCTGCATGTTTTCATCTCCCTAAGACATTTATTATTATAGTACTATGTTTTAACTTTGTCAATACTTTTTTTAAAATTTTTTTAAAAATTTTTTTATTGCTTTTTCCTTTGAAAATAAAATTTTTATATTTAAAATTTTATTTTCACTTTGAGCCTAATTAACTTAAAGTTTCATATTGTTTCCTATTCAATAAAAGAGCTTCGTTCAAGCAGATGAACTTAGGAAACAATATAAAAATTTTCTGTTACAGCACAAATTATATAGAGTTTAATTTTCATATTGTTTCCTGTCCAACATTTTTTTATTGTACGTTTTAGTTAAGTTTTATTATTATAATTATATCCTAAATGTTCATAAGCAGAAGGCATAACAAGTCTTCCCCTTGGCGTTCTAGATATAAATCCTATTTGTACTAAATATGGTTCATATACATCTTCTATTGTGTCTACTTCTTCTCCTAAAGATGTTGCAATTGTTTCTGAGCCAACTGGACGTCCATTATATTGTGTTATCATAAGTTCTAAAATTCTTCTATCTGTTTCATCTAATCCTAATTCATCAATTTCTAATTGATTTAGGGCATGTTTTGCAATTTTTAATGTTATATCTCCATCACCTAATACTAATGCATAATCTCCTACCCTTTTTAAAAGTCTATTTGCAATTCTAGGTGTTCCTCTTGAACGTCTTGCAATTTCATATGCAGCATTATCATCTATATTTATATTTAAAATTTTAGCAGATCTTGTTACTATTGTTTTTAAATCTTCTGGAGAATATAATTCTAATTTATGTATAATTCCAAATCTATCTCTTAATGGCGTTGTTAATAATCCTGCTCTTGTTGTTGCCCCTATTAGAGTAAATTTTGGTAAATCTATTCTTATTGATTTTGCACTTGGACCTTTTCCTATTACTATATCTAACGTAAAATCTTCTAATGCTGGATATAATATTTCTTCTACATTTTTAGTTAGACGATGTATTTCATCTATAAATAAAACTTCGTTTTCTGATAAATTTGTTAAAATTGCTGCTAAATCACCAGGTTTTTCTATTGCTGGTCCTGATGTAATTTTTATGTTTGATTTCATTTCATTTGCTATAATATTTGCAATGGTTGTTTTTCCTAGACCTGGTGGTCCATAAAATAGACAATGGTCTAATGGTTCACCCCTTTTTTTTGCAGCTTCTATATATATTTTCATATTTTCTTTTACCTTAGTCTGTCCAATATATTCATCTAAATAATGTGGTCTAAGTGATTTCTCCAGTTTTTCTTCTATTGGATTTTCTATTTCTGGTCTTATATTAAATTCTTCTTCCATATTACTCCTTTTTCTATACTTAACTATCTATTATTTGTTATTTTAATAAAATTTAAGTTTTTAAATAATACTTTTTTAGTATATCACATTTAATATAAATTTTCTATATAAATAAAAAATTTAAAATAGTACAGCTTTTGTCTGGGGTCGGTCCTTTTCCCGTGCTTGGCGTTTGCTGTTGGGGTCGGTCCCAAATCAAACCAATATATAAAGTGTTTTGCAATACCGCGTAAGCGACCAAATGAGCGTAGCGAATGCGATTTGGAGCAACCTACTTATTAAAATTCTTTTGTAGGTTGCGACACACAAGGTATAAAAAACACTTTATATATTGGTTTGATTTGGGACCGACCCCAACAAAAAAAGGGACCGACCCTAATCGCAAAAGTGGTCGACCCTAACAAAATACCAACAAATCTAAATGTTATTCTTTATTATCTTCTTTTGTTTCTTCTACTTTTTCTGTTTTTGTTTCTTTTTTAGATTTTTTATCTAATTTAATAACTTCTTCGTAGAAACATATCATGGCTGTTTGCATATATGGTGCTAACCATATAAAGCCCACTCCTACTGTTAATACACATAGTATTGCCCATCCTAAAAAAGATAGCATAAGAACAAAATAGTCTCCTCTATGTCCTCTCATTAATCTTGCACTTTCATTTACTACTTGTCTTATTCCCATTTCTGGATGATCATATGCAATATAATATGCTAGTACATATAATAATCCAATTACAACTGCATATACAATTGCTGCCATAAATACAGCAACTCCTAATAACATAAATCCAAAACTAATTTCATTTGATGTAAACATTAATGTTGCATATAATATAATTGCAACTGCAACACATATTATTGGTAATATCATTTTTAAAATAATCATCCATGATACTGCCCAAGATTTTGCAAAATTTTTGAATGTAAGTTTTAAAAAGTCAAAAATTTTTGAATCTTTCTTTCTCTTCAATTCTAAAAAGCCATATACAACTCCAATACTTAATGGAACACCTATTAATACATATATTGCAGAAATTACATTTACTAAAATTACATTTTCTTGCAATTTCCAAGCTAATAAATTAATTCCAACAGAAACCAAAATTACTATAAAAGCAATAATTGCTCCTTTGTTCCACTTTCCTTTAAGTGCTTTTCTTGCGTTTTTTCTTATATCTGTTGCTACCATTTTTTTACTCCTCTCTCTTTTGTAAATTTATTTGATAAATATTTTATCATAATTATTATATAAATTAAATAAATTTTTTTCAAGTATTTTTTCTATTTTTCTAATAAAATTTCTATTGTAATTTCGTCATTTTTATTAACATCTTTTATATTATTTTTAATATTTGAATTTGTTGTATTTTTATCTCTATTTATTTTATTTTTTTCTTCATTTATAACTTCAATTCCAAAAAAGTTAAAAATAAAGTTTTTAATTTTTCTCTTAAATTTTTCAAAAGCAGTTTCTCTTCTAACCATAATCCATTTACTTTGTTCCATCTTCTTATATCCTTTCTTGTAAAAAATACAATAATTCATGTCAATTTTTCTAGAACAATTATAAACATTGCATGTGACCAACCAAGTCCTATAACCCAATTTGGTTTTAAAGTAGAATTATCAATCTGTTCTCCTAAAAAGCTGTGTTTTCCCATTGTTTTTATAACAAAGTCAAATGTTTCTTTTGCCTTTTTCTTTTCTCCAATTTCTAAATAATATAATGTCATCCATAAATTAGAAATAACCCATGGAGCACCATTTCTGTAACCATCGTGTTCATATCTTTGATATCCACCTGTATAGGTTCTAAGTGTTAAGTTAATATTTTCTATTGTATTTAAAATATTTTTTTCTTTTGGAGAAAAAACATTAAATGGATAAACTCCTCCAAGTAAACTTATATCTATTCTTCTATCTTCTGTATTTCTAACAAATGATTTTCTATTTTCATCATATAAATTTTCTTCAATAAACTTTTTTAATTCTACTTGTAATTTTGTAATTTCATTTACATTTTTATTAATTTTTTCTTCTTTTAACCTATTATTTTCAAAATCTGATACATTTTTTCCTAATACATTATATATCTTTTTAATGCTCTCAAATGCACAAATTATACTTGCTAATGAATAAAAGTGTGCTCCTTTATCATTTTCTTCCCAAATATCATAGCTTATATGAAATTTTCCTGTTTTTTCTAATATATCATACACATATTTTTTTAAAAAGTTTATTGCCATTTCACACATATGTAAATTTTCTTTTAAAAACTCTTCATTTTTTGTATATTCATAATGATTATAAACTCCATATACAACACTTGCAGTTTCATCTACTTGATAACCCCATGACGGAGCTAATCTACCATCTGTATAAAAACGTTGCTCCCACATTCCATTTTTACTTTGTGTTATTTTACAAAACTTATTATAAAATTTTTCTGTTACATCCGTCATTTTTAGTATATCTAATGCTTTTGTAATAAATACTGCATCTCTTGGCCAGCAATATCCATATCTACCACATTGAGTTAAATGTTCATCTACTTCGGCTCCTGCAATAATTCCACCAGTTTCTTGATTTGTTAATAGTGGAAATAACAATATACTTCTTTTATATATTTGTACCATTTTTTCTTCATAACTATTTTGTGGTTCACTTAGTTTTAATCCATCATGTTCTTTTACATATTTTCTCCAATATGCTTTTACATCATTATATTCTTTAGCAAAATCAATTTTTTTAATTCTCTCTATTTCATCTATAAATTTATTCATAGTTTTTTTGTATTCATCAATACATATACATATATCTATATCTTTTCTTTCACCAGGATGAATTACACCTAAATCAAAACTTATGCTTGAATCTTTAGACATTCCAATATAATCTTTTCCACCTATAATTCCTGTATAAAAATTATTATTACTATTATTTATTTGACAAATAAATGGATTTTCTCCCTTAGCAAAAGTTGCAACAGAAAAGTCATGTGCAAATTGTACCATCCCATTATCAATTTCTAGTCCGCTAATAAAATTATTTTGATCTGATAATAATTCTGAATGTATTAAGAACTTTACATCTTGTTCTATATTACTTTCATTAATAAAAGAATATTTTTTTATTAATACATCTTCTTTTATAGACACAAAATCTGTTTGCACAATTTTTAAATTAAAATATGTATTTGTTATTTCTGTATTTAAAATGTTTGTGTCTACATCATAATATTGTACATATGTATTATTAATATCATCATGTAAATAAATTATATTTGAGTCATTTACTTTTACTCCAGTGTGAAAATAATTTAAGTATTGTCTGTTATCACAATTTGGATATGATAATCTTAGCATTTCTCCTTTATAAGAATATGTTGCAAGTATTCTTCCATTACCTATAATCGCTTCATTTAAATATTTGTCCATTGTTATTTTTCCCTTTCTTTTCTCTTGTTTCTTTAATTTTAAATGTTTGTTATTCTAGTATTTTCAATAATATAAGTTATTACAATTTTAACAATTCAAAAAAGCTTATAATTTATTGAATTTTAACCCTCTATAACATATAAAATTTGTTTTTCCAAATCTTTAATTTTTTCATTAATTCTGAATATATCTTCATCACGAAGTTCATTACTTCCAACATCTTCTTTAACCATAATTTGCATATCTTCAAATTCATCATGTAATTTTTCTAATCTATTCATAACTTCTCTTCTCAATAATTCAGATTTTCCTAATTTAATCTTATTAGTTATTCTTAATTCATCGTCTAATTGATATGTCTCTCCATATTCTGGAATAGATACCCCTATTCCTGTTTCTTCTAAAATTTTATTTCTTAATGTTTCTTGTGAATCTTCTTCACCATGTACTAAAAATATATGTTTTGGTTTTGAATAAAATGAATAAATAAAATTCATTAAACCATCTTGGTCTGCATGTCCAGAATATCCCTCTATATATTCAATTCTTGCATTTACTGCAAATTCTTCTCCAAATATTGTAACTTTTTTTGCACCATTAACTATTTCATATCCTAGTGTTCCAGGTGCTTGATATCCTACAAAAAGTATTGTACTTTTTGGATTCCAAATATTATGTTTTAAATGATGTTTTATTCTTCCAACATCACACATTCCACTTGCAGAAATTATAATTGATGGTTCTGTACTTTCGTTTAAAGCTTTAGATTCATCAGCTGTTTGTGTAAACTTTAATCCTGGAAATTCTAATGGATTATTTCCTCTGTTCATTTCTTCTTGTACTTCTTGTTCAAATAATTCTGTATTTTCTCTAAATATCTGTGTTGCAGATATTGCAAGAGGACTATCCACATATACAGGAACTTTCATTAATGTTTCATATTTTCTCATAAATTCTTCGTCATGTCTATTTTCTTTTATTTTATTAATTTCATATAAAATTTCTTGTGTTCTTCCAACTGCAAATGATGGAATTACAACTGTTCCTCCATTATCAATTGTTTCAGATACAATATCCAAAAATAATTCTGCTTTTTGGTCATTACGCATATGAAGTCTACTTCCATATGTAGATTCCATAACTAAATAATCACAAGAATCTATCATTGTTGGTTCTGATAAAAGTGGTATATCATTATTTCCAATATCTCCAGAAAAAACAGCCTTTGTTTGCTTTCCATCTTCTTTAGCCCAAACCTCTATTATACTTGAACCTAACATATGTCCTGCATCATTAAAACGAACAAATATATTTTCATCAACTTGAATTATTTCATCATATTTTACTGGCACAAATATTTCCATACATTTTGTAGCATCATCAGCTGTATAAAGTGGTGGTCTAGGTTCTTCACCTTTTCTTATTCTTTTTTTATTTTTCCATTCAGCTTCCATTTCTTGTATATGTCCACTATCTGGTAACATTATACTACACAAATCACATGTTGCTTTATGTGCATAAATTGGTCCTTTAAAACCCTCATTATATAATTTAGGAATTCTACCAGAGTGATCTATATGTGCATGTGTTAATAACATAAAATCTAACTCTGCTGGATTATAGTCAAATTCTCTAAAATTTTGTTCCTCTAATTGTGCTTTTCCTTGATACATTCCACAGTCTACTATAAATCTTTTTCCTGCGGCTTCAACTAAAAAATTTGAGCCTGTTACAATTTGTGTTGCACCTAAAAAAGTAATTTTCATATATTAATTATCCTTCCCAAAAGCACAAATTATTATATTAATAATTAATTCTGTTTGAGCCAAAGCTCTTTTTTTAATAGCAGACATTTTTCTTTTTATATATTTTAATATCATTTGTGCTTTAAATAAATATTTTTATCTTTTTATTTAGTTTATTTTTTTCAATATTATTTATTAAAAATTTTTCTTCTGATATTTTTTCATCAAAAATTTGAACATATTTTTTATCATATTCATTAAAAATTTTATAATATAATTGGTTAAGTTCTATTATTCTAGTTTCAAAAATATGAGTCCAAACTTCGAATGGAACATTATTTGAAATAATTTTTAATTTTTTTGCTTGTTTTAATAATTCTTTTTTTATTTCTGTAGTTTTTTCTTCTAGCTCATTTATTTCTTTTATTGCTCTTAGTTCATCAAATGGTAATAAATTAAAATATCTAAATTTGTATATTAATTTTATTAAATCCTCTGATTTTGCATCTTTTATTTGTCTTTCAAAACATTGTAAGAAAATCTTCTCAAATTCAATATATAAATCATCTTCTTCATCTTTTGTATAATAAATTGTTTCATATAAATATTTGTCTTTACTAATTTGTTCTTTTAATTGCATAAAATTATTGGGCATTAAGCCATTATTTATTTCTTCAATTTTATTTAATAATTCTAATATTTCTAATCTTATTTTCTTTTTTATTGCATTTATACTTATTATTTTATTTTGTAGTTCTGCCTTTTTATTCATTTTGTTGTATTCTTCTAGTACCAATTTTTCAGAGTTTAAAAATTTTTGTTGCTCAGCAATTTCTTTTTCTATTTTTTTCTTTTCTTCTGTTTGTGCAGTAACATATTCAGGAACAATATTCATTAATTTAATTTTTTCTTGTAATTCATTTAATTTTTTTATATTTTCTTTTTTAAAATTATAGTCAAATTTTGTTTCATTTAATATTGATATTTTTTCTAGTATTTTTTCAAATTTTTCTGAAATATCTTCACCA
Source organism: uncultured Clostridia bacterium (assembly GCA_944386685.1). GTDB lineage: Bacteria > Bacillota > Clostridia > TANB77 > CAG-508 > CAG-269. The sequence continues at coordinate 18,767 of CALXCA010000019.1, read as the reverse complement.
TATTTTTCACTTATCTTAGTTTTTAAAATCTCAAAATATCCAATAATTCCATCTGTGTCTAATGTCCAATTTTGCATAAATTCTTCACCAAACAATATCTGCAATGTTTGATAAACTAAATTTGCTTTTATATTTTCTATTTCTTGTTTTATTGTTGTCCATGACCAACCATTAAAATCTCTTAAAACTTCTACTCTATCAATATTTTTACCAGTTATAATAAAATTTGAAATAGTATTTGCAAATATACCATATTTTCCACTTACAATTTTTTTCTTATTTATACTTTTTTCTATAGCATATAATAATTTTTCTTCTATTGGATATGTAATAATTTGTTTTTCATCAACATAAAATTTGTTTTTTTCTAATTGTTCCATTATTTCTGAGTTTTCAATCTTATCATTAAAGCTTATTGTGATTATTTTATTGCATTTTTTATTAATATTTCCAATTATTTCATCTATATATTGTTTTTCGGTTTTATTTATTACTTTTGCTTTTTTATAATCACTATAAGATACTTCTATTTTATATAAAATTCCTTGGAGAAGATTTTTTGTCTTTTCGTCAATATCTTTTTGTTCTAAAACCATCTCTAAAGCTTCATTTCTATCCATTTTTCTTATTTTGTCTAGCATAAAATCTTCCCCACCTTTCTTTTGTTAATTTACATTTTCTTCTACAGGTGCTGTTCCCATTTTAAGTTCTTCCCATTGTTCTTTTGACATTAATACTTGACGTGGCTTGCTACCTTGATATCCAGAAATAACTCCTCTTTCTTCCATTTGGTCAATTATTCTTCCTGCACGTGCATATCCAACATTAAATCTTCTTTGAATAAATGATGTAGATGCTTGACCAGTTTCTATTACTAGTTCAATAGCTTCCATTAAATGTTCATCTGTTTTATCTCCAGATTCTTTAGAATTAACTTCTTGAATTTCTTTATCTGGTTTACCACTATTTTCTATTGTATCTAAAATATCTTCATTATATGTAGCCTCTCCATTTGACTTAACAAATGAAACTATTTTTTCTACTTCTTCATCAGATACAAATGCACCTTGTATTCTTGTTGGTTTTGTTGCACCTGTTGGATAAAACAACATATCACCTTTTCCTAATAGTTTTTCTGCTCCAACCTGATCTAGTATTGTTCTAGAATCTACTTGTGATGATACCGCAAATGCTATTCTTGATGGAATATTTGCTTTAATAATACCTGTAATAACATCAACAGAAGGTCTTTGTGTAGCAATTATTAAATGCATTCCAGCAGCTCTTGCCTTTTGTGCTAAACGGCATATAGAATCTTCTACATCTTTTGCTGCAACCATCATTAAATCTGCTAACTCATCTATAATAATTAATATTTGTGGTAATTTTCCCGTTCCTTCTTCTTTTTCTACTAATGCATTATATCCTTTTAAATCTCTAACACCTTTTTGTGCAAACAAATTATATCTATTATCCATTTCTTGTACTGCCCATGCCAAAGCCCCTGCTGCTTTTTTTGGGTCTGTAACAACTGGAATTAATAAATGTGGTATACCATTATAAACAGATAATTCAACTACTTTTGGATCAACCATAACAAGTTTAACCTCACTTGGTTTTGCCTTATAAATAATACTTGTTATTATTGTATTAATACAAACACTCTTACCAGAACCTGTTGAACCAGCAATTAATGTATGTGGCATTTTTGCCATATCTGCAATTATTACTTTTCCTGCAACATCTTTTCCAAGTGCTACACTCATTTTAGATTTACTATCTTCAAATTCATCACTTTCTAATACTTCTCTTAAATGTACCATTTCTTTTTCTTGATTTGGTACTTCTATTCCAACAGCTTGTTTTCCTGGAATTGGAGCTTCTATTCTAATAGTTTCTGCTGCTAAATTTAATGCTATATCATCAGCTAAATTTGCAATTTTACTAACGCGAACTCCCTCTGCTGGTTTTAATTCATATCTTGTTATAGCAGGTCCAACTGTAACATTTTCTACTTTTGCTTGTACTCCAAAACTATATAAAGTTTTTTGTAATTTTGTTGCAACATCTGCTAGCGCCTTAGCTCCACCTTTTATTGCTTTTTTCTCACCTTTACTTAATAATTCTATTGGTGGGTATTGATAATTTTCATCTTCAACAGATATTGCATGTTCTAATTGTAAAACTTGTTTTGTTTTGTCTTCTTTTTTTTCTTCCTCTTTTTTAAATAAATCATTTTCTATAAAATCTGGCTCTGATGCTGGTTGTTGGTTTTCTGAATTTATTCTTCCATTTAAATTAATTTTTATTTGTTCTTCTTTTTCTTGGTCATCTACATCTAAATAAGCTCTTCTATTTTCTTCTCTTAATTTTGCTTTCTTTTCTTTTAAGGTTAATTTTTCTTTTTCCGCTTGTTCTCTTGCAACAGCAATTTTTTCTCTTCTTCTATTATTTTTTTCTTCTCTTTCTTCTAGTTTTTGTTCATGTTTTTCTTTACTATTATCAACAGCATTTTGCATCATATTTCTTATAATTTCTGATACATTTATTCCAAATGTTGTTGCAAATAAAATAATTGCTGCACCTATACTTAATATAATTGTACCAATTTTTCCAAATAACTTAAATAGTGGAACTGCTGCAATTGTTCCTAATGCTCCTCCTCCAATATTATTTTCTCCAAGTTGATATGCGTCTTTTACAATTTCTGATATATTTTGTTCTATATTTATTTCTCCGTTATATATTTGAATAACACTTAATATTACAGCTATAAATATTAATAATAATGTATACTGAAAAATTTTTGATGATATATAGCCATCTTCGTCAACACAAGCCATTTTTATTGCTACTGCAAAAGACCCTATTGGTAAAATATATTTTAAAAATCCAAACATTCCACCAAAAAAATCACTTAATGCAATTCCAACTGTCCCTGATTGAGTATATATTAAAACTGTTAATAATATACTTAAAATAATTACAAGTACTAAGCCAATATCTTGAGTATTATTTTGCTTTTTCTTTTTTTTACTTCTTTTTTTAGCCACAATTTATCACATTCCTCTCTTTAAATAAACAATAATAATGTAATTTTTATTAATTAAAGATTTTTTATTGTATATAAATTTGTATATAAAATTAGTTTTTATTTTAGTTTATTTAGTTACATATTTTTATAAAATCTTAAAATAAGGACACAACCTTATGTAATATAACATAAGGGGTGTCCCCCTTTTATTGTAATTCTTTTTTACTGTTTTGAATAGTTTTTATTGTTCCTTCTAATGACATTTGCATCATATTTGCTGCTTCACTAATATCTTTTTCTAATTTAGATAATGCATCTGTAAGAACACTTTCTGTAGAATTTAATAAACTATTTGCATATTCTTTTGTTCCTTGAGATATTTCTCTAGACATTTCATTTGCTGTTTCTATTATTTCTGCTTTTTGTTCATATGCTTTTCTTGTTATTTCGTGTTCATCAATCATTGCTATAATTCTATTTTCTGCTTCTTTTACAATTCCATCTGCTTCTTTTTGAGCTTCTGCTAATATTCTTTGTCTTTCTTCTTTTACCCATTTTGCTTGTTTTAATTCATCTGGTAGTTTTATTCGAATTTCTTTAATAATATCAAGTATCTCATCTTTATCTACCATTGTTTTACTTGTAAAAGGTAAGCCTTTACTATTTTCTAAAATATCTTCTAATGTTTCTAATAATGTAAATATTTCCATATTCTACCCCTTTCTAGGTATCAGTTCTAATGTATTCTAAGAATATTATAGTAGCTCTTCCATATTTTCTTTTATCAACTACTTTAACATTTATATTTTCTATTTGTTTTAATATTCTTTCTTCATCATCTGTTTCTATAATTATTTTTGTGTTAGTGTTAACTAATTTGTTTTTTACTATTTCTTCTATTGCAATTTTAACATAGTCTGTTACATATGGTGGGTCAATATAAATAATATCAAATTCTTGATTTTTTAGCTTTTTGATGGCTGTTTTAAAGTCCATATTATATATTTCTGCTTTATCTTGTAAATGTGTTTTTTGAACATTTTTATTTATAATTTGTATTGCTTCTTTAGATTTATCACATAAAATAGCTTTTTTTGCTCCTCTACTTAATAATTCTAATCCTATTGCACCACTTCCTGAGAATAAGTCTAAAACTACACTATCTTTTATTTCGCTTTGTATAATATTAAATAAAGATTCTTTTACTCTATCTAATGTTGGTCTTGTTTCTAAACCATCTAGTGTATATAGTTTTGTTCCTCTTGCAGTTCCACTTATTATTCTCATTATTTTTGAATTTACCTTTCTTATGCATTTTATATATAATTATTTTATACTTTTTTTGTATATTGTCAATAGTATTAACGAAATTGTAACATACATTTAACAATTTCGTAATATTTAAGCCTAATCTTACTCTTTTATGCCAAAAGCATTTCTTTTCTTTTTAAATATTCTATTACCTTTTTAGTTTCTTCTTGTTTATAATAATTAAAGATATCACCATAAATATCAATGGTTGTATATATATTGGCATGTCCCATTATTTTTTGTAATACAGGCAAATCTACACCAGCTTCTATGCATCTAGTTGCAAATGTATGTCTTAACATATGTGTATTTACATTTCTATCAATACCAGCTTTTTTACATATTCGTTTAAATGCTGAATTTATTGTATTATCTGCATATAGTTGTCCATCATTTTTACAATATAAAACTTTATTTTTATTTTCAATTTTGTTTTTTAAAGAATTTTTTATAATTTCCTCTGTTAATTCATTTATTTCTATATTTCTTTTTCCACATTTTGTTTTTGTTGGTCCTATAATTGTTTTTTTATTTATATTTTTTGTTAATGTTTTTGTAATTTTTATCATTTTGTTTTCAAAATCAATATCTTCTTCATAATTTAAAGCTAAAACTTCTCCTATTCTCATACCTGTGTATAGACATAATAATATAATATTATTAAATTTTGACTCATGTTTTTTTAAATAATTTTCTAATTTGTTTTGTTCAAAGATTGTAAGTGCAATAACATCCCTATCTTCTTTAAAACTTTTAGGTTTCTCAATTGAATTAATTCCCTCAAAATAGTTATTTGAAATATAATTATTATATTTTGCATATTCATATACATGTTTTAGCATTCTATACTCTTTTTTTATTGTTGCATTAGATTTTATTCTTTCTTTTTGTAAAAATTCTTCTATTTGAACTTTGGTTACTTTATTTATTGAAATATTAGCAAAGTCACTTTTTTTAATCCTTTCCAATGTAGCAATATTTGTTAAATATGAATTATCTTTAGTTTTTCCTATTTTATATTTATATTCTTCTATTTCTTGTGCAATGCTAATTATAGTTTTCTTTTCTTTTTTTAATTTAATATTTTTTCTAATGTTTATAATATATGCTATTAACATATATTTTTTAGTTCTCATATTAAACTTCATTCCTTTCCTAAATTATATAAATTTGTAAATTATTTTTGCAAAATTTGATATTATTTATAATACTTTTAGATTTAAAAAATTATATATTTTAGTTTTCTATTTGTCAACATAAATTGTATGCAATCTGAATATATTCTTTTACTGCCAATTAATTTGTATTTGTTTGTGCAAAGTAGTTTTTTACATATAAATATTAATTTGTATTTGTTCTAAAATTTAAGTATGATCAAGTGGATCAGGAGGAAGTTCAAGTTCTAATAATAGTAATGGAGCATTTCCATGGGTAGATGAAGTTGTTTTAACTTATACAGGAGCACAAATAGGTGCAGCTGTAGCAGGTCCAGTAGGTGCTGTTGTTGGTGGTGTAATTGGTGCTGTAGCTGGTTTAGTAGCGTGGGCAACAGGAAATACATCTAGCAATAAAGGCTCAAGCTCTTCATCAAGCTCATCTAGTAGTTCATCAAGCTCAAGTTCAAGCTCAAGTAGTTCTTCTAGTTCTGGAGGGTCAAGTTGTGTTGCAGATGGAACATTAATAACTCTAGCAAATGGAGAAAAAGTAAAAGTTGAAGATTTAACAGGTGATGAAACATTACTTGTATGGAATATGTTTACAGGAGAATATGATGAAGCAAGTATAGGATATATAATAAATCATGATGGAGAACATAGTAAACACAAAATAATACATGCATATTTCTCAGATGGAACAGATATAGAAATAATAAAAGACCATGGATTCTATGATATTGAATTAAATAAATACATTTCATTAACTGAGACAAATTATAAAGAATATATAGGACATCATTTTGTAAAACAAACTTCTAATAATCAATTAGAAAAAATACAATTAGTTAATGTAATAATAGAAGAAAAATATACTGGTGTTTATGAAGTTGTAACAAATAAACATTTAACATGCTTCACAAATGATATATTATCAGTTTCAGCAATGATAGAAGAATTCTGCAATATTTTTGAAATTGATAGAGAAACAATTAGCTATAATCAAGAAAAAATGGAAGCAGATGTAGATAAATATGGATTATTTACTTATGAAGACTTTGAACAATACATTCCTGAAGAAGCATTTGAGTTATATAATGTTCAATATTTAAAAATACCTATGTCAAAAGGTTATATAACGCAGAATGAAATTGATTTCTTAATTCAATATTATCATGAAAATATTGATAAATTAATAAAAAAACATATTTCATTATTTTAGTAAATAAAAAATAAAAACAATAATTGTAATAAAAAACTTTAGTGGTTTTAAAATACAATTATTGTTTTTTTATTTAATTAAAAATAATATTTTTTAGAATCCAAGCCATGAGCCAATTGCTCCAATTGCTCCTATAATTCCACCAACAACTGCACCAACAGGTCCTGCTACAGCAGCTCCAATTCCTGCACCTGCACCTACTGCTATAATTGCCTCTCCCAAAAATCCTCCACTACTTGAAGAGCTTGAACTTCCTCCTGATCCACTTGATCCTGAACTTGATCCTCCACCTCCGGAAGATGATCCACCTCCACCAGAAGATCCTCCTCCTCCAGATGGTCTATTTGTATTTGTAGATTTTATTGTTACCTGGCAAGTTGCAGTTTTTCCATTTTCTGTTTTTACAGTTATAACAGCATATCCACTTCCAGCTTTTCTGACATATCCAGAATCATCAACTTTCACAATTCTATTATTTGAACTTGACCATGTTAAATCAGTATTTACATTTGCTGTTTCTGGTATAATAGTAGCATGTAATTGGAATGATCCTGTAGTTGTAACTGATTCTCTATCTAATTTAATTCCTGTAGGAGATGTAACAACCTTTATAGTTGCTTTTGTTGAAATTCCCATATCATTAGATAAAGTTAATTCTGTTTCACCATTCTTTAAACCTGTTATTAGTCCATTTTGGTCTACTGTTGCTATACTAGTATCTGCTATTGTATAAGTTAAATTTATTCCTGTATCAGCATCTTCTGGATAATATTTTCCAGTTACTTGATGTGTCTTTTCTACACTTAAATCTATAGTAACATCTGATTCACTTAATTCTAACATTGTTACTGTATTTTTAACTACTATAACACAGTCTGCTTTTAATCCATCTTTTTCAACAGTTACAGTTGCAACACCACTTTTTTCTTGAGCAGTAACTAAACCATTATCGTCAACAACTATTATTGATAAATCGTCACTTCTCCATATTGCATCAGTTATAGGAGTATCCCCCTCATCTGATCTCATTATCGCATTTAATTGTAATGTTTCTCTCCAATTTAGTTCTGCATTATCTTTGTCTAGAACTATCATTGGTAAATTTACAATACCATCTAAAATTTCTCCATCTTTTGTTATTGTATACCAATTTTGTGTTGGCACCATTTGTAATATGTATGAACGGCTTTCTTCTCTATGTTCAAAATTTGTATAATTTTCAGGATAAATATGTTCATCTAAATGGTTTCTTAATGGTTCTTCTTCTATTTCTCCCTTATTATTAGAATTCATAGTTTCCTGTACAACTATACTAAGTGCGTTTCTTTCTTCATCAACATTTACTTCTGTTTTTGTTTCTTCTCCTTTTGTAATTCCATTCATTTGACCTGTTATGGCTGATATAGAAATACCAGCAATAATAAATACAACTACTATAGTAATTACAAGAGCTATTAATGTAACTCCTCTTTTTGATTTCTTTTGTATCATATTTAATTTCCCCTATCTAAAAATTTTATTCATCATCTTTATTTATTTCTTTAATTAATTCTTCTTGTGAAATCAAAAGTGATTCCATCTTTGCTTTATAAACATCAAATTGTTTTTTTACTTCTTCCATTCTTCTTTCTTTTATTGATATTTGTTGTTCTATTTCTGTTAATCTACGTTCTGAATTCCCTTTTGCTTGTTTTAAAATTTCTTCTGCTTGTGCTTTGGCATCATTTATAATTTGCTCTGCTTGTTGTTTTGCAACACTTTTTACTTCATCAGCTGTTGATTGTGCAACAACTAATGTATTTTTTAATGTTGCTTCTATGTTTCTATATTGCTCTAAATCATTTGTTAATTTTTCAATTTTTTCATTTGCTTCTGCCAAATCTTTATAATTTTTTCCATAATCTTCAACAAGTTCATCTAAAAAATCATCTACATCTTCTACATTATATCCATTTACAACTTGTTTACTAAATCTTTTATTTTCAATATCTAAAGGTGTAATCATGTTAGAGCCCTCCATTCTGCAAGTTTTAGTTTATGTTATTATTTTTTAGCCAAGAAACAGATAATTTATTTTTTATTTCTTCTCTTGCCATCTCATTTGTAATTTCATAATTTGTTGGTGCTATTAAAAATATTGAATTTGATATTTTTTGAATATGCCCATCTAATGCATAAACTCCACCACTAATAAAGTCTACTATTCTTCTAGCAACTTCTTTACTTACATATTCTAAATTTACTATAACTGATTTTTTTTCTTTTAATAAACTACATATTTCTTCAGATTGTTCAAAAGAAGTTGGTTGTGATATAACCATTTTCACAGATTGTGCTTGTGATATAGGTACAACTTTTCCTTTTCTTCCAAAAAATTTTCTATCTTCCTCTTCTTCTTCATAATTGTCATATGTATCTACATCATAATCATCATTGTCTGGTTCTTCTGCCTCTGATTGATTATTATTATTCATTCCAATTACTCCCCAAATTTTGTCCATTATAGCTCCTGCCATTTTTCTAAACCTCCTAATATTTTACATATTGTTTTATATAAGTTAAATCTACATAAGTATGGATATAACTTTAAAAATCTGTTTATAGTATCTAACTTTTTTCTCTATTTGTCAATAGTTTTTACTCGTGTTATAAAAATTTAATATGTTTGTAATATTCTTGTAATAATTTGCTTAGATTTTATTTTTAACAAATCTAAACATCATTTTTTATCATTGTTTAAAATTATTTCATCATAATTTGATATTTTTTTATAATTCTTTATATCATCTTCATTAAATCCTAATTCTTGAAGTTCCTTTGTTTCATATGATGATATAATCGAAAATTTATCATTTTGTTTTTCCACTTTTACTAGAATTTCTGTTTGAACTCCATTTTTATTTCTTATAATATAATTTAAATCTTGTCCATTTACATTTTTAGTAATAATTGCTTGATTTGGTACTTTGTATCCTGATTTTTGCCACCAAATAATATCTACTGCAATTTTTCTATAATTAATTAAGTTTTGAGACATATTATTTAATTCAAATATAATTGTTCTGGTTCCGCTTCCTTCATTTATTTGTACAATTTCTGCCTCATCTTCTTCTGTTGTAGAAATTCTAAGTGTCACCTTGTCTCCTATTTTTGCTTGTTGTGCTAATTCAGAATTTATAATTACTGCTATATAACATTTAAAATTATCAATTACTTTACCATATTCTGTACTACTTGATATAATTTGTCCTGTTTTAAGATCTAGACTCTCTAGATATGTATCTGTAATATTTGCTAAATTGTCTGGTTTTAACTGATCTTCTAATCCATCAACTTTATAAGAAACTACTCCACTTATGGTTGCCGTTTTGTATGATGCGCCATTTTTTAATTGGTTTTCATATTCATTTCTTTGTTGTATTAATTTTTTTATTTCATTGTTACTTGTAAGTTGACTAATATGATTAACTTTTTTAGAAATAAGTTCTTCAATATTATTTTTATATTCTATAATTTCTTGGTAATTAAATAATGAATTAAGGTTTATTAATTTTTCTTCTATTTGATTTTCTATTACTTTGATATCTGCTGATGGTGTAATTTTTTCTTGTTCCAGTAATTCTTGAATTTTATAGTCTATTTCATCTATTTGGTCTGTTAACTCTTTTTCACTTTCTTTATAATATCTAAAAACATATTCATCTTTAGCTACTTTTTGACCTTCTGTTGCAATTTTATATATTCCATTTGTATTTTCATCATCTTTTATTACTTTTTCGTCTCTAATTATATATCCTACAGTCTCGTCTTCAGCATATAATTCTCCTTTTGTTAAAATATACACATTATTAGGATTTAACAATAATAGAATTATTGCATAAACAACATATATAAGTACTACAGATATTACAATTATAGCTATTATTTTCTTAAGTTTCTTCGTTTTTCTCATCTCCTTTTACTATAGGCAAACGATTAAATACCACTTGAATTTAATATTAAATTTATATTATCTTCAATTTTATTAAGTCCATTTATCCATATTGTTTGTTTATTCTTTTTAAACCATGTTATTTGTCTTTTTGCATATCTTCTACTTTCTTGCTTTATTTTTTCAATCATTTCTTCTTTAGAAATTTTATTTTCTAAATATTCTTTTACTTCTTTATATCCTAATCCTTGCATTGCAGTTGGAAATTCTTTGTATTTATTTAATAATTTTTTTACTTCATCTATTAGACCATTATCTATCATAATATCAACTCTTTTATTAATTCTCTCATATAGTTTTTCTCTATCCATATTTATTGCAAAAACTTTGTAATCAAATTTAGGTCCTTTTTCTCTTGATATTATTTCTTGTTCTGTTTTGTTTTTTCCTGTTGCATGATAAATCTCCAAAATTCTTAGAATTCTTTTTTTATCATTTATACTTATCTTTTTTATTGCTTCTTCATCTATTTGTTTTGCTTCTTCATATAATTTTATTAGCCCTTCTTTTTTTTCTCTTTTTTCTAATTCTTTTCTATATTTATCATCAAATTCAATTTTAGGATATTCTATTCCATAAATAATTGTATCTATATATAAACCTGTTCCTCCAACAACAATTGGTATTTTTCCTTTATTTAAAATCTCTTCAATTGCTTTTTCTGCATCAATTTTATATTCTGCAACACTATATCTTTTATCTGGAGAAATAAAGTCTATTAAATAATGTTTTATTCCTTGCATTTCTTCAAATGTTGGTTTTGCTGTTCCAATATTCATGTCTTTATAAATTTGCATAGAATCGCATGATACAATTTCCCCATTAATTTTTTTTGCTAATTCTATAGATAATTTTGTTTTTCCTGATGCAGTTGGACCACATATAACTATTACTTTTTGCATTTTACTTTTTAGTATCTTCTACGTTTTACTCGTATTAATACATTTTCCTTTCCTTATATTTAGTTTGAATAATCTATAATTCCTAATTGTATACTTTTAAAATAATTTATTTCTATAATCGTTCCTAAAATTAATAGTATCAATAATATTATTAGTCTTCTTTTGGTTTGCTTTTTATCAATATTTCCACATTGTGCTTCACTTCTTATTTTGGCTAGATATGGAATAAAAATTATTCCATTGATTGGTGCAAATATTGCAACAAAAGTTCTTGTTATAATTGACTTTTGCTCTTTATTTATATATTCTATTCCATTTGATGATATAGAAAAAATAATTAATGTAAATACTATACATATACTTACAGATGCTATACAGGTTAATATCTTTTGATTTGGCTCTAAATCACTTAATCTATTCCATATTAATGCAATTAATATTATAAACAATATAATTGAAATTAGTGTTATAAATATTGTCATTATTTTTTCCTTTCGTTTTTTATTTTTATTGCTATATTGAGTCGAAAAATTTATGCAATTATTAATATATCAAAATTTCCTACTGAACTGTAACATATTCTTATTATTTAAATTATTATTAATTTTTATTTTCTTGCAAATTTTCTTTCTATATCATATTTTGTTATTTTCATTGCTATAGATATTCCGCTTTCTGTTATAAATGGATTTTTAAGTGATAATAATCTATCCATTAAAGTTTTTATTTCTTCTTGTTCTTTTAAAACATCATATTTTTTTATAACATTTTCTGCTATAATTTGTATAATTTTTTGCTCTATCTCTTCTTTTTGAGTTCTTGCAACAGAGTTTATTTTACTTAGTATTTCTAAAAATAATTCTTGTGTTTCTAAATCTGCACAAATCTCTGGAACTTCTGTAAGTTTTATTGTATTTTCCCCAAAATCATCATATATAAATCCTATTTTTTTAAATATATCTGAATTATCTTTTACTATTTCCATTTCTTTGCGAGATAATGTAATAACATCTGGTATTAATAATAATTGTGAATTTATACTATTTTCATTATTTTCTTTAATATTATTTTTTATTGATTCATATAATATTCTTTCTTGTGCTAGATATATATCTAAAAAGTATATTTCATTTTTAATTTCAAATATTGCATATTTATCAAATACAATTCCAATAAATTTATAATCAATTTTTTGTATTTCTGTATTATTATCAAATATAGAAATGTTTTCTGGATTACTTACTACATCTTCTAAATTTTCCATATTATCTTGATTTTTTTGCTCTTCATCATTCTTAATCTCTTCTTTTATTGGTTTTGTTCCAAACATTTTCATATACATATCTTCAAATTCTGGAGTATAGCTTGTATTTTGGTAATTAGTACTTTCTTCTTCTAATTTAATTTGATTTTCTTGATTTTTATTATTATCTAATTCTAATATGTTTTCTTCTTTTTTTACTTCTTCTTTTGGAACTTCTTTAACATTGAAATTATTTAAATTGTTATTAAATCTACTGTTAAATATATCTTCAATTATTCCACCTTTAGGTTCTATTTTTTGTTCTTCAGTATTTTTTAACTCATTATTTATTTTTTTATTTTCGTCTTCAGTATTTTTTATGTTATTATTTTCTTCTCTGCTTTCTTCTTCAGTATTTTTTATATTATTATTTTCTTCTCTACTTTCTTCTGCAATATTTTTTATGTTATTATTTTCTTCTCTACTTTCTTCTTCAGTATTTTTTATGTAAGCATTATTTTCTTCATAATTAATAAAATTATTATTAACTTTAAATTCACTGTTTTCTTGTAATATTTTTTCTTTTATCTCTTGTAATTTTTTTAAAACTTCTTGGCTTTGCAATAGAGCTTCATTATTATTTGTTTTGTTTTCTTCTGGCTTATTTTTATTAAATATATCAAAACTGCTATTTTTATTTGTATTATCTATTTCTTTATTTATATCAAAACTATTATTTTTATTTGTATTATATGTTTCTTTATTTATATCAAAGCTATTATTTTTATTTGTATTATTTTTTTCTTTATTTTCATTTAAAAAATTATTTTCTTCTTTTTCAAATGTATTTACTTCTTCTTTTGTTATATTTTCTTTTATTGCATGATAAACTGCTTTAAATATTATATTTTCATCTTCAAATCTTACTTCTAATTTTGCAGGATGAACATTTACATCAACCTTACTTGGGTTCATTTCTATATTTAACACTGCAAATGCAAATTTTCCAAATGGAATTAAATCTTTATATGCTTTTTCTACTGCTGATGTTAATGTTTTGTCTTTTACATATCTTTTATTTATAAAAAATATTTGGTTAGCTCTATTAGAACGTGCTATTTCTGGCTTTCCTATTACTCCAAAAATATGTATATCATCTAATGTATAGTTAACATCAATAATTGAATTTGCTATATCTTTTCCATATATACTATATATTACATTTTTTAAATCTCCACTTCCATTTGTTTGTATAACTGTTCTTCCTGAATTTATTAATTTAATTGCAACTTCTGGATGTGATAATGCTACTCTAGATACTGCATCTTCTATATATCCTGCTTCTGTAAAATCTTTTCTTAAAAATTTATATCTTACTGGTGTATTAAAAAATAAATCTTTTACAATAATTGTTGTTCCTACTGGTGCCCCTGTTTCTGTTTTTTCTAATATTTTTCCTCCCTCAACAACAATTTTATATCCATTTGGTTCGTCTACTGTTTTAGAAATCATTTCTACTTTTGATATTGCCGAAATACTTGCTAGAGCTTCTCCTCTAAAACCCATTGATTTTACTTTTGTTAAGTCATCAGCTGTTCTTATTTTACTAGTTGCATGTCTTTCAAAAGCCATGTCTAAATCATCATTTGCAATTCCTTTTCCATTATCTGTTATTCTAATATAGGATATACCACCATTTTTTATTTCTAAAATTATATTTGTTGCTCCTGCATCAATAGAATTTTCTAACATTTCTTTTACCGCCGAAGCAGGTCTTTCTATAACTTCTCCAGCAGCTATTTTATTTATTGTTAAATCATCTAATAATACTATATTTCCCATATATAAATCCTTACCTTATGTACTTTATTTAGGTTTTATTGCTACCTATAAACATTTTTTACGTTTATATTTTATAATAAAAAGAAAAAAATAGCAAGAAAATTCTTACTATTTTATTTTTATATATTATTTTAATATTTTTATATAAATTTATTTTATATTTAACTAAAATTAAGTTTTTATATAACTTGGTTCTACGCAAATATTTGGCGTTTTTTAAATGGTAATATATTTGTTGCAACTTCTTTTTCTGAAGAATTTGCTTTTTTGGCAATTCTTGCTCTTTCTTGTTCAAGTTGTCTTTTTTGTCTTTCTGCCATTTTCTCGCATATTGCTTTTTGGTATATAAAATGTGTATCTTGTGCTATTTTTTGCCAGTTATAGTTTTCTTTAACTTTTGTTTTTGCTTTTTTTACAATATTAGCACATAGTTCTGGATTAAATAATAATTCTAGTATAGAATCTGCAATAGAATTTGGATTTCCACAATAGCTTTTCATTCCTGTAACTCTATGTTCTACTATTTCTCCTAATCCGCCTGCATCTGATACAACAATTGGACGTTCTGCTAGCATCCCTTCTAATGCAACTATTCCAAATGGTTCATACAAACTTGGAAATACAGATATATCTGCTGCTTTATACATTCTTTCTACATCTTTTCCATTCATATATCCTGCAAAATATACTTTGTTAGAAATTCCTAAATAATCTGCTTGTGCTCTTAATTCATCTAGCATTCCACCTTTTCCTGCTATAACAAGTTTTGCATCATGATATGATGATAGTACTTTTGGCATTGCTGCTATTAGATTTTGAATTCCTTTTTCATATACTAGCCTTCCCATAAATAGAATTATTTTTTCATTATCCATTGCGTATCTTCTTCTAAATGAATAGTCTCTATCCATTCCAGAAAATTTATTTAAGTTTACTCCATTTGGTATTACATTTATTTTTTCAAATGGTAATCCAAATAGCCTTTGTATTTCATTTTTCATGTAATTACTATTTACTATTACTTCATTTGCTTCATATGTTAACATCCATTCTGTATCATTTATGTATTTTTGTTGAGGTTCTCTAATTCCACTATTTCTTCCAGCTTCAGTGGCATGTATTGTTGCTACTATCGGGATATCAAAAGCATTTTTTAATGTTTTTGCTGCACTTGCAACTAACCAATCGTGTGCATGTATTGCATCAAATTTTCCTTGTTCTCCTATTATTTGACTTGCCTTTTCAATCATGTTAAAGTTTAATTGTAAAACCCAGTCTATAAAGTTATTTGATTGTATCATGTAATTGTCTACTCTATAAACTTTTACTCCTTTGTCGTCCTCAAAATAAGGAACTTCCCCATCTCTGTATGTTATTACAGTTACTTCATGACCATCTTTTATTAATCTGTGTGATAGGTCATATACTACTCTTGCTATTCCACCTACTACTCTTGGTGGATACTCCCATGTTAGCATCAATATTTTCATTGATTGTACCCCTTTCTTAAGTTTAAAAAATTTTTCTTATGTCTAACTTCTCTCTTTTTATATTTTATACAAAAAAAATATTTTTGTAAATATTTTTTGAAAAAATTTTTATTTTATTTTTTTATGTATTTTTTGTTACTTTTTTGTGGAATAATAGCGAACATTTTATATATTTATAACATTTTCGTCATTGTTCGCGTGCAAAATTTTACGAAAGAAATAAGAAAAAACTATAAAAAGCTAAAAGCTTTTTATAGTTTTTATTCATGTTCTAAATCTATTCCTTTCTTTGGGTTTGGTTGTTCTGTTTTCTCTTTATTTTTAGATTGAGATTGAAGTTTTTGTGGATTTGTTTCTTGCTTAACAGGTTTATTTTGTCTGCCTTTTGTTGATTTGCCTTTTTCTTCATCTTCTAAGCTCTTTACTAAATTAGCAGTTGTTAAATCTGCTTCTTTAAAAGCTTCTAACTGCTCTGCTGTAAAATATCCATTTTTTTCTAATCCCTCTAGACATTGTTTCCATTCTTTTACTTCTTTTACTTCCTTAAATCCAAATAATTGTGATAGTGTATCTTTTATATTTTTAATTAATTCTTTCATAATTTATTTATTCTAATTTCTTAGAATCTCCTCTCTTAAAATACTATATTTTATTATAACATATTTTTCGTAAAAAAACAAGGTGTTTTTAGATTTTTTGTAATTATTAAATTTTTACATAAAATTAATCTGTGCTTATTGTAACATATATTAACATAAATTGCAATAATTTTTATTATTTTTTCTTTGGTCTGTTACAGTTTATATAAAACACAAGAGATCCCCATAGGGGACCTCTTGTGTTTGAGTTCTATCAACCTCTTTCTTAAATTACCTGTGCCTACAAACTAAATAGTTTTTAAAGCTCTTTCTTCTTACAGGAATTCTACCCTCATTTTTTGTCGTAGCATTCTCTTCTTTGGGCATCTTAATACAATAAAGTTTCGAGCCCATGATTTTAATTAGTCCAAACTTTCCAACTAATGCAGTATGTTCACTAAGTATTTCTACTTTTTTCACAAAACTTGCATCAATAATTTTTTGTGCAAAAATTTGTTGAGATTCTTTTTGTCCATGATTAATCAAAATCAACTGAACATTTCCTGCTTCTCTAAGCATGGAAATAATCTCATCAGCTTTTGCATGAGAAGAAAACTCGGACGTACTGTAAACATCTACATTTACTTCATAAGTTATCCCCTTTATTTTTATTTTCCCTTCTTGAGGATTTTTGATTTTGTCTGCAAAACTATCCTTGGAAACATACCCGGTAAAGTAAAACACCATATCCTTTCTTGCAACAAATTCCGGGACATAAATACATGCAGGACCATGGTCTGCCATTCCAGAAGTAGTCAAAAGTATTTTTTGCCTAGAGTCAGAAATTACATTTTGCCGATTTTCTTTGTTTACATAGGTAAAGTTTTCAGGAAGAAAATCCCTTTTTTCTTCATCTATTTCTTCAGAATTTTGGTACATTTTAGTATTAATTTGTGCCAAATTTCCATCCAAATAAATCGGAATTTTTGTGCTAATTTCTCCTCTTTCTTGCATTTTTTTGAGCAAATACAATACTTCTTGTGCTCTACCTTGAGCAAATACAAAGCATGTAATACTCTTACCTTCTCCCAAAATTTTTGGAATGTCTTTCTCAAAATGACATTCAACTTCGCTACTCTCCATATATCCATATGTGGATTCTGTAACTACTGTTTTGGGAAGTTCTCTTATCCATTCAGGAATTTTGCGTACTTCTTTCCAAATAGATGTTGGCTTATAATCTCCTGTAAAGAGAATATTTAAGTCTTCTTCGCCATAACAACTTATCTGAACAAAAATACTTGCAGAGCCTAACAGATGTCCATTATCCAAAAACGTAACTTTTACATTTTTGTTAACATATACAGTTTCTTCCAAATTGCAACATTCAGTGCATTCCAATGCATTCCGAATGTCAGTTTCGCTATACCAAGGATTTTGCTTTTTTTCCTTGGCATTCATCAACATAATTTTGTAATCGTCCAAAAGGGAAAATTGCATGTGTCGTTTTGTTGTTGCTGTTGTGTAAATTTTACCTTTAAAACCTTCTTTCATTAATATCGGAAGTCTTCCATTATGATCTGCATGATTGTGTGTAATCAATGCAAATTGAATTTTCGAACTTGTGAATGGTAATACTTGGTTGTTTAGCTGAGTATAAGGCTTTTCTTGAAAAAGCCCGCAATCTACAATAAACATCATTGTATTGCCATCAGGGTAATGCACAGTTACTAGCAAACACGACCCAGTAACTTCTGGATGTAATGCTGTAATTGTGTAAAAAAACCCTTTTTTCGAACTCATTTTATCACTCCTTGAATAATTATTCTTTTGAGTAAGGTGCGAACTATGTATATATTATATATTATCTTTTTGCATAAATCAAGCTTTTTTGACATATTTCTATCATTAATGTTATAGTTCAGTGAGAAATTTTGATATATTAATAATTGCATAAATTTTTCGACTCAATACGGAAATATAAGAATTTCTAAAATAAT